>CAZTDY010000046.1:0-31074 GCA_964612295.1 uncultured bacterium | reverse complement strand
GACTCAAGCGCGATAATTGCTCAGGGGACCCCTCGCGAGTTGCGGAACGTAGGCTGCAGCAGCGACAGCACATGCGTTGTCGCAGCCGGTGCGGACTTCTTGGGAGCAACGCTGGACTGGATGACCGAGGGTGCCGAGCCGTTCGGACTCTGGGCTTGGGAGTGTGGCCCTGCCGATGTCGACGAGGACACCTATCTCACCGGCCCTGCGACCCACCTTTATGCCGCCCGACCGAACCCATTCCATCACTACGCGGCGATCCGTTTCAGCCTGGCGACCGACGCGCATGTGCAGCTCAGGATCTATGATGTGACCGGCCGCCAGGTACGCGAGCTGGTGGATGAGGAGCTGAAGGGCGGAGAAGAGCACCGCGTGACCTGGGCAGGCACCAATGACGCCGGCCAGCCGATGGGCACAGGCATCTTCTGGATGCAGCTCACGACCGATCGAGGATTCGAGTCCAGCAAGAGGATGATCATGATGCGGTAGAGGTGTGAGGAATCACTCAAGTGAGAGTCAGTGCATAGCGACAAGGAGAACGTGCCATGCGACAGGTAGTGAAGCCTATTGTGATGACGGCCGTGATTCTGGCGCTTTCCGCGACCTTCTCGGAGGTCGGAGCCAGGGGTACCGAACTCGTGGACCTTCAACCGGCTGGTGAGCCGCATGACTGGATGAGACCGGCCCCGCACACCCGAGCCCAGGGCGACACGGTCTGGTTTGGCGGTGATGACGGCACCGGCTACGCGGTGGAAGGCGGGGTCTGGGACTTCGAGGGCGACGGCGGTGGCGGCGATCTGCAGGGCTGGATCAGCATCGATCGCACGGAAGACGCGGACGACTACTTCAGCCGGGTGAGCGCGGGCGACTTCAGCGCCGACCCGTGCGATCCCATGATGGACCTGCCCGATTCAGACTGGCAGATCTGGTGCGGCCTGCACGAAGACGAAGCCGACGCGCTCGACTATCTCACCGGTATCGGATACGGAGACAACTTCTGCCAAAGCGCATTTTCTCCGATCTTTCCTGCCGGGGACGTCTCGATCACCTTCAGCTACTTCAACGATACGGAGGTTGATTGGGACTACACCTTCCTTCACGTCCTGTGCCTGGATTTCGAGGGCGAACTCATCACCGATGGAGAGATCGAACTGGATCGCCTGACCGGCGACATCGGGTCGCCCGACAATTCGGCGACCTGGTCCGGCGGGATCAGTCAGGCCGGCTTGCCGGCGGGTACTGCGTCTGTTCAGTTCGAGATCCGCTTTGACTCCGATGGAGCATGGTCGGATGAAGACGGGCTCTACGACTGCATCTGCGGGCCGTTTGCCGCGGACAACATTACGATCGAGGTCACCGGCAGCCCGACCCACTACGCAGACTTCGAGGAAGACGACGACGGCTACAGCTTCAGCAGATGTGAAGGCGTGGGCACCTTCATGGGACTGGTGCACGAGACGACCTACACGGAGTGGTTGGACTACTACTCGCTATCCTGCTACTGCCCCCTCAGTGGTTGGGCACTCGAATTCAACGACGAAGAGAACAGCCCCTACCTCTATCCCGGACATGCCAGTGGGCAGAAGGAACTCGCAGTTTCCGGAATCGTCGATCGAGGCGGCTATGTGTCGCCCGAATATAACACCACGGTTGTCTTCTGGGATGAAGCCTACAATGTGAATAATGCCTACGGGACATTCCACCGATATGGCTGTACGTTCTACCCCTACACGACCGAAGTGAATCCAGAGCCCCACTGGGGTTGGCGCAGCCAGAGCACCTATTACTTCGTTGACCTCAACTGCGGCCTTAATGGCGCCAATCTCACTACTCTCGACGGGCATGCTGGCGACCCGCTTCCCAATAGCTGGGAATTGCTCCGGTTTACCTATCAGGTCTACTGCTCGTGTGAGGCGTTTGGCATTCCCTCGACCGTTTGCACCGAAGAGGGAAACAACAGAGGAATGCCTCTCATCGACAACGTTCGTGTGGGGCTGGTCAGCGCACCCGATGCGCCTGCGATCGCCAACCTGTTCGCGGGCGGATGGCTTCACGACGGCTACGGGCAGACCACGCCCACCTATTTGAGCCCGGTGGACGTCGGCAACTCGGACGCCACCAGGAATCTGAGCGAGTACAACGATCCCGAGATGAACGATTGGCTGGCCGATACGACCGGTGTCGCCGGACCGACCGTGAACAGCGCTGCTGAGCGCTGGCTGGTCGAGTTGTGTTTCCGGCTTACCTCAAAGGGGCCGATGCAGGATCTCATCCCGCGCTACCTGGAGTGGAAAGCAAGACTGCCGGGTGACCCGGAAGAGGGCTTCGTCTGCGCGCTGATGGACAGCGTGGAAACCGTGCAAGGGGTATGGCGAAACAAGTTCCTCACCTACTTCCACGAGGACGATCCCGGGTTCGATTGGGCTCATGGCGATCTCAGCACAGCCCAGGAGATTCTCCCCGACAGTATCTGGACGCCGGGCACGAGCATCGAATACTACTACCGTTCCTACTGGTACGATGGCGGTGCCCCACCGTCCGAATACTACCTCTATCCGCTTGTCCCGAACGAATTCGAAATCCTTCCTAGGATGCGTAGGATTCCCGGAGACGACTTCGAGATCCAGTGGCCCTCGGTGCTCTACGTGGATGCCTACAACCGCGGAGCGGAATACTACATCGAGCCCATGCTCGAGATGATTGGGGTGGAGTACGACAAGTTCGATTACTTGGACGCTGCCAGCAACTGGCATGCTCCGCTGGCGCGGAGCCACGGCGGCACCACCTACAATCCTGGAGGCTACGGCAACAACGGCATGACGGTGGAGCAGGCTCTCGGATACCGGCTCATCTTGCTTGACCTCGGGTCATTTGGCGGTGGGGCGATGGAAGACAACGACTTCCTCTTCTTCAGCGATTGGATTCAAGCAACCGAGTGCGGCGCGCTTTCTAATCGTCGAGCCCTGCTGTTTGGCGGTGACGGAATTGCCTCGGCATTGGTGTATCAAGAACCACATGGTCCCACGCTCTTGAACGATGTCTTTGGCGCCACACTGACGGATGAGTCCTTCTACTGGTACTCTGGTGTGGAAGACTACTGCGTATCCCTCGTGCCCTCAGCTGGTGCGATGTATGAGCCGGCGCTTCCGTTGACGCTGTCCGGGAACGGATGCCCCGTCACGCGGAACTTCGATGTGCTCGGCCTCTCGGGTGCCGAAGGAGCGGTTGGGAATCTCGACTTCAGCGATGGCGGCAGCGCCTGGAACTTCGCCTCAGTGGTTCGGGACCGGGTCATCGAGGACGAATCCAATTGGCGCACGGCGATTCAGGGTTTCGGCCTGTCGCATCTGGCCTACGAAGGCTGCCAGGGGTCCACCTGCAGCAGCGATAGCACCTGTGTCGTCGCCGCCGGTGCGGACTTCCTGGGAGCAACGATAGAGTGGATGACCGAGGGTGCGGAATCGTTCGGACTCTGGGCTTGGGAGTGCGGCCCTGCCGATGTCGACGAGGACACCTATCTCACCGGCCCTGCGACGCATTTGTATGCCGCCCGCCCCAATCCATTCCATCGGTGCGCCGCGATCCGTTTCAGCCTGGCGAGCGACGCGCACACCCAGCTCAGGATCTACGATGTGACCGGCAGACAGGTGCGTGAGCTGTTGGACGCCGAACTGCAGGGCGGGCAAGAACATCGCGTGACGTGGGAGGGCACCGACGACGCCGGTAACCCCGTGGGCAGCGGCATCTTCTGGATGCAGCTCACGACCGAGCAGGGCTTTGAATCCAGCAAGAGGATGATCGTGGTACAATAGACGTCGGCGATGGATCCCCCCAGAGCTCAAGAGAGGTGTGGCATGCAACGTACGTTCCTACCGATTGTGTTCCTCACGGTGATCACCTGCCTCCTCGCGATTCCCGCCACGGCAAAGGACCCGGGTCCAGCGACCTGGGATCTCCATCCCGATGGCGCCCTGCCGGATGGCGTGACAATGCCCATACCCGCCAGAGCCCAGGGAGACACGACCTGGTTTGGGAACGACGACGGCAACGGGTACGCCGTCGAAGGCGGAGTCTGGGATTTCGAGGGCGACGGCGGCACCGGCGCCCTGCAGGGATGGACGAGCCAGGATCTCACCGCCAACATCGATGACTACTTCAGCCGAGTCGGTGCGGGTGACTTCGGAGACGATCCCTGCAACCCAATGATGGATCTTCCTGACTCCGAGTGGCAGATCTGGTGCGGCATCCATGAGGACGATGCCAACCTCCTCGACTACGTCACGGGGATGGGATATGGAGACAGTTTCTGCCAGAGCGCATTCTCGCCCATGTTCCCGGCGGGAGATGTGTCCGTCGAGTTCTCCTACTTCAATGACACCGAACTCGATTGGGACTACACCTACATCTACATCCTGTGTTTCGACGCAGAGGGGGAGCCGAATCCTTGGGGTCCCCAAAGGCTCGACCGGCTGACAGGTGTGATCGGGTCTCCCGATGCGCCGGTGACCTGGTCCGGGGGGCTGACTCAGGCCGAGTTCCCGCCGGGCACCGAACAGGTGAGATTCGAGCTCCGGTTTGTTTCGGATGGCGCCTGGTCGGACGAGGACGGGCTCTACGACTGCGCCTGTGGTCCCTTTGCGGCGGACAACATCACCGTAGATGTCGCCGGCAGCCCGACCCATTTCGCAGATTTCGAAGAGGGCGAGGATGGCTACACCTTCGGCCGCTGCGAAGGCGTGGGGGCCTTCATGGGACTCGTGGATGAGACCACGTACACCGAGTGGCTGGACTATCTCCATATTACGTGCTCGTGTACCTTGAGCGGGTGGGCCCTCGAGTTTGTCGATGAGAGCACCCCCTACACCTATCCGGGGCACCCCAGCGGTCACCACGAAAGGGGCATTTCGGGGATCGTCGACCGCAATGCGAGTCGCTTGCCTCCCATCAGCGCCACCCTGGTTCAATGGGACAACTTCGTCTACTTGGACCATAACTACGGCTGTTTCTATCGTCAGGGCTACATGTACTACCCCCACACGACCGAGGTGAACCCGGAGCCCCATTGGTCGCAACGTATGGGTCAGAACACGCACTACTACACCGGGGACGATCCGAATTGCGGGCTGAACGGAACGAATCTGAGCACGCTTGACGGCCAAGCGGGGACTCCTTTGAGCAGCTCATGGGAGCAGATGAGATTCACCTATGACATCTACTGCTCCTGCGTGCACTTCGGGATTCCGTCCACCATCTGTAACGAAGAAGGCAACACGCACGGATCGCCCGTGCTCGACAACGTCCGCGTCGGGCTGATCGGCGGGGAAGCCGATCTTCCGCGCATCGCGAGCCTCTTCGCAGCCAGCTTCTTTCATGACGGCTACGGGCAGACCACGCCCACCTACCTCAGCCCGCTGGATGTGGGCAACTCCAATGTTGCCTACGCCCTGAGTTCCACCGAACCGGGAAGCAACAGCTGGCACGCCGACACGTCCGGGGTAGCGGGCTTCATTGTGCATGAGGAGGATGGCCGCTGGCTGGTCGATCTGTGTTATCGCGTCGTATCGAAGGGGCCGATGCAGGATCTGATCCCGCAATACCTGGAGTGGAAGGCGCGGCTGCCCGGGGACCCGGAAGTGGACTTCGTCTGTTCCCTCATGGACAGCGTCGAATCGCCCCAGGGGGCCTACGCTCACAAGTTCCTGAGCTACTTCCACGAGGATGATCCAGCGTTCGACGATGGATCTCCCGAACGCAGTACGCGGCAGGAGATCCTCCCCGACAGCATCTGGACGCCGGGAACGAAGATCGAGTACTACTACCGCTCCTACTGGTACGATGGGGGAGCGCCGCCGACCGAATTCTTCTTCTACCCATCCACGCCCATGGAATTCGAGATTCTCCCGAAGATGCGAAGGATCGCGGGCGACGACTACGAGATTCAATGGCCGGCGGTGTTGTACGTCGATGCCTTCAACCGGGGGTCCGAGTACTATGTGATGCCAGCCTTCGAGGCCGCTGGACTGGACTACGACAAGTACGACTACCTGGATGCCTCCTCCTGCTGCAACTGTCCGCTTCCCCGCAGCTATGGTGGCACGCACTACAATCCCGGGGGGTACGGCAACAACGGCCTTACGATCGAGCAAGGGCTCGGCTATCGAATGATGTTCTTCGACACGGGCAGCTTTGGATCGGGATCCTGTGAGGAGGAGGACTGGGCGTTCTTGTCGGAGTGGCTGCGCAGGACGGAGTGCGGCGTCCTCGGCACACGGCGTGGATTGATGCTGACCGGCTCCGGGATCGGCTCGATCCTTGAATCTGACGTTCCCACCGGCCAAGCGCTCCTGCAGGATGACCTCGGCGCGACCCTGGTGGACCCGTCGCTCCGGCTGTACACGGGATACGACGAGTGGTGCGTCTACCTGGAGCCGACGGCGGAAGCGCTCTACGTCCCCGGACTCCCCCTGACCGTGTATGGGAACGGATGTCCGGCAGAGCGGAACTTCGGCGTTCTGGGCCTCTCCGGTGCGGAGGGTGCGGTCGGCAATCTCAACTACAGCGACGGCAGCACTGAGTGGCCTCTCGCCTCGGTCGTCCGTGATCAGGTTGTGCCGGGAGAGGCAAACTGGTGCTCGGCGATCGCCGCCTTCAGCCCCTATCAGATGTCTTATGAGGGCTGTGCGGGAGAGATCTGCGCCGGCGACAGCATCTGCGTCGTGGATGCGACGGCGGCCTTCATCGAGGCCACCGTGGATTGGATGACCGACGGGGCCGAGCCGTTCGAGTTGTGGACGTGGGCCTGCGGCCCCGCCGACGTCGATGATGAGACCCACCTCGCCGGACCGGTGACCCACCTCTTTGCCGCCCGGCCGAATCCGTTCCATCAATCGGCAACGATCCGCTTCGGCCTCGCCAGTGATGCGCGGGTCGAACTCCGGGTCTTCGATGTGACCGGCCGGCAGGTGCGTGAGCTGGTCGATGCCGACTTGACCGGTGGCCAGGAGCACGAGTTGACCTGGGACGGCACCGACGACGGCGGCCGCCCGGTGGGAGCCGGTCTTTTCTGGATGCAGCTTTCGACATCGAACGGCTATGTTTCCAGCAGACGGATGATTGTCATGCGGTAGGGGAGCCGGTATGAAGATGCGCGCGCTACTCATCGTCCTCAGCCTGGCAGCGTTGTACACGGGTGATCATGCGGCCCAGGCCAGAGAGGAGCACCTCTTGCGGCAACCCGCCCCGCCGGCTTTCCGCGAGGAGGCGCCGCCGCGTGCGCCGGACGGCTTCCGAGCCGACACCATCTGGTTCGGCGGTCACGATGGATCCGGATATGCCATCGAGGGTGGCTGGTGGGACTTCGAGGGCGATGGGGGCGTCGGCGATTTCCAGGGGTGGACGTCGATTGACATCAACGAAGACCCGGAGGTCTGGTTCTCTCGCGTCACGGCCGCCGACTTCAGCGCCGATCCGGCCAGCCCGATCTTCCCGGGCAGCCTCGGCCAGATCTGGTGCGGGGTGCATGAGGAAGAGGCCCTCGAGAGGGACTACGTCCTCGGGATGGGCTACGGGAACCGGATGTGCCAGCGGGCGCTGTCGCCGCGGTTTGCCGCCGGCGATCTGTCGGTGTCATTCGACTACATCAACGATAGCGAGGACGGCTGGGACATCACCTACCTCAACGTGCTCTGCTTCGATCAGTTTGGAGAACCGGTCGAAGATGGCGAGATCGAGCTGGGTTCGTTCACCGGCCTCATTGGATTCCCCGACCTTCCTGAGTTCTGGTCCGGGTCAGTGGCCCAAAGCACCTTTCCCGCCGGCACCGACTCGGTCTGCTTCGAGTTTCGCTTCGTCGCCGACCGCGTCTGGTCGGACGAAGACGGCCTCTACAACTCCGATAGCGGACCGTTCTCGGCCGACAATGTCCAGCTGGACGTCGGTGCGCAATCCCACACCGCAACGTTTGAGTCCGGCGCCGACGGCTACACCTTCGACCGCTGTGAGCCGGTGGGAACCTTCATGGGGCTCATCGATGAAACCACCTACGTTCAGTGGCTCGAGACGATGGGGGTGGCCTGTGAGTGCGAACTCAGCGGCTGGGCGCTCGAGTTCATCGATGAAGAGGGCAGTCCCCACCCGATTCCGGGGCACAGGGTCGGTCAGGACGAGCGCGCGATCTCTCCGATCGTGGACCGGAATGGATATACGGGAGACCTCTATGGCGGTAGCTTTGCGGACTACACCCAGTACTCCTTCATGCCGAATCTGCGCGGTACCTACTACCGCGTGGGGTACATGTACTACCCTTATACAACCTACATGAATCCAGAGCCGCACTGGTCTCCGGCGACCTTCGGGAGCTCATACTTCTTCACGGGGTCCCAGCCGAGTTGTATGAACAGTCGCATCTCCTTCACAACCGGGGAGAGTCCGGTCGACCCGGATTGGGAGAAGATCAGGGTTGTGTATGACCTTCTCTGCAGTTGCGAGGCTTATGGTATCCCCTCGACGATCTGCGAGGATGAAGGGGACACGTCGGGATCGCCCGTTGTCGACAACATCCGTTTCGGCCTGGCGGCCACGCCGCATACGCCGTGGATCGTGCCGGAGCTCGGACACACCCTGGTGGATGGATTCGGGCAGCGCTTTCCCAGCTATCTGGAACCCGGCGATGTGGGCAACGCGGACATCGCCTGGGATCACAGTCCAACCAACGTCAACCCGGATCCGGTGAATGATTGGCTCGGGGATTCCGTGGTGGTGACGGGCCCGACGGTGCTATCGGAGGAAGACCGCTTTCTGGTCGAGCTTTGCCTTCGCGTTGCCCGAAAGGGGCCCTGGCAGGATCTCATCCCTGATTACCTCATCTGGAAGGCGCGATTGTCGGGAGATCCCGAAAGCGACTACGTCTGCGTGCTGATGGACTCGCTGGACACCGAACAGGGAGGCTACAACCGGAAGTTCGTGACCTACTTCCACGAGAACGATCCGGGATTCGATCCGAGCACTCCCGATCTGAGCAGTGAGCAGGAGATTCTGCCCGACAGCGTTTGGACGCCGGGGACGGTCATCGAGTACTACTACCGCTCCTACTACTATGATGGCGGCGCGGTGCCCGAGGAATACTACTTCCTGCCCACCAACGGCCGGCCCGCTGAGTTCTCGATTCTTCCAGGTATGCAGAGCGTTCCCGGGAGCCCCTTCGAGGTGCAATGGCCGAGCGTGCTCTATCTGGATGCCTTCGACCGCGGAGTGGACTACCTGATCGATCCCCAGCTGGCTGCAATAGGCCTCGAGTACGACAAATTCGACTACGATTGCGGATGCTGCTGGTTCGCGCCGTTTGCGCGCAGCTATGGCGGGACGACCTACAACCCCGGCGGGTACGGGAACAATGGTTGTACACTTGAACAGCTGATGGGCTATCGGTTGCTCATCATCGACACGGGAACATTCCGGGCCGGGGCGACGGAGAAAAAAGACTGGCCGATGATCTACGACTGGATCAACAGCACCGACTGCGGCGTGGAGTACCATCGGCGAGGGCTGATCTGTACGGGCAGCAGCATCGCCGATGTCCTGAACTTCCGAGAGCCGTACGGGCGGATGATCCTGCAGGACATGCTGGGCGCCCGGATCCTGCATGGGAGCTACCGCCAGTACAGCGGTGACGAGGAGTGGTGCGTCCGCTTGCTTCCCACGGGTGATGCCTTCTACGAGCCGACGCTTCCCCTCACCTTGCGAGGGAACGGCTGCCCCACCATTCTCGACTTTGACGTGTTGGGCCTCATGGGCGTCGAAGATGCGGTCGGAAACCTGTCCTTCCACGATGGGAGCACGACCTGGGACTTCTCGTCGATCGTCCGGGACCGGTTCGTCCCCGGCACGGCCAACTGGAGGGGGGCGATCGCATCGTTCAGCCTATCCCACCTCTCCTACGAAAGCTGCGTCGGCGCGGTCTGCTCGGAAGACAGCACCTGCGTGGTCGCCGCGGGGGCCGACTGGCTCAGCGCCACCCTGGACTGGATCAGTGCGGGGGCGGAGCCTTTTGGGCTCTGGAACCTCGATTGCCGGCCCACCGGCGTCGATGGGGAGCCCGGAAGCCACCTGCACGGCCCGGCGACCTACCTCTATGCCGCGCGGCCGAATCCGTTTCATCGAAGCGCGACCGTGCGATTCAGTCTGGCCAGCAGCAATCACGTGCAACTCCATGTCTACGATGTGTCCGGCCGGAGGGTCTGCACGCTTGCTGACCAGAATCTCCAAGGCGGGATGGAGCACACCTTCGCCTGGGATGGCGCCGATGACGCCGGTCGCCCGGTGGGAGCCGGGGTTTACTGGCTGCAGCTCTCCACCGCGAACGGCTATGAGTCCGGCCGCCGTATGATCCTGATGCGATAGCGGCCCGACGGAGCACTTCTGCCTCGGGCTGCTAACGCGGCCCGGTTGACCCCCGACCCTGGTGAGCGGTAGGGTGACTTCTGGAATCCTTGTCGGCGTTCATCGGGGCAGTCCACGCATCCCTCGTCATTCGGGCTGCAGGCTGCGGAGGCAGAAGGCGTATGCTCGCGCTGCTCTTCCTGGGTGGGACGGCCATCCTCCTCGGCGGGTATTTGATCTACGGGCGCTTTCTGGACCGTAAGTTCGAGATCAAACCCGATCGCGTCATGCCCTCGGCCTCGGAGTATGACGGGGTCGACTACGTCCCCGCCCGAACCCCGATCCTCTTTGGACACCACTTCTCCTCGATCGCGGGCGCCGGCCCGATTGTCGGACCGATCATCGCGGCCATGGCATTCGGCTGGCTGCCGGCCTTCCTCTGGATTCTCGTGGGCATGACGATGATCGGCGGCGTACACGACTACACGGCATTGGTGGCCTCGATCCGGCATCGCGGGCAGTCGATCGGAGAGATCGCCCGCACGGTCATCTCCCCGACGACGCAGAAGATCTTTCTCGCCTTCATCTGGCTGACCCTGATCTACGTGCTGGTTGTCTTCCTGGATCTGACCGCCACCACCTTCGCGGCAAACGGGGGGGTGGCCACCAGCTCGGTCCTCTTCATCGCCTTGGCCATCCTCTTCGGGCTCTCGATCTACCGGCTGAAGATGCCGCCGCTCATGGGCACCCTCATCTTCGTCCCGCTGGTCTTTCTTTCCGTCTACATCGGTGGGCGGCTTCCGATCGAAGCGGGTCAGCTCCCCGCGCTGGCCGGGAGTGCGACCAAGACCTGGACCCTGATCCTGATCGTCTACTGCTATGTGGCGTCGGTCACCCCGGTCTGGATTCTCCTTCAGCCGCGCGACTATCTGTCCTCCTTCCTGCTCTACGGCACGGTGGCCGCGGCGGGCGTGGGTCTCCTGCTGGGGGGATTCGACCTGTCATTTCCTCACTTTCTCGGCTTCGAATCCGCCATCGGGCCGATGTTTCCGATCCTGTTCGTGACGATTGCCTGCGGGGCGGTCAGCGGATTCCATTCGGTGATTGCATCGGGCACCACCGCTAAGCAGCTGGCCAAGGAGCCGGATGTTCGGAAGATCGGATACGGGGCCATGACGGCGGAGGGCGTGGTGGCGCTGATCGCGCTGGCCACGGTGATCATGTTGGCGAGCGGGGGGGAGATTGCCGAAGCCTACCGGGCCCACAAGTTGTCGGCCACCCAGGTATTCGCCAGCGGGATGGGACGGTTCGCGCAGGTTTTCGGGATTCCGGCGAAGCTGGGGTCCGCGTTCGGCGCCCTGGCGATCTCGACCTTCCTGCTCACGACCCTGGACACCTCGACCCGCCTGGGCCGATTCCTCTTCCACGAGTTCTTGGGCATTCGCAACGTGCAGGCGCGGTTTCTCTCCGCGCTGGCGACCCTGATCGTGCCCGCGATCTTCGTTCTCGTCACCTTTCACGATGCTGAAGGTAACGTCCTGCCGGCCTGGAAAGCCATCTGGCCCGTCTTCGGAGCGACCAACCAGCTTCTGGCCGGCCTGACCCTCCTGGTCATCACGATCTGGTTGCGGCGCCTCGGCCATCGGGGCTGGTTCGTCATCCTGCCGATGATCTTCATGTTCGCGGTCACCCTGACGAGTTTGGTCATGCTGGTGGCGAGCGGTAGGCAGAATACGGTGGTGGAGAGCATCTCCTTGGCACTGATTCTCTTGTCATTGGTCATGATCGGATTGGGATTGCGCGCGCTGCGCGGCAGTTTCGGAAGCCAGCCGGCAGCAGGGAGGACACGTGATTCGTAAGCTGCGCATCGGTTCGCAAACCCTATTCTTCCTGGTCTTTTTCTACCTGCTCATGCGAACGCAGTACAATGGCAGCGACGAGATCGGCCTGCCGGTCAAGGTGTTCCTGGAGATCGATCCGTTGGCCTTCCTGTCGACGCTTCTGGCCCACAAGACGGTCGAAGGGCTGATGTGGCTGGCCCTGATCACGGTCGGTCTCTCCCTGATCTTCGGACGGTTCTTCTGCGGTTGGGTATGCCCGCTCGGTACGCTCATCCAGCTTGCCGAGAAGCTCCCGCTGCGCAAACGCAAGGATGTGATTCAGTCCAATCGTTGGCACCGGTCCCAGGTCATCAAGTACTATCTGCTCGGCGGGCTCTTAGTCGCCGCATTGCTCGGCGTCCAGTGGACGGGGGTCCTCGATCCGCTCTCGTTGGTCATCCGGTCGATGGGTCTGGTCGTCCTGCCGATGTTCGAATGGATCCTTCGTCCTGTCTTCGAGGCGGCCTACCAACACAACCCTCTGGGAATAACAGCCCTCACCGAGCCCATCTACGATTCGCTGCAGGGAAGCTTGATGAGCTTCAACCAGCCGCACTTCTACCAGGTCGTCCTCTTTGCGCTGCTCTTCTTCGGCATCCTGGCACTCAGCTTCGTGCGCTACCGGTTCTGGTGCCGGATCCTGTGTCCCTTGGGTGCGCTACTGGGGGTGCTGGCCCGGTTCGGGGCCTTTCGCGTGCTGCAAACCGAGGGATGCATCAACTGCCGACTCTGCACCTACGAGTGCCAGGGGGCGGCCGACCCGGAGATCCGGGAGGGATGGCGACCGTCGGAGTGCGTCGTCTGCGGCAACTGCACGGCGGCTTGTACGGAAGGCGGCCTGGAGTTCGGATTCAGACGGCCCCGGCTTCACGCACAGACGGCCTTTGCGGGAACCGCCGTGCCCCGGCGCCACTTCCTGATCGCCCTTGCGGGGGGCGCCGTGACGGCGCCCGTGCTCCGGCTGGGGGAGAAGGAGGTGCGGCCGCAACCGTTGCTCATCCGCCCGCCGGGTGCGCGCCCCGAGCGGGAGTTTCTGCAACTGTGCATCCGCTGCGGCGAGTGCATGAAGGTTTGCCTCACCAACGGTTTACAGCCCACGCTGCTGGAAGCCGGGCTGGAGGGGCTGTGGAGTCCCCGGCTCGTGCCTCGCATCGGCTACTGCGAGTACAACTGCACCCTCTGCGGCCAGGTCTGCCCGACGCAGGCGATCAGACTGCTGCAGCCGGAAGAGAAACGGAAGGTGGTCATCGGGCTCGCGTTCTTCGATACCTCCCGCTGCCTGCCCTATGCCTTCCAGACGAACTGCATCGTGTGTGAGGAGCACTGCCCGACGCCGAAGAAGGCCATCTGGTTCGAGGAAGTGGAGGTCGTGCGGCACGATGGGGAGCGGCGCACCGTCAAACAACCGCATGTGGACATCGAGCTGTGCATCGGGTGCGGGATCTGTGAAACTAAATGCCCGGTCCAGGATCTGCCCGCGATCAGGGTCACCAGCGCCAACGAGGACCGGAATCCGGAAAACCGGGTGCTGCTGGAGCAAAATCCCTACGGAGGGGATGGCTCCTCTCCATATTAAGGAGTGATCATGCAGGCCATGAAAGTGTGGGTTGTTCTCGGTGGGCTCTCCGCCGAGCGCGATGTGGCCCTCGAATCGGGCCATGCAGTTGCCCAGGCGCTGAGCGAGAAGGGCCATGACGTCCTGGTCTACGATCTGGGCGAAGGGGCCTTCCTGCCCGAGCTGTCTTCCCACCGCATCCCGGCCGATCTGCCGGTGGCTCTCGCGGCCGGCGAGCGCAGAAGCACCGAGACCGCGTCCGAGGCCGCCGATCCCGAGGGTTGGCGAGGCTTGGGGTGGGCCGAGCGGCTTCTCAAGACCGCTCGTTTGCTCCGGACGAAGGTCGATGTCGCCTTCCTCGCGCTCCATGGGGGAGCGGGTGAGGACGGAACTGTCCAGGCGCTCCTCGAGACCGTTCCGATCCCCTATTCCGGATCGGGCCCGGCGGCGAGCGCGCTCGCGATGGACAAGGCGCTGACCAAGCGCGTGATGACGCCTTTGGGGATCCAAACCCCTCGTTGGGTTACATTTCCACCGCCGGAGAGCCAGGAGGATATCCCTGAAATGCCGTGGTCACCGCCCCTGGTCGTCAAACCTGTGGCGGAGGGCAGCTCGGTGGGCATCACCATCGTCCACGAGAAGAGCCAGTGGGCCGAGGCGATCCGCAGCGCGGCGGCTGCGGGCGGAGCCTCGAAGGGTCAAAACCCCGAAATCCTTGTGGAGCAATACATTGACGGACGCGAGCTGACCGTGGCCATTCTCGAGGGCGAGCCGCTCCCGGTCGTGGAGATCATCCCCCTCGAGGGGTTCTATGACTTCTCGAACAAATACACGGCCGGCGCCTGCGAGTACCGTGTGCCCGCGGACCTGCCGTCCACACCGGCTGCGCGGCTGCAACACGAATCCCAGAAGCTATTTAGGACCCTCGGCTGCCGGGGTATGGCCCGCGTGGACTATCGGATGGATGACGCTGGTGTCTGTTATTGCCTGGAACTCAATACAATTCCTGGACTTACGGCCACAAGTCTCCTCCCGAAGGCGGCCGCTGCCACCGGGGTCGATTTCGGGGGGCTGCTCGAGCGGATCTGCGCAGATGCTATCGCCTCAGCCCGGGCGCGCGTATCCCGTCCGGCGGAGCAACCGTCCTGATCGTGAGGCGCGGGGGCTAAAGGTAACCTCCGATCCACCCGAGATTTCCTGCTGGGTTGGTCCCGATGCGAGCCGTTTCCATTCACAAAATGCGTCTTGACGATGGGGTCCCGAGAGCGTAAGATGCCTTGCTTTGGCACCTGAGACAGGTATGTCCACGATCTCAGGGAATTCTGCCCCGGGGCGGTCGGAACCGATTCTTCGATTTGCGGCACCTCTTTGGCGGAAGTATGCCGGCCGGTTGGACGTTGGGCTGGCGTAGCTCAGTTGGTAGAGCAGCTGATTTGTAATCAGCAGGTCGGGGGTTCGAGTCCCTTCGCCAGCTAGCTTGTGTGAAGGGGTTTTCTTGGCGGGGTTCCCGAGTGGTCAAAGGGAACAGACTGTAAATCTGTCGCCGAACGGCTTCGAAGGTTCGAATCCTTCCCCCGCCACATTGACCGGGTTGAAAGCTCTTAGGAGGCTGCAACCAGCGCGCTTTGATAAGCGGGAGTAGCTCAGTTGGCTAGAGCATCAGCCTTCCAAGCTGAGGGTCGCGGGTTCGAGTCCCGTTTCCCGCTCAGACAGAGTACGTGCAAGCCCGCGTAGCTCAGTTGGTAGAGCAATTGCATGGTAAGCAATAGGTCAGCAGTTCAAGTCTGCTCGCGGGCTCAGTATTGTTATCCGCGCTGTGGAAGGGTCCCGACTTAACTAAGGAGGAGTGGGACACATGAGCAAGGAGAAGTTCGAAAGAACAAAGCCCCACGTGAACGTCGGAACGATTGGTCACGTGGATCATGGGAAGACGACCCTGACGGCCGCGATCACGATGACGTTGGCGAAGAAGGGCTTCTGTGAGATTCGTTCCTTCGACTCGATCGACAACGCGCCCGAAGAGAAGGAGCGCGGGGTCACGATCAACACGGCGCACGTGGAGTATCAGACGGAGGCCCGTCACTACGCGCACGTGGACTGTCCCGGCCACGCTGACTATGTGAAGAACATGGTGACGGGCGCGGCGCAGATGGACGGAACGATCCTGGTGGTGGGCGCCGACGACGGTCCGATGCCCCAGACGCGCGAGCACGTGCTTCTGTCGCGCCAGGTGAATGTGCCCTACATCGTGGTGTTCTTGAACAAGTGCGACATGGTGGACGACCCTGAGCTGCTGGATCTGGTGGAGCTCGAGGTTCGTGAGCTGCTGAGCAAGTACGAGTTCCCGGGCGACGACATTCCTGTGATTCGCGGAAGCGCGCTGAAGGCGATGGAGAACCCGGATGATGACGCGTCGACCGATTGCATCATGGAGCTGATGAAGGCGGTGGACGAGACGATTCCGACGCCTGAGCGCGACCTGGACAAGCCGTTCCTGATGCCGATCGAGGACGTGTTCTCGATCACGGGTCGTGGCACGGTGGGCACGGGTCGTATCGAGCGTGGGATCGTGAAGGTTGGAGACAAGATCGACCGCGTCGGTATTCGTGACACGCGCGAGTGCGTGGTGACGGGTGTCGAGATGTTCCGGAAGCTGCTGGACTCGGGCGAAGCGGGCGACAACGTTGGACTGCTGCTTCGCGGGATCGAGAAGACGGACTTAGAGCGCGGGATGGTGATGGCGGCGAAGGGTTCGATCAAGCCTCACAAGAAGTTCAAGGCTGAGGTGTATGTCTTGAGCAAGGAAGAGGGCGGACGTCATACGCCGTTCTTCACGGGCTATCGTCCCCAGTTCTATTTCCGGACGACGGACGTGACCGGTTCGGTGAATCTTCCGGAAGGTCGCGAGATGGTGATGCCGGGCGATAACGTGACGATCGATGCCGAGCTGTTGACGCCGATCGCCATGGAGAAAGAGCTGCGCTTCGCGATTCGCGAAGGTGGCCGTACGGTCGGCGCCGGTGTGGTGACCGAGATTGTCGAGTAACGCGGGACGGAGCCCGGAAACCCGGAAGGATGGCTTGAGATGGCTTCCAAGAGAGACTTGATCATCCTCGCCTGCACGGTGTGCAAACGCCGCAATTACACGACGAGGAAGAACAAGCGGTTGCATCCGGATCGAGTGGAGTACAAGAAGTACTGCCCCTACGACCGGAAGCACACGCCGCACAAAGAAGTTCGTTAGTAGGCCGGGTTCTTGAATCCGTTAGGAATGTAGAGGTTTCTCATGTCAGCAATTGAGAAAACGAAAACCTTCCTGGGTGAGGTGAAAACCGAGACCAAGAAGATTACCTGGCCCAAGTTTGATGAGCTCAAGGAATCGACCACGGTGGTCATCGTGACGGTGTTCATCATCACGGTGTTCATTTCGATCGTGGATTTGATCGTCAACAAAGCTCTCGGATTCGTAATGCATCTTGGATGATCGCGGCGGTTCGGGGTCCACTCATGGCCCCGGCAGCCATCCGGGACACTATCCCGACTTCCAAAGATGAGGCAGATAGGATCGCTGTGGCAGATCAGGAAGAGAAGAACGGAACTCCGGCCCCTGAGGATCAGCCGGCGGTGGATACCTCGGTAGAGGTTCCGGCCGAGAACGCTGAGCCCACTCCGGAAGAGGCTCCGGCCGACGAAGCGACGGAAGTCGCGGAGGCTGCCGAGGACGAACAGCCGGAGCCGGCCGAAGAGGTGTCTTCCGAGGAACCTGCGCCGGAGACGCCTGAGGCGCCCCCGGCCGAGACCTCGAAGATGCGCTGGTATGTGATCCATACCTACTCGGGCCATGAGAACAAGGTCAAAGCCAATCTCGAGCGCGCGATCCAATACGCCAAGGCGCAGGACAAGTTCGGGGAGATCGTGGTTGCCACCGAAGACTACGCGGTCATGAAGGCTGGCAAGAAGCACATCACGAAGCGCAAGACCTTCCCGAGCTACGTGCTGATCGAAATGGAGATGAGCGACGATATCCGGGCCCTGGTGCAGAACATCCCGGGTGTGACCCACTTCGTGGGCGACAAGAAGCCGGCGCCTCTCAGCGAAGCTGAGGTCAGGCGGATCCGGGGCGAAGAGGTTCGCGAGGTCGGCAAGGTGACGACCGATGTGCCCTTCAAGGTCGGCGAGACGGTCAAAGTCACGGAAGGACCGTTTGCTGATTTCGTGGGCAGTGTCGACGAGATCAACCCCGAGCGCGGCAAGTTGCGGGTGATGGTGTCCATCTTTGGACGGCCCACCGCAGTCGAGCTCGACATTATGCATGTGACCAGTATCTAGCGATCGGTCACCTCTGGCATCGAACGGAGACTAGTGCTCATGGCGAAGGAAGTTGTTGGAACGATCAAACTGCAACTGGCGGCCGGGAACGCGAATCCGGCCCCGCCGGTAGGTCCCGCCCTCGGTGCGCACCAGGTCAACATCATGGAGTTCTGCAAGGCGTTCAACGCCCGCACGCAGAAAGATGTGGGTTTGATCATCCCGGTCGTCATCTCCGTGTACAAGGATCGTAGTTTCAGCTTTATCACCAAGACCCCGCCCGCGGCGGTGCTGCTCAAGAAAGCCGCCAAGGTGGAAAAGGGGTCGGGTGAGCCCAACCGGGAAAAGGTTGGCACGGTGACCACCAAGCAGGTGGAAGATATCGCAAAACTGAAGATGCCCGACTTGAACGCTGCCGATGTTCCCGCAGCCATGGAAATGGTGCGTGGTACGGCTCGCAGCATGGGCATTGAGGTCATCGACTAGATCGTTTGCTCCCCCCGGGTTCATCGCCCGGAGGCCAGCCGGACTCTCCACCTCGGAGCCGGCCGGAAGATTCACCCGAGGGAGGCCCGAGAAGGGCCGAGGTCATATCTATGAAGCACGGGAAGCGCTTTCGCAGTGCCCTCGAGGAGCGTGCCAAGCTGGAGACCCCCGACCTCGCTTCCGCGATCGACTATCTGAAGTCGCACGCGAAGGCGAAGTTCGATGAGACGGTCGAGCTGGCGGCGCGCCTGGGGGTCGATCCCAAACATGCCGACCAGATGGTGCGCGGCACGGTCAGCCTGCCGCACGGAACGGGTAAGACCGTTCGCGTCGCGGTTTTCGCCAAGGGCGAGAAGGCCGTGGAGGCTCAGGAGGCCGGCGCAGATGTGGTGGGTGCCGAGGATCTGGTTGAGAAGGTCCAGGCCGGTGAGATGGACTTCGATCGCGTCATCTCCACCCCCGACATGATGGGACAGGTTGGTAAGCTCGGTCGGATTCTGGGCCCCCGCGGCCTGATGCCCAACCCCAAGGTCGGAACGGTCACCTTCGACATCACCAAGGCGGTCAAGGAAGTCAAGGGCGGTAAGATCCAGTTCCGGGTCGACCGCGGCGGCAATCTGCAGGTGCCGGTCGGCAAGGCCTCCTTCGAGGCCAATCAACTGGCCGACAACATCAAGGCGTTCATGATCGAGGTCGTGCGCCTGCGCCCCTCGGCGGCCAAGGGCACGTACGTCAGGAGCATCACGATTTCCTCAACGATGGGTCCTGGGATCCGTTTGGACGTGGCAGAGATTACCCCGCGGGGATAGCGCGTGGCAGGCTCCGCCTGTTCGCCCCGCTTTTTCCACAAGAGAGGCTAAGAGTTATGACTCGGGATGAGAAGGTCAAGAAGGTCGCTGAGCTGGAGGAAGTTCTCCAGCAGGCCAAGGGTATCTACGTGGCCGACTATAAGGGGATGACCGTCGAGGTGGTCTCCGAGCTGCGCAAGCGCTGCCGTGAGTCGAACGTCCGCATGGAGGTGGCCAAGAACACCCTCCTGCGGATCGCCGCCAAGAATACCGGGAATGAGGAGCTGATCCCTTCGCTGGCCGGGCCCACCGCCCTGGTGACCAGCGAGGAGGATGAGGTCACGCCGGCCAAGCTCCTGGTGGATTTCAAGAGGGAGTTCAAGTTCCCCGAGGTTCGCGGCGGTCTGATCGACAACAAGGCGCTCGACCAGGCAGAGGTCAAGGCGATCTCGTCGCTCCCGTCGAGGGACCAGCTGATCGGGATGCTCGCCGGGGTCTTCCAGGCGCCGCTGCGCGACCTGGCCTCGGTCCTGACCGCGCCGTTGCGCGACCTGGCCAGCGTGCTTGACGAAGTGGCCAAGCAGAAAGAAGAGAACGCGTAGGATTCGCTCTGACGGTTTTGGCCAGTGGTCATCGTTCGCGACCCTCTAGGGTGTACCCGCACGATGACCAAGCTTCTCTGGCTGAGGACCGACGAAGTGATGCCATAGATCGTAAAGAGGTCAATCAAGGGTGTGTTGTTCGTTCCAGGGCAACCTGAACGGGTGTGAGGGCGGACGGCTCGCTAGACAGAGGGTAGGGAGGTTCTAGAGATGGCGGATGTAACGAAAGAAGCAGTCCTCGAGTGGCTCGAAACGGCGACGATGCTGGACATCAAGGCGCTGGTCGATGGGATCGAGGAGAAGTTTGGTGTGACCGCGTCGGCCCCGATGATGGCGATGCCGGCCGGTATGGCGGGCGCTGGTGCCGCGGTTGAAGAAGAGCAGACCGAGTTTGACGTCGTGATCACGGGTGCCGGTCAGCAGAAGATCCAGGTCATCAAGGTGGTCCGCGAAATCACCAGCCTGGGACTCAAAGAAGCCAAGGAGCTCGTCGACAGCGCGCCCAAGGCTGTCAAAGAGAAGATCTCACGCGAAGAGGCCGACGATCTCAAGACTCGCCTGACCGACGTGGGCGCTGAGGTCGAGATCAAGTAATTGCCCGGACCAGCAGGGGACTTCTTTACCACATGGCATTCACGCGCCCCATGGTTCCCCTTCAAGGGGGAACCTGGGGATGCTGAGTAGGTGATAAAGGAAGCATTCCACGGCGCTCCCGGAACCTGAGCTCTCGAAGGCTGTTAGGCACAGCAATCGGAGTCTTAAGGATCCGACCGTAGTCATGCCTCTCGCAAAAAGGAGCCGGTTTCGGCATCCACATCAGCGGGAAGGATCCCGGGAGCCAATCAGAATCGTCCTCTTGTACGGGAGTCAGGTCCCGTTTCCGTCAACCTAACAGCGGCCCATAGAGGCCGAAACAGGTGGAGGAACCTTGAGTACGGCCGCACTTCCCGTTCGCAGCTTCTCTAAGTTGCCGGACACATCGTTTATCGAGATCCCGAATCTGCTCGCCATCCAGCTCTCTTCGTTTGAGCGGTTCTTGCAGCGCACCGTGCTGCCCGATGCTCGCGCGAACGAGGGGCTCCAGGAGGTGTTCAACTCCGTGTTTCCCATCGAGGACTCGCGGGGCCTGTTCTGCCTGGAGTTTGTCTCGTACAACATCGGCGAGCCCAAGTACAGCGTTGAAGAATGCCAGGAGAGGGACCTGACCTTTTCGGTCCCCCTCAAGGTCAAGCTTCGCCTCCGGATTCGGGAAGAGGTCGACGGCAAGAAGCGCGACAAGGAGATCATGGAGCCCCAGGAAGTGTACCTGGGTGAGATCCCGCTGATCACCGACAAGGGCACCTTTGTGATCAACGGTGCCGAGCGCGTGATCGTGAGCCAGCTTCACCGCTCGCCGGGCGTCTTTTTCGAAAGCACGACCCATCCGAACGGCAAGCGCCTCTACAACGCACGCATCATCCCCTACCGCGGGTCCTGGGTCGAATTCAGCATCGATGTGAAGGACATCATGTATGTCCACATCGATCGCAAGCGCAAGCTGCCCGCCTCGATCCTGCTCAAAGCCCTCGGCATCGTCACGGACAGGGACATCCTGGACCTGTTTTACGAGACCGAGAGTCTGGAGCTGGGGGGGCTCAAGACCAAGAAGACCCAACGTCTGGTCCACCGCATCTCGGCCGAGGACATCATCGACCCGGAGACGGGCGAGATCCTCTTGGAGAGCAACCAGGAGATCACCGAGGATGTGCTCAAACACCTGGTCAAGGTGGGCGCTCCCACGGTGGCGGTGTATGACATTCCTCTGCAGGAAGAGGCGGACATCATCCGCAACACCCTGAAGAAGGACGGGTGTGCCACGGAAGAAGAGGCCCTGGCCCGGATCTACGGGCTGATGCGGCCGGGCGAACCGCCGCGGGTCGACACCGCGCGCGAGTACTTGACGCGGCTCTTCTTCAGCCCGAAGCGGTACGACCTCGCTCAGGTGGGTCGCTACAAGCTCAACGGCAAGCTGCGCCATGAGGATCTGTTGGGCGGCAAGCGGAAGATGAAGCGTTACACCTTCCAGGCCCCGCCCGATGATCTGACCACGCTCTGCAAGGAAGACTTCGCGGGGATTCTGCGCTATCTCCTGCTCCTCCGGGTGTCCGAGAGTGAAGAGATCGATACCCCGATCACCATCGAGACCGACGACATCGACCATCTCGGCAATCGCCGCGTCCGGTCGGTCGGTGAGTTGCTGGCGAAGGAGTTCAACACCGGTCTGGCGCGCATGGCCCGCATCATCCGCGAGCGCATGTCGCTGCAGGAGCCCGAGCAGGTCACGGCGTACGACTTCATCAACGCCCGGACGATCTCGGCGGTGGTGCAGAGCTTCTTCGGCTCCAGTCAGCTTTCGCAGTTCATGGACCAAACCAATCCGCTCGCCGAGCTGACGCACAAGCGGCGTCTATCGGCGCTGGGACCGGGTGGTCTCACGCGTGACCGGGCCGGCTTCGAGGTGCGCGATGTTCACTACACGCACTACGGCCGGATGTGCCCGATCGAGACCCCGGAAGGGCCGAACATCGGTCTGATCTCGTCGTTGGCGACCTACGCGCGGGTCAATGACCTCGGCTTCCTGGAAACGCCCTACCGCATCTGTCGGCGCGGAAAGGTCACCGACCAGGTCCAGTTCCTGTCGGCCGACCAAGAAGACGAGGCAATCATCGCCCAGGCCAACGAGCCTTTGGACACCAGCAACGGCTTCTCCGAGAAGCGGGTGACCTGCCGGGCGAAAGGTGAAGTTCCTCTGACCAAGGCCGGCGAGGTCCAGTTCATGGACGTCTCGCCGATTCAGATCGTCAGCCCGGCCGCGGCCCTGATCCCGTTCCTCGAGCACGACGACGCCAACCGCGCGCTGATGGGCTCGAACATGCAGCGCCAGGCCGTCCCGCTGCTCAAGACCGAGGCCCCGCTGGTCGGTACCGGCCTGGAGGAGAAGGTCGCGCGTGATTCAGGCGCGCTGGTCATCGCCCGTCGGGGTGGTGCCGTGGAGAGCGTCTCCGGAGAAGCGATCACGATTCGCTACGAGGCCAGCAGCGCCGATCTCGTGGACTTCAAGCAGGACGCGGGTCTCGACACCTATCCGCTCACCAAGTTCAAGCGCTCGAACCAGGATACCTGCATCAACCAGAAGCCGATCGTCAAACCGGGCGACCATGTTGAAACCGGTCAGGTTCTTGCCGACGGACATGCAACGAACGGCGGGGAGCTGGCGCTGGGCAACAACACGCTCGTCGCCTTCATGCCCTGGCACGGATACAACTTCGAGGACGCGATTCTGGTCAGCGAACGGTTGACCAAGACCGACGTCTTCACCTCCATCCACATCGAGGAGTTCGAACTCCAGGTCAGGGATACGAAGCGCGGGGTCGAGGAAATCACCCGCGAAATCCCCAACGTGGGCGAAGAGGCCCTTCGCTATCTGGATGAGGACGGCATCATCCGCGTGGGCGCGCCCGTGCGGGCCGGTGACATCCTCGTCGGGAAGGTGACCCCGAAGGGTGAAACCGACCTCACGCCGGAAGAGCGCCTTCTGCGGGCGATCTTTGGCGACAAGGCGGGTGACGTTCGCGACGCCTCCCTGAAGGCCCCTCCGGGCATGGAAGGCGTGGTGATCGACGTGAAGGTCTTCTCCCGCAAGGAGAAGGACGAGTCGACCCAGAAGCGTGAGAAGAAGAAGGTCGACCGCATCAAACGTCTCGCCCGCAAAGAGTACACAATCATCCGCGAAAACCGCGACGAGGAGCTTCTCCGGATCCTCAAGGGGAAGGTGTTGGCCAGAATCGTGTCGGGCAAGACCGGCGAAATCCTGGTGCGCGCCGGAACCAAGGGCAACCCGGACCGGCTCCGTGAGCGGCTCGTCTTCGATGAGCTGTCCTACCGTTCGCCGGTGGCCAAGAGCCCCCAGATCAACGAGCGCTTCTGGACGCAGTTCGACCTCGCCACCCGGGCGCTGGAGCGCCTGGAGCGGACCGAGGAAAAGGGCATCGAGAAGATCACCCGTGGCGACGAGCTCCCTCCGGGCGTCGTCAAGCTGGTGAAGGTGTTCGTCGCCAAGAAGCGCAAGCTGTCGGTGGGTGACAAGATGGCCGGGCGGCATGGAAACAAGGGTGTTGTCTCGAAGGTTCTACCCCAAGAGGACATGCCTTACATGCCCGACGGGCACAGCATCGACATCGTCTTGAACCCGCTCGGGGTGCCGTCCCGAATGAACATCGGGCAGGTACTCGAAACCCACCTGGGCTGGGCGGCGCACAAGACCGGGTATCGCGCCAAGACACCGGTCTTCGCCGGCGCCACCGTGAGCGAAATCAAGAAGTGCCTGAATGAAGCCGAGCTGCCCGAAGACGGCAAGATGGAACTCTTCAACGGCCGCACCGGCGAGCCGTTCCATCAGCGGGTGACGGTGGGCTACATCTACATGTTGAAGCTCAGCCACCTGGTCGACGACAAGATCCACGCCCGGTCCATCGGGCCCTACTCGCTGGTGACCCAGCAGCCTCTGGGCGGTAAGGCCCAGTTCGGTGGCCAGCGGTTCGGTGAGATGGAGGTTTGGGCGCTCGAGGCCTACGGCGCCGCTCACACGCTCCAGGAGCTGTTGACGGTCAAGTCGGACGATGTCGAGGGGCGCTCGAAAATCTACGAGGCCATCGTGAAGGGCGAGAATCCTCCCGAACCCGGTGTTCCGGAATCGTTCAACGTTCTGATCAAGGAGCTGAGGAGTCTCTGCCTGGATATCCAGTTCGAGTAGAAGCACCCGACGGAATTGAAGGACTGCTTCACAAGGAGAATACAGTATGACCGAGTCGACCGAATTCCGCATTCCCAGCCCGGCCGTTGGTCCTCCGCTGCCCAGCATCCGGGAACGGGAACGCGAGATGAGGCGCAAGTTCGACTTCACCAAAATACGGATCCAGCTGGCATCGCCCGAGACCATCCGTAGCTGGAGTCACGGCGAGGTCACGAAGCCGGAGACGATCAACTACCGGACCTTCCGTCCAGAGCGCGACGGCCTCTTCTGCGAGCGCATCTTCGGACCGGTCAAGGACTGGCAGTGCGCCTGCGGCCGTTACAAGATGATCCGCTATCGCGGCGTGATCTGTGACAAGTGCGGGGTCGAAGTGACCCGCTCGAGCGTACGCCGCGAGCGAATGGGTCATGTCGAACTCGCCGTTCCGGTGTCGCACATCTGGTACTTCAAGGGTGTGCCCAGCCGGATCGGACACTTGCTGGACATGCCGGTGCGTCAGCTCGAGAGGATTCTGTACTACGAGTCCTACGTGATGATCACGCCGGGCAACACGCCGTATAAGTTCAAAGAGCTCATCTCGGAGGAGCAGTTCCACGAGCTGAGCGAAGATGCCTCCTACAACTTCTCCGCCAAGATGGGGGCCGAGGCGATTCGCGAGATGCTCCGGTCGATGGACCTAGAGGACCTGTCGCAGGATCTGCGGCAGCGTGCCCGGGTCGAGACCTCCGTGCAGCGCAAGAAGGACATCCTGAAGCGTCTGAAGGTCGTCGAGGCCTTCCGCAACAGCAACAATTCGCCGGAGTGGATGATTCTGGAAGTGATTCCGGTCCTTCCGCCCGACCTTCGCCCGCTGGTGCCCTTGGAGGGCGGCCGTTTCGCGACCTCGGATCTGAACGACCTCTATCGTCGCGTCATCAACCGCAACAACCGCCTGAAGCGCCTGATGGAAATCCGCGCGCCGGAGGTCATCCTCCGCAACGAGAAGCGGATGTTGCAGGAAGCGGTCGACGCCCTCTTCGATAACGGTCGCCGGACGCGCGCCGTGCGCGGGCAGGGGAACCGTCCGCTCAAGTCCCTGAGCGACATGCTCAAGGGTAAGCAGGGTCGTTTCCGTCAGAACCTGCTCGGTAAGCGAGTCGACTACTCCGGTCGTAGCGTGATCGTGGTCGGGCCCGAGCTCAAGATGCACGAGTGCGGTTTGCCGCAGACCATGGCGCTCGAGCTGTTCAAGCCTTTTATCATCCGCAAGCTCGAGGACGGTCCCCACAACATGACCGTCAAGAGCGCCAAGCGGTTTGTCGAACGCGAGCATCCCGAGGTCTGGGAGGTGCTGAGCGAGATCATCCAGGAGCATCCGGTTCTCCTGAACCGGGCGCCCACCCTGCACCGCTTGGGAATCCAGGCGTTCCAGCCCGTGCTGGTCGAAGGCAAGGCGATCCGGATTCATCCCTTGGTCTGTGCGGCCTTCAACGCTGACTTCGACGGCGACCAGATGGCCGTTCACGTGCCGCTCTCCTGGGCGGCGCAGATCGAGTCGCGCGAGCTGATGCTCTCGACGAACAACATTCTGCTCCCGGCGAGTGGTCGCCCGGTGGCCACGCCGAGCCAGGACATCGTACTGGGATGCAACTACCTGACCAAGACCCGGGAAGACGCGCGCGGGCAGGGCATGATTTTCTCCGGTCCGGAGGAGGCCTTAGTCGCCTTCGATCACGGCGAGGTCGATCTGCACGCGCTGATCAAATGCCGGATCGAGGGCGAGATTCTCGAGACCACGGTCGGCCGCATCCTGTTCAACCAGGTTGTTCCCGAAGGTCTCGACTTCGTCAACGAAGGCTTCAACAAAGGACGTCTCGGAAGGCTGGTCGGTGCCTGCTATCACGCCCTCGGCAAGAAGGCCACGTCGACGTTCCTGGACAACCTCAAGAACCTGGGCTTCAAGTACGCCACGATGGCCGGGATCACGGTCGGGATCGACGACATCGTCGTTCCCGAGAAGAAGACCGAGATCATCGCCGACGCGGAAAAGGAAGTCGCCCGGATCAACAAGGAGCACCGCTCACAGAAGATCTCTGAGCGGGAGCGCCAGAACCGAGTGGTCGAAACCTGGACGCGTGTGCGTAACGAGGTCGAGGAAGTGACCATGGCAGGCCTGGCCGAAATCGATCAGGGCTTCAACCCGATCTGGATGATGGCGGACTCCGGGGCGCGTGGTAGCCGCGAGCAGATCCGTCAGCTGGCCGGTATGCGGGGGCTGATGGCCAAGCCGCAGAAGCGCCTGACCGGTGGGGCCGGCGAGGTCATCGAGCAGCCCGTTATCCGTAACTTCAAAGAGGGGCTCACGGTTCTCGAGTACTTCATCTCGACCCACGGTGCCCGCAAGGGTCTGGCCGATACGGCGCTGAAGACGGCCGACGCCGGGTATCTGACCCGCCGCCTGGTCGATGTCGCGCAAGACGTGATCGTCACCCTGGAAGACTGCGGGACGATCCGCGGGATCGAACGCGGGGCACTCAAGGACGGTGAGCAGATCGTCGAGCCGCTCCAGGATCGGATTCTGGGACGCGTTTGCGTCGACGATGTGTACGATCCCCAGTCGGACGAGCTCATCATTGAATCGGGCGGCCTGATCGACGAGGTCATTGCCGAGCGGATCGAGAAGGCCGGGGTGGACTCGGTCATCATCCGGAGCGTGCTCACCTGCGAGTCCAAGCGCGGTATCTGCGCGAATTGCTACGGCCGCGACCTTTCGAGCGGTCATCTGGTGAGCATCGGCGAGGCGGTGGGCGTCATTGCCGCCCAGAGCATCGGTGAGCCGGGCACGCAGCTGACCCTGCGGACCTTCCACATCGGTGGAACGGCGTCGCTGGTCGTCGAGCAGTCCTCGGTCCGGGCGCGGCGCGCCGCCAAGATGCGCTACAAGAACATGCGCGTGATCAAGCGCAAGGACGGCACCAGGGTGAACGTGGCCCGGCGTGGTGAGGTCGAGCTCTATGATGATGCCGACCGCGTGATCGACCGCTTCCAGCCCGGTTACGGAACCGTCATGCTGGTCGACGACGATACCGATGTGAAGTACAACGAAGTCCTCTTCGAGTGGGACACCTACAACGTGCCGATCATCTCGACGGTCTCCGGTTCGGTTCGATTCGTCGATATCAAGGAGAAGGTGACCCTCCGCGACCAGGTGGACGAGACCACCAGCAAGCGTGAGCTGGTCATCGTGGAGGACCGCGAGAAGCGTCTCCACCCGCACATCGACGTGATCCCCTCAAAGGGCGGCAAGACGCAGCGCTATGCGGTGCCGACCGGCGCCCGCCTGGTCATCCGTGACGGCCAGAAGGTCAAGCCGGGTGATGTTTTAGCAACTCTCCGGCGGGCTTCGGGCAAGACCCGGGACATCACCGCCGGTCTGCCGCGAGTCTCGGAGCTCTTCGAGGCGAGGCGGCCCAAGGATCAGGCGACGATCAGCGAGATCGACGGTGAGGTGAAGCTCGGTAAGCTGACCCGTGGTCTCCGAAAGATCGTGGTCGAAGCCGAGGACGGCGGGGACGAGCGCGAGTATCTGATCCCCCACGGGAAGCACCTGCACGTCCAGGAAACGGACTTTGTGCAAGCGGGGCAACCACTTACGGACGGTGCCGTCAATCCGCACGACATCCTGAGGGTCCGTGGGATCAAGGAGGTCCAGGAGTACCTGGTCGACCAGATCCAGGAGGTGTACCGCCAGCAGGGCGTGCCGATCGACGACAAGCACGTCGAGATCATCGTCCGGCAGATGCTCCAGAAGGTCCGGATCGAGGATCCGGGCGACACTCGCTTCCTAGAGGGCGAGATGGTCGACAAGATCCCGCTCCGGGAAGAGCAGGAATCGGTGGTGCAGGAGGGTGGAAATCCAGCTCGCTATACTCCACTCCTGCTTGGAATTACAAAGGCAAGCCTCTCGACGCACAGCTTCGTGTCGGCAGCCTCGTTCCAGGAAACCACCCGGATCCTGACCGAGGCCTCGATCCACGGAAGCGTCGATCCCTTGAGAGGCCTGAAGGAAAACGTGGCGATCGGGCAGCTGATCCCGGCGGGGACCGGATTGCCGACGTTGCGGAAACTCAGGTCCGTGCCGTTGGATGTCGAGCCTGACGAGGAGGAGGAAGAAGACCTCCTGCTGGGCTTCTCCCTGATGGACGGCGTAGTCGGACGTGAGCCGGGCGGCGAGGAAGCCGAATCACCGCTCACTGAATCAGATAGTTGACAATCGGGTGACGGATAAGTAGAATCTGCGTTTGTGCGTCAAGAATGAGGTCTGCACGATCTGCCTAACGGCGGTCCATATCTAGCGATAAGCGCGATTTATAAGGAGTTTGGGGCGTGCCCACTTTGAATCAGCTGGTCCGTAAGGGACGCAAACGAATCCTGGCCAAGACATCGGCTCCCGCACTGAAGGCTTGTCCTCAGAAGCGAGGGGTTTGCACGCGCGTCTATACGACGACGCCGAAGAAACCGAACTCGGCGATGCGCAAGGTGGCCCGTGTTCGTTTGACCAACGGGATCGAGGTCACGGCCTACATCCCTGGCGAAGGGCACAATCTGCAGGAGCACTCGATCGTGCTGATCCGCGGTGGTCGTGTGAAGGACTTGCCGGGTGTGCGGTATCACATCATCCGCGGCGCGCTGGATGCGAGCGGGGTCGACACCCGTCGCCAGAGCCGCTCGAAGTACGGAACGAAACGACCGAAGAAGACCGCGAGCTAGAGACGATCGAATTGTAACGGGCGTGCATTTCAAGACACGCATTTTGGGAGGCTAAGAGGACATGCCGAGGCGGGCGAAGGTAGCGAAGCGGGAGATTCTCCCGGACCCGAAGCACAACAGTGTGCTGGTGACAAAGTTCATCAACTATGTCATGCGGGCGGGGAAGAAGAGCACATCCGAGCGGATCCTCTACAACGCCATCAGTATCATGGGCGAGAAGACGGGCCAGGACGGCCTCGCCGTGCTGAAGCAGGGCGTCAACAACGTCAAGCCCAACATCGAAGTCAAGTCTCGCCGCGTTGGCGGCGCGACCTACCAGGTTCCGGTGGAAGTCAAGCCGGAGCGGCGGACGGCACTCGCACTGCGTTGGATCATCGGCTTTGCGACGGCTCGTCCCGAACATACGATGGAAG
This sequence comes from uncultured bacterium, assembly GCA_964612295.1. GTDB lineage: Bacteria > Eisenbacteria > RBG-16-71-46 > CAIMUX01 > WJJG01 > CAYQJL01. The sequence continues at coordinate 1,124 of CAZTDY010000046.1, read as the reverse complement.
AGAAGCTGGCGGGCGAGCTGCTTGCCGCTTCCAAGAACGAAGGTTCGTCGATCAAGAAGCGCGAGGACACGCACCGGATGGCCGAGGCCAACCGGGCGTTCGCGCACTATCGGTTCTAGGCTGGGTGAGCTGCCAGGCTGCGTACCGCGGCGTGACTGACGTTCGATTATTTTTGTCGGAGAGGGGGAAGGTGATCCAGACCGCAGAGCAGATAAGCTCGCGGTGACAACCTGCGGAGTCTCCAGGAGAGCCATTGGCTACCCGCATGGGAGATCCGGAGCGAATAGGCACATATCGGACCTTGCGTCCCTTACACCCACGCCTTCGACTCCGCAGACAGGGTGGCGCCCACCGCCAGACTAGGCGGCTGCGGCGTGAATCAAAGGTCCGGAAAAGCCTGAGGGAGCCGCCAAGGCTTCACCAGCACGACGAAACAAGGTAAGGCGAATTGTCCCCGGGCGGATCTGTCCAGGTTGGAGAGAAATGTCTGTGTCGGGTTTTGTGCCGGCAGAATTCGGGACGGCTGGAAGAAGCGCGCTTTGAGGAGGGAGCTCTGTCATGAGCAAGGAGAAGTTCGAAAGAACAAAGCCCCACGTGAACGTCGGAACGATTGGTCACGTGGATCATGGGAAGACGACCCTGACGGCCGCGATCACGATGACGTTGGCGAAGAAGGGCTTCTGTGAGATTCGTTCCTTCGACTCGATCGACAACGCGCCCGAAGAGAAGGAGCGCGGGGTCACGATCAACACGGCGCACGTGGAGTATCAGACGGAGGCCCGTCACTACGCGCACGTGGACTGTCCCGGCCACGCTGATTACGTGAAGAACATGGTCACGGGCGCGGCGCAGATGGACGGAACGATCCTGGTGGTGGGTGCCGACGATGGTCCGATGCCCCAGACGCGCGAGCACGTGCTTCTGTCGCGTCAGGTGAACGTGCCCTACATCGTGGTGTTCTTGAACAAGTGCGACATGGTGGACGACCCCGAGCTTCTGGATCTGGTGGAGCTCGAGGTGCGTGAGCTGCTGAGCAAATATGAGTTCCCGGGCGACGACATTCCTGTGGTTCGCGGAAGCGCGCTGAAGGCGATGGAGAACCCGGATGATGACGCGTCGACCGA
>CAZTDY010000045.1:0-31155 GCA_964612295.1 uncultured bacterium | reverse complement strand
CTGTTGGAAGACAAAAACCCTTCAGGCTCATTCCTGGATTGGAAAAGACTCCCCCCGTTGGCGGCCGGCGGGCCCGCCGATGATCACGATTCGAGACGAAAGACGGCAAGTTGCCGTCCGGCGGGGAGTATCCAGGGGTCGGCCATCTCCCGGCGCCGGCGTCCATCGGAGCCGGGGGGTCCGCCGGGCGCGCCGCCGGGTATTCCAAAGGGATCTCGATCGATCGAGCGCAGATCGGGAAGCCGGGCTTCAGGGATGTCAATCCGGCCGATCTCCTCGAAGGCGGCCGCGCCGCCGGTGGCGCTCTCGAAACTCGCCACCGCGCGTTTCGGGCCGACCCAGTAGATGGCCTGCCCCTCTTGGGCCCAGGCGCGCAGGTCTGAAAGCGTTTCCAGCGGCCGCTCGGACGGAGCAAGATCGCCGTACTTCCGCCGGAGATCGTCCGTTTTTCCCCACTGCTTCGGGCTCGGCCGCCCGGACCGGTTGATTCCGTCTGGGCCCCGACCTGCCGGGCCGTCGCCGATGTCGCCGCCGAAAACGACGTTGTCGTCTGCCAGCTTCCACTTGCCGGTGAAGTGAATCTGAGCGAGGAGCTGACGGTCGCCGACGATGACGCTGCCTGCAGGTACGTGCGTGTCCAGCCAGTGAAGGGCCAGGTTGGATCGATCGGCGACTTCCCGCTCACTCGCCAGGCGCTCGATCGAATCGGGAATCCCCGTGAGGATATGGATCGCGGATAGGACAACCACGGTAGCGGTGGCAAGCTTCTCCGGCCTCAGGCGTTTCACGAGCCAAAACGCAGGCAACAGATAGAGCGGCAGCGTGGGCAGCAGAAAGCGCAGCCAGCCGCGGTGCGCTCCGGAGCTGAAATAGTAGCTCGCGTAGACCGCGCTGATGCCCAGGATGATCAGAGACAGGCCGCCCGAGATGCCGCGCGTCTCCCGGTGCAGAGCCATCGCTGCCAGCCCTCCCACGCCAAGGGCGAAGAAGAGGCCCACCCCGTCGGACATGAGCGCTGAAAGAAACGGTTCCCAGTTTCGCGCGAAGAACCCCCAGGAGAGTTGCTGTTCGTTGGTGAGCGAGTAGGCGGTCTTCCAGACCGCGCCGAACTGGTGGTGGTTGAAGGCGAGCTGCAGTCCGATCGGAATCGCCGCCCCGGCGAGGATAAACCACAGGGTCTTTCGGCGCCCGGCAAGCGCAAAGAAACGATCCGCGAGGAACACCACGATGCCCACCACGGCGATCGCCTCGGCATGGCGGATGGTGGGCAGGATACCAAGCGCCAGACCTGAGGCGAGCCCGCGCCAGACACCGGGGCGCCGGGCCCAGGCGAAGAGCAAGGCCAAGCCAACCACGAGAAAGAAGGTGGAGGCGGTGTGCGCGTCGCAATGGACCGCGTGGTAGTTGGCGAGCGGCGTTGCGGCAAACACGGCCGCCGCCACCAGCGCCAGAGCGCGGCCGATCCAGGGCCGGCAGAGCAGATAAATCGCAAGCAGGGTGAGCGTCGCCAGGATCGGATTCACGTAGAACGCGGCATTGCGTCCTCCGACCCACCAAGCGGCGGCGAGTAGCGCCGAGAATCCTGGCGGGTAGCGGCAGATGAATCGGCCGTCGTCGGTCCGGAGCCAGTGGACGCCGATGTACTGTGTCGGCGACTCGGGAGAGAAACTGACCCTGCCCTCGGTGACGAGGAGGCGGGCCTGGGCAAAATAGCCGTCCGCGTCCGGACTGGCGAAGGCCGGCGTCACGTAGGTGGTCAGCCAGTAGAAGTGGCCGGCGAGCAGAAGGATGAGGAGGCCGGCTACGATGAACTCTCGTTTGAGGCCGATGCGCTCCAATCTGCCCGGTGTTTGGGTCGCAGGGGCGGATTGGTCCGGATGCATGGCGACCTCACTCGTCAGAAAGCCAAAGGTACCGCTGCCGTCGATTGCCGGGTCCGGCGACCCATAGCAGCCCGTGGCAGAAGTCATCCTGGCTACGAGCACTTCTGCCACGGACTGCTGGCGTGCTGCATTCTACTAGGGGAATGGGTGGCCATGCTCACCCTTTTTAGCGGGTGACGGCAAGGCGCTGATCGGGCCGCCGAGGAAGTCTCAGGACCCCGGCGCTCAAGGCCACGCCGGCGAGGACCGTCAGTCCGAAGACGAGCAGGCTCCAATGGAATGCTTCGGTCCCCCAGACGATCCCGAAGAGGATGGTCAGCGGCGGGTTGAGAAAGACGAAGGCGGCCACGCTCGAGGCGCTCAAGTACCGCAGCGCCCAGAACCAGACCACGTATCCGAAGACCGTGCACCCCAGCGACAGATGAACGAGTGCGACCCAACCCGTTTGGGACAGGCCGCCCAGGGCCTCGTGCGATGCGCCTCCCCCCGCGGCGAGAAGGAGCAGGTAGGGCAGGCTGCCGAACCCTGTCGCCACCATCGTGAAAAGGAGCGGATCGCGCTTTCCCATGACCGGTTTGCCGGCCACGGTGGCCAAGGCCCAGGCGAGCGGCGCGATCAGCACCGCCAGCGCGTATCGCACGTAGGTTCCCCCGAACTGACCATGCTGAAACTGAACGAGCCCGTAGACTCCGGCGAAGGCCAGCGCCAGACCCAGGATCTTGCTGCGCCGGATCCGTTCGTCCAGAAAGGCCACCGCCAGCAGGTAGACGAAAACCGGATTGGTCGCGATCAGGAGGCTCGCGGTGCCGGCGGGAACGCGCGCCTGCCCCCAGTTGAGAGAGAGGTTGTATCCCGGCACGGCCAACACTCCGACGATGAGCAGGCGCGCCCAATGCCGCTTGATCAGCTCCCGACTCTCACGCCAACGCCATAGACAGTAGAGCAGGCAAAAGGGCGCAACCGGTCCGAAGCGGAGGGTCACCAGATCGGCGGCGCTCACCTGCATCTGTTGCCTCAGGTAGGCGATCGCGTGAAAGGAGTTCGACCAGACCACGAACAGGATGATGAGCATCCCGTAGACGAACCAATTGGACCGGCTTGTTCCGTTTCCCATTGATCACCCTTCCCATGCAACCTAGGCTGCGGGCAGGTGTTGGTCTATGTGTTCTCGATCCTGCGCCGGCCCACATCTTACCAGGAGGACGCGGTGAACCTAGTTGATATTCCTGCAGGCAGCCTGCAGGCCCGCACGCATCATCTGTGGCTCAAGCAGTGGCTTCTACTGTCGGCCGGTGACTTCGAAAAGGGCGACTTCAACACCATGACCGTAGGTTGGGGCAGCCTGGGCACGATGTGGAACAAGCCGTTCGCCCAGGTGGTGGTCAGGCCCACGAGGCACACGTACGGCTTCATGGAGCGCTACGACACGTTCACCCTCTGTTCCTTTCCAGAAAGACGCCGCCCGGATCTGCAACTCCTCGGGACCGCCTCCGGACGTGACGGAGACAAGATCGCCCAGACCGGCCTGACCCCGGTGGCCGCGAGGAGCGTCGCCGCCCCGGTCTTTGCGGAGGCGAACCTGATCATCGAATGCCGCAAGATCTATTTCGATGATCTGTGCCCGGACCAATTCCTGGCGCCCGAGATCGAGAAGTCCTATCCGGACAAGGACTACCATCGCATCTACTTCGGGGAAATCCTGGACGCCCGTGGCGACTCCGACTACCGCTCGACCGAGGAATCGTGATGTCCCAATACGCTTCACTGGCCCCGTTCTATGATCAGGTGTTTCCCTTCCGTCCGGCTGTCGTCGAATTCCTCGAGGGCCACCTGCCCTCCGCATCAAAGGGAGATGCGTCGCGCGCTCGGATCCTCGACGTCGGCTGTGGCCCGGGACACTATGCCGGCCATCTATCCAAGAAAGGGCACGAGGCCGAAGGGCTCGATCTCGATGCCGAGATGATCGGCCTGGCCAAGCGGCAATATCCTGAACAGAGCTTCCGCGTGGCCGACATGCGGAGGATGGATCTACCCGCGCGGTCTTACGACCTCATCTTCTGTTTGGGAAACACGGCCGCCCATCTCACGCGCACCGAATTCACCGCGGTCGCGCGCGACTTGTACAAGAGCTTGAAGCCGGGCGGCGCGTGGATCGTTCAGGTGATCAACTGGGACAAGCTTGTGACCCAGTCCGCCGTCACCTTCCCGCCGCGCGTCATGGAAGAGGACGGACTGACCTTCTCCCGTTCGTTCTCCGACATTACGTCCGAACACGCTCTGTTCAAGCCGCGTCTGGAACGGAAGGGTGAGCTTGTCTTTTCGGAGGATGTCTGGCTGCATCCCCTGCCCGGCGCATGGCTAGGCGAAGTGCACAGGAGCATCGGCTATGAGGTGATTGCACACTACGGCGACTACGACCGATCCACCTTTGACGCGTCATCGAGCCCGGGGAGCATTCTTGTCTGTCGCCGGCCTACATCATCTTGATGAGGGTGTTGTTGCTGCGCGCTTTCACACCGCCGAACCAACGACAGATCGGGTACATCACGATCAAGAGCCCGACCCACCCCAGTAGCGCGGCCCCCACCTCGCCTTCCTTCCAGGGCAAGAGCCCCGTGCGCTTGGTGAGAATCGCGAGAAGCGGAATGTGAATCACGTAGAAGAAGAAGGGTGTCCGGCCGTAAACCTCCAGGGGATGGAAGAGCGGCCTGAGCTTGCCGCCGATCACCATGAAGAGCGAAGCGCAGAGCATGATGAGTCCCGGAAAGAGGAAGTTGTGGGCCATGCTCGGCGGATACTTCTGGATGAAGAAGAACGAGATGGTCCCGATCCGGTCGTACGGGAAGATGTTCCCGTAGCCACCCAGGCCCCGCACGACGAAGAAGATCGCCACCCCGACGAGCCCGACGATCACGCTGTTTCGCAGGCGGAGCCTGTCGCTCGGCCATAAGACGAACCAGGCCTCCCCGGCCACCGACCCAAGCGTCGCGAGGGCGAACCAGGGCAGAACCGGATAGAGATTCCATTTGCCAGAATCGACAAATAGTTGCATGAATCGGGTCGCCAGCGTGATCGTTTCCTTCTCGTAGGGAATCTGGAGGAGCAGCGGATGGACGAGGATGATCCCCAGGGCGATCCCCAGCCGTAACTTCCACCTCAGGTGAACGACCAGGGCCAGGAGAATGATGGCCGAGCCGATGGTGGCGATGATCCCGAAGTGGTCGGGCCTGATTCGAGAGAAGCCTCCCCAGCTGGCATTGACCCAGAGGATCTGGACCAGGACCAGGAACGCGCCGCGCCGGATGAACGACGTCCGGAGGGGACCGGTCGCAACTCCTGATTTTGTACGCTTTTGCATGGACAACCAGACCATGGCCCCGGCCAGCATCAGGAAACCGGGTGCACAGAGGTAGCTCAGATAGCGGATGACGAACTGGCCGAGGGAATCAAACAGGAAGTTGTCGTAACTCACACGTTTCCAGACGGCATTGAAGTAGTCCGACGCGTGATCCAGCCCCATGAAGGCGATGATCATGCCGCGAAGTTGATCCACAAACAGGTACCGGCTAATCTGCCCCACGCGCGCCCTCCCGTTGTCAGGCCCTCGATACAACGTGTGCCACGGTACGGACAACGCCCGGCCCCTGTCAATCTTCCTCGTATCGCCCGCGATTGAAACGTGTCTATCGACTCCCGATCCGGGGTGGTATACTCTTTGGCGTTTGAGGTTCGGTCGCCTCACCCCGAGCGACTCGGTGGGTCGCTCGCTTTGTTTGAATTGAGCCCTGGGAAGTACGTACGTACACAGGGGACCGGAACATGAAATGCGGCTGGCCACCCCATTTTTCGTGGTTGGGCCGTCCGCTCACTGCGGAGGTCGATAGGCGTCCATGAATCTATATCCTGCTCTCGAGTTTTCCGCCACGCTGCTCATCATCCTCCTGGTCGGTCTCGTCCTGATCTTTACCCTGGAGATGGTCAGGCACCGGGCATGCCTGCGGCGCATTCCGATCCGGATTCACGTGAACGGGACGCGAGGAAAGTCGTCGGTGACCAGGTTGATCGCGGCGGGCCTGCGCGCCGGAGGCGTACGCACCTTTGCCAAGACGACGGGGTCGGAGGTGAAGTACATCCATCTAGACGGTACCGAAGAACCGGTGATCCGCTACAGCACCCCCAACATCCGCGAACAGATCGGGATTGTACGCCGCGCGGCGAAGGAGGAGGCCGAGGCCCTCGTCGTCGAATGTATGGCGATCCGCCCGGATCTGCAGCGGGTCAGCGAGAAGCGGATTATCCACTCCACGATCGGGGTGATGACCAATGTCCGCCCGGACCACCTCGAGGTGATGGGGCCTCATCTGGGCGATGTCGCCCGCGCCTTGAGCGGGACGATTCCACGGGGAGGCAAGTTCTTCCTGTCGGATGCGCGGTTCGCCGACTATATGAAAGGGGTGGCGAAGTTTCGGGGGAGTTCCTTCCACCAGACCACCGATGACGGCACCCCCACTCCCGAGGAAATGCAGGGATTCAACCACGTCGAGATCCCCGAGAATGTCGCCCTGGCCCTGGACGTGTGTGCCGAGGTCGGGGTCGATCGCGCAACCGCTCTCAAGGGAATGTACACCGTCACGCCGGATGTCGGCGCAACCACGCTCGTTCGCCTCGCCCGCGACAAGAAGCAGGTTCACTTCATCAACGCCTTTGCGGCCAACGACCCGGAGTCGACCACGTTCATCTGGAATCTGCTGGGGATGCAGAGTGCGCAAAACTCGCCCTTCGTGGATTCGGCGGACGGCGTCGTTGAAACCGGCGTTCTGATCAGCAATCGCGGCGACCGGATGCGCCGGGCCGTGGACATGGCCGAGATCATCGAGTCGCACATGAACGCGAACTGGTATCTGGTCGCCGGCCAACAGGCCACGGCGTTCATTGATATGGCGATTCGGATGCAGGTGCCGAGAGAGAAACTCATCCATATGGGCGGCCGCTCGCCCGCGGATGTTCTGGAGAAACTTTTTGAGCTGACCAATGAGCAGACCATGGTCATGGGCATTGGGAATATCGGCGGCTTCGGGCTGGAGTTTGTCAAGCTGCTGGAGAAGGAAGGGAATAGCTGATGTTGGTGCTGCTTATTCAGGCAATCGGTTTAGGGTTGGTCACAAGCCTGCTCTTCTCAGAGTTTCTCGCCCTTACCGCGGGCGGACTGGTCGTGCCGGGCTACATTGCATTTTATATGCACGAGCCGTTCCTCATTGTCGGAACGCTCCTGGCCGCCATCGTCGCCATGGCGATTGTCCGGGTCATCGGGCGTTTCGTCCTTCTCTACGGCCGGCGCACGATGGTGATCTCTGTTCTGGTTGGTTACCTGGTGAATTTCGCGATCTTCGCCCTACTCCCCAGCGCTCGTGAGCTCAGCGCCAACCTGGCGCTGCCCAACCAGGGGCTGGTGATCGGGTACATCATCAGTGGTCTGATCGCCTACTGGATGGTGCGCCAAGGCATCGTCGAGACGATCTGCACCATCCTCATGTCATCGATCATCGTCAGGCTCGTACTCATTGTTGCTCACGGCGGCGATCTGGGGATTTCAGCGGGGATGCGCTTCTAGCGCGATGGAAGGGGAGGAGAGGACCAGTGGCCTATCAGATGCAAACCAATCGCAAACTGATGCTCGCGATTCTCGCAATCGCGGCCATCGGCTGCCAGATCGTTCTGGAATCGACGCGGAGTGAGAAGCGCGTTCGCGGTTACCAGACCAAGCGCGCCGCAGTCGAACTCGCCGGACGCTGCTTTGAGACCCTGCGCGTGGATCGGGTGAACCAGGTTGGAGATATCGATCTCGAAGGACCGGATGCCGCCGGCACCGGTTTGATCGGACCGCGGATCAGTGCGATCTCCAATGCCAATTCGAGGTTGTCCTACAAGCGGACGACCATCAATCCCAATTTCTCAGCCATCATTGTCGACTATTTCCAGCAGGTCGGGCTCGAGGCGGGGGACCCGGTGGCCGTCGCCACGAGCGGTTCCTACCCGGGATGGAACGTGTGTCTCTACGCAGCGTTGGAGACCATGCAGTTGCGCCCGATCATCACGCATACGGTCGCGTCCTCAAACTACGGCGCGACCGATCCGGCCTTCACCTGGCTCGACATGGAGCGGGTGATCGCCGACCAGGGTCTCGTCACTTTCCGCACGATTGCGGCTTCACCGGGTGGCGCCACGGACATGGGCCGGAAGCTGACGCCTCAGGGTCAGCAGCTCGTTTGGGAGGCGATCGAACGAAATCAGGTTCAGTCGCTCGAAACCGAGAATCTCACCGAGGCGGTTGATCGGCGAATGCAGGTGTACAACCAGGGTTCACGGGGTGAGCCGTACAAGGCCTATGTGAACGTGGGTGGGGGCCGGGCCAGCCTGGGATCCTCGCTTCTGGACGTGCCCATCCAAACCGGTTTGCACCTGGACCTGTGGAAGACAAACTTTCCCCGCCCGGGGGCAATGGTGCATCTGGCCAAGCAGGGCGTGCCGATCATCCAGCTGGGAATCCCTCTGGTGCTGGCTCGGGAGTTCGATCTGCCCGTCACACCGCCGCGTATGCCGCTTCCGGGAGAGGGCCAGGCGCTGGGTCGCCCCGCCTACAATCCGTGGATCGCGCTGATATTGCTGGTGGTCTATCTCGGGGCCACATTGTTCATGATCATGCCGGGGCTGCGGGAGCGGCTCACAGGCAAGGCCCGCGCCTAACGGCCTGCCTTGAATAGGGTTTCGTGAACGGGAGCAGAGAAGAGCAACGAGGGGTTTAAGGCGGGGGCGAGAGACGGGCCATGAGACGGCGACCACCAGATACGAATGGAAAAGGCAGATTCGGGCACACTCGAATCCTGTACCTTCTCATGCTCGTCGTCATCGGGTTGGCCGCCGCTGCTCCCAACACCGCCCAGGCGGATGACGAATGGTCTCTCGTCCGTCTCAAGAGCGGCGATCCGGTCTGTCTGAAGATCTCGGGTAGTGAACGCTCCTACTATCGAATCGACGAAGCTCTCGAGTTCAACCTCTACGGACCGCGCGACCTCAAATTGTATACCCGCCATCTGCCACGTGGTGGCGTCAATGTCGGACGGCGCACCTACACGCTGGTCGTCGAACGCGACGGCAAGATGATCTTGCTCAGGGAGATCTTCCTGGGTCGGGACAAGGACGTCATCCTCTGCGATGACCCTGAGAAGCTCGTTGGCGAGAGCGCCCTCTCCACCGTCATCGTGCCCGACGGCAAACACACCTTTCGCGTCTACATCCAAGAGCGCGGCAAGGCCGTGGCCGTGCGAATGCTCGCGGAAGAGCGTCGCCAGGACGAACCGCTCATGTGCCTCGTGCCGGATCAGTACTCGAACACATTCACTCTCGTGCGGGGAAAGAGCGGAAACGCCTATGAGCACTACTGCTTCGATCAGGAGCAGCCTCTGAGGTTTACCATTTTCGGACCGGCCGATCTTCAGGTCCTGGCCCGGCTCGACATTCCTGCCGAGGTCCCGGCCGATGAGGAACACTCGTTCGATCTGGAGATCGTTCGCAACGGAGAGTCGCTCCGCACGGAGAGTTTTCTCACCGAGCGCCTCGAGGATGACATCTACCGGGAGACAGATCTGTATTCCCCTTCGCAAAGCGAGCAGTTCGACATCGAGGTTCCGAGCGGAGACTGGACCTACGAGCTGCGTCTGACGGCCCCGGAAGACTGGGGGGCCACCGCACGGGTTCTGATTCCGAAATCACAGATCACTCCACGATAGGCGTGGGACGTGAGGACCTTTGGATAAGAGGACGATTGGGTTGATTCGCCGCATACACAAATTCGGACGTAGCCGGCGCAGCTCTCCCGGAGCCGGCGCTCGCGGGTGGCTGGTGGTATGCGCCCACGCTCTACTGCTCCTCGCCCTGATAGGAATGCCTGCACCGGCCGACGCGAAGTCCCGTTTGGTGCATCCGAGCGCTGCGCCCACTCAGCCGGTGCCGGAGAAGGTGAAGATCGGGGCTCCGGAGAGCCAGAAAACCTACTACCGGATCGACGAAGGATTCCCGTTCGCGCTGCGTGGGCCGGGAATGCTGACCTTTTATGTTCGAGGCGAGGCTGCATCTGGATCTACGGTGCGCGAATCCCTCGATGTCGTGCTGAGTGGCCTAGAACCCTACGGCGAACAGCGATGGAGTGCCCAGCTGAAGGCATCGAGTTCTTCGGTGTTCGAACTCGCGCGCGCAGGTGTGCCGACCGGCAGCAAGAAGATCGTCATGGCGATGCCGGCCGGAGTCCAGAACCTGACATTGACGGCCACCAGCCGTTCGGGCCGCTCGGTCTATGCCCGGCTGTTATACGAGGGCCCGCCGCTCGAGGATCCCGCGGCCAAGAAGAAGAAACCCACCTCGCCGTGGGACGTCGGGACCACGCTGCTCATGAGCTCGATCTACGACGACAACATCTGCCGCTACTCCGACGCCACCTTGGAGGACTTCCGCACCGGAGCCAGGCCGGAGAAGTTCGAAATCGAGACCGATGATGACATGGTGCTCAACCTGAGCCTGGCTGTGGAATTGAAGCGCAAGAAACTCCTCTTCGGAAAGGACACGCGCTTTCGCGCCCGCTATCAGCGTTGGGACTACGCCCGCAATTCGGTCAAGAATAACGACGAGGTCCAGCTGCGACTTCGGCAGTCTGTGCGCCGGTATGACTATTTCGAGACCACCTACACCTATGCTCCAGACAGCTACATCAAGAATCTGGGCGACCGTCCACCCTTCACCTCCCGAACCGTCGATCGTGTGTACCTGCCCTTCAAGATCACCCGCAACGCGTTCACCTGGATGTACCGGTACCGGGCCACCAAGTGGTGGTCGTCGAAGTTCTCGGTGGGCCGGACCTTGCGCTTCTACAACGGCCCGTTCCTGGAGAACGACCTGTGGGAGTGGAATTTCTTCATCGAAACCGATTTGAAGTACAAGCGCCTCACGACGCGGGTGAAGTACGCGTATGCGAACGTCACGGCCCGCGGGTATGACGAGGTCGGCGAGACTCTGGAGACGTCCGACAACGACGGGGACGGCGGATACGAGAAGGATTCTTATCGGATTCGGTTCATCTACAGCCCGAAGAAGAGTCCCTATCGCCCGGCGGCCGATAGCGCCGGCCTGCTCAAGCCGATTCTGACGCTGGCCTCTTGGATCGATCAGGGCCTCATCAAGATCAAGACGAAGAGTATCTACTTCCAGTACGACTATGCTCGTCAGTTCTATACCAGCGAGCGCCCGCTGGAAGTCGACCCGCTGCACGTCGGACGGTTGGACGAATCGTTCCAGCCCCGCGTGGTCTGGTCATCGAACAAGTTGTGGCACAAGGTCTCGCTGGAGAGCGGCATCCGCTATACGGAGCGGACCGCGGACGCCCCGGCCGGGGTCATCGGCGAGGACGATCCCTCTGAGGAGAAGGATTACACGGGTACCCGCTACTGGCTGTCGTTCACTCGATCCTGGTAGCCGCCCGCTTCATGTTGCAGGAGGAGACGCGTGACGATTAGGAAGCTAACATGCCTCGCCGGGCTCTTGGGCCTGGTAAGTCTGGTGCTGGCCGGCTGCGGCGAGCAGGATCTCTACAAGCCGCCCGAGAGTCCCTACGAGGTGACGGCTCGCGCCCACATGCCCACCCAGGGCTGGGATGTAGGGATCCTCGGCACGACCGCGTTCGTTGCGGCCGGGCAGGGCGGATTGCGCGCCTTCGATATTTCGGACCCGTCGAATCCGGTCATGCTCTACGCACTCAACACGAAGCGTGAGGCGGACTTCATCGAGGTGGCCCGCACGGTTCTCCCGGACGGCAATCCGTTTGATGTAGCCTACGTCACCCAGGGGTCCGAGGGAGTCATCTCCTTCGACATCACCCCGGGTGTGCCCGACTCGCTGCGCGGGCCGATCAACCAGTCGTCCACCGCAATCAGCGCCAACGGCATCTGTGTCGAACTGCCGGGCTACCTGACCGATCAGCACGTCATCTATCTCGCGGATACCTGGAAGGGGATCCGGGTTCACTTTTCCGATACGTCCGTCCCCGGCGAGATCCGCTACCAGAATTTCGTCGCCACCTACGGCGAGACGCAGCGCCTGGATGTGGTCGACGGCATCGCCTACGTGGCCGACGACGAGATGGGGATCACGGTCGTGAACGTCCGCGACGATGTCCGCGTGGACGGCATGTTCATCGTTGACAATCTCGATACTCCCGGCAAGGCCCGTGGGGTCGATGCCGAAGGCAGTTATGTATACGTGGCCGACGGAGAGTCGGGTTTCCACGTGATGCGGATCGATGAGCAGTATCATCTTTCCATGGTGGCCTCGATTCCCGTCAGCGGCGACTGCCTCGATATCGTCGTGCAAGACGGCTATGCCTTCGTGGCGGCAGAGGACGCCGGGCTGCACATCATCGATGTGCGTAACCCGGAGCACCCAGGTCACGCCGGTACCGTGGTGACCTCCTTTGCCCAGGGCGTGGCGGTCGGCGAGAACAACGTTGTGTGTGTGGCGGACGAAGACGAGGGCCTGGTGATTCTGCAGGGTCCGGTGCCGACCTCCGACAACGAAGCGCCCGCGGCCGTGAGCGATCTGTCCGCGCGCCTGTCTTCATTGACCGACCTGACCTTGGCCTGGACGGCACCCGGCGATGACGGGAACACCGGAACCGCGATCGACTACGAGATCCGGCAGGGCTCCGCCCCGATCACCGAGGCGAACTGGGACTCGGCCGCCGTCCTCGTACGCCGTCCGGTCCCTCAGTTGGCCGGCACGGCCCAGGAGCTCGAGCTCAGCAATCTCGAGCCCGACAGCACGTATTACTTCGCCCTGACCACGACGGACGACGCCCTCAACACCTCTGCCCTCTCGAACGTGGCCCAGGCGATCATGACGGAGCCTGTTCTCAGCAACGGAATGGTGTCGCCCGAGAACGGGGACGTCACCACGGAGTTCACCTTCTCGGTAACCTATCAGGACCCGGAAGGCGATCCGGCCAGTGTGGCCACGGTCGTCATTGACGGTAGTTCTTTCGACATGGTTCCCCAGGAGGGGGACTCTCCCGACTACACCGCGGGTGTGGTCTACGAGTACACCACCCTGCTTGATGAGATCTCGCACTCGTTCCGGTTCACCTTCGATGATGGACACGGCCCCGAGGTGAGTACCGAACGCGTGGACGACTCCCCGGTCATCTGGTCTGATCCGTTTGAGTTCAACATGGTCTTGGTGGAGCTAGGTGGTGGAACCACATTCAGCATGGGTAGTCCCTCTAGCGAACCGGGGCGGGATGCCGACGAAACCGAACACAGCGTCACCCTCACCAAGGACTTCTACATCTGCGATATCGAGGTCACGACCGGCTTGTACGTGACGATCACAGACGACATCCCCTCCTCTTTCCCCGGAGGGCGGCGCCCGGTCCACGATGTCACCTGGTTCGATGCCGTCAACTTCTGCAACCTCTACTCCGTGCGGGACGGCTACACACCCGCGTACACCATCACCGGAGAGGCGTACAACGACGAGGGCCAGTTGATCTATGCGCTCATCGAGTGGGATCAAGAGGCCGACGGCTACCGGCTGCCGACCGAGGCAGAGTGGGAGTATGCCTGCCGCGGTGGGAGCGTGAGTGCGCTCGCCAATGGTGACCTGGTCTATATGGACTGCACCTTGGATACAAACCTCGACGCGATCGCCTGGTATTGCGGCAACAGCGAGATCGACGAGGTTGCCCGACCGCAGGATTCAAGAGGCAAGACGGCGAATGCCTATGGCCTGTATGACATGCACGGGAACGTGTGGGAGTGGTGCTGGGACTTCTACGGCGTATATCCCACCGATTCGGCGACTGACCCCACCGGTCCAGAGGACCCTGACGTCCTTCGGAGGCGCGTGCTGCGCGGCGGAAGCTGGTACTACTACGCCCGGGACTGTCGGTCGGCCTGCCGATTCGACTTCCCCCCCGGCTCGGCCGACAACTCGGCCGGTTTCCGGATTGTGCGGACGGCTCCCGCCGGCGGCAAGTAGAGGTCGTTCAAACGCAAACAACGGGCCACCTCTAATGAGGTGGCCCTTCGCGTTTGGATCAATCTGTGCCCACGGCGCTATTCGTCGAGCAGTCCGTATTCGTGGCAATAGCACATGCGGGTCTTCTTGTTGTCGGCGTCCCAGAGATGGAACGAGTTTCCCTGGCAGTGATCCCACTCGGGGCATACGGCGCATTCGCCGACCTTCATCCATTTCCGATTGCGGAACTTCCGGTACTTGTTCTCCCAAACGTCCACGAAGGAGTCCTTGAGAACATTGCCCTGTCTGAACCGCCGGTCGATGTTGGGACAGGCGAGAATGTCGCCATTGGCCATGATGCCGGCAACATTGATCCCCGCCCGGCAGAAGTAGGGATGGTCCCTGACCTCATTTTCGACCCGGTGTCCCAGATAACCTGATTCGGAGTAGTTGACCGACATCTCGTTCCGGGAGCGGAAGGACTTGATCTTTTCGATGAGCTGCCCGAATTGATCGCGCGACAAGAAGAGCTCCGCTTCATCGACCGCGCGGCTGATCGGCGAGATCGTGAACAGACGCCAATCCCGCACCCCCAGGGCCTTCAGCAGAAGATAGATCCGATCGAGCGATGGCAGATTCCGCTGGTTCACACAGGTGACCACATCCATCGCCTTCCAGTCCGGATACCGCCGCAACATCGCGATCGTCTCGATCGCGCGCGCGAACGCGCCTTCCTGTCCACGTAGCCAGTCGTGTTCGTCGCTCAGGCCATCGAGACTGACCGTAATGGAATGGAGACCCGCGCTCAGAGCATCTCGCACGGTTTCGCCTGACCAGGCGTAGCCGTTCGTGACCATCCCCCAGGGAAACTCGAGGCGGGTGATCTCGCGGCCCAACTTGAACACATCCGGATAGCAGAGTGGCTCGCCGCCGGAGAGCGCGACCGTGATCTCACGGGAGTTGTAGCGCGACTTGATCTCCGCCAGGACCTTGAGCACGGTGTTGGGTGGGAGATGTTCGGGCTTCTCCGCTTTCTTGCAGTCACTGCCGCAGTGCAGACAGTTGAGATTGCAGGCGGTCGTGATTTCGACGAAGAGGTAGTTGAGATTGTGCAGCTTGCGTTCCATGTTTCCCTGGGTATCGACCAACGTCTGTTTGATCTTATCCCGCATGCCCATGTCGATGTCTACTTCTCCTGATTGCTGTCCTCTTGCAGCGCAAGCCGGATGACGAGGTCGTGCTGCTCGAAGGTCCCGTAGTACCAGCTGTGCCCTTCCTCGGTCTTTTCGAGGGTGAGCGGTATCTTGGTGCCCTCGAACTCACCTCCGTTGTCAGCCCCGTCGATGTCCTCGACAGCCAGGCTGCAGGGCTGCGAACCGGCGGCGGCACATGGGAAGCCGTCGGTCTCGATCCTCCAGCTGCCGTCGCTACGCGTCGTGTCCGGATACCCTTGGAAACTCACCCGGATCCCTTCAACCGCTTCTCCGGACACATCGCTGAGAACCTGCCCGTCCAACCGAAACTGAGCGTGGGGGCAGCCGTACTCTGCAGCGGAGTTCTCCTTGCTCTGGCAGGAACCCCCAAGTAGGCCTGTCACAATCAGATAGATCACGCGATAGACCAGACGCATGCCGACTCCCCCTCTGGCGGCAACCGGGACGCGGGCCGATGGCTGATATCCACCACCACCGCCCAGGCCCGGCCTGTCCCTTACTACTCGGCTTGCCCCTAGAGGGTCCCCGGTTCCCGGGTCCCTCCGGCTAGAAGAAGTCGGGCAGGTGCGGCTGCGGCCCAGCAAACACGGAGCTTAGACGCTCGGCCTGAGCCGGTGAGGCTTTGAGCCAGCCGGCGTCCAGCAGCTGCTCGGCGGACTGGTATCCGGTGTAGAGGCTGGCCAGGGCCCGAATATCGAGCCCAATCGTTCCGCGGCCTCCCCGGCGAACGCTGCAGCGGCCATCCTCGACCCGCACGGAAAAGCGGTCTCGGTTGCGGGACAGGAGATCGTCACTCACCTTGAGATCGAAACGAGCCGTGAGTCCACGGGAATAACCCCGGGCCTCCAGCGCGCCAACGACATCTAGAATGCGCAACATCCAGTGATCCTCATAGACGACCTTGTAGATGTTGGGCGCCTCGAGAAGCTGGAAGACCGGGCTGGAGAGGTGGGCGAACCAGCGCGCCTTGGTGGCCTGCTGGCGGTGGTCGGCGACAAAAGCCAGGATCCGCCGCCAGGCCGCCGGCTCGATCGCGAGGACATCCCGGCAGGGGATGGTCTCACCGTTCCATTTGTGCATGTATCGCATACAGCCGACCATCTCCCGGCCCCGCCAGACTCCGAACGAGGAGTGCGGCCGGCGGAAGAGCTTCGTGAAGTCCTTGTACGCCTTCGCGCTTCGATCCAGGGGACCGTTCTGCCGCCGGGCAACCTTTCGATAGAGGGCTTGTACAGCCTTCTCGTCCTGGGAGGTGATCTCTCGCACGGTGAGATTGCGCTCCCGCTGGCTGATCGAACGCGCCTCAGCCTCGATCATGAATCGCACCCCCGCAATCTCGTACCCAGCCCTACGGTAGAGTGGCAGGTTGGCGGGAAAAAGGACCGACAGAGGATGTCCTTCCGCCGCCATGCGACGGACCTGGAGACGCATCATGCCGGTCGCCACGCCCGCGGCGCGGTGATGAGGAGCGACGGCGACGAGGCCGATGCCCACGCTTGGCACGCACCGACCGCCGAACCACTGACCCCACTTATATTGAAGAAGGCCGCCGGCCACCTCGCCGTCATGGACCACGATGCGCATCGCATCCGTTTCGGCCTTCGCAAGCTTCTCGCGAACATCTTCCCTGGGCTCCGCAAACGAAATGGCGGCCGCATCGGCAAACGCCTGCCGCTCATCATCATTCGACGGGTACGCGAGGCGCAGGTTTGCGCCCCGGGTCTTGGGATTCGGCATTCGCTCGTGCTCCTTCCGGCAACACCGGCATCGTGCGTTCTCTGCTTACCGGTTCTTGGGAGGCCTGACCTGTTTCTTGAGCGGCTTCTTGGGCGCCTTCTTGGGCGGCTTGGCGGCACCCCCCGGCGGCGCCCCGGCCTTGGCCGGACGCACCCTCTGGGGCACATGCTTGTGCACCCAGCGCCGGTGCTTGACGACCTGACGTGCGACCCCGGGGTGCCTTTGCAGGTAGCGAACCTGAGCGCGGATCTGCGGCCGCGCGGCGATCAGAACCCGGTGGCGCCAGACACTGCGCGCGAGGGCCGGGCGGTGCCCCCAATAAACCTTCCGTGCCCAATAGGCCTGGTGGAGAGGTGCGTGCCGCGCAACCCGCAGACGGTAGTTCCGGTGCGCCCGCCACAGCTTCGGCCGGGCCTGGATCCATCGCCAGTGACGAAAGACCGGCGCCCTCAGCTGGGGGCGAGCCGCGAGATACCGATGAACGCGGTACCAGCTGCGGTAGAGCTTCGGATGCGCGCGAAGGTGGGCCACATAGGCCACGAGAATCGGATCGGCGCCAGCGTAGGATGGTCCCTCTTCCTGGGCGTAGAGCTGGGCGGCTTCCTCGGGATGCTCATCCAGGTGGACCAAGGCCTCCTGGTGTTCGCTCTGTCCCTCTTCGTCCGCCGCCATCTCGACTTCGAGGTCCTGAATGGTCGCGGCGAGTTCTTCGTCAGAGGATACCAAGCTGTCGTAGGCAGCCAGTTGCTCAGCTGCATCTGGATCATCCGCGGCGGCATCTTCATAAGCTTCGAGCCGGCTCCTGAGGTCCTCATCCTCGCCGAGGTAGTCCTGGAACAGCTCTTCTTGCTCCGCCAACTCTTCATGGGCCGCTAGAGAGTCCTGAAAGGCGAGGAAACTCTCTTCCGCCTCGGCATTCTCCGCCAGCGCGGCCTCTGCCTCTTCGATCCCCTCCGCTTCGCCGGCGTTCGATGACAGGAATGTTTCGTATTCCTGATCGGCAAGGGGGGTTTCCGCCAGGGCCGGCGGACACATCAGCAGCATGGCGGCGAGACTGCCGCCCAACCACACGATTCGATGCATGATCCACACCTCACTTCCTGAAGGTTCAAGGGAGAGAATCAATCCACGAGCCGGGACTCCGGCGCATCGTCCGTTTTCTCCGGAAGGATGAACTGTCCGGCTGGGACTTTCGACACGCGTTCGAGCCAACCCCGCGGGTAGCCATGTTGCTGGGGTGAGCCGTCTTCATCCTTGATGTAGCCGTCGTTGTACTTCGTCAGAAGATCTTCGCCCAACTCCTTCCAGTCGGCCACGACCGCCTCCGCCTGTGAGACGGAGTAGTTGGTCAGATAGGTGGCAAGGAGATCGGGATTGTTCTCGGCAATCGTGCAGGCTGCCTGTTCCACGGCGGGTTGCAGCAAAAACGCCGTTCCCTCCAGGTCGGACTGGACAACCTGGATATCCTTGATCATGTCCGCGTATCGCAGGTTGGCAATGTTGGACACAAAGTTGAACACCCACCAGGCTGAATCCCAGGAGAACTTCTTCAGGCTACCCCGCGTGTAGGATTTCGGAAGATCGTTGATGCCGCAGTATAGCGGCGTATAACAGGTGAAATAGGTGTCGTCGAGCCCGTACCAGAACACGCCCCCGATGGGGTCGGGCAGCCAGGCACGCGACTGCGACACAAACGAGAATCCAGTCTGCTGCGTCGATATGGGTCGTTCCCACATGTACTTGGTGCTGTCGACCTCCCAGAAGAGCGGGCGCCACCGGTACGGATTCCCGTACGGCCCCGCGTCGATGCCCTGAGTCATGTCGTAGGGCGTCCCCTCGTAGTGGTCGCGCATGAGGGCGAAAACATCCTCGACGGTCAGCTTCTCGTCAGGCTTGACCCACAGGGGGTAGGGCTCGGCCCCCTCTTCGGCACGCATGTAGGCGGGTGAGAGGTCCAGGCTGGGCGCCGCCCGCCGGTAGAGGCTCCATACGCGGCCGCCCGCATAGCGCTGACTGGCCGGGGTGTCCGGGCAGTAGGCATCGCAGTAGCGGAACGGCTGGCCCCCTGCCGGGTCGAAGTACCCCTCTTCAATGGCGAAGGAGATGACGTTGGGCGAGTAGAGGCAGTTGTCGGGATCATCGGGCGGTAACGACCCGATCCGCGCCTTGTTGGCGTGAGCGGTCAGATATCCATCCGGCACGCGCAGCGCCACCCAGTGGGCACCCTCGTTTCCCGGCCCCGGGCCGATCATCTCCATGTACCAGACCTCGTGAGGATCCCCAATCGAGAACGACTCCCCCGTGGACCGATACCCGTACGCGGCAACCAGGCCGGTCATGACCTCGATCGCCTCGCGCGCGGTCTCTGACCGTTGCAGCGCCAGGTGCATCAGATCCCAGTAGCCGAGAAGGCCCTCCGGATTCTGCAGCTCTTCGCGGCCGTCAAAGGTCGACTCTCCGATCACGACTTGGTGTTCGTTCATGAGATCGACGACGGCAAAGGTGTGTTCAACCTGGGGGATCTTCCCCCGTACCTCACCGCCCCAGGTCTTGATCTCGAGTGAATCCCCGGCCGGGAAATCTTCGGCTGGACTGTAGGATAGATGAGGGTGGAACTCCCCATCGCACGTGTAGGTGATCATGACCGAGCCGTCGACCGACGCGCCCTTCGTGACCATCATGCTTGTACAGGCCCATGCGGGCAGGAAGCCGACGAGGAGAAGAAACAACAGACTGATGAGACAACCCGATTGAATGAAGCCCGTGAACCACACCCATCTAGTCGTCAGTCTGCGCATGGTCACCCCTCTTGGCGGCTAACACCTTGTTGGCGATCTTGACCGCGCCGACCGCATCGGCCGCGTAGCCATCGGCGCCGATCTCGCGGGCGTAGTCCTCGGTCACGACCGCTCCCCCGACAATCACCTTCGCCAGCAGTCCGGACGTCTGCAGTTCGCGAATGACCTGGGGCATCTGCGTCATGGTGGTCGTCATCAATGCGGAAAGCATGACCAGATCCGCCTCCCGCAGCATCGTCGCACTGACGATCTCCTGCGAGGACACGTCCTTTCCCAAATCATGCACGGTGAATCCATGGTTGCGGAGCATGAGGGCGACGATGTTCTTGCCGATGTCATGGATATCACCCTTGACCGTGGCAAGCACCACCCGCCCCGCGGACGCGGCGGCCCGGGCCTCCAGGAGCGGCTTCAGATGATCGAACGCGCGCTCCATCGTTTCGGCGGAGAGCATGAGCTGGGGCAGGAAGTACTCCCGCCGCTGAAACCGCTCGCCCACCTCGAACAGAGCCGGAACCAGGTGGTGTTCCATCAGCTCCAGGGGAGACACGCCGGCGTCCAACGCGAGACTCACGACGCTCTTGATCGCATCGCGGTCTCCATTGAGCACCGCTTGAAAGGCCTCAGCCGCAGGCGACTCGGAGCCCGTCTCGGTGATGTCCCCCGCCGGTTCCTGATCTGCGTCAGCCTGCCGGTCCTGATGTGCATCGATGTACCGGCGGCAGTGGGCGTCCTCACCCAGAAGGGCTTCGGTTGCACGCGTGGTGGGTGCGACGCCGACCACGGCCGGATCGGCAATCACCATGGTCAATCCCCGCTCCCGGGCCAAGGATAGAAAGGTGGCGTTCAGTTCCGCGCGCGCCGGCAACCCGAAGGAGATATTCGAAAGACCGAGAACCGTGTGGGTTCCAAAGGTGTCGTGGGCCCAGGCGATCGTGTCGAGCGCCTCCACGGCCGCGGCTGCGTTGCTCGACAAGGCGAGAGTGAGACCGTCGACCACAATGTCTTCCTTGCCCAGACCTGCGGCTTCGGCGCGCTCGAAGATGCGCAGAACCACCTCCCGGCGCTCCGCGGAGGTCATCGGCAGCGAGGTCTCCGCCACCGGAAGAACAATCACTGCTGCTCCGTACTGGGCTGCAATCGGCAGAATGCGATCGAGTTTCTCTGGTTCGGCGGAGATCGAGTTCAGAAGAGCGCGTCCGGGGTAGATCCTGAGGGCCTTCTCGATCGCCTCCGGTGAACTCGAATCGACGCACAGCGGACAGTCGTTCGTCACGCCGAGGAGTTTGACCACCTCCGGCAACACGTCGGCCTCCGCAATCTTCGCGGCGCCAACATTGACATCCAGAAGCTGGGCACCGGCGTCCGCCTGTTCCTGGGCAAGCCGGCGCACGATGGAGAGGCGCCCATCCCGGAGCGCGCGTTGCATCCGCGGCTTCCCGGTCGGGTTGATGCGCTCTCCGATCACCGTGATCGGCCCGGACATCTTGGGCGTATGGAGCCGTCTGGGGGAGGCCAGTCTCAATTGCGCGGGACAGACCGTCGCCGCCAACTCCGGTGGCCGCTTCTCCCCAATCGCATGTGAAAGGGCCGCGATGTGTTCGGGCGTCGTCCCGCAGCATCCACCCACGAGCGCGGCGCCCTCGTCAACGAGACGCGCCGTCTCCCGGGCGAACTCATCCGGTCCCATGGGAAAGACTGTACAACCGTGGGCGATGGTCGGAAGACCGGCATTGGGTTTCGCGAAGATCGGAACGCGAGCCACGGCCCTCATGCGGGCCAGGATCGCTCCCATCTGCGCTGGTCCCGTCGAGCAGTTGCAGCCGACCGCGAAGGCGCCCAGCGATTCCAGAATCACGGCAGCCACATCCGGGCTGGTTCCGGTCAGGGTGGTGCCCTCTTGCTCGTAGGTCATGCTCACGAGGATCGGGAGATCGCACTCGGCCTTGGCCGCCAGCAAAGCCGCGCGGGCTTCCTGGATGTCCATCATCGTTTCAATGATGATGAAATCGACGACGCCGCGCACGAGCCCGTGGATCTGTTCTCGAAAGCTGCGGATCGCCTCCTCGAACGGCAACGCCCCAAAGGGCTCGACGAGCTCGCCCAGGGGACCGACATCCCCCCCGACCAATCCAGCGGGGGGACAGATCTGGCGGGTCAGGCCCGCGAGCTTCTCGTTGAGCTCCGTCACCCGTTCGGGATCGACGCCATGATCGGCCAGCTTCTGCCGGTTCGCACCGAACGTGCAGGTGAAGACCGCGTCGGATCCCGCCCGAAAGCAGCTTTGCTGAACATCTTTCAGGCTGTCCGGGTGTTCCAGGACCCAGGTCTCGGGACATGCTCCGGGGGGAAGGCCGCGTTTCTGCAGCTCGGTACCGGTTGCGCCACTGAGTACCAAGACGCGGTCCGCAAGGTGGGTTGTCAGGCTTGCAGCATCCATGCAGTACTACTATCGCTCCGGCGGGAGACGGTCAAGCCGCTTTGGGGGGGAGATTTGCGGAAAACGGACGCCTACAGGTCCGGGAACCACTCGTGAAGCGTCCGAGGAATCGGACCCTCGGAATCCCACCCTTCAAACACACCCTCTGGGGAAACCTCCAGCCAGTCCGGGAAAGAGTGTCCCCGACAGGTGGTCAGCGCAAAGAGTGGCTGGAAGGCCGAGAAGCTGCGCAGATCGGCAAGGTTCACGTCGGGTAAGAACAAGGGCAGGTCCAGCTTCAGGGATGGGAAGTAGGCCGCGGCGCCGATCATCGGCTTCGCGGGAGGCCAGCTGCCATCTTCGATGATGCTGCGCCAGAGGACGAGTGCCTCGCATCGGTGCGTGCCTTTCTTCTTAACGTAGAACCCCTCCAGATCCTCGAGGATCAGCACGAAGATCGACTGACCGTCTTCCTCGATCTCCGCGGTCCGGATGCGGCCCGAGTATCTCGAGCAGAACAGGAAACAGGAATCGTCGTGCTCCGCGACCGGCATCTCGATATCCCAGGCGGTCAACTTCTTCCCCTGACGGGTCAGCGATGCAGGGCGCAGTTTAACAGACCGCCCTCCCATGACTCTGTGCCCGCCGCGGGTCCCCGCGATGTCGAACTCCATACAGAACGCGCCGCCCCCGAGCAGACAGCGCTTCATTCCCCAGATCGGATACATGCCCGGGTTCGCGAACCCAGAGAAGAACGCCCCTATCTCTTCTTCGTCCGTTTCCCAGAGCGTTGCCTCTTGGGTGCTGATGTAGCCGACAAAGTCCAGGGCGTTCAGTGACAGGTATTTCACATGGCGGCGGGCCTCGCGCCTGGCGTCCTTGGAGGTGGACTTTCCGAAGGCGCCGGCTTGGAGAAGCGCATCGGTCCGCGTCACCAGGTCGAGATTCCACTCCGACATGGCCTGGGCAACGGCGGTCGCCATTTGCGCATCGAACCATTCGAGGGTCATTGAGGGCACTTGGAAGTCACAGACCTCGCAGACTTCCAGCTGGCGAGGCGCCGTGGGGCAGGTCGGAAACTCCGCGATGACCTGGGCCGGTACATCCCAACTTGAAAAGCCCGCGCCGGCTGCCGGCACCGCTGCCAGCATGCAGCATGCGAGAATCAAATGGATGCCCCATCGAGCCAGCATAGTGCGCTCCCCTGACGGCGCACCCATGAGTCACCTGCTCTGGATGTGCGCCCTTTACCCCTGCCGAGTGCAGAAGATAGGAGCAAGAGATGTGCCCCGGCGAGACAAGCTCACCGGGGCACCGCTGACCCCCAGGTGGTGATTGGAGCGGGAGTACTAATCGTAGAGCGCGCTGGCCTTTTCCACGAGATGGATGAATTCCGCCACCTCGGGCTTCTGAACGGTAAGCGCGGATAGACGGTAGAGCTGATCCAATACTGCGGCAGGCGTATTGCTTTTTGCCCAATAACTTCCCCGCAGAATCTCGGCGAACTCAGCGACACAGGCGTCCAGAACAAGGTCTTCGGGCGCTTCGCCGAAGACCTCGCAGAGGTCCGACCGTTCGATTGTCTCTTCAAGCTCAACCATGAAATCGTTGTGGGCCTGCTGGTAACGCAGACGTATGTCGGCGAGATGCGTTGAGTGGCAGTTCGACCTCAGTTTCAATTCATAGATGGCGGTGACTTCATGTCCGGCACCGACCTCGCCCGCATCGACACGATTATCTCGGAAATCGTCATCCGCCACGTCGCGATTCTCATAGCCGAGGAGGCGATAGCGCTCGACCTGTTGTGGATCAAATGCGATCTGCGCCTTGGCATCCCGGGCAATCAGCTGAAGTGTGCCGACCAGATCATCATGGAAGAACCGAACGGCCTCATCCAGCCTATCGATGTAAGCGTACTGCCCCTCGCCGGCGTTCGCCAGTTGCTCGAGGAACGTGTCGTTGTAGTTCCCCATGCCGATGCCGACCGTCGAAAGCGTGATGTCGTCGGACCCGGCCCGCACGTGCTCCAGGATCTCCGCAAAGCCGGTGCGGTCCACATTGGCGACCCCGTCGGAACAGAGAATGATGCGATGGATCCACCCGTCCTTCCCCCACCGCCGCATCATCTTGTATCCCTCGTGAAGACCTTCCCCCACGTTGGTCGAACCGTCAGGATGGATGGATTGAATCGCGGCCCACAGCTTCTCGCCATTGCCGACCGGGCGCAGATCCCTCACGACTTCATACCAACGGTTGAATACGACGATGCCCACCTCGTCATCAGGATGCAGTTCGGAAACCAATACACCCAGCGCCTCCTTCAGCATCTCGAGGCGGTCACCCTGAGCCATTGAACCGGACCTGTCGATCACCAGCACGATCTGTGCTCTCGTCCGCTCTTCGGGCACCACCGGTCGGCCGCGCAGCCCGACGCGCAGCAGGTAGTAGTTCCCCTGATCCGCGTGTGCGAAGGGGGACGGCATTCCGTCGATCTGAAAAGCGAAGTCGCCCGACTGCGGAGGCGCATAGTCTTTCTTGAAGTAGTTGACGAACTCCTCGACGCGGGCGACGTCGGTCGGCGGCAACGCCCCCTCACTCAGGAACCGCCGGGTGATGGTGTAGGAGCCCGTGTCGACATCCAGCGCGAACGTCGAGAGCGGATCCTCGGCAGGATCCACGAATGGGTTCACCCCCTCATGACGGAAGAACATGTCGTCCGCCAGCTGATCGTTGACTGGCTGTGAGCCACCCGTGCCGGACGGATAGGATGGGACTGGCCTATGTCGCTCGGCAACGGGTGGAATCACAGCCACTGGCTCACGGGAGGTGTGAGGCACGACTTTGAGGGGGTTGCGCGTGACGATGCCGCCCTGAAGGGCCACGACCTCGCCCCCACGCCCACCTCTGACAACAAGTTCATTCAAACCCACCCGGGGGGTGGACTGCATGTGGATGGGATCACAGCTCAGAAACGCCAGGGTAGCCTGCGGTTCTGCATGCTCTGGGTCACGCACGGCGTGATCGTTCACCGTCGCCACGCCACGTTTCTGTCCGACGATATCGATCGCCTGCAATGTGGCGACAACCTGATCGAGTGGTTTGACCGATTGCGTCTGGAGCGGCGGCTCATCGCGGCGAGGCGCCGCATCCGGCACCGGGTCGGCGGGGCGGCGTGACCAGGTCTGCTCTTGTGCCGACCAGGCAAAACACTGGGCCGGCCCCCCCACTTCGGTGCCGATCTCCTCCATGGACAACGCCGTCAGGTAGTGAGGCTGGGGGATGTACACCAGCTCTTCCTCGGGAGGCCGCCGAATGGTGTGAAAGAGGATCAAGGTCAACAGGGCCGCGGCACCGGTGAGGATCAACCAATCGTACCACCGGCGCTGATGCTGGCGAAGCTCGCGCGCGCGTTCTGCTCGAAGGGCGCTGCGCAACCCCGCCCAGAGTTGACGATCCTCACTGGACTTGAGCCGATCGCGGTTTTGTTCAAGCTGTTCCTTCATGGATCGCTCACCTCGCTCTCGGTGTCCCGTGTTTCACATCATCCGGCAGAGTACGCAGCGCCCTTTCGTCAGGAGGCCTCTTGAGTTCTTGCCCATCCTCTCCAAGCAGTCGTTTCATCGTCTGGCGGGCACGGAAGAAGTGCACGCGGACGGTGGTTTCGTGACATCCCAGCACGCCCCCGATCTCTCGGAAGCTGAAGCCTTCCAACTCTCGCAGGAGGAAGACGGTTCGTTGGCGTTCGCCCAATCGCGACAGCGCTTGCTGAATCCTGATGCGAAGGTGGGGCCGGTCCGGGGCAACGTGCCCGACCCCGGCGACCTCATCCGAGGCCGCCGCCTCCTCCAGCAGGCGCCGACGGCGGCGCCAGCGGAATAGACGGCGCTTCCAGTCGCGCGCACGGCGAATGGCGATCACCGCGAAGTAGGCTTCCAGGGGACCGGTTCCTCGATATCGCGCAAGTGCCTTGAGCGCGCAAAGATAGGTCTCCTGGAGCAGTTCGAGGGCTTCCTCTCGATCGGCCGTGTGATAGACGAGCAGCGCGAAGAGCCGTTCGCGGGTGCGATCGTAGATTTCGCGCCAGGCGTTCTCATCATGCCCAACGGCGCGGCGAGCCAGGGCAAGGTCGTCGGGGTGGGAAACAGCCTCTGCGCGCACAATTGGCGCAACGGCGGTCCTCACAATGACTTCCACGGTCGGTTCCATGCCGCACCTCCAATCTCAGTTATGGAGTCGCCGCAGGGAGATCTGTCGTTTACTCATCATTCGCGAGGGGGAGAATCTACTGGTAGGATAGGCCTTCTCGATCGATCAGGGGATCTCAATCGGAGGGGCCTGTGGCACCACAATCGACCTTCGGCGGATTCTCCCGCCCGTCCATCAAGTTCTATCGAGATCTGGCCCGGAACAACAACAAGATCTGGTTCGAGGAGAACCGGGAGACCTACGAGGCGCAAGTCCTGACCCCGGCTCGTCAGTTCGTCGCCGCGATGGGCAAGAAACTGGGGCGGATCGCGCCCCGGCTGCAGGCCGATCCGCGGGTCAACAAGTCGATCTTCAGAATCTACCGCGACACCCGCTTCAGCGCCGACAAGACGCCCTACAAGGCCCATCTCGGCATCTGGCTCTGGGAAGGCACCGGGCCGCGCATGGAGTGTTCGGGGTTCTACTTCCATGTCGAACCAGCGCATGTCTACCTGGGGGTGGGCGTCTACATGTTTCCCAAGTGGCTGCTCGAACCCTACCGCGAGGCCGTGGTGGATCCGAAAACCGGTAAGCAATTGCGCCGGGCGATCAACCAATGCCTCAAGGTCGAACACTGCAGCGTGGGTAGAGAGCACTACAAACGGACGCCCCGGGGGTTCGACCCGGGGCATGCCAATGCGGCTCTCCTCCGGCACAACGGTCTCTACGCCGGTGTACAACTCCTGATTCCCGACGAATTGTACACAGAAGAGCTCATTGACTTCTGCCACGAGTACTACCGCGCGTTGCTGCCCCTCCATCGATGGCTGTATGCCCTCACCGAAGAAACTCGGAGTTGATGGATGCACTGCGCGCCCCGAGTCTTGAGGACCGACCCGCCCCCGCTGACGCCGATCATGCAGCGGGCCGCCGAACTTCGCGACCGGGGACGGTCCCTCTATGTGCTTGGGCAGGCGATGGTCGACTATGCTCCTCCCGGTGTCTTCTTGGAGGCCATGCGTAGCGCGGGATCATCCGACTGGCAAGATCTGCACGGCTACGCTCCCGATCCGGGACGCGAAGACCTCCGCGTCGAGCTGTCCGGCTATGTGGAGCGATCCTTCGGGCTCAAGGTCGATCCCGACCAAGAGTTGCTGGTGACGCCGGGAGCAAACCATGCGGCCTACACCGCCCTGACGGTGCTTCTCGAGGAAGAGGGCGAGGTCGTTCTCATCTCCCCCTACTACTTCAACCATGAAATGAGCATCTCCGCGCTCGGGGGCACCGTGCGTCTCGTGTCGGGGCGGGCGGGCCACGCGTTCCTCCCCTCGATCGACCAGGTGCTGTCGGCCTGGACTCCCCGAACCCGAGCCCTCATCCTGGTTCATCCCAACAACCCCACCGGGGTCTGCTATCCCGAGGCCTTCTTACGCGAGCTCGCGGATGCTATCGCAGACGATTCGCGCTGGCAGGACACTTGGATCCTCTGCGACCAGACCTATCAAGAGATCTACTTCGGCGACCGGCCGCCATTCTCTCTCGCATCATTGGGTGCGCTCAAAGACCGGGTGCTGACCATCAGTTCCTTCTCCAAGTCGATGGGCCTGGCCGGGTGGCGGCTCGGTTTTCTTTGCGGACCCGCCGCGTTTGTGAAGGAGGCATTGAAGATCCAGGACAGTTCGGTGATCTGCGCGCCCCATGCAGCGCAATGGGCGCTTTGCCGGGCCCTGCAGAATGTGGCGGCCTGCGATGCGTACTTCGCCGAGAAGCGCGAGTTGCTCGTGGCCAGGCGCGATGCCCTTCTCGCGCCCCTCGAGCAGGCGCGTTGTCTCGAGGTCGTCAGACCCGGGGGAGCCTGCTTCGCCTTTGTCGGTTTGCCGGACGGGCTCGATGCCGGGGTGTTTGCCGCCGAACTTCTCGAGAGCAGCGACGTGGTGGTTGTGCCGGGCGCTCCATTCGGCACGGACTGGAAACACTACCTGCGGGTGAGTTTTGGATCGGGATCCGACTCCTATCTGGCCGAAGCCGCCCGGCGACTCGTGGAGTTTGCGGAAAGGAGAGTGCAGTGAACCCATCTCCATTGCAAGCGATTCTCACGATTGCCGTGCTCGCCCTGGCGACCCTGAACTGCGGGGGCCCGGCCGAACAGGATGCTCCGCCGACGCTGCTCCTGCCCACCGGGCAGATTCTCTTCGAGGACATCGATGAGTGCAGCGGCGTGGTCTGGTCGGGCGAAGCCTACTACATGCACAATGACAGTGGTGATGATCCGGTCGTCTACCGGTCTTCGGATCTCACATTTCCGCCCGAGAAGACCAGCATGCTGGAGCTAGGCGGCGCCCAGGCGATCGACTGGGAGGACATCACCCTGCTGGGTGGCGACCTGGTGATCGGCGACATCGGTGACAATCGGAGGGAACGCGAGTTTCTCACCCTCTACCGGGCGCGCTATTCCCAGGATGGAGGCGAGGAGGGGCTGGAGCTGGTCGACAGCTATCCGTTTCAGTATCCCGATGCCCCCCATGACGCCGAAGCCCTGCTGACGATTGACGGCACGGTCTACTTGGTCAGCAAAGCCCGCGAGGAGAAGGTCACCAACATCTACCGTTTCGATGAGCTCGTTGGCCTGGACAGTCTCCCCGACGGAACGTACAACCAACCATCACTGATCGCAGAACTGGACATCGGCGAGGGCGAACAGATCACGGCCGGCTGCTACGACCCCCAGACCGAGACGATCGTGCTTCTGACCTATACGCATCTGCTGCAATACCCTCGGGGCGCATTCTCCGGAGAGCCCCGAAAGCGCACCTTGATCGCAGCCCGCCAGAGCGAAGCCATCTGTTTCTGCAACCGGAAGCTCGTCTTCACCAACGAACAGCGCGACATCTTCACGATCGACAATTTCCTGACCCGCGACCTGCCCACACTGCTGCCGATCCAGGGTCAAGCGACCTTGCCACGACTGGAGACCCCCATCACGCTCGATGGAACGGGAGAGGCCTGGCAGGCGGCGGGCGAGACCTTGGCCATCCGAAACGCGAGGCCCGGCGAACAACTGTCATGGGTCCGTGGGGATGACGAGTTGTTGATCGCGGGCACACTTCGGTTCGAAGAGGAGCTTCTCCCTTCGGGTCCGCCGCCGGTGACCGCCGACGACTCCTCTGAGAAGCCGCGGCTTGGATCCGCCCTGCTATTCTGTTTTGCGGACAGCGCCAGCCTCGCACTGGAGGGCGACGAGCTGTTCATCGCGGTGGGCGTCACCCATGATCAAACTCCGGCGGTGTGGTCGCTCGATCTACAGGGGCCCACCCTGGGATTCGAGACCGTGGCCGGCGCGGAGCTCATCATGGACTTCGGCAGCGAGGTGCTCACGTTCGAGTTGGCGCTGCCGCTGACTCCGGAACATCGCAATCTTCTGCAGGACACCTTCTATTTCGACCTTCACGGTGTGCACCTGCGACCGGACGAGAACGTCGGCTTCTCGGGGATCGACCTGTTCGCCGTCTATCGGCCGTACACCTGGGGAACCGTCGAGACCCAATGAGAGGGAGGTGGAGATGGATCTCTTCGAAGCGTTGCGCACTCGCCGGAGCATTCGCAAATTCCGGCCCGAGGTGGTGGAGGAGACGGTCATCCTCGATTGCATTTCGGCCTCGATGATGGCCCCCTCCTCCGGCAACGCTCAACCCTGGGAGTTTGTGACAATCTCTGGGCGCGACACGCTTGACCGCATACCGGACTTCCATCAGCGGTCCGCGATGTGCCGACAGGCGGCTGCGGCTGTCTTGGTTTGTGCCGACCCCGAACGGGAGAAGAACCCCGGAAACTGGCCCGCCGACTGTGCGGCCGCCACCCAGAATCTCCTGCTGGCCCTTCACGGCCGTGGATTGGGCGCGGTCTGGTGCGGCGTGTTTCCTCGCAAGGAACGGGTCACCGGGATGCGGGCGCTACTGGGAATCCCGGAGGCAATCATTCCCTATGCCCTGATCGCCCTGGGATGGCCGGCCGAGGAGAAGCCGGTGCCCGATCGATTCGATCCGGGCCGGGTCCACCGCGAAATGTGGTAGACCAACACTTCTCAAGGGGTGGCCCGCTCAGTTCGTCAGGTCAGTTGTTCAATCGAGCCCTTCGATCTTGAACGTCCAGGCATGGTCGCAGGGCAGGTCGTTGGGGTAGATGCCGCTCAGGTCGATCTGCAAACCGTCTTGGGTCCGTCTGTATTCCAGGTCGCCCTCCCGGCCGAGTAGCTTGATGGCGAGATCATCCCGCGGGTGATCGATCGGCAACACGGCCTCCGGCCCCGGCCACTCCCAGAACATCGCGTAGACGGCGCCATGGTTGGCGGTATAACAGAGGTACTCGGCCTGGGATCGATAACTCGCCTGAAGGCCGTGCGCCGAACCCGGTTCGTCGGAGACGAAGAGGCAGGACGCGGGCACGAGGTCCTTCGGTTCCCCATTCGACGACCAGAATAGTTGGACGTGTGCGTTCTGCCGCTCTTCGGCAAACTCCGCGCGCAGCGGCGTCCGTTGGCCGGCCTCCAATTCAATCTGTCCGTCCGCCACCTGCTCCCGCGTATCGATGAGGAGCGTGCCATCGACCCAGAGACGCAGGTCATCGTCGACCTGAGCCTCAAAGGTATAGACTTCCGTGTGAGGCGCCTCGATCCAGCCCGTCCAGGTCGCGCTGAAGTTGTCCTCCGCGATCGGTTTGCCTGGAGAATTCCGAACCCAGTTGAAATCAAGCACAGGGTCGATGCGATCCAGTCTGACCTCGCGCTCCTCGGCGGTCCTCTTCCACGGCCGGGCGCCGTAGATCGCCTCGCCGTTGACCGCGAGCCATTCACCCAGCTGCACTAG
>CAZTDY010000044.1:0-31556 GCA_964612295.1 uncultured bacterium | reverse complement strand
GGAGGTCGCGATGAATCGCGGTAGCCCTTTCACCCTCATCTCCTCTGCCGTGCTAGTCGTGGCTGGCCTAACGTCTTTGACCGGAAGCGCCTCAGCCGATCCGCCCAGCTACTTCGACCTGCGCGATGTGGGTGGGGAGAACTATGTTACTTCGGTGAAGTCTCAGCAGGGCGGAACCTGCTGGACCCACGGCGCCATGGCCGCAATGGAGGGTAACCTCCTCATGACCGGCAACTGGGCCGCGGCCGGGGAGACCGGCGAGCCCAATCTGGCCGAGTATCATCTGGATTGGTGGAACGGATTTAACGATCACAACAATGACGATATCGACCCGCCGTCCGGGAGCGGCTTGGAGGTTCACTACGGGGGAGACTACCGGGTGACCTCGGCCTACCTCGCGCGACTGGAGGGGGCGGTGAGGGACGTGGACGGACAGTCCTACAACACCCCGCCCGCGCGGTGGGAGGCGAGCTATCACTACTACTACCCGCGGGACATCGAGTGGTTTGTCGCTGGAGCGGGTCTTGCCGATATCCATCTGATCAAGACGGTGATCATGGAAGAGGGCGTGCTGGGCACCTGCATGTGCTACGACTCCCAGTTCCTCCAAGGCTACATCCACTATCAGCCGCCCGGCAATGAACTGGAACCCAATCATGCGATCTCGATCGTAGGCTGGGATGACAGCAAAGCAACCCAAGCGCCGCTGCCCGGCGCCTGGATCGTCAAGAACAGCTGGGGTGCGGATTGGGGCTACGACGGCTACTTCTGGATTTCCTACTATGACAAACACTGCTGTCAGAATCCGGAAATGGGTGCGATCTCGTTTCAGGACGTCGAGTTTCTGACCTATGACAAGGCCTACTACCACGACTACCACGGGTGGCGCGATACGATGGAGGGCACCCAGGAGGCCTTCAACGCCTTCACCGCGCAGGGGCTGGAGTCGATCAAAGCGGTGAACTTCTTCACCGCGGTCCATGGCGTGAGCTACACGGTCAAGATCTATGATCGATTTGAAGGCGGAGTGCTGATCGATGAGCTCTGTAGCCAGTCCGGGACGATCACCTATTCGGGCCTCCACACCATCGAACTGGACAGCCCGCCGATCGTGCTCGAGGGAGATGACTTCTACATCTACCTATACATCTCCGAGGGAGGGCATCCCTATGATCGCACGTCGGATGTGCCCGTACTTCTGGGAGCTTCCTACCGAACCACCGTGGAGTCCTCGGCCGAGCCCGGCGAGAGTTTCTACAAGAGCGGGGGCAGCTGGCACGATCTTCAGACCTACGACGATCCCCCCTGGACCGGAACGGCCAACTTCTGCATCAAAGGGCTGAGTGTAGCGGCCGGAATGCGCATTACCCCCGAGGCAGGACTTCACTCCTCGGGTCCCATCGGCGGTCCGTTCCTGCCGGCGAGCCAAGCCTACAGCTTTGAGTATCGGGGTGCCGAATCGATCGACTACGAGATCGAGATGGATCCGCCGGTGAACTGGATCACATTGGCGGGACCGACCTCGGGTCAGCTCGCGCCCAATGAACCAGAGGAGATCTCGGTTTCCATCAACACGAATGCCGACCTTCTGGAGGAGGGGGCCCACGTCACGACGCTGCGCTTCACCAATTTGACGAATCACCTTGGCGATGCCGAACGCCTCGTGGTGGTCGCCGTCGGTGACCCGGTCCAGCAATATGCCTGGAGTCTCGACGGAAACCCCGGCTGGACCACCGAAGGTGATTGGGAGTGGGGGGCGGCCGTACAAGGAGGCGGAGAGCACGGGAACCCCGATCCGGACAGCGGGCACACGGGCGATACAATCTACGGGTACAATCTCGGCGGCGACTATGCCAACGACCTTCCCGAAATGCATCTGACGACGACCGCCATCGACTGCAGTGGGTTCTACAATGTTCATCTGAAGTTCTGGCGTTACCTGGGGGTTGAACAGCCGATCTATGACCACGCCTCCATTCGGGTCTCGAACAATGGAGAGACCTGGACTCAGATCTGGACCAATGAAGCCGAGATCACCGACAGTGACTGGGTGCTGCAGGAGTTCGACATCGCATCCCTGGCAGCTGGTCAGGAGATGGTGTACATCCGGTGGACCATGGGGACGACCGATGGTGGCTGGACCTACTGTGGGTGGAACATCGATGACGTCGAGATCTGGGGATCCACGATCGCCAACTCCGCCGTCGATCCGTTGAATGAGGCACCGCTTGCCCTGCAGCTCCGGGCGATGCGGCCCAATCCGGCCGTCGGGGCGGTCAGTCTGCGCTACGTGTTGCCGACCGAGGGACACGTGCGCGTTCGGGTATTCGATGCGCAGGGGCGCCAGGTGGGCCTACTCGTGGACGAGCAGCAACGCGCGGGTGAACACGCGGCCACCTGGGCGTCTTCTGCGGGTCAAGAGGGCGGCGGCCTGAGTTCCGGGGTCTACTTCGGCCGGCTCGAGTTTGGTGAAGAGGTCCTGACGAGGAAGATTGTCATCGCCCAGTAGGCGAGGTATCCCGAATTGAGAAAGGCCGCCGGTCCACACGGGGAACCGGCGGCCTATTTGTATCTACCGCTCGGCAGTCAGGATCGCCAGCGATCCATCGCTGTAGCGGAAGTGATCTCCCGGCGCCCGAGGGGCGTCCATCCGAATGCCGCGATGCTGCTCACGGCACTCTTCAATGATCTCCGGATAGACGAGACCGAAGTCGCCGCCGTGCATCGGGAAGAAGACGCGCGGCTGAAGGGCGTCGAGCGCGTAGTGCACCCCGGTTCTGACCGCGACCTGGTCACCGAAGCCGCATCCGGTCACCGGCAGGAAGGCGATGTCCGGACGCACGCCTTGGGCTTTCAGCCAGTCGATCTCTCCCGGGTAGGGTCCCGAAAGATCCCGCAGACGATGATCTCCTCCGGCGATCTCCCGCGCCCCATCGTGGACTTCGGCCGGAATATCGTGGCCGGTGCGCCCGAGGGCGCGATTATCTTCACCAACGGCGACAACGATACCTATCCCTGTTGGGCCTACCAGGTGCTGGCCGGAGAAAGGCCGGATGTCGATATCGTCAATCTATCGCTGCTAAACACGACCTGGTACATCCGCCACCTGCGGGAACGCGGCCTGCCGATTTCCCTATCGGATGCCGAGATCAAGAATCTCAAACACACACACGAGAGGAAGGTCGCTGATCAACTGCAAGCGCACATCTTCAACAACCTCAGACAGCGGGGTTGGAACCGACCCCTCTACTACGCGGTCACGGTGTATCAGGGGAACAAGGTTCTTCCCTGCAAGACCGTCCTTGAAGGGTTGATCGAACGTATCGTGCCGGCCGAGGGCCCGCTTCAGGGGGCGCAGGAGCAGAACTGGGAGCGGATTCGTGAGCTGGTCGATACCGTCTATGCTCTCGGCAGCGCAACCGATGCCTACTTGAACTGGGAACAGGAGTCGGCGATTGCCAAACTCATGACCAACTACGCCGCCATCCTCCACCGGCTGGGCGGCTGGCTCTTGGAGAACGATCGGGCGGCACAGGCGGATCCGTATCTTTACGACGCCGTGCGCATCGCGACCTTTCATGGATATGATGACTGGGCCGAGAGCATCATGGACGTGTGGAAGGAGGTGGCGGGAGAGAGCCGCCTCTACCATCGCGCGAAACAGCTGAGGGAGAACTAAGGCCGCCGCCGGAGGCGGAAAGGTCAGATGTTCTTCAGCGCCCGGATGACTTCGCCCTCGTCCTTGGCATCCATGAACGCGCTCGCCGCATCGTCGTAGGTGAACGCCTCGGCCATCTGCTTGTAGATGCGCATGTAGAGCGTGTCATCGTAGGGCGGGGCCACAAACACGAAGAAGAGGTGGGCCTGTTCACCGTCTAAGCAGCCGAAGTCGATCCCGGGAGTCGAGCGCGCAAAGCCCATGATGAACTCGCGCGCCTCGCGGGTGCGGACGTGTGGAATCGCCACGCCCTGGCCCAGGCCGGTGGTGGCCTTCTTCTCACGGTTGAGCAAGTCGTTGGTCAGCTTGCGGAGGTTGCCGACGCGCCCGGAGGCGGCCACGAGATCGGCCAGCTCGCAGATCACGTTCTCTTTGATCGTCCAGAGAAACCGCTCCTTGTTGTGCGGCTCCTCCGGTTCGGGCGGCATGGTGGTTTGGAGTTCCATGCGCACCAGTTCGGGTCGTATGTAGCGGGCCAAGTTCACCGCCAAGCAATCCCCATAGGCTAGCTGAACCGCTGGATGAGGGTGCCGACATCGATCTTGGGCGGATCGGGATCGAGTTCCCGTCCGCGGGCGGCGCCGCCATCCTGAAGCAGCTTCACGTACTCGGGCCTGTCGATCTGGTAGAAGATGCCCGTCAGGATCTTCTCGGGATCCAATGCCGCGTCCAGAGCCTGGCTCCGGTTGGTCGGGTCATGGTCCCCGGACAATCTATCGACCAGAGGGCCGAAGAACTTGTACCCCGCGCCTTTTCCGAAGGTGACGCAGGGGCTGATGATGTGAACCAGCGAAAAGCCCTTGTGCTCGATGGCGGCCTTGAGCAGCCCGTCCAGATCGCGAGGCCTGCCGCTGTAACCCCGGGCCACGAAGGTCGCTCCGAAGACGATCGCCAGCTCCAACGGATTGAGCGGCACTTCCAAGACGCCCTCGGGCGATGTCTTGGTCCACCAGCCCTGGGCGGTGGTGGGCGAGGTCTGCCCCTTCGTCAGGCCGTAGATCCGGTTGTCTAAGAGCACGTAGGTGATGTCGATGTTGCGCCGGGCCGCATGGGGAAAGTGCCCCATCCCGATCGAGAGGCCGTCGCCATCGCCGCCGACCGCCAGAACCGTCATCCGGGGATTGCCCAGCTTGACGCCGATCGCCGAGGGTAGCGCACGCCCGTGCACGCCGTGGTACCCGTAGCACTTGATGAAGCCGGGCATCCGGCTCGAGCAGCCGATTCCGGAGACGACCGCGAGATCCTCCGGCTCGATCTCCAGCTGGGCGAAGATCCGGGTCAGTCCGCCCAACACACTGTAGTTCCCGCAACCCGGACACCAGATCGGCTTGATCCGGCCTTTGTAGTCGTGGACCGTCTTCTCCCGCACCGGGGGCGGGCACTCTTGCGGCTTGGTTTGTCCCTTCGGGGTCGGGCTAGACATGGCTGGCCACCTCCTCGATCTTGCGCAGCACCTGCTCGGGCTGGAAGGGAAGCCCGTCGTACTTGTTGAGCCGCTCGGGCTCGAAGTCGTAGTGCCGCACTAGCAATCGGGCGTACTGCCCCGTGAAGTTCTCCTCGACCACGAGGATTCGCTGATGTCCCTCGACAAAGGGCCGGATGGTCAGATCGTTGTGAGGGTAGATCATCTTCGGGAAGATGGCGCCCACATCGATTCCGCGCTTCTCCGCCCTCGCCACGGCCTCGCGCACCACACCCGCGGTCGCGCCCCATCCGATGACGCCGATCTGCCCCCGATAGGACTCGGCCGCCGCGGAAAGGCGCCCGGCCTCCTGATCGGTGGTGGCGTGGAAATGCTGGGTGGCATCATCGCCCTTGAACGCAAAGACGCCGCCGTACTTACGATCCAGGTAGCGCATCTTTCGGAACCGCTTCTGGACCATCTCGATGCGGTTGGCGGTCTGGTAGGCCGGACCGCCGTAGTCCCAGTGCTCAAGGCCGGTGACCATGTGCATCCCGCACGGATCGCCGGTCATCGCCCGGGGAGAGATGCCGCTGTCGGTGAACTCGTAGCGGTT
Organism: uncultured bacterium; assembly: GCA_964612295.1. Taxonomy (GTDB): domain Bacteria; phylum Eisenbacteria; class RBG-16-71-46; order CAIMUX01; family WJJG01; genus CAYQJL01. The sequence continues at coordinate 25,820 of CAZTDY010000044.1, read as the reverse complement.
GTAGCCCGGTCCCCAGGACTTCAGCGGTCGGGTGACTCGCTCGATGGGCGTCTGCTTCAGCAGATTCTTCGGCAGCGTCGCCCGGCGGTGGCCCAGGGCCTGCTCGGAGAGCACGATCACCGGGATCTGGTACTTCTCCGCGATCTCGAAGGCGGTGCGCATCACGTTGAAGCAATCGCGGATCGAGATCGGCGCCATCACCACCCGGGGAAACTCCCCGTGACCTCCCCAGACCGCCGGGAGCAGATCGGACTGCTCGGTCTTGGTGGGCAGACCCGTACTTGGGCCCCCTCGCTGCACGTCCACGATCACGACCGGGATCTCGGCGATACCGGAGAGCCCCATGAGCTCTCCCATGAGGGAGAGTCCCGGGCCGGAGGTTGCCGTCATGGCCCGCGTGCCGGCGTAGGAGGCACCCAGCACGGCGGCCAGAGAGGCGATTTCATCCTCGGCCTGGTACATCGTGCCGCCGACCTTGGGCAGTTCCTCGGCCATGAGTTGCATGATCTCGGAGGCCGGCGTGATCGGGTAGCCCCCGAAGAAGCGGCAACCGGCGTACAGCGACCCCAGCGCGATCGCGTCGTTGCCGCTGAGCACCAGATGCCCTTCGCCGGGGAGCTTGGGCGCGACCAGATGATCCTTCTTGGTCACGTTTTCTTCGACGTAGGCCCGCCCGGCGCGATAGGCCTTCAGGTTGGCTTCAACGAGCTTGGGGCTCTTCTTGCTGAAGAACCGCTCGATGAGGGCCTCGCCGTGTTCGGCGTCGAACCGGAGGTGCGCGGTGATGGCCCCCAGGGCCACCATGTTCTTCGAGCGGCGCTCTCCGACTTCCTTCTCGGCGATCTCGCCCATCGGCACCACGTAGATGGGACCGCCCCGCCAGTCAGAGAAGTCGCTGGCGGTGTCCACCTGGTCGGGATGGCCGTCGATCATGAGCAGCGCCCCGCTGGCCACCTCGCTCTTGTAGCGGTTGTAGGCGATCCGGTTGAACGCGATGAGCACATCGAGTTTGTCACCCGGGTTGAAGACGTTATCGATGCCGAAGCGGATCTGGACGTAGGACTGTCCGCCGCGAACCTCGGCCGGAAACGTCTGGGTGCTGCTGATGTGCAGGTTGGCGCGGGCGGCGATCTGGGTCATGAGATCACCGGTCAAGATGATCCCTTCACCAGCGTCCCCGCTGATGCCCATTACGAAATCTTCAGGATCCATGAGGGAAGGCTCCTTGGGTCGTGCCGACCTGGCGGCATCCTTTTGGGCCTCATTTGTGGATGTAGAGGAAGGGCCCATTCGGACCCTTCTCTCCTATAACCAAGCGAGGAAGTATAGCGCAGGTGGGCCCGGTTTGAACCCCCAATTTCGCGATGTTCAGCAATTGCGCAGGTTCTATCCCCGGCTCGCCCGGCTAGAGACCGGTCTCGAATTCCAGCAGGCTGCCTGCCTCGATCGAGAGGCCGTCGGCCACCCTGAGGGGCTCCTCCATGCCTTTGAGGCGCACATCGAGATCATACCGGCCCGCAGGAATCGCAAAACGGTGCCAGAGCGGGAAGTCATTGTCCCATCTGCGACGCACGGCCAGGATCGGGGAGGCGCCCCCCGCCGGGACAAGGTCCCACCCCTCGACGCCGCCCGCCTGGGGCATCACGAGCGAAAGCCCTGAATCGATCGTCACGGTTGCTCGTTGCCCGGCGGACACGACGATATCCTGCGCCACGGTCGTCGCCTCCGGACTCAGGGCATAGCCGATCCGGAAGGTGTAGGAACCTGCCGGGACAGGCTTCTCCTTGAAGAGGTAGTAGCTGTTGTTGTGCGAGTGCAACGTGATCTCCGGGCCTGCATTGCCCGTCGCCGCCAGCGTCACGCTCTCGGCCGGCATCTCTGCCAGCGAGGCGGCGATGTTGAAGCTGACCGCGCCGAGCTGCACTTCGGTCGTTGCCCCGCCCGTGACCGTCCAGATGCCAAAGGAGACCTCGGTGGGATCGGCGTAGTTCGGATTGGCGAAGCCCATCACGATCTCGTACTCGCCCGCCAGGAGGGGGTGAAGACCGTCGGCCTCGGGAGCCTCGACCGTTTTGGCCACGCCACCATCGGCGGTCTTCACGATCTTGATGTGGGCGAGGCTGGTGCAACTCTCTTCAGGCATGGTGATCGCGAGCTTGCCGATCTTGGTGGCAGCCTTGACCGTCGTCGTCCTGGCCTGCTCGACCTTCTCGGCAACGCGCTCGCGGACGGTGTCCAGCGCAGCGAGCAGTCCCGACTCATCACCGGCCGCGAAGTAGGTTCCTCCACCGGCCTTTGCCAGGCATGCCAGCTGCTCCTGCTCCTGGCCCGTCACGCCGAAGCCCACGACGTGGAGCACAAAACGGATGCCGGTCTCCTTCAGGGTGGCGACCAAGCCGCAAGGATCCTCATGGCACGTTTCCTCGCCATCGCTGACCAGCACAATCGTGGTCTCTTCCTCCTTCTCCTTGAGAAGGTCGCAGACGAGCTGCACGCTCCCCGCGATCGGGGTTTTCCCCTTAGGACTGATTCCGTCCACCGCCGCCAGAAGTGCCTCTCGATCATCGCTGCCCGGCCCGATGAGTACTTCAACATCGGCGCAGTTGCCCTTTTCGCGGTGTCCGTAGGCCGTCAAACCCATCTTGACCTCAGCCGGTAGGGCAGGGATCACCTGAGCCATGACGCGCCGAGCCGCATCGATTTTGGCCTCCCCATCAACCTGACCCCACATGCTGCCCGAACCGTCCAGGACAAACATCACCTCCGGTACCGCGCCAGGCTCCTGGGCGCCGGCTCCAAGAGCCGACAACACCAAGAGGACACCTGTGAGCACGATCATGTCGCTTCCGCGCATCGGCCTCTCCTCCATTTGGTCCCGGGATCGTCATCCGTATACCTGTCCGAAATATCGGACGGGACGCTTGAATCCGTGGTGTCAAAGGAGATGGCGCGTGGCGCCCAATCGGCCTGCTCCGCTCTCGCGCCGATCCAGAACCTAAGAGTCTGTATGGAAGGCAATTACAAAGGGCACCCGTTTTCGGGTGCCCCGCCTGGATTGGTCGACCAGCTTACAGCTAGGCGATTTCGAGCAGTTCGATGTCGAAGATGAGGTCCATGCCCGCGAGCGGATGATTGGCGTCGAGCTTCACGCCCTCCTCCGCGATCTCGACCACCTTGACCACGAAGGCCTCTCCGTCATCCCGATGCACCTGAAGCTGTTGGCCCACTTCCGGCTTCACGCTGGGGTCGAGCTGGTCGCGCTGGACCTGGAACACCATCTTCTCGTCGTGAGGCCCATAGGCCTCGGCTGACGGGATGGTGATGGTCTTCGAGTCGCCCAGGGTCATCCCCAGCATCGCCTGTTCAAAGCCCGGAATGATGCTGTTCGAGCCGACGGTGAATTCGAGGGGCTCTCTCTCTGCGGAGCTATCGAAGACGGTGCCGTCCTCGAGCTTGCCGGTGTAGTGGACCTTGACGGTGTCGCCCGCCTTGACTGCGGCCATGGCTTCTCTCCTGCGGTCTTGATCGCGAGGGGTGGATTCCCCGGGTAGCCCTGGCACGTCCAAAGCGACCTTGTCTGGAGGTATCATTTGGCCGCGAGACTGTCCAGGGCTGATTTGAGCTGCGGCCCTTGGTTGCCGTCTCCAATCAATCCAAGTAGTATGTCGCGACACTTGATTGACCAACCGGCCACCTGAGGTGGGGGCTCATAGCCAGATGTCCACAGAGGACTACGTCCTTCTCACAGCCGCGCGCAATGAAGAAACCCTCATCGCGGATACTGCCCGCGTGGTTCTCGCCCAGAGCCGGCGTCCCCTCAGATGGCTCATCTGTGTGAACGGATCCACCGATTCCACCGAGCAGATCGCGCGCCGCCTGGCCGAGGAACACGCTCTGATCTCGGTAATTACGATGGACGGCGACACACCCCGTTCGTTCGCCAGCAAGGCCCACGCAATCAATCTAGCCTATGAGCAGGCGCAAACCTCTGCCTTCGGGTACGTGGGCGTGCTCGACGCGGACATGCGCCCCGAGCCCGATTGCTACGAGCAGCTCCTGAGGTGTATGCAGGAGGAGCCCCGGCGGGGCCTCATGGTCGGGTGGATGGTCGAGCCCCGCGGCATGGAAATCGACCGGCTGGTGGCCCCCCCGCCCGAGTCCACCTGGGGCGCGCAGTTCTTTCGCCGCGCCTGTTTCGAGGAGATTGGGGGCTATCGACCGCTGCGCTGGGGGGGGCTGGACGTCCTCGCGGCCCTCATGGCCCGGGAGGCGGGTTGGGACACCGGCACCTGTCTGGACGCCCGGATCGGGCATGTGCGGGGCATGGGCAGCCACCAGGGCCGGGAACTGTGCGCCACTCAGTACCGCTACGGGATTCGGGATCAGAAGCTCGGAATGCACCCCCTCTACTGCCTGGCCAAGGCGGTGAATCGTTTGCGGAACCGCCCAGCTGTGGTAGGTTCCCTAGCTTTCATGGGGGGATTCCTGAGCGGATGTCTGCGGCGGGCGGATCCGCAGATCCCCCCAAGCTGCCGGCGGCGAATGCGTGAAGAGCAGAAACGGACGCTGCGCGATCGATCTCGGGGTCAAGGGAGGATGGCATGAAAGTGCTCATGGTTCTGAACAAGGCGTATGCCCAGGATCCACGAGCCCAGCGTGCCGTCACGGCCCTGTCGGACAAAGGTCACCGAGTGGATGTCATCTGTTTCGCCGATCCCAAATACAAGGAACCGGATTTGCCCGGCGTGCGCTGGCAGCGCATCCCGATCATCCGTAGTCGCCGCAATCGTCTGACCTACGTTGTCGAGTACGCATTCTACTTCCTGTACTGCTTCTTCGCCGGCGCCTGGCAGACCGCCTTCGGGCGGCATGACGTCATGCAGGTCTTCGTCATGCCCGAGGCGCTTTCAATCGTCACCCTCCTGCCGAAGCTGTGGGGCACCCGGATCGTGATCGACTGGATGGATCTGGGTTACGAGGTCTATCTCACGAAGTACGGCCGCCGGAGCGGTGACCTGTTCCCCGGCCTGATTCATCTCTTCGAGAAGCTGACCGGCAAGGTCGCCGACCTGGCCATTTTCCCCAACGAGGGGTTTCACAAGGCGGTCGTCGACCGGGGCATCAAGCTGAAGCGCGTGGCCATCGTGATGAACTCGGCCGACGAAGCGATCTTCGAGCAGGAGCAGGAGAGGCCCGCGCCCACCGGCGCGATTCGACTTCTGTACAACGGGTTTATCGACGCGCGCAACGGCTGGGACGTGGCGATCGATGCCGCGGAAGCGGTGGCCCGCACGTGCCCGGACGTGTCGCTGACGATGCTGGGCGAAGGGCCGGAGCAAAGCCAGCTGGAGCAGAGACTGGAGTCCCCCGACGCTCAGGCTCACGTCCACTACGCCGGCCGCGTTCCTTTGGATGAGATGGCCGCCTGCATTCGCCAAGCGGACATCGGACTCATCACGACTCGGAAAACGCCGATGACCGAGCGCAATGTGCCGACCCGCATCTTTGAATTCGGCGCGCTGCGGACCCCCGTGGTGGCCGCCGACCTCGGCGAGCTTCACTCCTACTTCGATGACACCTGCGTCGCCTACTGCGAAGTGGGCAACCCGGAGGCGTTTGCCAACTGCATTGGGGAGCTGATGCAGGACGAGACCCGTCGGACGCGCTTGGCGGAGAACCTCTATGAGCGGTGCAGGGAGTTATCCTGGGCGACGTTCAGGCAGGTCTACCTGGAGCAGATGGAGGCGCTAGCCTAGTCACCATCGATCCGTTTGATGATTCCCATGAATGAGAACGGCTCGCTCAGATCGGCGAGTTCCCGGTCGATCTCCGTGAGGATCCGGTCGACCTCCTGTGCCTCTCCGGCGGTGATCTTGGTGGGCGCATCGGTGCCCACCGTTTGCAGGCAGTGAATGACGTCGAAGGCCCGCAAGCTCTGCACGTCCTTGGCCGGCACCAGGCCGCCTTCCCCCTGACTGGTGCGGAGGACCACCTCGTGCAGAAGCCCTCCGTTCGCGAGATCACTGGTGGCCGCGCGCACGAGCCGAACAGGAATGTGCAGCTCGCCCGCCAGGAGACTGACGTTCGGGGCGGGATCCCCATTGAGATAGGCTCTGCAGATGGCGATCATGCAGCGCAGGGCCGCCCGCATCCGGTCGCGGAAGCTGGCCGTCAAGGCGCCCTCTTCCTGTAAGAATCCGTCCGCGGCTTCTCGCGCGAAGGTGAGCAAGGCCCCGAAGAGCACGATCACCCAGCTAAACTGAATCCAGAGAATCAGTAGGGGAATGGCCGTCAATGAGCCGTAGAGGCTCGAGTACATCTTGGCCGAGGACAGGTAGAAACCATAGCCCCACTTGCTGATCTCCCAAACGATGCCGGCCACGATCGCGCTGGCGAAGGCCGACAGGAACCCGACTCGGGTGTTGGGCATGATCATGTACAGAACGGTGAGCCCCATGACCGTGACCAGGAGAGGAAGGAGCCCAAACAGGAACTGCAGAATCCCGCTGACCGGGGCCAAGCCCTGAAGGCCGGTGAAGATTTCTGCATTCTGCACCGAGGCGGTCATCATCAGACTGAGTCCGGTCAAGAACGGCCCAAGCACCGCGATCGTTGTATAGGTGGTCAGACGATTCGGGAGGCTGCGCCCCCGTTTGATGCCCCAGATCTGGTTGAACGCCTCCTCGACCGTGGCCAGCAGCCCCAACACGGCACCGAGGAGGAAGATGAAACTGATCCCCTGGTAGGCTCCCGAATGCACCCCTTCCAGGTAGTTACGCAGGAAGCCCGAGGCCTGTTCCTGGACGCCCGCGACCAGGTTCTGGAGGATGTAGCGCTGCAGGTGGGCCTCGATGCCCTGGACGCCTCCGAAGGCCCCGACCAGGGTGAAGGCCAGCACGATACTGGGAATCAGGGCCAGAAGGCTCGCTACGGTCATCGCGGCTGCGCGGAGCGGGATCTGCCCCCGGGGGATCGACTGCACCACGACGACGAGGATCCTGAGTTCACGTAGAAAGAAGCCGGGCATGCCGCCCCGCCTCTGCACATCTTCTTCCCACAAACGGATTTGCAGGAAGTGGTGCAGCCAGCGGAATCCGGCCCGGATCTGTTCCTTACGCTCTTGCATTCAATACGCCCCCGCGCGCGAGCCTACCATTGCCCCTGATGACCATCAATCGGTTCCCAGGTCGGGTAACTTCGCCTCCCTCTTCCGTTCCTCAGCCTCGCGGCGTGCATGTTCGACCCACTCCAGCAGTTGCCTGACGGTGTCTTCATCGGCGCCCAGGACTTTGCCGATCTGGTCGGGGGTGAGCCGTCCCTGGATAAAGAGGGCGAGGGAAAGATTGACGAAACGCACCGGAAGGCCCACGGGCAGCGGATCGGCAAGGTCCCATCCCACGGTTGTGATTGCTGGGATTCCGAGCGGCTCTTCGGCCCGGCCCTCGGGCCAGGCCGCCTGAAGGTCCGTGATGAGAGCCTGGGCCCGTTCGAGCGGGATCAGTTCCAGGTCCATGAGGCGGTGCACGATCACCGCCTCCGGAACGCTATAGTAGAAGGCGATGTGAGTCAGCCGTTCCAGTTCATAGCGCCCGCGCTTGCCCTGGCCGAACTCACGAAGGGTGGCGACGAAGTGATCGCGCGGCACCAGCAGGCAGCGCGCGAAGAGATCGGCGCGCAGCTCGGGCAGCGCCGTTTCGTCATCCGGGTCGAGATGGCTGGTCTCCAGAAGCCGCCCGCCCCAGGTCGGCCCCTTCAATTGACTGCCCTCGGCCTTCCCGGGGGCCTCATGTGCGCAGAATCGGTTGGCGTAGGGATCGACGTCGGCCAACAGGTGGCAATACTGGTGAGCGATGATGAAGCGGCTCGACGGCGAGTTGATGGGAGCCATGGATAGAAGGGCCGGACCCGTGTCGTTCTCGAACAGAAACGCTCCCGAGTAGGTCGGCGCGGGCGGGGGCAGTTCGATCGTCTTGATCCCCCGCGCATCGAGCACCTCGGCCAGATCCTCGATCGGGCCTGGCTCGAGGCCGAGGCCTTCTCTCTCGGCATCCGCCAGAGCTTCGCACTCCAGGAGGAGATCATCGAATTGATCGCCGCGCAGGATCGCCAGGTGTGCGGGGATATCGCAGAGGATCTCGCCCTGGACCCGCTTTTCGAGATACCCGTAGCGGAGGCAGAGAGAGGTGAAGCTCTCCAGCTGGTGCAGCTCGGGATCTCGCGGTTGCCTGGTACACACCCAGCTCTGGGCGAGAGCCTCGGTTCGTTCGGGCCAGTCCTCGGGCAGCGGCACGGCCAGCGCTTCAGGCGCGACCTGCTCCTCTGCCCGGTCTTTCGATTCGTTCGGTTCCATGGATGCGGATCAACCCTTCTCGGTGGTGGCCTGCAGTCGCCGGTGTTCGGCGACCATTTCCTTGGCGCGGCCGGCATCCGGCGCTGCCGTTGTCTGACCCCGTTTCTTGACCGAGGTTCCGACGATGAACGCGTCGGCATCCGCCCAGTAGTCTTGCAGGTTTCGGCTCGTGATGCCGCTGCCGACCGCGAAGGGAATCCGCCGTACGGCGCGGCGCGCTTCCCTGAGCGTCGCCGTGGATGCGGCCTCTCCGGTCGACGGGCCGGTCACGATGAGCAGGTCCGCGCCGGACCGTTCCACCAGATCGCTGGCCTGCTCGGCGGGCGACTGGGGAGTGAGCGGCGCGCCATGCTTGACGAGCAGATCTGCCCACACGGCGGTTTTTGTGCGACAGCGGGCGCGCAGACGCATGACCTCGGCCGCACATCCTTCGATGATGCCCTGATCGGTCACCGTCGCCCCCGCGAACACGTTGATGCGCACGAATTCCGCGCGAGCGGCGACGGCGATCGCCATGGCCGCCTCGCCATCGGACCGGAGAACGTTGATGCCCAGGGGAACGTCGCCCAGATTGCGGATCTCGGTGGCGATCCGGGTCTGCGCCGCGATCGTTTCAGCCGGGACGCGTCCGCGGAAATAGGGAGCGTCGCCGTAGTTTTCGACGATGAGCCCGTGAAATCCGCTTCGAAGGTAAGTGTCGGCATCCCGGAGTGCACGGTCGATCACCCTGGTCATCGACCCGCGGTAACCCGGCGCACCGGGCAACGGAAGCAGATGAACGACACCAATCAGAGGGCGGGTCAGACCGAAAACCGTTCGCATGTCACCTCCTCCGGTGGTTTCATCGTCGGACGGCCCGGGCCCGCGATGAGCCTACGTGCGCTGGCGGATCTCCCACAATCTCCCGCACACCTCTTCGAGATGAGCACCGAGAACAGCCGGTTGGTCAGTCTTCTCGGGCATGTTCTCGAACACGGCGTAGGGCACCTTGTGATCCTTCACGAGCAGACGTTCCGGATCGGGTGCACTGAACGCGGCCCACTCCGATTCCTTGTAAAGGAACTCGATCTTCTTGTCCTCGAGAGCGTGCTCGAGAATGCTGTCGGGCTTGTCGGGGTTGTAGCGGCGGCGATTCTTGCGCAGCGATTCCTCCCAGGTGACATTGATGTAGATCGTGTTGGCCCTGGCAAGGACCTCGTCGGCGAGATGGTCATACGCTTCCTTGAATCCACCGTGCTGCTTGCCCCGGGCGAATTCGAAGATTGCGGTGTGTTTCTGATGGTAGTCGGGCAGGTCCCGCAGACGCCGCGCGTAGAGCAGATTGAGCTTCTCGATCAGCCAGTTCCAGAAGTACTGCTCTTTGAAGACGTAGCCTTCGAGCGTTTTGCCCTCGTACTCGAAGGTGGTGTTCGAATGTAATCGAGGTTTGCCGTGCCGCTGGCGGATGTCATCGTCCTCGAACCGTTCCCACAGGATGGGAAAGTCATCGAACTCCTCGAATTCGCCGACGTGGAAACGACGGATGCGCTCCTCGAGGGGAACACTTTTCAAGTAGTCGATGATCTCGGACTTGCCCGCGGCCGGCCGGCCGTTGAGGATGATGATATCGAAGATCTGATTTGCCACCTGTGAATCCTCTACTCGTGTGTTAACCCTGGGCACGTTTCCTGCGTGCCAAGATCGGCGGTATGCTCAAGACAACGATCGCTATGATGATCAGGAAGGCTCCGGCCAGTTTGTGGGCACTCGGCTGAGCCTGCTGGAAAAGAATCGCCAGCGCGAAGGAAGCCAACACCCCTGCCAGGATGCTCGAGGATCGGTTCACTGGAATGCAGTAGGTGTTCTCGCGCCTATCCAAGTAGATCAACGTGCCGAAGATCCCCGTTCCCTGCGAGAAGATCCCAGCCAGCACGATGTACCCGACGATATCGCTCCCCGGGATGACGGTGAAACCGGCATGGAGCTGGTTCATCAGCGCGCCTTGGTTGACGAGTGCCAGGATTGCCAGCACGGCCATGAGGAAGGGCGTCGCCACCATCTGCTCTTCCACGAAGTAGCGGATATTCAGCGACGTGTCGGCCGATTTGGCGATCCGACTCATGAACTGGAAACGGATGAAATAGGCCAGCAGGTAGAATGCGATATCGATCGCGCATATCAAGCTGACCACATACCCGCCCCTCTCGGCAAAGGCGATGATCAACGCCCCCAGGCTGAGCAACATACCCAGGCCGGAAAACCAGCGCATACGGCGGCCGGTGATCACATCCACGATCGGTCCCAGGATCAGGACACCACCGCGCATGAGAAGCATGACGAAGACGATCGAGACGCCGCTGAAGGTGTAGGCCAGATTGGTGGTGACGATGACCGTCGCCGTGCAGATGCCTGAGAGAGCCGTCCAGCGGCCCGGGAAGGGGATTGCGCGACCTAGGACGCTCCGTTTGTTCGTGTATTTCCACCAGCCGATCAGCGTGATGAAAATGAACATGGAGACCAGCGAGGAGCCGACCTGGACCGGTTGGAGTGTCAAGCCGGCCACCCCGGACGTCATTCCCGGCAGGAGCCCTTTCGAGAGCGCCTTCACGAGAGCACTGTAAGGCCAATAGCAGCTGAAGTAGCCAAAAGCCATCCACCAGATGCTTATTTGCGGTCCAGCAGGTCTAGTCATGTCCCTTCCTTCCACGGTCCGACGAACTGCTCCGACCTCGTGGGTCCGCAAGCCATACGGTTACCAGCATGGCTTCCCGCTCGAGGGCTGCCAAGTAAGTAGCGCGGATTCTATGCCGGGCGCTGCACGGCTGGCAAGTGTGCAGCGCACCGGCTCCATCGGCGTGGGGGGTAGGTCAGGTCCCGACCCTGCAGGAACGAACCAGGCGCCGGGTGAGGGGAACGCGGCTAACTGAAGCATGAGACACTGGCTACGCCAGTGGTCTGGCAGTGGACGGTCCGGAGATTCGGTGAAAGAACCTCCCTCCCGGTCACCATCACTCGATTGCGGTGACGACCTCCTTCACCATCACTCGATCGCGGTGACGACCTCCTTCACCGTCTCGATGATCAGCTCCGGCTGGCTCCAGGGAATCATGTGGCCGCTCTCTTGCGCGACGATCAGGACGGAGCCCTCGATCGAGGCGGCCATGGCCTCGTGGGCCCGGCGCCACGCCTCATGCTCCCTGGGCTCGGGCAGGAAGGGCCTGCCGCACGTGAGGATTCGGACCGGTATGCCCTCGGGGACCCGCGTCTCTTGCATCACCTCCAGCTTCGGACCCAGTCCTTCACCCACCATACGAAGGAGCGCGCGTTGTTCCGCGGTCAATGTGCTCGGGTCCGCGTCGGCAAAGGGGAGATTGCCCATCATGGGATGGCTGTCGCAGTAGGCCACGCCGAGGGAGGAGACGAATTCAGCCGAGAACGGATCCACGAACACGACACCGCTCACCGCTGGGCCGAAACGATCCGCCTCGATGCGGATCATCCACCCGCCGAAGGAGTGCCCGACGAGAATCAGATTCTCGCTGAAGCCCAGGTGACAAAGAGCGTTCCAGAGCCAGTCGGCCTCCAGGCCCATGGCGTGCGGAACATCCGGCAGGGGGCTGCTTCCGAAACCGGCTCGATCGTAGGAGACGATCGTGGCGCCGGTTTCACGGGCCAGCTCGGGGGCCAGGCCTTTCCACTCGGCGGAATCCATACCGCCGCCCGCCTCGAGCAGGACGGTCGGCCCCTCTCCATCGATGATCCGGAAGAAGAGCTGTGCGCCATCCACCGCGACCAGTGTGTCTCGGGGGGCGAATTCGGTTGGCTGCGCCTGGGTGGTTTGAGCAGACGTTGTGATTCCCACGAACAGTCCCGCGACGCACAACACGAGTGCGCGGCATGTCCGGCCGCCACGATTTCTAAGCATGGGTCCCCCTTGGCTTGAGTCTGCCTATCCTGACGAGGAGAGCAGGATCAGGGTTGCACTCAAAGATTCTGGGTCGGGTTCACGGATCGGTCGTTTTGATGGGCGGTCAGGTTTCCTTGAACACGTGTTGGAACCCTAGACTTGATTCAACCGTAGACGTACCATGTTGAACCGAAGGGGGGGCAGGTGTGACAAGGGGGTTCCCGGATCATTCTCGCGCGTGCACTCTCTCTCGATTGTGCCTGCCAGTCCTGGTTCTCATCGGTTTCGTCACCGGAGGATACCCCGCCGAGGCTCAGCACAAGAATCTGTCCCCCGATGACCTCACCACCCGCCTCGCCGGCACCGACGCCCACACTCACTACGGCGGAGTCATGGTCGCCGCGGGCGATACCCTCCGCGGACCACTTGTCGTCGTCGCCGGCGCCTTGGACATCCAGGACGGCGGCATGCTCGATGGCGACGCCTGGATCGTCAACGGTCGCCTCATTCTCACCGGCACAGCGCGGGTGTCCGGATCCCTGGATCTGGTGAACAGTGAGACCTTTATGGCGCGCCGGGCGCACGTGGCCGGAGAAGTGCGTCACTACCGCTGCGAGTGCAAACTCGATGGAGACGCTTTCGATCGCGATGGCGCCCTCAGCTTTGTGCATGAAGAGGATCCGTACGCCGTTCATAGTCGATTCGCTGTGGGTGCACTCGATATCAATCGAGTCGACTACGTGACAATGCGAGCCGGGTTTGCGCGGGAAAATCCGAACCTGCGCTTGCCGCACACCCGTGCGCGGGCCATGCTCCATGTCCCTTGGCGCGAGAATAGTCGGGGATACCTGGGCTTCAGCCTGGACTTGAAGATACCCCTCAAGGGGCACCGGCTGGAATTGCTCGTTGAGGGATACAAAGCGACAATCACCAATGACGCCTGGCAGTTGTCGGGCAACGAGCGCAACGCCGCCCTCCTGCTGACGGGGACTGACTTCTGCGACTACTACGAGCGTCAAGGTGCCCGCCTTGGCCTACGCGTCAGACCCCACGCCAATCTCACGGTTGACATGCTTCTGGGACGACAGCGAGACGTCTCGCTCCACAGGACCGGGACACCCTCGATCTTCTATCCCAAGCGAGACCTGCGCGAAAACCCCTCGATTGAGGAGGGGGAGCGCCTGTATTTCGGCACCCGCCTCACACTCGACACCCGCTATGATCGAGAGCGCCCGGACAATGCCTGGTTGTTCGAGGGAATGCTCGAGAAGGGATTCGCCGAAGGTCCCGGTGAGCTCGACTACCTGATCCTGACCTTCGATGTCAGGCGCTACACGAGTCTACCGTTTGGCCTGCGCTGGGCTCAGCGGGTCCGGCTCTTCACGGCGTACGACCAGTCACCGGCTCAGCTCACCCAGTCACTCAACGGCTACGGCGGCGTGCGTGGCGCCCGGGATCAGCCCTTCACGCCCTTCCGCGGAGATCGCCTGGCCCTGGTGTCGAGCGAATTGCGGACAGGTCTTCCGCAGATACCCATACTGAACTGGATCTTCACGCGTCTGGACCTCCTGCTGTTCGCCGATGCCGGTCTGGTGACGAACGCACGGGCCCCCAAGGCGCCGTTGGCGTTTCTGGATACGCCCTTTGAGTCCTGGCGCAAGACTGCAGGAATCGGACTCGCCGGCAGATCTTACCTGCCGTATGTCGGGATCTATGTTGCCCAGGATCTCGATCATCACCGCGAGGCCCCACGCGTGATCTTTCGACTGGAGAGATCGTTTTGACGGCGATGAATCTTCCAGAGAGATCGGGACCACTCCTCTGCGTCGCGGGGTTACGCAAGGAGTTCGGGCGCGTCGTCGCCCTGGAGGGCCTCGACCTGCGGTTGGAGGAACCGGGGGTCTATGGTTTCCTCGGCCCCAACGGGGCCGGCAAGACGACGACCTTCAAGCTGGTGGCCGGTCTGCTGCGTCCCTGTGCGGGGCGAGTGTTGATCGGCGGTTGGGACGTACACCGCAACCCGCGCCGCGCCTTGTCGATCCTTGGTGTTCATTTCGATGCGCCGGCCTTCTACCCCTACCTGAGCGGCCGGGATAACCTGCGCGTGATCAGTCGGTGGTTGGGTCTTTCTCATGAGAAGCGCATCGATGAGCTGCTGGGGCTGGTCAGCCTATCTTCCGACGCCGACCGGAAGGTGCAGGAGTACTCCTGGGGTATGAAACAGCGTCTCGGCTTGGCGGCGACCCTCCTCTCCGATCCCCCCCTGCTGCTGCTCGACGAACCGACCAACGGACTCGACCCCGCGGGGATTGCCGACATCCGCCGCCTATTGCCCCAGATGGCGCACGAAGAACGGCGCGTGGTCGTGCTTTCCTCGCATCGCATGGATGAAGTCCAGGCGATCTGCGATCACGTTACCATCATCAATCGGGGCGCGATCGTAGGCGCGGGCCGACCGGCCGAGTTAGCCTCAGATAGCGCGGTTGTCGAGATCCGTTGCGAACCGATTGAGCATGCGCTGGAGGTTCTTCGGGCGGCCGAGCCCGCCGCCCGGATCGTGCGCACAGGTGGCCGGCACGTGGAGGTCACCGGTACGACCCAGCCGGTCGCGCAGCTCAACCGACTCCTGATCGAAGCGGGAGTGGCCGTGGAGGAGATCGCGGAGCGTCGCGAATCGCTCGAGGAGATCTTCTTCCGGCTGACCGGAGGGGGTGCCGATGCGTGACACGATCCGAGCATTGGCCGCAGAGTGGCTCAAGATGAAGCGGCGGCGAACAACGTGGATCTTGCCCGTGCTGCTCTTGTTGGCCACGGTCGTCGTCTACTTCACCGTCTATCATGCCACCGAGCGTCAGTGGATCGGAGAGCCCGAAGGGTTCAATATCACCGCCGCGGCACTACACGTCATGCTGAGCCTGCTCCAGTTGCTGGTCGTGATCGTCACCTGTTTTCTGATCGCGCGAGAGTTTTCCTGGGGAACGGTCGAATCGACCTGGGTGCGGCCGCTCGGGCGCGGGAGCTGGTACGTCGGCAAGCTCATCACCGCCGGCGTGGCGGCCGGCGTGATGTTCCTCATCTGCGTGGTGACGGTGACGGCTCTGACGTATCTGACCGTCGGCTACGGCGACCTCACGGAACAGGAGTACCTGGTCCACGCAGCTGGTGATCTCGGGTGGCGCTTGGCGCTGACGGTGCTGCTGACGCTCTGGGGGCTCTGGGCCGTCGCGGGTGTGACCGCACTGGTTTCGGCCATTTTCGGGCATCCCGGGGGAGCACTCGCGACCGTGCTGGGCTTGGGTCTGGCCATGACCGTCCTCTCGATCTATCCTGCGACCGCGCCATTCCTCCTCTCCAGTCAGGTGACTTCCCCGATGGAGCAGATGATTGCCATGTCCAAGGGCGTGCCGCTGCCGTACGCCTGGGACACACTCATTTGGAGGACGCTGGTGGGGGCCGGGGTCTGGATGGGGCTGGCGGTCGCCGCCGGCGTGATGCTGGTGCGGCGCAAGGAGATCAACCGGTAGAACCGACGTGAATATGCATTCGGGAGATGTAGCGTGAAAGCGTGGATGAACCTCTTGTGGGACAGCGGCGCGCGACGAACAGGTGCCCAATTGACGGCGCTTGTGGGGATGTTGAGCCTGGGGATGGTTGCGCCGGTTGGGGCCGGCGACGACGACAACTTCCGGCTGTCGAGGCTGAGCGTCCCCGACGAGCTGACGGCGCTTGTGGCAGAGGACTTGAACGCAGACGGTCTGAAGGACTTCCTGATCGTGCACAGCAAAGGCCTGCCGCCGGACGAGACCCGTTGGCTCTCAATCTTCTGGCAGGATGGTGAGGGCGATTTCTCGACGGCGGCCGATCAATCCTGGGAGCTGGATGCGGATGCGACCGTGGTCGACGTCGGCAACGTGGCAGACGACGCGCGCAAAGAGATCTGCATCTTGACCCCGCAGGAGGTGCGCTACTACGCGTTCTCCGCCGGTGGCTATGTCACCGATGCCACTGTGCTCCTAGAAGCCCAGGGAATGACTCGTTTTCCCGCCGAAGCCACTGCGCCCCTGATCGATTTCGTCCGTGACTGGAATGACGACGGCATCGACGACATCGCCGTCTTCACCTTCTCCGGCCTGTCAATTTACTTTGGAGAGGAGGAGCGTCCTTTCGCATCCTCGAGCGCTCTGGCCATCGAACTCGATACGCACATCACTCAGCGCTCCCGCGCCGTGCACCGTGAGGAGAATCTGATCCGTGGTCTGGAGACGGAGTTCTCCTTTCCGAGCCTCCACCTGGTCGATTTCAACAGCGACGGTCGCAGGGATCTGATCACCACCCTGGAGGATCGTCTGGCGGTCTATCAGCTGGACGATGAGGGGCGTTTCAGTGCACAGCCCACGACCGAGCGCCTCTTCGACATTCGCACGCAGCAGGAGAAAATCGAAGATCTGGCTCACCTTGCGACGGTCGTGCGGGATCTCAACGGCGACGGGTTTTCCGACGCCGTGGTGACCAAACAGGTCTTCAAGGGACTGTCGAGCGTGAGGGGGGTGCTTAGCGTCTTCTGGGGCGGTCCCACGGGCTATGCGGAGGAAGCGGATCAGAAGATCATCTCCGAGGGGACCGCGTCGGTGGGCACGGTGATCGCCGACGTCAACGGCGATGGGCGTCTGGACCTGATCCTGCCCTCGCTCGCGATCAACCTGAAGACGATCGTGCGGCTGCTGCTCACCCGCAACCTCCCAGTCAGTTTCAACATCTTCCTCCTGCATGAGGACGGGCGCTACGCCGATCGCCCTGACTTCACCAAGGAGATCAAATTCAAGATCGATTTCTCGGGCGACCAGGACGATCAGACAATGGGCCTGGACGGTGACTTCGATGGAGACGGACGCAAGGACTTTGTTTTTGCGACCAAACAGGACGAACTGTCGATCTACCTGGGCATCATCGATGGCAAGCGTCTCTTCTCGAAGAAACCGACTGCCAAGGTGCGCGCCGACGCCTACGGTGAGTTGTACACGCCGGATCTGAACGGTGATGGCTACTCCGACATGTATATCTACTACACGGTGGCCGAGGATCGAAAAGGGTTGATTACCGTGCTCATGAACCGCGGGCAGCTCTAGAGTCGCCCGTGATGATGGACGGTCGTGTCTTTCGTGTGCAGGCGGGGCGAGGCATCGCCGGAGCGGTGTTGCTGCGGATTGAATAGCGCCGCTTACACGCCCTTCATGCTGAGACTGATCCGGCGCCGATCGAGATCCACCTCCAGCACCTTGACCCGGACGGTCTGCCCGACGTGCAGCTCGTCGGCGGGGTTCTGCACGAATCGGTCGGCGATCTGGCTCACGTGCACCAGGCCGTCCTGGTGGACGCCTACATCGACAAAGGCGCCGAAGTGCGTGACGTTGGTGACCGTTCCGCCCAGGATCATGCCCTCCTGAAGATCCTCGAGCGCCTGCACATCCTCTCGGAACTGGGCCGTCTCGAACTCGTCCCGGGGATCGCGCCCGGGTTTGACCAGCTCGGCTGCGATGTCGTTCAGTGTGTAGAGGCCGATGGATCCTGCGGCATACTTCGTCAGATCGATGGAGGCGACGGCCTCTTTGTCCCCGATCAGATCGGCCACCGATCGGCCGAGGTCGCGCGCGATTCTTCTGACGACCGCGTAGCTCTCCGGATGGACCGCCGAGTTGTCGAGGGGGTTCTTTCCCCGAAGGCGAAGAAAGCCGGCCGCCTGCTCGAACGTCTTGGCTCCGAGACCGGGCACCTTCTTGATCGCGGTGCGGCTCTCGAAGACGCCATGTTCATTCCGGTGGGCCACGATGGCCTCGGCGAGCTTCGGTTTGATTCCGGAGACGTGCCGCAGAAGCGAGGGCGATGCCAGGTTGACATCGACGCCGACGCGATTCACGCAGGAGACGACCACATCGCCCAGCTTCTCTTTCAGCAGCTTCTGATCCACGTCGTGCTGGTACTGCCCGACCCCGATCGACTTCGGATCGATCTTGACCAGCTCCCCCAGCGGATCCTGGAGACGGCGACCGATCGACACCGAACCCCGCACGGTCACGTCCTGGTCGGGAAGTTCGGCGCGGGCGAGCTCCGATGCGGAGTAGACGGAGGCGCCGGATTCGTTGACGAGCACCGCGGGCAGATCGAGCCGGCGGCTCTTCAGGTAGCCCTGGACGACCGAGAAGGTCTCGCGACCACCGGTTCCGTTTCCGATGGCGACCGCGGCGATGTCTGGGTGGCGCTCGAACCAGCGATCGAGGGCGGACTCGGTCCCCTGAATGTCCTTGCGAGGCTCGGTGGGATAGACGACACCATGATCGAGAAGCCGACCCGTCTCGTTCAGGATGACGACCTTGCAGCCGGTCCGGAAGCCGGGATCGATCGCCAGGATGGGACGCGGCCCAAAGGGGGGCGCCATCAACAGCTCGCGGAGGTTGGTTGCGAAGACCTCGATGGCCTCGCGGTTGGCGGCCGTCTTCAGCTCCGCGCGGACATCGGTCGCGATCTGGTTGCAGAGAAGGCGATCGAAGGCGTCATCGCAGGCCGCCTCCATCTGCGTATCCCAGATCGATCGGTCGCGGGCCAGGACCCGGGCCTTGAGCAACGACTTGGCCTCCTCCGGGTCGGGCGAGATGTTGTGGGAAAGAAACCCCTCCGTTTCGCCCCGCAGGATGGCGAAGAGCCGGTGGGAGGGAATGCGCGAGACCGGCTCACTGTAGTCGTAGTAATCGGTGAACTTGCTGTTCTCTTCGGCCTTGCCCTTCGCCGCTTTCGAGAAGACGTGTCCCTTTCGCCAGGTCAGGTCACGAACCGCGGCCCGCCAGGGCGCGGTTTCGACGATTCTCTCCGCGACGATGTCCCGGGCGCCCTGAAGCGCGTCTTCCACCGTCTCCAAGCCTTTTTCGGAGTCAATGAAGGGCCCCGCGTACTCCTCGATCGTTCCCGAGCGCTCTGCCTGCGCCCACATGTGGTCCGCGAGCGATTCTAAGCCTCGCTCCTTGGCAATGGTGGCGCGCGTTCGACGTTTCGGCCGGTAGGGCAGGTAGAGGTCTTCGAGCTCGGTTCGCGTCTCGGTCTTCTCGATGGCGTCGCGCAGCTCCTGGGTCAGTTTCCCCTGGCCGGCGATGCTTTCCAGAACGACCGTCTTCCGCTCGAAGAACTCGCGATGGAAGGTGATCCTCTCGAGCGTCTTGCTGATCTCGGCGTCTTCGGTCCCGCCGGTCGCCTCCTTACGGTAGCGAGCGATGAAGGGGACGGTACAGCCCTCGTCCAGCAGGCCGATGATCGCGGCCACCCTCTGAGCGGACAGGTCCAGTTCACGGCCGATGACGGTGGCGTAGTCCAGTGGCGGCAAGTCGGGCGTCGGCGTTTCGGTCATGTCTTCTCCCCGGAGCTGAGTGAAGGTCCCCTGATCCCTCCACATCATAGGGAAGCTCGCGGGGTTGTGCACTTCCGGATGGTCCGTGGGCCGCTAGTCCAACCGATACACCTGCCCGGGGTTTACGCAGGCAACCTGCTCGGCGACATCGGCCGGAAGTTGCCCCACCAGGCTCCAGGTGCCCTGTAAACTCGGCGCACCCGGCGTATGTTGCGGATCATCCGGGCCGACGAACTCGTCTGCACCCAGGAGGAAGCGGGTCGGGTAGTCGCTGATGAGCGAGAGCCACTCGGCGCGGATCGTGCCGGACTCGTCGAGCGGCCGGTTGGCCAGCACCTGCCGCCATCCCGGCTGATCCAGGATCTTGACCGCAAGATAAAGATTGCTGTTCGTGGCCAGCATCGTGCGAATCTGCGCGGCCGTCGCGTGACCGATGTTGTCCCATCCGGGGTGTGTCCAGACGATGCGGGCATCCCGATTGTGGGCCAGCAGGGCCGAGAACTCGGTGAAGTTCTCCGGCAGCGTGGACGGGTTTCTGCCGCTCGGCTCGGCAACGAATCCCGACGGCAGCGGCACGTCGCTGGTCGTCAGCTCCATGTGGATGTCGATGGGCAGGTCCAGCTCGGCGGCGACATCCGCGAGTCGCAGAAACATCGGGTGATCGGGCGGAATCTCGATGTAGGGATGGGTCTCATCAAAGGAGAGGTGCATCGCCGCCATCTCCCCGAATCCCGCCACGCCGGCTGCGGCGATGGCGCGCGCATCGGCTTCGAACGCATCGAGCTCGCCTGCGGTCGGGAGGCGTCCCTCCAGCACCAGAGCGTGGATCTGACGGTTCAAGATCTTGCCGCCCCCGATCAAACCCAATCGATCGGGGTAGGCCTCAACGGCACTCTCGAGATGTGTGTAGTTGTATTGTGAGCCTGCCGATTCATCGCCCGCCGAGGGAGGGGGCATGATGCGGGCCTTGCTGATGTCCAGCTCATCCATCAGCGCGATGAGGTTCGCGGCCGAGGTGGCGAAGCCGTCACTCGGCACGAGGTGTTGATGGACATCGATGCCGCAGGTGAGCTCGACCGGATCCGGTTCCGTGATTGACTCCGAGCTGTTCTTGTCGCCACAGCTCAATCCGAGGAATGCAACAATCAGGGTCACGCTTGCGCAGAATAGCCGGAACATGGGCATCCTCCTCAAGAGAGGGTTCGTCTCTTGTTCAGAAACAGCCTGCCCATCATTTATCGGGCCTCAGCCCCGGCTTCTTGGATGAATTGCCGTCTTCGGAATGAACGAAGCCCGAAGGTCCAGGACCCTCGGGCCTCGGTTGATTGGGGGTCATCGGCCCGGGGCTCTCCCGGCTAGTTGATCGCGATCTGCTTCGGCTTCGCCAGTTCGGTCTTGGCCAGTTCGAGCAAGAGCACGCCGTTGTCGAAGCGGGCTTTGATGTTCTCGGCATCGACGTCTCCCGGGAAGCTCATGGAGCGGGTGAACTTGCCGTAGAAACGTTCTCTGCGATGCATTTGCTCGCTCTCGCCGTGGCTCTCTTTCTTGCGCTCGCCTTCGATCGTGAGCACGTCATCTTCCATGGTCACGCGGATGTCCTCCTTGGACAGTCCGGGCAGATCTACCGACACGTGGTAGCTCTGCGCATCCTCACGAACGTCGACGCGAGGGGTCCAACTCAGGTTCTGGTCGGGCCACCGCTCGAAGAACTGGTCCATCAGACGATCCCAATTGCCCAGGACCGGCGTCCTGCGGGAGCGGGGCGACCAATTGCAGACAGCCTTGGGCTGGTACCTAACGAGTGTCATGGTGTCACCTCCTGTTTGCTCGGCCGCGGCGAGCGGCCCTATCTGAGAATCGAAGCTTTTGTCTTCCGACGTCGTCACCCCCCGGAGATGCAGGCGGCGTGCCAGAAGCACAGGTTCAGCGGTCGGCGAGGCGGTTGTCCTCGTAACTGCTTGTGAGGAAACAGGTTGATGACGTGGGCGGTGGGCTGTTCGGATTGGGAGCCTCAAAAGCGAATGTTCTATTTTGGATCAGTGGCTGTTCCAAAATAGAACATATGGAGAGATTGTCGACCGAATGCGCCGCAGGAACCGTTAAGAAAACAAGGCAATGACCTTGATTTCTTAACGGTCCCCGAGGAGATGGCAAGACCTTCCCCCCTTGCTTGACCGCATCCGGACGCCAAGGCTAGGTTGTTCAGATGGAAACGAGGCAAGACACCAGGCCGACCACGGTTGTGCTGTCCGTTGCAGGCTCCGACTCCGGCGCCGGCGCGGGCATTCAAGCGGACTTGAAGTCGATTCACGCCAACGGCGGCTACGCCCTCACCGCGCTCACCTCGGTGACGGCGCAGAACACCCAGCAGGTGGCCTCGGCCTTTCATCTGCCGCCGGAGATCATCCGCGACCAGATCCGCGCGCTCGCCGAGGACTTCGAGATTGCGGCCGCCAAGACCGGAATGTTGGCCACGGCCCTGATTGTCCAAACGGTGGTCGATGCACTGAAAGACCACGGGATCACCCCCCTGGTTGTCGATCCCGTGATGGTCTCGACCAGCGGCTACCCCTTGCTGGAGGAAGACGGCCGGGAAGCGGTTCGAAGCGCTCTGCTCCCGTTGGCGGCGCTGTGTACGCCGAATCTGCCCGAAGCGGAGGTCCTGAGCGGCGTCTCCATCGAGACGCCCGATCAGGTCGAGGAAGCTGCCCGAAGGATTTGTGATCTGGGTCCCGCCGCGGTGCTGATCAAGGGGGGGCATGGGGAAGGCGACACGGTGACCGACCTGCTGTTCGATGGACGGGCCGTGCACCGATTCACCCACCCACGCATCCAGACGCGAGCCACGCACGGGACGGGTTGTGCACTCTCGGCGGCGATCGCCACGCGCATCGGATGCGGGGAATCGCTGCCTGTGGCGGTTGAGCGATCACTCGAGTATGTTGCCCGGGCGATTTCGGCCGGGATTCCGATTGGCCGGGGACACTCGCCCACCGGTCTCTTGTTTCATCAGCAGGGCGATTGGATGAGGCCCGAACATAGGGGAGAATGAGATGCGCCTGACCGGAAGACTTCACGTGTTGACCGACACCGATCTCCAAGATCGCCTGACGCATCGGGAGATCGCGGAGCGTGCCATTGCCGGCGGCGCGGACTGCATCCAGTTTCGCCAAAAACACGGATCGACCCGAGCGCTGATCACCCAGGCCAGAGACGTGGCCGACCTTTGTCGTCGCAAGGGGCGGGCGCTCATCATCAACGATCGCATCGACGTGGCCATCGCCGCCGACGCCGCCGGTGTGCATCTGGGGCAGGAGGATTTCCCCATCTCGCTTGCGCGTGAACTTCTGGGGCCGGACAAGATCATCGGGGGATCGGCGGGGAATCTGGAGGAAGCGCGCGCGGCCGAACGAGCGGGGGCCGACTACGTGGGTTTCGGCGCGGTCTATGGCACCCGGAGCAAGCAGGATGCGTCGGCTCCCCAGGGTCTCGAGCGGTTGACCGAGGTTGCCAAGGGGCTCGAGATCCCGGTGATCGCGATCGGGGGCATCGGCTCAGAGCAGGTGGCCGAGGTGCTGGGTGCGGGGGCCCATGGGGTGGCGGTCATTGAGGCGGTCACACTGACCGAGGACCCGGAGGATGCCGCCCGCCGGATGAGGGCAGCAATCGATGCCGTTCTGAAGGGTTCGCCGGAGTAGGGAGTCAACATGGTCGACCCGGTCTGGTCTTCAGGGCCCCTGGTGGGAGCCCGCGGAGAGTTTGGCGTCATCGCGAATCTGCGCGAGAGCCTGGGCGATGCCCCGACCCCGGGGTTGTTGCTCGAGGTGGGCGACGACGCAGCCATCCTCCGCCCGCCGGCCGAATGCGATCTCCTCTGGACCTGCGACATCCAGGTCGAGGGCCGTCACTTCAGAAGAGACTGGATCAGCCCCGAGGAGCTGGGGGCCCGCGCCGCCGAGGTGAGCATCAGCGATGTGGCGGCGATGGGGGGAATGCCGCTCGCCGTGCTGGTCTCGCTGGGACTGCCTGCCGACTTCCACCTGGGCGCGCTGGAAGCGATCTACCGGGGAATGCAAGTCGCCCTCGAGCCGTACGGCGCTCGAATCGTGGGGGGGAACATCACGGGATCTCAGGAGTTTTCGGTCGATCTGTCGGTGCTGGGGCGGGTCGAACGAGGCACGGCTCTCAGGCGGGGATCGGCCCAGGTCGGCGATCAGGTCTACGCCACCGGACAGCCCGGCCGGGCCGCGGCAGCCCTCGTATTGCTTGCCGACGATGAGGTCCCCGGCCTCGACCCTGATCACCGCGAATCGATCCTGGGCGCCTACCGCCGGCCTCGCGCGCAGATCGAGGCCGGACGGTACCTGCGCGAAAACGAGTGCGCGAGCGCCGTCATCGACCAAAGCGACGGACTTCCCGGCGATCTTCTGCACATCGCCGAGGAGAGCGGCGTGGGGATCGAACTGCTCGCCGAATCGCTACCCGTCTCTTCCGACCTCGCGGCCCTTGGCGAGCTCAAGGGGGTCGATCCCTGGCGCTGGATCGTCGGCCCCAGTGACGACTATGGTCTGCTCTTCACCGCGCCCCGGGAGGCGGCGGACCGGGTGCTCAGTCTGGAACGGCTGTCGGCCGGCCCGCCCGTTCATCCCATCGGCCGGGTGATCGCTGGCCCGCCGCGGGTGCTGCTTCGGGATGCCCGGGGGCACACGCTTGAACTCAGCGGCGGATGGGACCATCTCAGCTAGGCAACAGACCCCGCGCGACGAGCGCTGGACGATGTATTTGGAGGATCCATGAAACCCGACCCCACGGCTCTCGAGAATGTGCGGCCCGAAATCCGCGCTCTTGCCGACGAACTGATCAGCCTGCGCCGCGACTTCCATCGACATCCCGAACCGGGGTTCGAGGAGGTTAGAACCGCGGGGAAGGTCGCGGAATTCCTGGAGGCGACGGGCGCGTACACGATTCGGACCGGTGTGGCGAAGACCGGTGTCGTGGCGGACCTGAAAACGGCACAGCCGGATGGACCCTGGGTGATGCTCCGGGCCGACATGGATGCGCTGCGCATCCCTGAAGAGAATGACGACCTGGACTACTGCTCGCAGAATCCGGGGATCATGCACGCTTGCGGACATGATGCCCACACCGCGATGCTTCTGGGCACCGCGAAGATCCTCGCCGGTCGGCGCGATTCTCTCAGAGGGGGAGTGCGACTGATCTTCCAACCCGCCGAAGAGGGGCCGGGGGGTGCCGAGCCCATGATTCGCGAGGGAGTCCTCGAGAATCCGAAACCGGTAGCCACGCTGGGGATCCACGTCTGGAGCAAGATGCCGACCGGGCACATGTCCGTGACCGAGGGGCCGGTCATGGCCTCCACCGACGAATTCCAGGTCACCATCAAGGGCAAGGGCGGGCATGGGGCCGTCCCGCACGAGACGATCGACTCGATCGTGGCCGCCTCGCACTTCGTGGTCGCCCTGCAGTCGGTCGTCAGCCGCAACGTCAATCCGCTGGACTCCGGTGTGCTGAGCATCGGGAAGGTCCGCGGCGGATCCATCATGAACGCCATCGCCGAACAGGTGGTGATGAACGGCACGCAAAGAGCCTACCTGCCCGAGACGCGCGCCCTGCTCAGCCGGCGATTGAGGGAGCTGGGGACCGGCATCGACGGCGCCTTCGGCACACAGACCCTGGTCGAGGTCTTCGAGCGCTATCCTGCGACCGTAAACAACCCCGAGATCACCAGCGTGGTGGCCGGGCTGGCTCAGGATCTGATCGGATCCGGCTGCCTCGAGACGGAGATGCGGCTCATGGGCGCGGAGGATATGTCCTTCTACCTACAAGAGATACCAGGTTGCTTCCTGTTCCTGGGCGCGGGTAACAGCGCCAAGGGCTTCGACCGTCCCCATCACAATCCCCGCTTCAATATCGATGAGGACGCCCTGCCCATCGGGGTCGAGATGTTCATCCGCTTTGTGGACCACTTCGTGGGAGGCGTCGCCCAGTAGCAGCCACACCGCCGGAGGGCGAAGCTGTCCCCCCCCCGGGGGGGGGCACACTGCTTGTGCCTTCATTTTCGGGAGTTGTGATTCACTCCGACAGCCCAGATCCTGCCCGGGGGGATCTGGGTGCCCTTTTGTTTAGGTTGTGGCTCGGAGATTCGATCTGCCCCCCTCTTCTATGATTCTGTC
>CAZTDY010000043.1:0-31818 GCA_964612295.1 uncultured bacterium | reverse complement strand
CCGCGGCGGCGTCTCCGTCGATCGAACCGAAGTTCCCCTGGCCGTCGACCAGTGGATACCTCAGCGAGAAGTCCTGTGCCAGGCGGGCCATCGTGTCGTAGGCCGCCGCTGTACCGTGCGGGTGATAGTTGCCGGTGACGTCCCCCGTGATCTTGGCGGATTTCCGGTAGGGGCGATCGTGGCGCAGATTCAGATCATCCATCGCGACCAGAATCCGGCGCTGCACCGGTTTGAGCCCGTCCCGGGCATCCGGGAGCGCGCGCGATACGATGACGCTCATCGAGTAGTCGATGTAGCTGCTCTTCATCTCATCTTCGATGAGAACCGGTACAATTCTTTCGTTTGGTGAATCCATCGACGTGGTGCCTCTTTGCCGTTCCTAGATATCGAGGTTCTTCACCCGCAGGGCGTTCTCTTCGATGAAACGCCTGCGGGGTTCAACCTGGTCACCCATCAGAATCGAGAAGATCCGATCCGCCTCGGCGGCATCCTCACTGGAGACGGCCAACAGAACCCGCTGCTCCGGATTCATGGTCGTCGCCCACAGCTGATCGGGGTTCATCTCTCCCAGACCCTTGTAGCGCTGCAGCATAAAGCCGGTCCGGCCGATCTCATCGAGGATCTGATCCCGTTCGGCATCGGTGTAGCAGTACCATTCCTT
Organism: uncultured bacterium; assembly: GCA_964612295.1. GTDB lineage: Bacteria > Eisenbacteria > RBG-16-71-46 > CAIMUX01 > WJJG01 > CAYQJL01. The sequence continues at coordinate 31,157 of CAZTDY010000043.1, read as the reverse complement.
CTTGCCCTTCTTGATTCGGTAGAACGGCGGCTGCGCAATGTAGATGTGACCTGCATCGATCAGCGGACGCATATACCGGTAGAGGAAGGTCAGAAGCAGCGTGCGGATGTGGGACCCGTCAACGTCCGCGTCGGTCATGATGATGATCTTGCCGTAGCGAACCTTGCTGAGATCGAACTCCTCTTCTCCGAATCCCGTGCCGATCGCCGTGATCAGGGTTCGGATTTCTTCGTTCGCCAGCGCCTTATCGAGCCGGGCTTTCTCCACATTGATGATCTTCCCGCGCAGCGGGAGAATTGCCTGGAACATCCGATTGCGGCCCTGCTTCGCACTACCGCCGGCCGAATCACCCTCGACGATGAAGAGTTCGGCCAGGTCCGGGTTACGCTCGGAGCAATCCGCCAGTTTTCCGGGCAAGGACCCGCCGTCCAAGAGGCTCTTGCGCCGCGCCAGCTCCCGCGCCTTTCGGGCAGCCGCCCGGGCGCGCGCCGCACTCAGGCATTTCTCGATCACCAGGCGGGCAATCGCTTCATGATTCTCCAGGTAGTCGCTCAGATTCTCTCCAACGATCGACTCGACCTGGCCCTTGATCTCGCTGTTTCCCAGCTTCGTCTTCGTCTGGCCCTCGAACTGGGGATCGGACACTTTCACACTGAGGACGGTCGTCAGACCCTCGCGGACATCCTCGCCGCTCAAGCTGATGCGATCGTCCTTGATCAACCCGCTCTTGACCGCGAAGTTGTTCAGGCTGCGCGTGAGAGCGGCCTTGAATCCTGCAAGGTGCGTTCCCCCTTCGATCGTGTTGATGTTGTTCACATAGGAGAAGATCGATTCGGTATACGCGTCGGTATACTGCATCGACAATTCAATCGAGAAACCCTCACGCTCCCGCGAGAAATAGACCGGATCCTTGTGCAGAGCTGTCTTGCCCTCGTTCATGTACTCGACGAACGCGTTCAGCCCGCCCTCGTAGTGAAAAACATCTCTCTTGCCTGCCGGGGCGTCCTCAGCCTCGGCGGCGGAATCCGTGATGGGCGTCTCGCCTTCTTCCTTGGGGGCCTCGGATGGTTCGGCGCCGGCTCGCTGATCGTCGATCGTGATCGTCAGGCCGTGATTGAGAAAGGCAAGCTCCCGCAGGCGGTAGGCGATGATGTCATACTTGAACACCGTCTCATCGAAGATCTCGGGATCGGGCATGAAGTGAATGACCGTGCCGCGCTTGTCGGTATTACCGATGATCTCCATGTCGGAGACGACTTGGCCGCGCTCGTAACGCTGGCGGAAGATCGACCCCTTCTGGTGAACCGTCGCGACCAACCAGCTCGAGAGTGCGTTCACCACCGATACACCGACGCCGTGCAGACCGCCGGACACCTTGTAGGTGCTACTGTCGAATTTCCCGCCCGCATGAAGCATCGTCATGACGACTTCCAGCGCGGGACGTTTCTGCTCGGGATGAAGATCAGTGGGAATTCCGCGTCCGTTGTCCTCGACGCTGACGCTTCCGTCTCCGAGAAGCGTCACGGAGATCTGGTCGCAGGTGCCGGCGAGAGCCTCATCGATGGAATTGTCGACGACCTCGTAGACGAGATGGTGCAGGCCTCGCGAAGAGGTGCTGCCGATGTACATGCTCGGGCGCAGACGAACACCGTCGAGACCCTTGAGAACTTGGATGTCCTTGGCCGCGTACTCGCCGTCTCCCTCAGCGGGAGGTTCGGCCTGATTGGGAGCATCCTTGTCCTCCGGACCATTCCCCCGATTGAGGATCGGGCGAAGCTCTTCGGGAACTTCGGGCGAAACGGCGGGACCCTCCGCGGTCTCCGGGGTTTCGCTCTGGATCTCCTGATCGTTCGTCGACTTGTTGTCTGCTTCCATCTGGTCTTTTCTCTCGCTCATGCCTTGTCCTGTGTATCCGGTCTCGGTGCGTCCTGCTCTTCCGACCGCCGAACGCTCGTGACACAACGTATGGCTCGAATCTGTACTTTCGGAAACCTGTCTTGGAAGGTCTTCAGAATCTGCGGTTTCAGGAAGAGGATATGCTGCCTCCAGTTACTGCTGGGGACGGCGACCCAGAGAATACCATCGCGCAGATCGAGAGCTTTTGAGTGGGAGGCGATCTCCTTACCCACAACCGCGGGCCACTCCAAGACGAGTGCGTACTGCGAAACGGGTTTCTCGAGGCGTGTCGCACGCAGGAACTTCTGCAAACAGTCACCTACATGCTCCATCCGCCTCATTCTCTAGCTTCCCTCGGGCAACCGCAGAGGCATGACCAGACAGAGCAGGTCCTCATCCTCCGCACCTCCGTCAGCTGGGGTAAACACACCGGCGGAGATCGCTGATTCGAAACTCATCTTCATGCGCTCGATATCGACGGTCTTGAGCATCTCGAGGATGTAACCGCCGTTGTATCCGATCGTCAGTTCTTCTCCGTCGTAGTCGACGGGCATTTCCTCGGACGCCTCTCCAGCGCCCTGATACTCGGCAAGGATGCTGAGGCGGCTGGGAGAGAACTTCATCTTCACCTGACGGGTCTGCGAATCGGAGAGCACCAGGATGCGCCTCAAGGACGCAATGAAGTCGTCGCGGCGAATGAGAGCGCTCAGCGGGCTCGAGTCCGGAATGACGCGCTCGTAGTCCGGGAAGGGACCTTCCAGGAGGCGGCTGTAGAGATCTGTGCTCCCGACCCCAAAGCGGGCGTAGCTTTTCGAGCCGGTGACCTCCACTTCGCCGTCGACCTCAGAGAAGAGACGCAGGAGTTGATTGAGCGCCTTCGGGGGAAGGAGCATATCCTTCTCCTGTTTGAAGGCTCCCTGCAAACCGCAGCGCGCCAGACGGTGCCCGTTGGTGGCCACCAGACGCATGTGATCCTCGCGAATCTCCATGAACACACCAGTAAGCTCGGGGCGGGTCTCGTCGGTGGAAACCGCGTACAGCGTTCGGCGGATCATCCGTTCGAGCTTTTCGGGGTCGAATCCGATCTGCTTGCCGGCGGGAATGTCCGGCAGCTCAGGAAAGTCGTCCACGGGAGCACCCACGAAACGATACCGTCCCCTTGCACAGTTGAGAGCGAGCTTCGACTCATCGCCGCTCAGGGACACTTCCTGGTCCGGAAGTTCGCGGACGATGTCGAAGAGCCGCCGCGCAGAAACGGCCACCTTTCCCTCTTCTTCAACAGCTGCCGTGCGCCGGGTACGGACGGATATATCCAAATCGGTTGCCGTGAAAGTGAGGCTTCCATCCTTTTTCACATCAATCAGCACCGTTTCCAAAATCGGAAGGGTACTCTTGCTGGGCACCACATTGGCAACAACGTGCAAGGCCTTCTGGAACTCACCCTGCATCAACGAGAATTTCATGCAGCTACCTCTCTTCTAAACCCGCTCTTCCGTAGCCGGTCCCGTACCACAATCCAGCCGATCTTCAAAATCGACCCTCGAAGGACCGCAAGCCTCGTCCTCATTAAAAGGAGCCCTTGCGATCCAGGTTCATCCACGGCGCTAAACGTACCTCCTCAATCACCTAATAGACTTCAGCCGAGTGTAGAAAAGCACCGCTTCCATGTAAAGCGGATTCTGCCCGAACGCTCGTTTTCAACTGATTGAAATTCAAGGAGTTACAGTGCCTCTTAGGAGGCCTGAATGGCCTCTTGGGGATAGTCCATTTTGGATCGTTTTAGAGGCTATTGAGTGGCTCTGATTAATACGAATTGGGACATGGTCCCAAGGTCCGGAAGGAGTGCGGCCTGGCATCTGGAAACATGGGCGAAGCCCCCGCTGGAAGCGCCGCGTGCGTTAAGAGTCTATTACTAATCTCTATATAGAAAAAGAGTAGTAGTAGTAGGTCCTGTGGAAATGTTGAGAGGTCGGCTGAAGAGCAGTGACCCTCAATCATGGGTCGGTCTTAGGCGTCTGCAGATCCTGAAATCCTGGTGCAGAACTTCTGACCGACCTGCGGAAAACACAAGAGTGTTCAACACCGTGATCGTTATGGACAGTCTATCCTCACGAATTGTCCACACGATGTGAATAGCAAAAAAGGAACAGCCGCGAGACCAAGATCCCGCGGCGTCATGTGAAAGAGAACCCATTAGAGAAGCTACCGGCGGAGGCGAGTGTCGATCTGCTCGATGCGCTTCTCCAGCTGGCAATCGGTTCGAACGATGTTCGAGATCTTGTCGATGCCGTAGAGCACTGTGCTGTGATCCCTGTTGCCGAAACTCTTGCCGATCTCCACCAGGGTCATCGCAGTGAGATTCTTGGTCAGGAACATGCCGACCTGGCGGGCAAAGGCGATGTTGCTGGTACGGCGTTTGCCGCGAAGGGATTCCACCGGAACGTCGAATTCCTTGGCCACTTCACGCTGGATGTCGGTGACATCGATCTTCGCTGCGGCAGGATTGACGTACACCTTAAGGACTTCCAGAGCGAGATCCCGGGTGATCGGGGCATGAAGCAGCCGGCTCAGGGCCGAGATGCGGACCAGGGATCCTTCCAGCTCTCGGATGTTCTTCTGAATCCTCTCCGCGATCAGGAACATGACATCCTCGGGGATGGTGATCTGCTCGCGCTGAGCCTTGGCCCGCAGGATGGCGACCCGCGTCTCGAGGTCCGGAGGTTGAATGTCGGTCACCAGCCCTGAGTTGAAACGGGAGATGAGCCGCTCTTCAACCTTGGCGATGTCACGTGGCGGCCGATCGCTGGTGATGACGATTTGCTTGTGGGCATCCCGCAGGGTGTTAAAGGTGTGAAAGAACTCCTCCTGGGTGGCATCGCGTCCCGAGAGGAACTGAATGTCGTCTAACAGAAGGAAGTCTAAGTTGCGATACTTCTGCCGGAAGTCCAGCGTTCGACCGACCGTGATGGCCTGGATCATCTCGTTCATGAACTTCTCGGACGGCGCGTAGTAGATTCGCGTCTCCGGGTGCCGCAACAGGGCCTCGTGCCCGATGGCCTGCATCAGATGGGTCTTTCCCAGGCCGGTTCCGCCGTAGATGAAGAGCGGGTTGTAGAGGTCGCCCCGTCCCTTCGCGATCGCCTGGGCGGCGGCATGGGCGAATTCGTTGTTCTTCCCGACGACAAAACTGTCGAACGCAAAGCGGGGGTTGAGGTTATGGAGCCAGCGAGACGCCGTCGGGCGAGCGGTTGGCGTAACCTCTTTTCTCACAGTACGTTGCACGGTCGGGGTCTGTTCCTGCTCGTAATAAGAGCTGCTGACCACGAAACGCACCTCGGGAACGGCCCCCAGCTGCGTTTGAAGGATCTCGTGCAAGATCGGGAGGTTGTGCTCTTCGAACCAATCCCCGAAAAACGGGTTCGGAACCTCTAGGATGAGCTTCTCCTGGTCGAGTTTGACGACCTGGATTGGTTCGAACCAAGTTTGGAACTTCTGGTCAGATATTCGCTTGCGAATCTCCTGCAGGACTTCCGTCCATGTACCCTGGGCATTCGTGGTTTCCACCCCCGCCCCTCCAAGAGATAGTTTTCCACACTATTTTCCACAGATACTCAACGATGGTCGATCGTGAAGTGGATTGGACGCACGAACTACTCTACCCTGGCAGAAGAGACTCCTGGCTGCACTTCGCTAGTCTATGATGTAGGCAAGAATCTGTTCTGTAAGGAGTTAGGCGTCCCACCTGTAAGGCGCCCAGAAGACTGCCGAAGGCTCTGGTTCGGTTCAGTCTCCCTACGCTCCGAACAACCATGCTCTCGATGCGCGCAACCGGTGTAGCTCATTGAGGTTATGAACAAGTGCGCTGACTGAAAGCATCCGCAGACTAGCACGCTGTGGACAAAAGCGGCAAGCGGCAATTTCAAAAGGGTGGAAAAACCAAATAATCCCTTGGATTTCCGTCACATAGGACCAAGAAGCGTTGTACTCCACGATTCCACATTGCCGTGATTGAAGGCTTGACCCGAAGGATCCGTTTTACTAGGATCTTCTGATGCTGTAATTGAGTTGAACCGTGACCCGGCCGAATCGCCAGGTGTATAGTATGAGTGGGCACGGTAGTGGGACCTCGAGAGGCATCGAGATCCCTCGCGAGATACACACAGGAGGATCGGAGACGTGAAACGGACGTACCAGCCGCACAATCGTAGGCGGCGGCGTGTGCATGGATTTCGCGCTCGAATGCGCACACGCAACGGACGGAAGATCCTGGCCCGTCGGCGTGCCAGGGGAAGAGCACGACTGTCGGTTTCTGGTTAGGGTCATTGAGCGTGCCCCAGGGATTCAGTACGCTGGGTTCCAAGAAAGCGATTCAGAGACTATTCCAGGATGGGGTTGCCTGCCGCGGGCGTTATGTCGTTCTTATTCTGCGGCAGGTCGATGAGGGGCCTACACAGGTATTATTTGTTGCTAGCCGTAAGGTCGGTGGAGCTGTACAACGCAATCGCGCGAAACGGATCATGCGCGAAGCCTACCGGACGATTCTTGATCAGCTTCCTCCCGATCCGCTCCACATTGGATGGATAGCGCGTGTCACGGTCACGGACTCAAGAGCAAGGATGCAGCAGATCCAATCGGAGATGCGCAGTCTCCTCTCTCGTGCCGGTGTGCAGTTGGATTCGCGTTCGCCCGAAAAGGACTGAGCGGATCCGGACACGCCCTTAGCGAGCGTGCCGGCTAGCCACGAGCATTGCGTGCCAAGACATCTACGGATAAGCACTTTTTGCGCCTGTGATCCCCCGCGAAGGATGGAAGTACTGATGGCCGCAAAGATGCTGGTATTTTTGATAGGTCTGTATCGGCGGTTCATCTCACCTTTCCTTCCCGCTCGTTGCCGGTTCTATCCAACCTGCTCATGTTATGCTCAGCAGGCGATCGGTCAGTTCGGACTGATCAAGGGTGGATGGCTGGCAGGGAAGCGACTCCTTCGCTGTCACCCCTGGCATCCTGGGGGCGTTGATCCCGTTCCGTCTCGACCGCTGATGAATACGCACGAGACCTGCGGCACATAGGGTGGGGATGCATGCAACCGAAAGATTCCGGGGGGCTCGATAAACGAACCCTCATCGCGTTTGCGCTGATGGCTGTGGTATGGGTGGTCTTCGTTCAGTTCATGCCGAAGTCCACACCATCGTCCGAAACGACCCCGGCTACTGAGACGGTTTCCGGTGAAACGGGTAACGATCGCGATCTCACCGGCGATTCGCCAACGACGATCCCCGATCGGACCGATCCGGCCGAGCAACCGGGTTCCGCCGGCGGCCAGTCCCCCCAGCAAAGGGGTGAGCTGTCTTCCGATGTCGGGGGGGCGACCGGCCATTTCGCAAACCGACTCGAGGGGGACGATCGCGAGATCGTCATCGAAGGCGAGCATTACCGGGCGGTCTTTGCCGCTCGCGGCGGGGTCCTGCGTTCCTGGGCCCTCAAGGACTTCACCGACACGCAGGGTGAGCTGGTCGAACTCGTTCAGGACTTTCCCGGAGCGCTCGGCCTGCATATCCAGGCCCCGGCCGGTGATCTGGACCTGAGCGACGCGATCTTCTCCGTGGAGGAACGCTCCGCCGGGCCCGACGGCAATCTCCGCGAAATCCGCTTTGTGGCCGAGGCGACCGACGACTACCTCTATCCTGCCCTCAGGGTGGAGCGCGTCTACCGGCTCGATCCGGCCCGCTACGATCTGGACATGGAGGTGCAGGTTTCCGGCATCTCTAACTTCCGCCGTGACCACCACCTATCCATCGCGTGGGACCGAGGTTTGCCCAGCGTCGACCACAAGATCGCGCGCTACGGTGAAACCAAGGAAGCTGTGGCCCTTCTGGCAGACAACCTGGTGAAGGATGGATTCGGCGGTGCCGGCTTCGGATGCGGTGGCGGTTGCAGTGGGGACAAGACGGCCGACACCGAGGAATCGTACGAGGGCATGGTCCGCTGGGCGGGGGTGAAGGGAAAGTACTTTGCCGGATTGCTGATTCCCTCCGAACCGCTCGAAGCCACCTTCCACACCCGGACTGTGGCGTCTCGCACCGAGGCCGGGATGCGGCTGATGATGCCGCTCGAGTACGAGGGCAGCACCAGGTTTGACTTCCGGCTCTACTGCGGTCCTCTAGACCATGCAATCATCAAGAACCTGGACAAAGAGCTGCAGGTCAACCTCGGTCGTGTGGAAAACATGGGGCCGAAGCTGCTGCGGCCGGTCGCGGTGGCGATTCACTGGTTCCTGGTGAACGGACACAAGGTCATCCCGAACTACGGCGTGGTCATTCTCCTCCTGGCACTCGTCGTGCGCATCATCTTCCATCCGCTCAACGTGCGCGCGCTCCGGTCTCAGCAGAAGATGCAGGCGCTGAAACCGAAACTCGACGAGATCAACGAGAAGTACAAGGATGACCCCCAGACGAAAACCAAGAGGACGATGGAGCTCCACAAGTCGGAAGGCATCAATCCCATGGGTGGGTGCCTGCCGATGCTGCCGCAGATGCCGGTCTTCTTCGCGCTCTACAGCGTGATGATGAATGCGATCGAGCTTCGGCACGCTCCCTTTGTCCTCTGGGTCTCCGATCTAGCCTCCCCCGACAAGGTGGGAGACATTGCCGGAATTCCGATTCACATCCTGCCGATCCTCATGGGCGCGGCGCAGTATCTGCAGTCGAAGTCGATGCCCACGGATCCGAAGCAGGCCCCCATGATGATGATGATGCCGCTGATCATGGTCTTCTTCCTTTATAGCCTACCGTCTGGGCTCGTCCTCTATTGGACGGCGACCAGCCTGGTGACGTGGGCTCAGCAGAAGATGACCAAGGCGCCTGTTCCTGTCGCGGCACCAACCAACAACGGGGGAGACGAGGCGAAGAGCCCTAAGCAGAAGCGGCGCGGCAAGAAATCATAACGGACGTCAATTCCGGGCCGATGGGCCAGTCGCGCAAGGCAGACAGAAAGGAAGAACCATGCAGAAGCAGGCCGAAGACACCGTTGTTATCGAGGGCAAGAATCTCGACGAGGCTCTCCAGGCAGCTTGTGACCGTCTCGATACCACACCGAACCAGGTCGAGTACGAGGTTGTCAACGAAGGCCGCAGCGGCGGCGTCCTGGGTTTTCTGCGCGGCCGGTCCGTCAAGGTCAAGGTCACGCGCAAGTCGGTCGCCCAGCGGATGATTCATGAAATCGTCGCGGGGCTGTTCGAGCGAATGAGGATGAACGTCGAGCACAAGGTTCTGCGGGGCGAGGACGCCTACGAAATCGAAATCGAGACCGAGGATTCCGATGGTCTGCTCATTGGCCGGGGGGGTGACACCCTCAAGGCTCTCCAGCATTTGATCTCGCGTATGGTCGGTCAGCAGGATGAGACCGTGCGCGTGCGCGTCGATGTGGCCGGATATCGCAAGCGCCGCACCGAGCAACTGCGCAAGAAGGCCCACGATCTGGCCGAACGGGCCCGCGGTAGCTCCCGGGATGTCATGTCGGAGCCGCTGCCGGCCGACGAGCGTCGGATTCTGCATCTGGCGTTGGCCGACGACGACAGCGTGAGCACGCGTGCCGTCGGCGACGGGCAGACCAAGCGCGTGGCGGTCAGCGCGGCCGGTTCCGGCCGTCGCTCGGGTTCGGGCAGCAATGGTGGTCCCCGTCGCCGGAGTAGCGGTGGCGGTCGCGGCCGGAGCGAACGTGGTGACCGGGGAGACCGCGGAGATCGGGGTCAGAGTCGGCGGCGCCCTCGTCGTCGTGACGACCGTCGGGATGAACCCCGCGTTGCCCGCGATGTGAGCGATGCACCCGATATGGAACGCCGCGACTCAGAAGCCCCCTCGGATCGTCCGTCACGGGGTCGGGATCGTGACCGTGGCCGCTCGAGAGATCGCGGACGCGACAGAGATCGCCGGCCTGCCGCGGATCGTGGACGTGATCGGGATCGTGACCGTGATCGGCAGCCTGCCGCCGCGGCTCGCGAGGAGAAGCCGGAACAGGTTGCCGAGAAGGAGCGCGAGCCGGAATTCGGCCGTCGCGGTCGTGGCCGGGGCAAGCCGACCGGTTTGACCGACTCCTATTTCAATATCCCGGCGACAGTCGAGGACGACAAGGCAGACGGCGCCGAAGGAAAAGAGTCCGGCAGCGACAAGGCGTCGGAAGAAAAAACGGATATCACGTGGGGTCGCCGTCGGCGCCCGGGTCGCGGCCGACGGTAGTCCGGGAGTCCGGATGGCGTCAGCCGCGGGCTGTGGGGACGATACACCGGTTTCGCGGTCGCCATGTACGATGACACGATAGTTGCACTCGCCACCCCTCCCGGGGTGGGCGCGTTGGCGATCGTCCGCCTTTCGGGGCCCGAGGCGATCGCGATTGCCGATCGCTGCTTTCGATCTCCACGCTCACTGGCGGACCAGCGGTCCCACCAGTGCGTGGTCGGCGAAATCGCCGAGGACGATTCGCCGATCGACCAGGTGGTGGCCACGATCTTCCGCGCCCCCTGTTCCTACACCGGTGAGGACATCGTCGAATTCACCGGCCACGGGGGCCGTCTGTTGACGACCCGCATCGTCGATCTTTTGTGCCGCCACGGCGCCCGCGCGGCCCGCGAGGGCGAGTTCACCTTGCGGGCCTATCTCAACGGCAAGATGGATCTCGCGCAGGCCGAGGCGGTCGCGGCCCTGATCGGAGCGCGATCCGCGGCCGGAGCGCGCGCCGCGCTCCGGGTTCTGTCGGGCGGGCTTTGCGACCCGCTCGAGAACAACCTGGCTCGTCTCACCGAACTCCTGGCCGAGCTGGAAGCAACCCTTGACATCCAAGAAGACGGTTCGCCGGATGTTCTGTCGGATTCAGCAGGCGACGCCGGCACTAGCGGCAACACACGCGAGCGCATCGCAGAGCAACGAACCCAGCTCGAGGCCCTTGCCGCCGGCGGACACACCGGCCGGCTTCTGGAAGAGGGTATCCGCATCGCACTGGTCGGACGCCCCAATGCAGGGAAATCCTCCCTCTTTAATGCCTTCCTGTCGCGCGACCGCGCCATCGTTTCTCCCGAGGCCGGCACCACCCGGGACGCGCTGGAGGAATGGGTGGAGTGGAACAGCCTGCCGATCGTGCTGCTCGATACCGCCGGCTTGCGGGATCCTCAATCGAACATCGAGGAAGAGGGTTTGAAACGGACTCAGCAGGCGATCGATTCCGCGACGTTGGTTGTGCTCGTCCTCGACGCGTGCCAGGAAGGTCCGGCGGAGTTGGCCGAGCAATTGCGTGATCTCGATCTACCGCCCGAGCAGCTGGTCGTCGCCCTGCACAAATGGGATCAGGAGGTGGCCGCCGACTGGCGCGAAGACCGGCAGGGCCATCCTTCCTCTTCGGTGGTGGGTTCACCGGGAATCGATGAACTCAAAGCGACCCTGCTCGCGCGGCTCGAGACCGGACTGGGCGATCCACGAGAGGCGCTGCTCGTTGGAGACCGGCAGCGCGGTTTGATCGCGCAGGCCATCGAATCGCTCAAGCGGGCCGAAGCGCTCGACGGACGAGGCAAAGGAGAGGAGCTCGTAGCCCATGAGCTTCGGGCGGCACTGGATTCGCTGGGCGAGATTCTCGGACGGCGCGTGGGGCCGATGGTGCTCGAGAGAATCTTCGCGCGGTTCTGTGTGGGCAAATAGGCGAGGATGCCTTTGACCGATCTTGCGGGAACAAAAGGGATTTTGCCACCCGGCCGGGTCGAGGCAATCGTCGTGGGCGGCGGGCACGCCGGCATCGAAGCCGCGTGGGCGCTGGCCCGACTCGGTCACAGCGTCGCGCTGATCACCTTCGATGCACACGGACTCGCCTGTATGCCCTGCAATCCGTCGATCGGGGGGCTGGCCAAGGGACAACTCGCCCGCGAAATCGACGCGCTCGGCGGCCTGATGGGCCGGCTGATCGATCAAACCGGCATTCATTTCCGGATGCTCAACCGAAGCAAGGGGCCGGCCGTCCACGCTCCCCGGGCCCAGGCCGATCGAGAGGCCTACTCCCGCGAGGCCCTCAAACGACTCATGGTTCTGGACCACTTATTGATTGTCGAAGCGGAAGTTACGGAGTTTCAATGTGAAACCGGGCGCCCCTCGGCCGGCGACGAAAGAGCGTGCGGGTGCGTGAAGGGCGTCGCCCTTCGGCCTCCGGACTGGTCGAAGGTCCGAGCGGGGGGTGCTCACTCGAACATCGCATCTTCGGGCGGTCCATCCGAGCCCCCTCCGGGAGACCCTCGCCCGGACGGTCCCTTCAAAGGACTGCCGCCGGTCATCCGCCTTCGGTCGCCCCACAGCCTCGAGGCCACTGCCACGATTCTCACCGTGGGGACTTTCTTGCGGGGCAAGCTCCACACGGGAGACCAGACCCGCGAAGGCGGTCGGCGGGGCGAGCCACCCTCTTCATCCCTGAGCGCTGCACTCCGCACACTTGGGCTCGAGCTGGGTCGTCTCAAGACTGGAACACCGCCGCGCCTCGCGCGCGAGACGATCGACTTCTCCCGGCTCAAAGAGCAACCGGGCGACGAACCCCCACCCCGCTTCTCTTATTTCGAAGACGCGGACGTCACCAATCACGTTCTGTGCCACCTGACCCGCACGAGCGAGAAGACCCACGCGATTCTCGCCGCCGCCCTCGATCGGTCGCCGATGTTCAGTGGGAAAATCGAGGGCGTCGGTCCCCGATACTGCCCATCGATCGAGGACAAGGTTGTCCGCTTTCCCGATCGGACCAGCCACCAGGTGTTTCTGGAGCCGGAGGGTCTGGACACTGACCTCATCTATCCGAACGGTGTATCGACCTCCATGCCGATCGACGTGCAGGAAGCCTACATTCACACGATCGACGGACTCGAAGAGGCGGCGATCGTGCACCCTGGTTACGCCGTGGAGTATGACTTCCTGCTGACCTCACAGATCGATGCCGCCCTTCGTCTGCGGGACTTCGAAGGTCTGTTCGCAGCCGGACAGATCAACGGAACATCGGGCTACGAAGAGGCCGCCGCGCAGGGCATCACCGCCGGGCTCAACGCGCACGCTGTGATCACCGGTCGCCCTCCTCTCGCCCTGGGACGAAGCCAGGCCTACATCGGGGTGCTCATCGACGATTTGGTCACTAAGATCCCCACCGAACCCTATCGGATGTTTACCTCTCAGTCGGAGTACCGGCTGCGGTTGCGCCAGGACAACGCCGATCGGCGACTGAGCGCAATCGGCCACGACCTGGGCCTCTTGAGCAACGACGATTGGAAGGGCGCAGAGGAGCGCTGGGCCAAGGTGGACGAGGAACACGCAAACCTGCGCCGGACGCGGCTTTCCGGGCGGATGATGCGCGAGCAACCTCCGGGATCCGTTCCGTTTTCAGAGTCGGATGCCGGAAGAACATACGAAGAGCTGCTCAAGAGACCCGAAGTCGACTTCGAGGTGCTGCGCGCAATCGGCCACGAGGTCGAGATCGAGGAGGCGGATCAGACAACGCTTCTTGCTGAAATCAAGTACGCGGGATATATCGAGAAGCAGAGACGCGAGATCGAACGGACAGCGGCTCTGGAATCGCAGAGTCTGCCGGATTGGATCTTGAACGATCCTCCCGTGGCGCTCTCACGCGAGGCGCGGGAGCGACTGATGGAGTATCGGCCGCAGACGATGGGTCACGCGATGAGGATCCCCGGCATCACCCCGAGCGACCTCTTTATCCTGGCGATCCATTTGCGCGGGGATCGCCGACGGGATGACAAGACGGAATAGGACAAGGAGTGTCACCACCGGTGAGTAGCGAGCGGCAGGGACAGCCGGACATCGAAAACCTACTTCGGGTCGTGCGTTCCCACGGGGTTGAAGTCGAGCCGGACGTGGTTGATCCGCTCATGTTCTACTGCGACACGCTTCGGGAGTGGAACGATCGCGCCGGGCTCGTGTCACCGCACGATCTCCCGCATCTCATTCGGAAGCACGTTGCGCTCAGCCTGGCGCCCCTGCTGGTCGTCAAGCCCGGCGCCGCCTCTCATTGGATCGACGTGGGTACCGGCGGCGGGTTGCCGGGAATGGTGATCAAGCTCTGCCGCCCCAACCTGGGCATGACCCTTCTGGATTCAAGTCGCAAGAAGACGATCTTCCTCGAGCACCTTCAGGAACAGCTTCGAATTCGATTTATGGTTTCCAACCTGCGCATCCTCGAACAGCGAGTCGAAGCCCATCGGTCAAACGACTACGACGTGATTCTCATGCGCGCGGTTGGCGCGCTCAAGAAGACGCTTCCATTGCTGAACGGGATTGCTCGTCCCGGCGTTCGTTTGGTGACCTTCAAGGGTGAGCGGCTCTCGGTGGAGCTGAGCGAGGCAGAAGGAACGATAAAGGGCCTGGGTTGGTCGGTCGAAGGCCAGCAAGCCATTCCTTGGGGCCGGTCCACGTTGGTCAGCCTGGTGCGTGACGCAAAGTAGTCGATCGTCCCTATCAATCCACCGCTTCGCAGATTCGCGTCGACTCTGGGTGGCCCCGATCAATCCCTGAGACCCTGAACGAGGTAGTCTTTGTATCTTGTTGATCTCAAAAGAGATACGCGTGCATGCAAAAATGGATTTCAAATCCGATTCTGGATTCGACTGGATCCGCCAAGATACGGGTGGTGCCCCCCTCGCCCTTCGATGTCTTGGCGGTGCGATGTTCCACGTGAAACACCGGAGAGACATAGAGGGGCGGCGGCTCTCGCGAGCGGCGATGTTTCACGTGAAACGTGGACCCCGGCGCGCCGGACACCGCTCGGCGAGCAGAGACGCCGGAGACAACTCGGGGAAAGCCACACCCACCCGGTCCGTCGAGCACATTCACCTAGCAGAGATTGACAGTTGGCACTCGGATTGCTATCTTCAGAATCGATGCACGACGGAAGGTACTTCTAACTATCTCCAAGGTATGAAGTAAGCATCGCCAGCCACGTCTCGACCCAGAGACACTTGGCGGGCACGGACGGCTCGCACGAACGAAACCAACGGATACCCTGCAGAGGTCCTGGAATCAAAGCCGGATCTCGATGGGACCACAACACAAGGGTGAATCGTGGGTAAGGTCATCGCAGTTGCCAATCAAAAAGGCGGGGTTGGCAAGACCACGACAGCCGTCAATCTCAGCACGTCGCTCGCCCTACTTGGGTACCGTGTTCTCCTCATTGACATGGATCCTCAGGCCAACACCACCTCAGGGCTGGGCCTGACCCGGGAGGATCCCGCAACCACCCTGTATGAGGTCTTGCTCGATGCGGCGAGGGTCGAGGACGCCATTCAGAGTGTTGAGGTCGCGAACCTCGATGTTCTCCCTTCCGCGCCCCGTCTCTTTGGGGCTGAAGTCGAGCTCATCCAAGAAGACCGGCGCGAGTTTCTCCTTCTCGACCGACTCGAGGGCCTGATTCCCCAGTACAATTTCGTGATCCTGGACTGCCCGCCGTCCCTTGGGCTGCTGACGATCAACGGAATCGCCATGGCCCACTCCGTGATCATCCCCATGCAGTGCGAATACTACGCCCTTGAGGGCCTCAGTCAGCTTCTCCAGACGATCGGCCTTATCCAGGAGAGCCTCAATCCGGGTCTTCGGGTGGAGGGAGTGCTCTTGACAATGTACGATGGCCGGCTGGGGCTATCTCAGCAGGTTGCGGAAGAAGCCCGTAAGTTCTTTGGTGATAGAGTGTTCCATACAATGATCCCTCGAAATGTCAGACTTGGAGAGGCTCCTAGCTTTGGTAAGCCCGCGATGCTTTACGATCCGAAATGCGCGGGCGCGGTGAGTTATATGAACCTAGCAAAGGAAATCACGAACCATGGCGCGGAAAGCGTTGGGGCGGGGACTGAGAGCGCTCATCCCTGAGCCCCCCTACAAAGAACAGAAGCCCGAGGAGGATGCCCCGCAGCAGGTGGACGAGCCCGCGGAGCCCTCTCCAGCTGATCAATCGGCAGAATTGAAAACCAAATCCCATTCTGCTCTCCTGTCCCCCCCGGGATCTCCCCGAGATGTACTCAGAAACATCCCGCTCGACGAGATCACTCCCAACAGCAGGCAGCCTCGAACCCAATGGGACCCGGAGGAGCTGAAAGACCTGGCCAAGAGCATCCGAAGCAACGGCCTGCTCGAGCCGATTCTGGTGCGGCCCCGCGATGGCAAGTACGAGATTGTCGCCGGCGAGAGACGGTGGCGAAGCTGTAAGTTGGCTGGATGGAAGCAAATACCGGCGATTATTCGCAACCTGGAAGACCAGCAGAGCCTCGAATCTGCACTCATTGAGAACATCCAGCGATCGGACCTCAACCCAGTGGACGAGGCCCGGGCCTACCAGATGTTGTCGTCCGATTTCGACCTGACGCATGAGGAGATCGCCATGCGGGTGGGCAAGGATCGGTCCACGATCACCAATCTTCTCAGGCTGCTCGGGCTCTCCGACGTGCTCCTCGAGCATGTTTCACGTGAAACACTGAGCCTGGGGCACGCCCGCGTCCTCCTGACGCTTCCTGAGGAAAAGCGGCTGTCGATCGCCAAGCGCATGATCGATGAGTCCTGGTCCGTCCGAGATGCAGAGAGCTGGGCCAAGAAGGCCGGTGGAGAACAGATCAAGACCAGGCGCCGTACAAGTCGGGGTGTACGCAAGACCGAGGCGGTTCTGCGCATCGAAGAGCAACTCCGGCGGCATCTATCAGCCGAGGTCCATGTCCGGCCCGGGCGCCATGGTGGCAAGCTTGAAATCCGCTACCATGACGATGAAGAGCTCAGCAGACTGCTTGACCAACTAGGCGTTGTCATATCCTAAACAATTAGCTTTATAGCAGTTATGCAATCTGCCCTGGCAAGGAGTGCGAGAGGGGAGAGCCTGCTTCATGGACCGCGACCATCGAAGGCGTGCCCGCGACAACTACGCCGTCACAATCTCCGGCGGAGAAGCGTCAGAACTTATTCAATTTCAAGTGTCTAGGAGGATTGCTCATTGGGGTCTCGCGGCCCTGATCCTGCTCTGCCTGGGAGGTATCGCCGGCCTGTTCATGTTCGGAGGGGTCCTTCATCGGGCGAAGGAAGCCGATCGCCTTGAATCCGATAACCTGTTGCTTAGTAGGCAGTTAACTAGAATGGCCGAGCTGGAGGCAAGGGTCGTTCAGCTCGATCGGACCCGGCAGGAACTCCTCAAGCTGGTGGGGATTGAGAACCCGGAATCGGACCCCACGCTTACCCATGCGGCATCCGATGTGGGGCCAGCGGGAGGAGCAGCCTACCATCCCGTCGAGCCGGGGGACGAGATCACCGCAGAGAACATCGAAGATCTCTCCAGGCTCATTACGCAAATCCCACTAACTGGGCCTGTTACAAGGTTTTACGGTCCCGTAGGTGCTCGAGGTGTCTTCCACGCGGGCATCGATGTTGCCGGGGAGACGGGTTCGGACATCGTGGCGGCGGGAAGCGGGATAGTCGTCCAACTTGCACAGGATGAGGTGTTTGGGAACGTCCTTGTCATCGCCCACGATCCCGGCATCGAGACGATGTATGGCCATAACTCCAATATCCTATGCGATATAGGAGATTTCGTGAACGCCGGCCAGAAGGTCGCGGAGGTTGGGAGCACGGGCCAGAGCTCTGCTCCCCACCTCCACTTCGAGGTTCACTGGCAACGCCGGGCTATCGACCCCGCCCTGTTCTTCTCTGCCTGGCAAGTTACAGGAGAAGAGGGGGAATGAATCCTTACTGGAATAAGATTGGAAATGTCGCTATTCTGCCTTCGGTGCGTAGGTTACCCAAACCGGCCGCACGAGAATGGAGTCGTCGTCGGGCCTAGGCCGAGAATCCGAGACGGATCGCCGGGGAATCCCGACGAGTTACACCCCCCAGGCATGGAGGATGTCATGTTTGGCAAATCATCCGGTAAGTCGAGGTCGACCCCCAGCACACCTGCACCGTCCCGCTCAGAGAAGAGGAAGGAGCAATCGCTACTTCAGACAGGTGTTAGGCTTCAAGGCGAGCTCCAAGTAGACGGAGATCTCCGGGTTGAGGGCACCGTCAGGGGGGATCTCAAGGTCAAAGGAACGCTTCTCGTCGGGTCGAAGGCCACGGTCGAGGGCGAATTGGGCGGCCGAGACGTCGTGATCCACGGCCGGGTGTCCGGCACCGTCCAGGCCGACCAGCAGGTACGGCTGGCCCAGGGCGCCCGTGTATCGGGTGACCTCTTTTGCGAGTCCCTCATTATAGAGGAAGGGGTCTTGTTCGAAGGCCGCTCGCACATGGGCGAGTCCGGCAAGCGCCGGGGGCACACAACACAATCCGGACAAAGCGCACAGTCACAACCAATTACGGGATCTGATGGGGCGCTGGGATCGTCGACGCGAGGCCACCCCACCCCGGGCGCCCGCGAGAAGGCGGCCTATCAGACGGCCAATACCGGGCCCAATAGACGACCATAGCCGCGATTCCTGTTCGCGGAGCCCCTGCCACGCCGATGTGGAAAGTGTGGAGAACTGGACCGGGCCCGTAACGTGCAATAATAAAGCATGTTACGGGCTTTCTGTTTCTCCTCCAGACACCTTTTCCACACCCCGGGCGCGTGCGCTTGTACTTCTCGGGCCAACCGTTCCCGACATAAGCTCGAAAACGGACGAACTTCCGCTTCTAGAGCGCAACGTGGAGCGAAACTGGGCGAATGGTCTGGAGGCGCGGTCGTACCCGGTGATTCCGCGTCCAATCGTCCCGGGCGCGGAGGCCCACGGTTATCGACATGAAATGCGGAAGTTCTCCACGGGTTTGAGCGGGCTATGCCCGGTCGTCCACACGATCTCCACAACAAGTGGCGTCATCGTGTGTTGCCTACTTACATTCCATCTGTTTGATTGACACTTCCGCGGCAAGGCCCCTAAACTCCATCAAGATAAGCTGCAATGAGGACTATACCTGAACGGCGCCCCAAAAGGGCTGCCGTGGCGAGGAACGTATTGCCATGCAGAACAGATCCCTGGCGCGGTGTGCTTTCCTGATCACCATGGTTTCCGCGGTCGGCTTGGCCCTTCTTTGGCAGGGTTGCTCGGAAGAGGAAGCTATACAGACCGATGAGACGGCGCCGGCGGTTGTGCTCGCCCTACTCATCACTCCAAACCAGGAGAACCCAGAGGTTTCTGATACAACGGATGTCTCCTCCAGCGCCTTTGGCTTCACCTCGCTGGATCTCAACGACCAGGTCGAGCTGGTCGTCTGGGCCCAGGATGACGAGGCGGTGTCTTCCGTCGAGGTCTGGTGTTCATTCCATTCCGATACAATCCCCACGCATGTTGCTACGATTGAAGAGACGGACCCCCTCGGCTACTACCATCACACCTGGAATGTGCAACCATTCGGCAACGGCGCCAGGGGCGTCGTGTGGGCGATTGCCAACGATGGCGCGGGAAACAAAGGCCGTACGGAACAGGACGTACCGATCCGCGTCGTGACCGGCGAGCAGAATCCGCCCGACATTCGCTTCTCGATCTCGCCGTATCCCAGCGGCGAGGTGACCCGGGTCTTCACCTTTAATCCATCCGCAACAACGGACGATCTTGATCCCAACTATGCGATCAAGGTGCGCTGGGATTTCGACGGTGATGGCATTTGGGACATCGACACGACCGCGGGCATGAACGCGGTGCAAACCGCGACACATATGTATACCCTTGCGCCGCGTACCTACAACGTGATCTGCGAGGGATGGAACAGCTACTTCTTGGGCTCGGGCGCGGACACGGTCGCGATCCAGGTTGATCCGGAAGGCGGCGAGCCGCGTCCGATGAACCCGGATGATTTCAGGTCGGTGGCCGCCGGTGTGTATCCGCTTGGCGTGCATAACACCCAGGGGGGCACTCCGACCGGGTATGACCTATCGGAGATGGTCGACAGCCTGCTCTACGTGAACATCACCAACCGATTCATGGTCGAGGCGGTCGAGGTCAGCTGTGAACTCTATGCCGCATTCCTTGATTCGCTGAAGTTCAGGGATGACGCGATCGACTACGACCCATACTCCCTGGACCAGATCGTCTACCACCGTGATACCGGAGAACCGCTCATCAAACTTCAGGAAGACCTCACCTATGTGCGATTCCTCGATGAGCAGACAGGTTTTGGTGTCGACGAGGTCTACAAGAAGCACCCGGTCACGGGCGTGACCTGGTACGGGGCCTTCCACTACGCGAGGCGTTTTGGGCTTCGTCTGCCGTCGGAGGCGGAGTGGGAAGCAGCGGCCCGCGCTCTCAATCTCGACACGGACGTTGACGAAACCTACCTCTATCCATGGGAGCCGAGTGATGTGATCGATCCCATGTATGCAAACTACAAGAACAGCGGGGACCCCTTTGAAGTCGGCGGCAATCTCCGCGCGTCGACCCCCGTGGGATCCTATAACGGCACGTACATGGGAACCTTCCCCACGGTCGATGCCGCGGGTCCTTTCGGCACCTACGACCAAGCCGGCAATGTTGCCGAGTGGATCAAGGACTGGTACGACGGAGAAACCTGGAACGACCTGGTGCTCGACTACGTCGACACCGGGAACCCGCCCCTCGATCCCCAGGGACCAACAGCCGGGACCTATCGGGTGATTCGCGGGGGTAACTTCTTCGACAAGGTTGCCGGGCTGCGAGTGACCAAGCGGCAAGGCGCGGATCCAGAAGAGTTCTCCGCCAAGGTTGGATTCCGGACGGTCTACACGGCATCCGAGGGTAAGTAAACCGTACCGATCAGAGAGAGTGTTGGGCTTTGCGAAAAGATCCCAAACCAACTGTGTCACCGACCGGGTCTTCGGTCGGTGATCTTCTAGGGCGCTGGTATTGGCTTCTGGCCGGCGCGGCGATCGTCTTGGCCGGCCTGCTGATCTACCCCGCCAACATTTCGCCGCAGCCGATCCTGACCGACGGCGCGGTCTATGCAGACAATCCCGCCGTAAGAAACCACACGGTTGATTGGGTGACCGCCCCCTACTACGCGGATTCCTACCGGCCGATCTGGCGTCCCCTTTCGACGCTCACCTTCCGGTTGAACTGGGATACCGAACCAGGCCAACGCGAGCAGACGATTCGGACGAACCTGTTCTTGTTCCTGGGCTGCGCATTCCTGTTGATGATTCTGATGAGGCGACTGGGGATCGGCATTCCCTTTGCTGTGACGGGAGCGCTGCTGATGGCCGGCCACATCGGGGCCCTGGGCTCGGTCCTGCAGCTCGCCGGAAGGGCGGAGTTACTGGCCACTCTTTTCTCCCTGGCAGGGATGGTGACCTACAGTCTTCTGGTCCCACGCGACGGACGCTCCGCCGGTTCACTCCATTCAATTCTCTGGCTGCCGGTTGGCGTGTTCTTCTTGTTGGCGCTTCTTGCGCACGAGATCAGCCTCCTGATGCCCGTGCTGTTGCTGGGGTATGAGCTTATCTTGTGGGCTCGCCGCCGGTCGATCGAGAACGCGCCGCACGGCGACATCGGATTCGGAAAACGCGTGGTGCTCCTGATCGTGTTGGCGGTGGTGATCGCGGGTTCCTGGGGCGCGTTTCGAGCCGGCGTCGTCCGCGGATGGCCGCATGAGGTCAAACGAAGCCCCGCATCGGATTATGTCGCGGCACTCGAAACCCCTGAACGGCAGAAGCTCGCTCTCTCGCTTCCCGCCTATTACCTGGAGATGGCGTTCGGCCGGCATCACCTCCCGGATCATTCACACTTGATCGCGCGCCCGGAAGGATCTCCCCCGATTGAGGTCGGCAACCCGAGGAGCTATAGCATCGGAACACCATCGGCCGCGCAGGTGACGACGGGGATCCTGATCCTTGTCGCGTTCCTGGCCGGTGCGATTCTCCTGCCTCGCCGATCCGTGCTTGCCGCGTTCGGTTGCTGGTGGGGGTTCGTTGTTTTGCTGACGGCGCTTCCTCTGCTGGGTAGTAACGGCCACGCTGCCTCGACCCGGCACATGCTCTGGTTGCTGCCCGGCCTGTTGATTGCGGTCATGGCCGGGATCGATGCGCTCTGCCGTGGCGCGGGCCAATTCTGGAAGACCTCGGCTGCGACGGTTCTGGTTGTCGTCTTGATTGTCTTGGCCGCGGGGCAGACAAAGGCAGCCACCAAACACTGGGGTTCGCAGCAGGCCGTGATGGCCCATCTCGAACGCGGCGCCCCCCGGTCGCCCGAGGTTCCTTTATACAAGGGACTCCTCGCGATGCAGAGGGGCGATTTCGAACGGGCAGCCGCGCTCATGGAGGTCAGCCTCGATCGGTTTCCTCGCCATCCCCGCGCCCTTCTCAACTTGGCCATTCTGCGGCTTCAACTTGGCGAGATGGGAGTGGGGGGGCGTGTTCTCTCCGACGCCGCGTTTGTTGTCGACCGCGTGATGCCAAAGAGCACGGTCGCCTGCCGCGTGTATCTGACGATGGGAAGCTATCTCATCGAGCAGGATCTGATTCTGGAGGCCACCGAAGCCTTTCAATCCGCGGTCGCCGCCGACTCGCTCAACGCCCAGGCCCATGCGCGGCTCGGCTTCCTGGAGGCCGCCCGGGCAAGCACGGCCCACAGCGGGATTCGTCACATCGACCGCGCCCTCGAATTGGATCAGGGGCGGAACACCCTGGGATCGCTGGTCGACCAGATCCTCGAAATGAAACAGCGGGCGATTGATCATCTTCAAAACGCGGGTCAGTGGCCCGAACCCGGAGGGGCCACGGACTCTCCCGAACAGAGCGATGCACCTCCTGAATAGACGAACAGGGATCGCCCTTGGTTTTCTTGCCAGCGTTTGCCTTGCGACCGCACAATCCACCGATGCGCCGTCTGAAGTCCCCACCGTCCACGAACACGAGAGTCTAACGCCCGACCCCGGCTGGCCGGTGTGGATCAAGGACTTCACCAAACAACAAAGAACCGAGAACAGCTCGGCGATCATCTCGATCGGCCAGGACGAACTCCAGCGGCCCTGCTTCTTCCTCGCCGATGACATTGGGATGATCTACTACTGCGCCGTCGACCAGGCGGCCGGCTCCGGCAAACCCACCTTGTCGTTGGAGCGCGTTCGATTCAGCCGCAGCTTGATCGAAGCGCTCGACCGTCACCAGCATTGGGATTTCGAAGCGCTGGCGATCGATCGCGCGCACCACCCGCTCTCTGCCGATGTGCCGGACACGATCCACGCCTACCTTTCGATCGAGGGTCACGGCGTTGGCCTCGGCGATGAGACGAGCGTCCTTCGGGTTCGCTTCGTGAGAACCCAAGGCGAAAACGAATCTGAAGCGGATGTTTGGCGCATTGAACATGTCGGGGAGGCCATGCCGGGAGCGCGGTTCTGGGAGGGGAGTACCCATCCCGACCGGGGCATCAAGGGACTTGCGGCCGGCCAGCGGTACCTACACCTCGGGCTCGAGAGCATCGATGCCCGCGGCACGCTCAACGTTCACGGCACGATCCTCTTTTCGTTCGATCGCGAAGCAAACCTCGTGACGACACAGTCGACCTTGGCCTGGGGCGTCAAGTCGATCTGCGGCGCCGAAGCGATTGCGGATTCGGTGACCGTGTTGCTCGACCGAAACCACCAGACGATCAACGTTCTTCGGTGGGACATGCAACGCCCCGGATGGATCGCGGACGTCCACCAGTTTCCCTTGTCTCTTCCGGGCCCCGAGGGACATCGTTATGCGATTCCGTCTCTGGAGGGGATCGCGGTTGACGCGTCGGGGGATCTCTGGTGTGTGATGGATCCTTGGCACGGCCATCACCGATTGATGGGCGCCGCGCCGGAGAGCACCCAGGTTTATATGGCGGCGGAAATCCCCATGCTTTACCGGTTCAAGGGTCACCCGGTATGGTCTGCGTGTGGTCTGAGCCACCTTTGGTCGGTTGAACAGGAGAAGTGAGAATGAGGGCGTCGATCGCGACCGTATTCATGATGGGGATGCTAACGGTGCTGGCGGCGAGCCCGGGGTGGGCGGCCTCACCGAGTCCTTTGGTGGGGACCGAGGGCATGGTGGTGACCGGAAGCCCGGAGGCCTCGCTGATCGGCGCGGAGATTCTTCGTTCGGGGGGAAATGCGATTGATGCCGCCGTGGCGGTTCACTTCGCCCTGGCCGTGACCTATCCCCAGGCTGGGAATCTGGGCGGCGGCGGCTTCATGGTCATCCGCATGGCCGACGGAACCACCGAGGCGATCGACTTTCGCGAGATGGCTCCCTCGGCTGCCTCCCGCGACCTGTTTCTGGCGGCGGACGGCCAGCCCGATCCCTATTTGTCCACGGCGACCGTCTTGGGCGCCGGCGTGCCCGGCTCGGTGGCAGGCATGGCGATGGCCCATGAGCGGCACAGCACCCTTCCCTGGGGTGATCTGCTCCAACCCGCCCTTCGGCTGGCACAGGATGGATTCGTCCTCGATCGTTACACCGCCACTCACTTCAAGCGGCTGCAACATCGGCTGCGCCGCCACCCGGAGGCGGTCCGAATCTACCTGCGAGAGGGCAGCTTCTGGGAGGAAGGGGATACGCTCCGCCAGTCTGAACTTGCGGAAACACTTGCCCGTATCTCGCTCCACGGGCCCACCGACTTCTACGAAGGCGAGACGGCCGCACTCATCGTCGCCGAGATGGAGCGCCAGGGAGGCCTGATCAGCGCCGAGGATCTGCGCACTTACCGCCCCGCCGTGCGCCGGCCGATCGAGGGCACCTATCGAGGTCGGACGATTCTGACCATGCCGCCTCCCAGCTCGGGAGGCATCGCACTGGTGCAGATGTTGGCGATGCTGGAGCCTTTCCCGCTCGCGGAGTACGGCCCGCACGCATCTCAGACCTGCCATCTCCTTGCCGAGGCTATGCGCCACGCCTTCGCCGATCGGGCCGAGTTCCTGGGTGATGCGGACCACACGCCCGTACCTGTAGATGGCCTGGTATCAGACGGTTACGTCGACAGCCTGTCGACAATGATCCACCCGAAACGGGCCACATCCAGCCTCCAGGCCGGCCCAGGTATGCCGCCGGGCGCGGACCGCTTCTATCAGGCGACCGGGGGCACGCCCGGCGCCGACATCCTCGGAGCCAATCCGGAAGGGGGCGGCGTCGAAAGCCGCCAGACGACCCATGTCAGCATCGTTGACCGCTTCGGAAATGCGGTCTCGATGACCACCACCCTCAATACGAGTTACGGCTCCGGACAGATGGTCACCGGCGCGGGATTCCTGCTAAACAACGAAATGGATGACTTTGCGGCGCTTCCCGGCAGTCCGAACTACTACGGCCTTATCCAGGGGGAGGCCAATGCGGTTCGGGCCTTCGCCCGGCCCTTGAGTTCCATGACCCCCACGATCGTGCTCAACGGGGATGCCCTGGAGCTCGTGGTCGGCTCGCCGGGTGGACCCCGGATCATCACAGGGGTTCTTCAGACCATTCTCAATGTGGTCGATCATGATATGGACATCCAGGAGGCAATCGACGCTCCCCGTATCCACCATCAGTGGTGGCCGGATACGCTGCGCATCGAACCTCGAGGTCTGCCGAAGGACGTCACCTTTGCCCTGTCCACTCGCGGACACGCGATCGGGTCCATCAGCTCGGTCGGCAACGTGCAGGGCATCCAGATGCTCCACCGCGGCGAGGGTGTCTACATGTTGGGCGCGTCGGATCCCCGGCGCAACGGTTGCCCGGTGGGGGTGAGTCGCGGGAGGGTTGTGTCTCGGTGCGCGCCGCCATCGGTGCGATGAGTAACAAGCATGACATCGGAACAGACGCAGCGCGAACAGGATGAAATCCTAGGGACCCGGCTTCAGCAGACGCGCAGGCCGCTTCGTGTCTTGGGGCTGGCCGCCTGGCGGGCGCTTTGGTCGATGGGAAGAGGCGCCGGAGCGACCGCATTCATGCGTTCGCCCGTGGCCCTGGCTGCGTCCGGCCACCAGTTGCACGTCGTTCACCCATGTCCTCCCGGCGACGAAGGCCGCGTCGACTTCGCCGGCGTGCACTTTCACAGATTCCGTGCGCCCGAAGTATTTTCGAATCCCGACCAGGTTCTTCCCGCCCGTCTCTTTGAACGCACGTGGCGGTACGCCTACTATCAGCTCTATGCCCCTGGCCAGGTCATGAAGGTGGCGCGCGAGCTCAAACCGGACCTCGTGATGGCCTATGGGATCATGACTGCACCCGTGGCCCGCAAGGTCGCCGACAGCCTGGGCGTTCCACTCATCGGTCGCTACTTCGGCAACACCCTCAGCCTGGGACTGAAGAAGCGCACGCGGTGGTGGGGCAACTTCATGGAGCGGATCGGATTCCGTATTCCCACCGACGCGATGATCCTAACCAACGACGGTTCGCCCGTCCTGGAAGTGTTGCGGCGACTGAACGTGGACTTCGGCCCGATTCACTACCTCCGCAATGGCCTACCGGAGGGAGTGTTCGAGCCGGGCGAGCGGTCCTCTGGTTTGATGAAACAGCTCGAACTTCCGGACAACGCCTTCGTAGTGATGACCGTGACCCGACTTGCATCGGAAAAGCGTATCGACCGCACGCTTCGGGCGCTCGCCGAGATGCGCCGCGACCATGATAACGCCTACGCAGTCATTCTCGGCGACGGACCCGACCGTGAAAAGCTGTCGCGCATGGCCGCCGAACTGGGCGTGGCCTCCGCCGTCCGCTTCCCGGGCCCCGTGCCGAATGCAGAACTCGCGGATTGGTATCGAACGGCCGATGTCGTGCTCTCTCTTCTGGATCGGACCAACGCCAGCAACCCCGTCTTCGAGGCCATGGCCTGCGAGCGATGCGTGGTGGCTCTCGATGTGGGAACCACGGCGGAGATCATCCACCACAACGAGACCGGGGTCCTGATTCAACCTGAACGCGAAGAGGACATCTCGCGGGTGCTATCCGATCTCTTGCGGGATCCCGCCCGCCGCGCCGAGCTTGGTCGCCGGGCGCGGCCGTTCATCTTGGATGTTTGCGGCACCGTCAAGAGCCGGATGGAAAAGGAAATCGAGATCATCGAAGAGGTCGCCCACACACGCACCCCCCTGCCGGGGAATCTCGTTCGATGAACGCGTGGCGGCCCCCGCGACTGCTGCTTCCCCTTCTGATTGTATTCCTGGCCAGTCTCGCCGGCTGTTCGGTTCCCCGCCGGATGTGGCCGCAACACGACATCGAAGCCTACCAACTCGGCGTACCGTCCATGCAACCGCGGATCCTGATCGTCTCCCGCAGCAGTGACTTCAAACACGCAATCTTGGCCTACCTCGAGCTTTCCCTGAACGACGAGCTGGACCGTTCCGGCTCGCTCTATGTTCGGTTCATTGGAATCGATCACTTGCCGGTCGAGCAGTCCGAAGACTACGACGCGGTCGTCATCCTCAACACGTGCATTGCATCTGGGCTTGATCCCAAGGTGAAGAGATTTCTGGAAAGAGAGACCGATCACGACAAGTTCATTGTGCTGACCACGTCCGGTGATGGGGACTACTTGCCCGACCCGGCGAAGTACGGCGTGGAGGCAATCAGCTCGGCCTCGACGAAGGCCAGGGTGCAGCCCGTCGTGAGCCGGATTCAGGATGCTCTAAGGACTCGGCTGGATCTGGGAGTCTGACACGCTCCGCGTCAATCGGCTCGCGAAACCTCCAGCTCGTAGCCGATGCACTCATGTGACCGCACCGGCTTGAACGGAAGGCCCTTCAAGCCGCCCTTGACGACATGGGCAAACACACTGTTTGGGCGTAGCGTCTGCGCTTTCGAGGTCAGCCACTCCTTCGCCTGCGGGTGATCCATGAAAACGTGCCAGTAGCTCTGAAAGTCTACAAACCCTCGTGATTCGTACCAGGTGCGCACCCACGGATCGTCGCGGGTCCACGCTTCCAGGTGGGTGATGCCGTTCTCTTGCGCCCATGTCGTGGCCCTCTGCAACATCCGGGTCGCCAGATTCTGACGCCGGAACTCGGGCAATACAGCAATGCTCCAGACCATAGCGCGCTTCCCGGGCCGGGCGGAGCAGAGCGTTCCCGGTTCCAGTTCCTGCTCGAGATCGAGGGGGCCGACGATGCGTTCTTCGGAATCCGCTTCTTCAACCACCACCAGCTCCAGGCTGGGATTTTCGTAGACCGGTTTCTCTCTGGTCACGTCGTCATAGTAGGCGCTATCGAAGAAGGCGAGAAGGCGACAGCGAAGCCACTGCTCGGCATCGGCCGCGCGGAAGTCGCGGATGGTCGGCATCAGTTCTCCTTGGCAACGAGTGCTTCAAAACGAATCAGCTGCTCTTGGTGATACAGGTCATCGGGCGCTTCTCTTGCAGCTTCTTGAATGAGGGTCAGCGCTTCCCGTGTTTCCCCCCTCAGATTGATGAGCTCTGCCAGGGTATCAAGTATCCGAGCGCGTTGCTCGCCCGGCTCGGCCAGATCAACCCCGCGGCGCGCGAACTCCTCGGCCTCATCCAGGCCGGTCTGGTGTTCAAAGCACCACCAGGCCATTCGATTGAGCTGATCGGCGTCATCCTGCCAGCCCCCGGACAGAGATCGGCGATGGAAGCCATGGGCGGCCGTGGTGTCGCCTACCTCGAGGGCGATGTCACGCGCGAGGTGAGCGACCATCGGGACCATGCGCGGATTGATGTCTTCTTCCGCCTCCACCAGATCCAGGGCACGCTCGGCATGCCCGCGGGCCTCGTCGAGATTCACGCCCTGTTCGTAGCACCACAAGGAGAAGAAGAGGAGATCGATGTGGTTGTCTTCCCAGCCTTCATCGAGGGCCTTTCGCCGGTAGTCCAGGGCAAGCAGGCGATCCTTCTTCACCAGAAGCGCGTAGTCCACCATGAGGTACCTGCGGGATTGATCAGCACAGGCGTCCTCGTTGTCCGCGGTTGCCCGTACAGCCGCTTCGATGCAGCGGCCGGCGGTGAGTGTGTCCTGGGTGAGGTCAACATACCAGGTGATCCTTCGTCCCAGGGTGACCAGGTCGTCGACGTTGCTGAAGGAGTCGACGATTGCATCGGCGGCTCGTTCGACATCCGACGGGGTGAATACCGAGTCTCTGAAACCGGCGAACACGGTATCAAAGCATTCTAGAAGGTAGTCCTGTTCTGGATCCGTGTTCAGGCGTTGGGCGGTCCGGTAGTAGCGAAGAGCCTCCTCGGTTTCGCTGAAAGCACCACAGTGCTCGGCCAGGCGAACCGCCAGATCGACCGAGGGTTCTGTGACGAAACGCGCCTTCTTCTCCTCGAGTGTGGTGGGATCAGCCAGGGCCACCGCGAGCGACGATAGAAACTCGTCTCTGCCGTACCCGACCCAACTGCTGAGGGTCTCCCCTTCGGGGTTGAGGAGAAGGAAGGTCGGCAAAGGGCTCACACGGTGTTTCTCGTGCAGAGCGCGCCCGTCTTCATCAGCGCGATCAGCCGTGTATAGAATCACTGCAGACAAGGCGCTGCGCACTTCAGGATTCTCCCTCGCCTCCCGGACGAAGACTTTGCAGGCGCCTCACCCCTCCGCGTAGAAATCGATCAGCAGCGGCTTCTGTTGTTCCTTGGCCATTGCGAGGGCCTCGGCGTAGGTCGTGGGGTCGGCATCGCGCCCACACGATAAGGGAATCAAGAAAACCAACAGCATTGCGGGAATGGCGGCGATGACGGTCGCGTTCGGAAGGCGGGACATAAGCACCTCGTGTTTGAAGGTCTCGCGATCAACGACGCGCACAGGTCAGCATCCCCAATCAGTGCGGTGCGAGATCAGTATACTTCCAGGTCCGTCCCGGACTTCACCTCCCCGTCGTAGCGGCTGCGAACTTCATCCAGGAGTTCGTCGTCGGATGCGCCCCAGTAGAGCTGATGGTAGAGGACCAGGAGTTTCGGGCGCGCCTCGCGGGCGAGCTCTCCTAGCTGAGAGGCGGAGGTGTGAACGGCCGCGTGGTACTCCTGCCACTCGGGCTCCTGTTCCGCGAAGCCTCGACGGGAGTAGACCTCGTGCAGCAGAAGGTCGCACCCCCGGGCGGTCTCGGTCAGCGCGGGTGTCGGAGCGGTGTCGCCTGAGATCACCACGGTTCGATCGTCGGAGGTGAACTTGAAGCCGAACGAAGGAAGATGGCCATGGGAAACGCCAATCGCATCGACACGCACCCGCGAGTCTTCATAGACCCGGCCCGCGGCGACCTCGAAAACCTCGGCTCGCCAGCCATTGTCGGTGGCGGGCTGGCGTCCCTGCAGGCGCTCCTGAATGTCGGCTTGGTAGGCATTCACAATGTGATCAACCATCGCGCGCGATCCGCGGGGACCATAGACTTCCAAGGGCCTCTCCCTTCCTAATACCCAGGGAGATAGAAGGAGATCCGGAAAGCCGGCCGTGTGGTCGGAGTGAAGGTGAGTGAGAAAGACCCGGGCCAGGTGTTTTGGAGATAAGGCGGGTGTTCCTCGGTCCGCTGCGGCGGCTGCCTGACGCACGATCCCCGGACCTGCATCCACGAGGTAGACCGCCTCGCCGACCACGACCGCAACCGCCGGCCCGGAGTGTTCGGGGTCGGCATTGGGTGTGCCGGAGCCCAGAAGAACGAGCTTTGTATTCATGTTCGCGCCTTCGCCGGGTGGTGCGTTTACTCCGTTTCCTGAAGCGTCCCGATCATCTCCTTGACCTCCTTCCCCCGCCGGTCGGCGCGAAGGCGGAGATCGGAATCGGGAAACTCGGCCAGCAAGGTGCGATAGAGCGCGAGGGCCTGATTGAAGTCCTTCCGGGGGTTGGTGAGGGCCGCAAAGGTCTCGGCCAGGCCGAACAGCGCCTGCGCCCGTTCCGCCTCATCCCCGCCCGCATCGTTGTAGACCTGCCGGTAGTTCGATTCCGCCGTCGTGTAGTCTCCCTCCATCCTGGCCTGGTGGGCGGTTTCCAAAAGGGCCTCGGCGCGATCCAGCTCGAGCTCCATCGATCGGCTGGAGCCCCCAAAGCCATCTTCCTTCTGGTGGGCCCTGCCGGCGCAACTGATAATCCCGCATACAAATACGAGCACGAGCAGACATCGGGCGGTATGGACGTGCCATCTGGGTTTCATACAGGCCTCCTGGCGGAAGTGCCGCGAACCACAATCCTGGAAAGAACATAGCAGAGTCCGCCGCCGAGTCCAGCGCGAGCGGCTTCGTCCGGCCTCCGCGGGGCGGGTTGTGGCTGAAAGCATGGGGCCGCAGCCGTTTCCGAGAAAACCCCTGCGCCCGACGGCCGGGCTGACCGAGCGTAAACAATAGGTTGTGGCCCGGGAATTCGATCTGATGTTTGCCCAATCATGCTCCAGGGGCA
>CAZTDY010000042.1:4484-31840 GCA_964612295.1 uncultured bacterium | reverse complement strand
AGGCAGATGCGTCTTTCTTCACCAACTATGCGCGGTTTTGCTCCACCGGCAACAACTCACGACTCGATGCAA
Organism: uncultured bacterium; assembly: GCA_964612295.1. Taxonomy (GTDB): domain Bacteria; phylum Eisenbacteria; class RBG-16-71-46; order CAIMUX01; family WJJG01; genus CAYQJL01. The sequence continues at coordinate 31,768 of CAZTDY010000042.1, read as the reverse complement.
AGCCGGCGTGCTGGCACCGATCACGCTAGGTGACTAAGCAGACGCGTTTGGCTGGCTCAGTCATCACCGGTCGTGATTTCCTCAGAGTGGCTCGCGTGCGATGCCATGTCACACCCGCCTGACTTCGCTGGCCTGGTCAGACTCCCCGGAATACAGGCCGACTTCATCTCCCGCACCATCGTGAGGAATCCCATGACCAGACCCGTGCCCCCTGACGATCAGCGACTCTTTGATCAGGTCATCGGCATCATCGAGCAGGCCCGGCAGCACGCGACGCGGACCGTCAACACGGTCATGATCCAGACCTACTGGTCAATCGGGGCGCGCATTGTGGAAGTCGAGCAGGCAGGCAAGACGCGGGCCGGATACGGAGACGCGCTCATCAGGAACTTGGCTGGTCGCCTGTCCGAGCACTTTCCGAGGGGCTTCGGAGTGGCCAACCTCAGGCTGATGCGTCAATTCTATTTGACCTACCCGAATGGCTCAACCGTGTCTGGGGTAAAGGGTTACGAAAAGCGCTACACAGTGTGTAGCGTTTTTGGATATTCCCACCCCTCCGACGCATCCACCAAGTCGTCGATCGTGGCTCCAAGGGGACCAGGTTTCCCTCACAACCTCAGCTGGAGTCACTACCGCTTGCTGATGCGGGTGCAATGTGCGGACGCCCGCGCCTTCTATGAGATAGAGGCTGTCGCGGGCAACTGGTCGGTGCGTGAGCTCGAGCGGCAGATCGCGTCGCTGACGTTCGAGCGCCTCGCCTCGCATGGCAATCCATCGAGAGCGAGACAACTTGCGGACCTGGGTCAGACGGTCCAGAGTCCCAGCGACCTGCTCAAGGACCCCCTCGTGCTCGAATTCCTGGATCTCGGAGAACGACCCGCTTGGACCGAACACGATCTCGAGGCTGCAATCATCACCCGCCTCCAGGATTTCATGCTCGAGTTGGGCAAGGGTTTCGGCTTCGTGGGACGCCAACAGCGCATCTCGATCGACGGTGATCACTTCTATATTGATCTGGTCTTCTACAATCGGCTCCTGCGGGCCTTTGTGCTCGTGGATCTCAAACTCGGCAAGCTGGCGCACCAGGATCTCGGCCAGATGCAGATGTACGTCCACTACTTCGACCGGTTTGAGCGAGCCCGATGGGAATCACCGACCGTCGGCATCGTGCTGTGTTCGGCCAAGAACGACGCAATGGTGCGGATCACACTGCCCGAAGACAACGCGCAGATCCACACGCCGACCTATCAAACCTATCTTCCCACCGAGGATGAGCTTCGGCAGAAGCTGCTCGATGAACGAGCACGGTGGGAGCGTGGCGGACGGGGCTCCCGACAGGAGACGAAGATGGATAGGAAGATGACCTTGCGCCGTAGACGATGGCAAGCTCTGAATTCAACATGGCAAGCGGAGTGCTCCGCCAATCCGCAGTTGACTCTTGCGCAGCGGACTCGCAATCCGCTGGGGGGGCGTTTTCGGGTGCAAGTCCGGGCCTTGCTAAGTCCAATCCGCTGGATTCTTGGTTAACCGAGGGTCAATGTGTCGAGATGCTCGAATGCCACCGCGTCGATCCCGTCCTGCATCGGGAAGCTGCGCGTTCCGGCGTGGACGACGTAGAGTCGATCAAGCCCGAGTGTTGTGCGGGCGGAGTGCATGGACTTAGTCGTTTTCGGTGCGGTGGTGCGCTTGACTTCGAAGCCCAGACGGCGCTGACCTCGACGGACAAAGAGATCCAGCTCGGAACCCGTGTGCGTGGCCCAGAAATATCGATCCTCGGGGCGCAGGTCGAGATGACGGAAGATCTCCTTGAGGACGAACCCTTCCCAGGATGCACCGATCTTGGGATGTCTCTCCAACTCTGTGGGCGTCTCGATGTCGAGCAGCGCGTGGAGTAGCCCACTGTCGGTCAGGTAGACCTTCGGTGATTTCACTTGTCGCTTGCTGATGTTCTCATGCCACGGTGTGAGCTGATCTAGAACCAAGGCCCCTGTCAGAATGTCCAGGTAGGATCGCACGGTGGACTCGGCGACGCCGAAGGCGCGCGCCAGTTCTGCGCCGCTCCAGAGTTGACCGTGGTAATGGGCGAGCATGCTCCAGAAGCGGTGCAGCGTGGTGGAAGGGACCCGAAAGCCAAGCTGGGGGATGTCGCGCTCCAGGAAGGAACGCACGAACTCACGCCGCCATTCGAGACTGGCACCGTCACTCTCGGAGAGGTAGGAACGGGGAAACCCTCCACGAAGCCAAAGTCGGTCGGCATTCTCTTTTCCCACTTCCTCGCAGGTGAAGCCCCCGAGCCAGTGGTAAGCAATGCGACCGGCTAAGGACTCCGATGTTTGGCGCAGCAGGTCGGGCGAAGCACTACCCAGGACTAGGAATCGTGCGCGGTTGTTGGGGCGGTCGACGAGTACGCGCAGCACGGGGAAGAGTTCCGGTCGCCGCTGGACCTCGTCGAGTATGATCAGGCCTACGTGATCTTGAAGAGTCAGCTTTGGATCATTGAGGAGCGCCAGGTCCTCGGGGTCCTCCAAGTCAAGATGGAGAACCGGTTCTTTGGATCGATCGGCGACCTGACGGGCCAGCGTGGTCTTGCCAATCTGGCGCGCTCCCAGAATCCCCACGATCGGGTGGCGGGTCAGGAGGTTCTTCAGGTGACCTAGATGTTTCTCCCGTATGATCATGACGTAATAATCATCGACAATCTAGCGGGCGTCAATAGGATTTCAATGTTAAATGGGATCACGAACCGCACTACGTGACTCCATTGGTGCTATAGGATGCTCCAATAGCTTCTATCAATATGGTTTAGGAGAAGCGCTCCTCGATCCGTCCGAGGCAGCTGCTGCAGGGCGCCGTGCGTGCCGTGGACAAGTAGCTTGGTGATCGAGAGATCGTGGGTGATGGGAGCTAGACTGCGGAGCATTCGCCGAACGTTCTGTGTGGCAGTAGGGAGTGAGAGATCAACGGGGCACTCCCTGTCCCGCAGCGGACCCGACAGCAGCGCTTGCGGCACAATTGGTGCCTGGCCGATGGGTTGCACCGCTCGGGACTGAGGCAACGGATTCATTTCCACCGTTGATGTTATTCTCGAAACCACACGAATACGATAATGACCGATGTGCCTATTCTCACTTTGATCATAACGAGAACGATGCAATAAAGATGCAACAAGGGGGTATTGAATGTCCGTTGTTCGCGATTGTCCGTATTGCCGATAATAACGGGCTTGCCTATTCGCGTCGCCGATAATAGGGTTGGCCCATGAAAACACGACGACACGGAGCGGGGAAGCTGATCGAGTGCCCTGGAGGCTATGAGGCCTACATTCCCGATCCGCTCCCGCCTAAGCTCGAAATCACCCAGACGCTCATGCGGTCACTCTCCGACGCCGACCGCCGGATCGGTCAGCTAGCGGGGGAGGGGCGAAGGCTATCCAATCCGCATCTTCTCATCAGACCCTTCATTCGACAGGAAGCCGTTCGGTCAAGTCGCATTGAGGGAACACAAGCGACTCTGGGTGAGCTCCTCGCCACGGACGCAGGAGCATCAGTTGAACGGAGTCCTGACGATCTCCGTGAGGTGGCCAACTACGTTGTGGCGCTCGAGCACGGAGCGAATCGCCTTGAGTCGCTTCCCCTGTCGCTGCGCATGGTGCGCGAGCTTCACGAACTGCTGATGCGAGATGTGCGCGGAGAGCAGGCGACACCGGGGCTATTCCGTAGGACGCAGAACAGGATCGGTGCTCCTGGGAGCACACTGCAGGACGCCTCATTTGTACCGCCACCCGTCGACCGCCTTGACGAGTGTCTTGGTGAATGGGAGCAGTTTCTCCACGACCGTTCATTCCCACCTCTCGTTCAGGCTGGGATGCTTCATTCGCAATTCGAGGCCATTCACCCTTTCCTCGATGGAAACGGCAGAGTCGGCAGATTGCTCATCACGGTCTTCTTCATCGAGCGGGAAGTCCTGCCGACGCCGCTTCTGTACTTGAGTGCGTTCTTCGACGCCACACGTCAGGACTACTATGATCACCTTGCCGGCGTGACGGAAGACGCAGCCTGGGTTCCTTGGCTCACCTACTTTCTACGTGGCATCGCACGTGTGGCCGAGGATGCACGGGACAGAGCCGAGCGAATCAACGCCCTTCTTGAGCAGTGGCGGAAGGAGCTGGCAGGAGAGGCATCAACCACTCCCGCTGCCCTGGTGGATCTGCTCGCGGAGAACCCGTTTTGGTCAGTGGGGCGGATTGCGGAGCGTTTGGAGGTAGCGTTTTCAACCGCCGAACGGGCAGTCAAGAAGCTGCGGTCGCGCAAGATCCTCCATCAAGTTGGTGAACGCAAGCGAGATCGTCTGTTCTGTGCGACTGCCCTCATGGACATCCTGGACGAAACGCCGACTTTCGAAGAGTGATCCTGGCCACCCCAGCGGACTCCCAGTCCGCTGCATTCTGATTAGAAGCGAGAGAGCTGCCCCGGGGGGCGATTCGGTCATGATGAGTCAGACCGGGAGCGAAACCCAATGCGTCGGGTGGCAGGCGGCTTGTCTGGAGTCATTAGCTGTCTGATCGCCTCGAGTAGTAGCATGAGCTGCTCATCGTGTTCGGAGAGCCTCTGCTCAAGCTGGTTGAGCTTCTGGTTGATTTTGTGGTACCGGGACACGGCCTGCCGAAGCTGGACGAAGGCGCGAACGACAAATACACTCATCTCCACGGCCTTAGTTGAGCTGAGTACGCTTGCGGCCATAATGGCGCCGTGCTCAGTGAAGGCGAGGGGCAGACTTCTGGAGAACTTCAGCTTCTCGAGGTGGTCGCAATTTGCGACCACCTGACGTTTCTCCTCGAGAGTCAGCTGGAACATGAAATCCTTGGGGAATCGGCTGCGATTTCGGCGGACTTGTTCATTCAGACGACGGGTGTTCACTCCGTAGGCCTCAGCCAGGTCGGCATCTATGATGACTCTCGCTCCGCGAATCTGCAGAATGCGGTTCTGGATCTTCCCAACAGAGGCAGGAGATTTCTTACGAGACACGCCAGTATTCCTCTACAGTGGTGGTCGCAGGGGTGCGAGGCCTGGGCCAGCTTGAGGTCACAGTTTGTGACCTCAAGATTGTAAGTGATTACCATGAAACCACCTTGCCTTGGACGTCAAGTTCGCCGGTGTGCAACTGAGCCACATTGTCCAAGTGTGAAGTAGGCTAGCAGAATACGCGCCAGCTGAATGACTGGATAGGGAGACGCCTAAGCCATCGGCTGGTCAACGCAGCGGACTCACAATCCGCTGCGATTCGGGCCAGATCTCCCAGAAGGACGCCAGGCCCCTAGTCGGTGTCGCCTTCTGATTCCTCGTTCTCAAGAATCTCAAGAATCTGATTCTTCAGTTGGGGAGCCTTGTTGGCCGCTACGTCCCATACGATGTCATAGTCGACGCCGAAGTAGTGGTGGATAATCCGATCGCGCATGCCAGCAATCAACCGCCAATCGACATCAGGGTACTTGTCTCGAAATGCATGGGGGACTCGCTTGACCGCTTCGCCCATGATCTCAACGCTCCGTGCAAATGCACGCTTGGTGGTTTCGTCCTTCAGGAAACTGTCTCTCGTCATGACTTGGACAGTACGGATCATGAAGTCGGCTTCATCGAGCATGTGGCGCAAATAGTCAAGCGGCGATGGAGACATACTCCACCTCCTTGAGGATGTGTGGCCCAGTGTGGGGACTCAGCCCCTCGACTGTGACCACGTCCACCCGGCGGTCGAATACACGCTCTAGGAGGTCGCAGAGGGCCATAAAACGATCGAATGTCTTCTGGGCAGGACTGAATTCCACCAGGATATCGACATCGCTAGCGGGCCGGGCGGAACCTCGCACGAGGGAGCCGAAGAGGCCGATCCTCTCGACGCCGAGACGTTGGAGATCCTCACGATGCTCACGGAGAGTCCGAAGCACCGCCTCCTTGTCGAGCACTTGCTCACTCATCTGGGCGTCCCCCCGATGGCTCGCTTAGCTAAGCACCAGTGATCGCAGAAGATAGTAGAACGGGCTCTGATTCCGGTCAAGGAGTGGTTGAATCCATGACAAATCGGAGCACGGTCGCCCAATATGCCCTCCCGACGGCTGGTGGGGGTCCAAGTGTGGAACGTCAAATGCTACCATCTCACCTAGCCTAGCAGCCCGTGGCAAAAGTGTCCTATCGGGTCTTGTTGAGTTGATTGGATTGTAGGCGGAGTTATCCTCCAGGTCAGCAGGATTTGATGAGAGGAGAGTTCCGATGGCCATGGGGAAGCGTCGCAAGAAGCGACAGAACGAGTTGTGGATCCCTGCGGCAGATGTGCCGCGCACCGCGGGCCATCCGTTCTACGAGCGCTTGAATGCAGTCCTGGGAGGACAGGGATTCGACGGGTTCGTCGAGGGACTCTGTGCGGGGTACTACGCGGAGAAGATGGGCCGACCGAGTATTCCGCCTGGCGTCTACTTCCGGATGCTGCTGGTGGGGTACTTCGAGGGGATCGACTCGGAGCGGGGGATCGCGTGGCGCTGTGCCGACTCCTTTGCTCTGCGGGCGTTTCTGGGCTACGAGCTGACCCAGGCGCCGCCAGATCATTCGAGCGTCTCTCGGACGCGGCGGCGGATCGATCTGGAGACCCATCGGGAGGTCTTTACCTGGGTGTTGCGGGTCTTGGCGCAGGCGGACTTGCTGGCTGGGAAGACGGTGGGGATCGACGCGACGACCCTGGAGGCGAACGCGGCGTTGCGCAGCATCGTGCGCCGGGATACCGGGGCGAGTTACGAGGAGTTCCTGAGGGGTCTGGCAGAAGCCTCAGGGGTCAAGACCCCCGCGCGGGCAGATCTGGCGAAGGTCGACCGCAAGCGCCGAGGCAAGGGCTCCAATGACGATTGGCAGCATCCCCACGATCCAGACTCGCGGATCACGAAGATGAAGGACGGACGCACGCATCTGGCCCACAAAGCCGAACACGCGGTGGATCTGGAGACGGGGGCGGTGGTGGCGGTGACGGTCCAGTCTGCCAGTGAGGGCGACACACGGACCCTGATGAACACGGTGGTTGAGGCTGCGGAACAACTGGAACGAGTGCAAGAGGATGAAGCGGCAGCCGAGCATCTGAGCGATCGACCGCTGGCCGAGATGGTCTTGGACAAGGGGTACCACAGCAACGAGACGTTGGTGGAGCTGGCGGACTGGGAGATCCGGACCTACGCGTCCGAGCCCCACCGTGGGCGGCGTTGCTGGAAGGATAAAGCACCTGCTCGGGACGCGGTCTACGGGAACCGGCGTCGGATCCGTGGGGAGCGTGGCCGGTGGCTGTTGCGTCAGCGCGGAGAACTTCTGGAACGACCCTTTGCGCACTATCTCGGTCGAGGGGGGGTGCGGGTGGCCCAGCGGGCTTGTGAAATGCTGTCTTGGATCGCCACGCGCTTCCTGAGGCGAGTCGTGAACGCATCCGGCCGATATCGACTCTTCGCGGCGATGCTGTCTTCAAACCAATCCCCGGAGAAGAGAACCTTCCCGGGGTGGCCCTGGAAGGCTTTTGCCACGGACTGCTAGACCTCAACGGGCGACCAACAACCCCACCCGAAGACTGCAGGGGGAGAACGAGATGGAGATCTTGAAGCGCACTCTTGCCCGGCTGCCTGAAGAGGGCGAATGCGTTTGGGAAGGCGTATGGATCCGTCTGCCCGAGTGGGTCACCGGGGAAGATCGTCCACCATTTCGGCCCTGGTCCTTTGTGTGGGTCAATCCGGCCGTTGATTTGATCGGGTCACCCCCCGGCCTGGTATCCAAGGATGAGCGCTCTGTCGATCTTGCGCTGCGCGGGTTGATGGCCTTCGCTCAGAATCGGAAACACGCCCAAAGCAGACCGACCATCGTTGTGGTCAATGACGAGGATCTCGCGATCGCCCTGGAGGTAGAGCTGGCCGACCTACGGATCGACGTGCTCTACGAGTCCAACATGGACCGGCAGAAGATGCTCCAGGCCGACTTCTACGAGTTCTCGAAACCCGACTACATGGGGCCCTCGATTCTCGACGGGCAGGACGTGACCCTTGAGCGTGTCCGCTCTTTTGCCGATGCGGCGGCGCGATTTCACGCTGCGGCTCCGTGGGAGCTTCTGACCTCGAACGATCCGATTGCCATTCAGTCGAATCAGCGTCCCGCGCCGGCAATGGTCCTTTCACACGCTGCCGTGTTGGGTGCGGATGGCGAGGGCTGTAGCGTGGCCTTTTGCGAATCACTTGAGGTCTTCAAAGAGCGGGCCTATCCGCTCGATCGCGACCTAGGGGAGCTGACCCGCCAGGGCGCCCGTCTGTGGGGAGTCATGTTTGCACCGATGTCGTGCCTGCCCCTTCTCGACGCCGACCTCTGGGAGGACGAAGCCCTACCGGTTGCCGGGGAGAAGGCCTATCCGTTTCCTGTCTGTTTCCAGGGGGCGACGAAGCTCGAGCGCCCAAACGCGACGGATCTGCTTCATATGGAGGTGTGCCTGCGGACGCTGGCAAACGTAAGCGAGGACGAACTCGATACAGGCCGGATCCAGCGCACCGTGGCCACGGGGGATGGACCGATCGAGGTTGCGATGACTTTGCCCTTTCTGCTCGATCCTCCCCCGAGGGAACAGGTGCTCGAGTGGGGGTTCGAGCCGGACCGACGCGCGGGCGAGAAAGCAACGCGGGCGCTGGATGCGCTGGCAAGAACGCAGACGATCGAGACCCGAGAAGACCTCCAACGAATCATCGAGGAACAGATCACGGGACGCACGCTCGACGATCTGCCCGCGGACCTTTCCCCGCCCGGGCAGGCGATGGAGTTCTGCTTCCAGGCCTATGACAGCATAGGCTGGCGCAAACGCCAGCTCGCCCGGCAAGCGCTTGCGATCGATCCCGACTGCGCAGAAGCCTATGTGCTACTCGGCGAGGCCACGCCGAATCCGGCCAGAGCGCTGACCTACTTCGAGCAGGGCGTAGCGGCCGGGCGGCGTGCCCTGGGCGAGGACCGCTTTGAGACCGATCGGGGCCACTTCTGGAAGCAAAACGACACGCGGCCGTATGCGAGAGCGCTGAGGGGTATGGTTGCAGAGCTGATCGCTCTGGGACGTACTGAAGAATCCTGGGGCCTCTGCTGGAGTCTGTTGGACCTGGACCGCGGTGATCATCTGGGCGTTCGTCACGACTTCCTCCTGACACTGATGGAGGCAAGCTCATACGAGGATGCGCTGCGTCTGGTCGAGAGATTCCCTCAGGAGCGGCAGCCGGCCTTCCCGTACGTTCGCGCGCTGCTGGTCTATCGCCGGGACGGCAACACTGCGGAGGCCTGGAGGCTTTTGATCAAGGCGATGCGGGTGAGCCGGATGGTCGCGGACTTCCTGCTTGATCCGAAGAAGCGTGAGAAGGCGACCGAGAGCCCGGACTTCGAACTCAACCTCTACAGTCGCAATCGCGCCGTGAAGGCCTACCTCTCGACGATCCCTCTCCTGCAGTTGTATGAGGAGTTGCCGGGCATTCATGTGTGGCTGAGAGCCGGGTTGGAGAAGGTTCGGGGGAGGACATAATCACCTCCTTTTGAGACCGGTGATGAGCGACCGGAAGTTCTAATTGTCGCTCATCAGAAGTTAGTATCCCCGTGAGTGAGCTCTAGGAGACGCCTATCGGCCGCCACCCCCACGTCCCTGACCCATCTCAGCCACAATGGCCTCAAACTCGGGGTCGCCGCGGAGGAAGGCGAAGTCCGGATGATCGGCCACTGCCTGGCCGTCATCCTGATAGCCTCGCTCGAGAAGCAGACTCAGATGCGCGATGGCCTGGTCGCGGTCCTCCTGAAGTGCCGCCAACCGAGCTAGGTGGCGCAGCATGGCCATGGCCTGTGAGTCGCCGGGGCCGTAGGCGCTCTCTGCCACCTCCCAGGCCCGTTGGTAGAGGCGCTGAGCTTCCCCATAGCTGCCCTCTTCCCGGCACAAGCGCCCCATTTCGGACAACGGGAACACAATCTCGGGATGATCAGGGCCAAGGCCGTCTCTGATGATCGCATGGGCACGCTCGAATAACCGCCGGGCCTCCTGGTGGTCGCCCTGGTCTCTCGACAAACACCCCAGGTTGCACAGGACCCGGGCGATCTCTGGGTGGTCGGGACCGAGGACCTTCTCCTGAATCGCCAGTGCGCGAGCCAGAACGGGTCGGGCGGCTTCCTCATCGCCGATCGATGCCAGCAAGGCGCCAAGGTTCTGCAGCGATACCGCGACGATCGGATGATCGGAGCCTTCCGTCCTTTCCTGGATCTCGATCGAGCGTTCGAGGAGCGGCCTGGCCTCCTCGAAGTCACCTTTCATGCAGAGCATCGTGGAGAGATCGTTCAGCGCCGATGCCACGTCAGGGTCATCGGGCCCGAGTGCCTGTTCGCGAATCGCCAGCGACCGCTCGAAGAGGGGCTGCGCTTCGTCCATGCGATCGGTCAGCGTAAGGACGCAAGCGAGGGAATTCAGTGAATAGGATACTTCGACCGCGTCAGGGCCAAGGGTCCTCTCCTGAATCGCCAGGGCGCGTTCGCAGAGATCTCGCGCCTCGTCGAACTTGCCGCTGACCCGGCGCTGTCTCCCAAGGAGCTGGAGGTCGCGGGCCACGTCCTGGTGCTCAGGCCCCAGCACAGCCTGCTTCGTCTCCAGCGCCTCTTCCAGCAGGCGCCCGGCCGGTTCGAGGAGACCGAGCTCCTGGTAGACGGTGCCCATCGTGCTCATCAGCCGAGCCTGAACCAGGGGCTGATCAGAAAGCTCCTCTCGAATCTCGGCCGCACCCTTGTCGAGAATCTCTCGCGCGGTGATCGTGTTGCCCTTGCTCTCGGACGGGTCGGGCACCTCGAAGAGCCCCACCAGGAAACTCGACACCTGTTGCGCCGTCTCGGCCTCCTGATTGGCGCGGTCGCGCTCGCGCGCGATTCGGTCTGCCTGAATCGACATGGTTGCGGCGAAGCCGATCAACGTCAGCGTTAGCAGCACCAGCAGCCCAAACCGGACCTTGTGCCTGACCACCAGCTTGCGCAGCTGATAGGTCGTGCTCGGCCGACGGGCGAGAACCGGTTCATTTGCCAGGTAGCGTTCGATGTCCGCGGCCAGCTCGGAGGCGGACTGGTACCGCCGGGTCCGGTCCTTCTCCATCGCCCGCATGGTGATCCAGTCCAGCTCTCCGCGTAGCTCTTTCCGCAGACTGCCGACTCGGGTGCTGGGCAGGGGAGGGGCGCTCTCCCGGATGATGCGGTGCATCTCCGTCAGGCCGGCGTCGAGCAGCGTGGCCCGCTCAAAGGGCAGGGTGCCGGTCAGGACTTCGTAGAGGATCACGCCCAGCGAGTAGACGTCGGTGGTCGTGTCGATGTTCAGACCGGTCATTTCCGCCTGCTCGGGGCTCATGTATTCCGGGGTCCCGATCAGCCGTCCCTGTTCGGTGTGTACGGTCTTGTCACTCAGGCGATGTTCGATGGCCTTCGCGACGCCGAAATCGATGACCTTCGGCATGGGGCTGCCGTCCTGGAGCGTCACGAGCACGTTCGAGGGTTTGAGATCCCGATGAATGATCCCTCTCTGGTGCGCGTGATGGACGGCCTGGCAGACAGGAACGATGAGTTCCAATCGCTCGCGCGTGCTCAGTTGGTGGCGGTCGCAGTAGTCGGTGATGGAGACCCCGCCGACGTGCTCCATGACGAAGTAGGGGCGCCCCTGGTCGGTGGCGCCAGTGTCGTAGACCTGGGCCACGTTTGGATGATTCATCATGGCCAGTGCCTGGCGCTCGGCCTCGAAACGAGCAATGACCTCCTTCGTATCCATGCCCAGCTTGATGACTTTGATCGCCACCCGCCGACGAACCGGCTTCTCCTGCTCTGCGAGGTAGACGGCGCCCATGCCTCCCTCGCCGAGCTTCTCCAGCAGGCGATAGGGGCCGATGCGACCGGTGGGCTCCTGGTCGGCCGGCATGGCGACCGTTTCCGATGGTGGAATGTCGGATATAGGATGGTCAGTGGTCATGAACGTGCCTCACAATGAGACTACCACATTCAACTTGGGGTGCCAGCTTGGTGACTCAAGCTGCGTGTTCCCCCGACCAGCTTCCATAGGGTCGAGACCTGGCAACCCTCATAACTGTTCAGCAGCAAATGCGTTACGCCCCATCGCCAGGGTCCGCAACGGCTTCGCGTGCAGGGTAAGTAGGTTGCTTGCAGACCCCTTGAAAAAACAAGCTCATGGCCTTGTATTTCCAAGGGCTCGCGAAGCAGGTATCCCTTCCATCTTTCGCCCTGACGACCCGGCCAATCGAACCCACTGAGTAGGAACAGCACCTTCCTCCTCCGCGCCCGGATCTGCTAGATTACGCTCCATGTTCCAGACCACGGGATGAAGCGGATGGGGGAGGAAGACCATGTCGGACCTACAGATCGAATCGCGCCTGGCCAAGCGGGCCCAGGGACGCCAGCCGTCGCCGATTCGCGCCATCTTTCCACTTTTGTCGATTCCCGGGATGATCTCCTTCGGCGGCGGGTATCCCAACCCACGGACCTTCCCGTTCGCCAAGATGAGCCTGGCCTTCCATGGGGGCGAACAGATCGAGCTGATGGACAATGCCCTCAACAGGGCTCTTCAGTACGGTCCCTCCGGTAGCGACCCTGTCTTGCTGCCTCAGCTGATCCTGTGGCACCAGTCGAAGGATGACATCACCCTTGCCCGGGACTCGATCGTGATCCTGAACGGCTCCCAGGAGGGGCTCTTCATCGCGGCCTTCCTGTTCCTTGAGGCGGGTGACTCCGTGGTCGTCTCCGAGCCTACCTATCCAGGCGCCCTGTCCGCCTTCACCGCGTTTACGGACAAGTTCGTCTCCATCCCACTGGACGAGCACGGCATGAATACTGCGCTGCTGGAAGCCGAGCTGCGCAAGCTGCGCGAGAATGGCCAGGCGCTGCCGAAGATGATCTACACGATTCCGAGCGGTCACAACCCGGGCGGTGTCGCGCTATCACCAGAGCGGCGCGTGCATCTCCTCGAGCTCGCTCGGGAGTACGATATGCTCGTTCTGGAGGATGATCCCTATCAGCTCGTGCGCCTCGACGATGAACCGCCGCCCAAGACGCTGCAGTCGATGGACGAGGAGGGGCGCGTCATTCGCCTCGACAGCTTCTCGAAGATCTTCGCGCCGGGCCTGCGCGTCGGCTACGCGAGTGGCTCGCCGGAGATCATCAAGCACTTCGTGCTCTTCAAGCAGTGTTCGAACCTGCACACGAGCTCGCTGACGCAGAATGTGCTCGCCGCCTACCTGGACGAGGCCACGCCGGAGGGCTTCCAGGCGCAGATCATGGAGAAGTGCCGGCTGTACCGGGCGAACCGTGATGCGATGGTCGCCGCTGCCCGCGAGTACCTTCCTGCCGAGGTCCGCTTCAACATCCCCGGCGAGGGGCTCTTCATCTGGTTCGAGCTCCCGGAGACCTGCGATGCGGCAGCGATGGTCGAGAAATACAGCCGAGACATGAAAGTCCTGATGGTTCCTGGATCCGCCTTCTCTGCGCAGGGGGGCTGCCGCAGCTGTATGCGGGCGAGCTTCTCGATGGTGGGGGAGGAGGAGATTCAGGAAGGGATGAAACGTTTCGGTGAGATGATCAGCCGCGCGTAGCGTCGCGCCGGGTTCGCCGCGGACTACCAGTCCGCTGAACGGTTGCAGCCTCGGCAGGCCATGACGCTGATCGGAATGACCCTGTCTTTCGTACCGCTCTTACTACCGGGAACTTAGTCCTGTCGACAAGGGTGTTCGCAACAACTACGCGGGATTCACCCGACGAAACTGAACGACCCTCCGAGAAGATCTAGAGGAGCCATGACAGCCATGAGATTCATTACGTTAGCCGCCCTGATCCTGTTGACCGCCACGCTCAGTATTGCGCAGGCGGGCGACCATCCGACGAAGGCCGAGCACCCGAAGCCTGAGCATCCCAAGGCCGAGCATCCCAAGGTCGCGAATAACATTGTTGCAGTTGCGTCAGCTGCCGGGGACTTCAAGACGTTCGTCTCCCTTCTTAATGTGGCCGGCGTGACCGAGGCGCTCCAGGACGAAGGACCGTACACGGTCTTCGCGCCCACCGATGAGGCCTTTGCCAAGCTGCCGAAGGGCACGCTGGACGACCTGCGCAAGCCGGAGAACAAGGAGACGCTCCTTTCCATCCTCGCTTGCCACGTCATTCCGGGGAAGGTCATGGCCTCGGACGTGAAGACGATGAAGGTCACCTCTGTCAGCCATCAGGAGCTGGACATCAAGGTCGAGAAAGACAACGTGACGGTGAATGAGGCAACGGTCGTCAAGACCGACGTCGTCGCCGGCAATGGCGTGATCCACGCGATTGATACGGTCATCGTCCCCGATGCCTCTGCGAAGAATGCTTCGGCCGCCAAGCCTAAAGACCATCCGGGCCACTAGTCGGGGGAGACTCAAATGACCATCAAAATAGTCAACGGTGCTCTGTGGTGGCCGGCCCTTGCGGTGGCCGCCTTGGTACTATGTGCGCTCTTCGGCGCCTTCGGCACGGTGGGGGCGGAGGAGACATCCGAGGCCGCACCTTACGTTCCGACAATTGTCACCGGCGATATCCAGGCCGGCATCGAGAAGCACATCGCTGAACAGGTCGCGCTGGGCGACGGTTACTTCACGGTTCAGCATGAGGGCGAGGAGCTCAAACTCGAACTGGTGCGCGTCCACGTGGAGTATCTGGCGTCTCTCGCGCCCCAGCGCCACTTCGCCTGCGTCGACATGGCGAGCGCGGACGGGCAGTTCTACGATGTCGACTTCTTCTTAGAGGGCGATCCGGGCGAGATGACCGTCACCGAGACGACGGTGCACAAGCTCAACGGCGAGCCCTACTACGTCTGGGAGCAGAATGAAGACAAACACTGGGTGCGCGCGCCGGTCGAAGATGCATCGGAAGAGCTGCTCGGCGTCCTGACCGGGCACGACGAGTTTGAGTTCCGCTACCAGGCCACGTTCCCCGAGATCACGGGCGATGCGCGCTGCTGGATTCCACTCGCCGGTTCGGACAGATTCCAGACGGTGGCCGTGAAATCGATCAAGGCGCCGGAGGGTCAGAAGATCCTCACCGACAGCGCCCACGGCAATCAGGTTCTCTTCCTGGAGCTCGGGCCTGAACAGAGCGGCGAGACCGTGGAGATCGTCTATGACGTCCACCGACATGAGAAGGGCGCCTATGCGGACGATCCGGAAGAGGCGGCGAAGTATCTCGCACCCGAACGTTTGGTCCCGTCGGACGACCGGTTCAAGGAAGAGGCCGAGAGGGCGACCAAAGGCCTCGACAATGACCTGATGCGGGCCCGCGCGCTGTACGATCACGTCCTCGACCAGATGAGCTACATCAAGGTCGGCTTGGGTTGGGGAAAGGGTGATGCCCTCTATGCGTGTGATGCCAAGACCGGCAACTGCACGGACTATCACTCTTACTTCATCGGTCTGGCGCGGGCGGTCGGGATTCCGGCGCGCTTCGCGATCGGTGTTGCGATCCCCTCAGAGCGCGACGACGGTGGGACCGACGGGTATCACTGCTGGGCGGAGTTCTACGCGCAGGGCAAGTGGTGGCCGGTGGATATCAGCGAAGGCGATAAGTTCTGTGCGCTTAGCATGTACTACTTCGGGCACCATCCGGCCAACCGCTTCGAGTTTACGCGCGGCCGCGATCTGGCGCTGGATCCGGGGCCGGCCTCCGGTCCCATCAACTTCCTTGCGTATCCCTTCCTGGAAGTGGACGGCGAGCAGCAGAAGGTGCAGACCCTCTTCCTCTTTCGCCGGTCTTCCAGTCTTTGATAACGTCTGCGGAGCCGTTGGGAAATCAAGGCTATTGCCTTGTTTTCTTAACGGCTCTCGCAAGCACTACGGGACCACTTCCTACGCCCGACTCTTCAACTCCACCCGAACCTCGCCGGCAATCCGCTCCTGCTGCTCCCGATCAACGTACAGGCGCGTGGCAAGGTCGTCGATGTCGGCCTTCTCCCGCTCGTCAAACTGCCCGTCGGCCAGGGCGCAGTAGTAGCAGAGACGAATCAGGAAGAAGCGCGAATACGGGTTGTGCTGGAAGATCCTGTTCACGATCTCGACCGTCTCATCGAGCTGCATACGTCCGCTCTCGTACTGGCCCAGCAGTTTGTCGAACAGGCTCCCGATGATGCGTTTGTCGGTGACCCCGAACTCAGGCGCCAGCTTCCTGTACTCATGGCCCCGCTGATGCAGCTGAAAGGTCATGTCGGCGATGATCCGCTCCTTCTCCGCAGGCTTGACGATGTCGTCTGCCTCGGCCACGTGGATCATCAGCGCCATGGCACTGGCGATGACAGAGAACTCCTCGAGCTCCTGGCGCTCCTCGTCGTTCTGGGGAACGTAGGCGCGAGTCACCAGGAAGGTCTTGAGGGGGTGCTCGTCGGATCGCATCTCACCGGCGGCCCGGAAGTTGTCCTCGAATCCCTTTGACCATCTAGGCATGTCAACCTCCTCTCCGAGGTTGCCGCGATCGGGTGGGACAGTTGGTGCGGCACGCGTGGGATCGGCTCAACCCGGTCGCGGGGAACCCCAATCATCATAGCGCAAATGCCTCTAAGTATCGACGGGGCCTGCAGGGACGAGCCCCACGCGCCCAAATCCCTCAATGATATGGCATTAACTAGAATGTCCAGTAAAGTAGCAGACTATCCGATCATTCGAAACTACAATGACACTTGCTCAATGGAGAGCTCGATTGGATACCCTGAATGGAGGAATAGAAATGCGTATAGCCAAGGATGACGTCCCGGTCCGCATCGACGTACCGGGCGCGACCGCTCGTCAGGAGAAAGGCTTCGGCGACGCGACCGGATACGGCAAGATCGGAGGAGAGTACTTCTCCTTCGGCGCCGGGACCGACATCACGGCCCTGCTCTCAGGCCTGGAGGGTGATCTGTGTCAGTGTCCGCACTGGGGCTATGTCATCAACGGGCGAATCACGGTGACCTACGCCAAGGGCGACCAGGAGACGGTGAAGACGGGCGACCTCTTCTACTGGCCCCCGGGACACACGGTGAAGGCGGAGAACGAGTCCAACATCGTCATGTTCAGCCCGGAGCATGAGCACTGCGTGGTGATGGATCACATTCTGGAGAAGGTTGGCAGCTAGCCCACAAGGGAGGCGCCCCGGTCGTTCGCTCGCTGGACGATCGGGGTGCGTTACATCGAACAGCTCTCTTCAATCATCCTCATCAGCCCCGCCCGCAAGCGCCGGCGCCTCTCGATATAAATGGGCAGCTTCTCCCCGGTCTCCTCGTCCATGTAGACATCGCGCCGTAGCTCCAGCATCACAGATAAGACGCGCGCATCCTGTCCGAAGTACAGCGACGGCACGAGGCTTCCAGCGAAGGGCGAGTTCCGCCCAACGGAGAGACCCAGATCTTCTCCCAGGGTCCTGGCCAGCTCATACAGCCATTTCGGTGTGTGGAATGCGTCGGTCCCGATGCACAGCTCGGGGCGCGGGTCGATAGGATCCTCGAAGGGGAAGGGTCGCTCAGGATAGCTGTGGCAGTCGATGATCAGCGCGCGGCCATAGGCCTCCAAGGCTGCCCTCGTAGCCTCCTGCAGTTGTTCATGGTGAGGGTGGTAGTAGGCTGCCAAGAGCTGCCTGCGATCCTCGGGCGACAGATCTTCCCGCAGCGAGTCGCCCGACAACGTCCGCGTATAGACAGCGCCCATGCCATGCCTCGACATCGGCTCAGCAGCATCATCCAAGAACCGTTCGGGGTCGACCACCAGCCGGCTGACGGGATAGATGAGCGCGTGTGCCTGGGGATCACTTAGCGCAAAGAGGTCGTCGGAGTAGTGGTCCGTGATTTGCTCAATTTCTTGCTCAAGCCTCTCATCATCAAGAAGAAGCGTATCGCGTACATCTGGAGGCACCACCCGAGAAGCATGGGGGATGTGAATGATGGCGATCGGTGGGCGCGAGGAGTCCCAGTCGGTGCGCGGTTCCCGGAGAGCGTCCAAGGCGGCGAAGCTTCGGTCGGCCCGGAACACGAATGTCTCCCTCACGCGCAGTGAGGACATGAAGTAGGGGACCCAGATTGCGACACCGATCCAGCTCCCCACGACCCCACCCACGTCATCACTCTCCGCGCCGCCACCGACAAGCACGATCGCAATCACCAGGTCAACCGTGACAAAGATGGCGGAAGACAACAGGAAGATGACCATCAGTCTCGGCGTGCTTGTGCGACGGGCAAAGAAGACCCAGGCAAGTAAGATCGAAAAGACGAAGGTGAGGGCATTGCCGGTGATTTCGAACGCAACGAAGCTCCCCCAAGCCCAGTGAGATGCTTCGATGAAGCCCTGCTCCGCCAGCTGCCAGGTTTCCGGAGCGAACAGGTACCCGCTTGCCACGACCTGCGCCAAAACGAAGAGGGGGTTGAGCACGACGGAGATCGCCGGAAGGATGAGCCAGCCTCCGATTCCTCTTGGCTTCAAGACCGGGGCGCCTGCGACCGGATCGTAGCGCCTCCACACTCTCCAGGCCGCGATACTGCCGGCAATCACCGCCAGGACAGCCACGAGCACGGCCGGAGATACCCCGCCCGAATCGCCTGAGAGATCGGTATTGGTGATGTACACCCCGAGCAAATCCGACATCTCGCCGTGGGCTTTGAGGAACGCGGGTGTGTCCTCAGCGGGTATGATGTTGTCCCAGAGCTTGTATTCGTACTCGATGTGAATCACATCGCCTTCGGTCTGAGCCGTGTGTCTGAAGGAATAGGAGTCTCCTTGGATGTCGAACGGCGTGAACGCGACAGGCTGGGCCCCAGGCATGTGCACAACGGTTGCGACGTGAAGGTTGATCATTGACCCGGCATCGTAGGGCGCAGTCCGTGCAAGCGACGGCACCAGGTTCACGCAGGAATCGAGCTCGAGTGGATAGACTTGGAAGTAGACAGCACTGGAATCGTCATCGAAGACCTGCCAGGGATCATGGATGACGTAGTGTTCTTTCATGACGAGGACGTTGCGGGTCTCTCGACTGGTGTCAATCACCTCGAGGGGCGCACTCTGTTCGATGCCCGGATAGGCGGCGCAGTAGAAATGCGTACTGATCTGACCGATCTCCTCGAGGCTTCCGGCGGCAATGCCAGCCCGGCGCTCGTCGGCAGCTTGGGCGTAGTAGCGAGTCTCGACCGTGAGGTTGATGTCGCCCACCCCGATTGCCGCAGCTTCGAACCGTTCTCTGACCTCCATCCGCACTGGTTCCGGTGAGGGGAACGGCTGAAGTCCTTGGCAGTCGGGCCGCAGATGAAGGCCAACCCCGAAGTCAGGCAGGCAGGAGTTCTCGATTCCGCCTCCCTGGTGGGAATAGGTGGGATCGACATAGAGGATGTCATTGTCGTACTCGAAGCCGGCGATGCAGTGATCGAATGTCGTGCGGGCTGGTGCCCTCTGGGCGAGGTGCTCGCGGTGTGCGGTCGAAACCAGAACGGGGAACGCCACGACGTCGAGTTGGTGGAGTAGGGCAACCAGGAGGAGGGAGCGGTCCTTGCAGTCGCCGTAGCGCCGCTCAAAGCACAGGGCCGGTTTGCGCGGCTGAAACCCCCACAATCCCTCTTCGCGACCAAGGTAGCGCACCTCATCCTGAACGAACCGGATTGCAGAGAGGATCTGCTGGTCGCGGGTGTCGCCCACGAGTGCCTCA
Source organism: uncultured bacterium (assembly GCA_964612295.1). Taxonomy (GTDB): domain Bacteria; phylum Eisenbacteria; class RBG-16-71-46; order CAIMUX01; family WJJG01; genus CAYQJL01. The sequence continues at coordinate 12,038 of CAZTDY010000042.1, read as the reverse complement.
GAAGCGATCGCGGCCAAAGCTCGGTGGTCGGCAGGCGCCAGTTCGTAAAGCGGCATGGCCCACTCGGCGACAGAACACCAATCCGGAAAACTGGTCAGAGACACCCGCGGCTGCGGCTCCCACCATATCGGTGTGGCAACCTCGGCTGCCAGAGGAGGAATGTTCTGCGCGTCCCAAGTGTATTCGGTGCCGTAGGGTCCAGTGCTAGGAGCAAGGGCCTGGCCGTCGTTGAACGTGTGTTGGAAGAGCTCCACTGCGGGATCGACGATCAGCCGCACGTACAGCGCACGAATAGGCGTATACGATTGCTGAGTGAAGCCGACCCCTACGTGACCGACGAAGAGGGGATTGACGCCGCTGACGGTGTAGGCGTAGTCGATCACATCACCGGCGCGCACGTCTGTGAGATTCACAACGGCGGTGATGTGGCCGTCGTAGAGCCCGCCTTCCAGCAGCTGCTCACGCTGATACTGACGGATTTCGTGGTCATGGAGCTTGTCGAACACCTGCCCGTTGCGGTGAATCCGAAACCAATGAACTTCCAGCGATGCATAGCTGGGATCATAGGACACGGTGAGGTCTGAGAAATTGCTGACCCCTTCCTGGTTCACGATGCGGGTGACTTGCTGGTAAAATCGTTCGCCCGAGATCGAGTTGATCTGACCATCGAGCAAGAGTTGGTAACCACCATACCTCGCGTCCGCCCTCGGCGAAGCGAAGTCCAAATCGGGCGTCCGCAGGGTGACCCAAGCAGGTGGGGGACCGGTCTGCACCTCGTCTGCGTGGGCGCACTCTGCCCCCAGAGCGAAGGCCAGAGCGAGCATAACCACGAACGGACGGACGAGCACGAGAACGCGTGGCACGGGTACACCTCCAATCGGCGCAATGTAGCATGATGCGCCGACCGGGACAATGGGTTGTGTTACCCTGCCTGTCACCTAAGAATGCGGGGGGCGAGTTCCGGCTTTCGCGTCCTAACGCCTGAGGACGATCGTTTGCCCGCCCAGGAATCGTCCCTCGGATAACACCCGAGCGAAGTACACACCGGAAGGCATCGCGCGGTCGCCGGTGCTGTGCCCATTCCACCAAACGACACCGGTCCCTTCGGCACTGCCCGCCCCGGAGTGCGCCCAGATGCGGCGTCCGGTGGCGTCAAAGACCTCGATCCGAACCGGGCTGTCAGGTGATGCTGCCCATTGAATCCAGGAACCGCTTTGTGTCGGATTAGGGTACGTCGTGACCGACCCCCACGCTGCCGCAGATCGAGGGTCGTGCACCTCCGAAACCGGCGAACCCCAACCCCACATGTAGACATTGTCCACCGCGGCTTGGTGAGCCGCATTGGTCCCCGATAGGTGGATCCGGAGCGACCTCAGCATCTCTGCACTGGCCGGACCCGTGTAGGCGAAGTCCCCGTTCAGCCAGATCGTCCATTCATCGGCCAGAACGTCCAGCCCCACACGAAAGTCCATGGGGCTGCCGGAGGAGTACTGTCCAATTGTCTCGTTGCCCGGATAGATCTGTACCGTTTCGTCGGCCAGGAACATGATCTTGTGCACAGACGGGCAGTCCAGGACGATCTCGAACGACTCGCCCGTGAGAAACGCGTCAACAAGCAGATCCATCGAGAGCATGTAGAAGCCGTAGGCCTCTGCGAACCCATGCTCCGCGACGGGGTCCACATCAAACTGGAGTTGATCGTAGCCTGTGGTGCCGTTCCCGAAGGCGCACGGTTGCTCCGTGAGGCTGCCAAGGGCGACTACAACGGTGGGATCGCCGAATCTGATCTCCGTCGGCGTCTTTCGCGGGGGGGCATCGCTGCCGACAACTGGCGCGGATCCTATCGAGTGAGGCGGGTTGCCGAAATCGGTGTGATACAGGAACGCGATTCCTGTAATCGGTCCCCCGTAGAGGAGCAGATCATCGATGGCGACCCGGCTGTCTTCGTGGGTGCCGGAGAGGTTCATTCGAAACTGATACAGCAGATCACCGGTCAAAGGCCCCGAATAGGCGAGGCTCCCATCCAGGTAGACTGCCCAGTCCTCCGCCAGGACATCCAGGTCGACCTCCAATTGGAGGGGCGTGCCAAACACGAATGTTCCGACGGTGACTCCGGCCGGGTAGAGCCTGATGGTACCGTCTCCGTAGAATCCGATGCTGTTCACGGTCGGGCAGTCGAAGAAGATCCTGAAGAGCTCGCCGGAACCGTATTGCTCGATCAGCAGCGTCATCTGTAAATGGTACTCGTCGAATACCCGAGAGAACCCGTCTGGGTGGGAAGGATCCACCGCAAACTCAAGTTGATCGTATCCGGTCGTGCCGTTGCCGAATGAACAGGGCTGGTCCGTGAGCGCCCCAAGCTGCGCCACCACGGTCGGGTCTCCGAACACAACTTCGGTCGGCACATCGCGAGGGGTCTGGCCAGCTCCGGTGGTGGGCACGGACCCCACCATATGAGGTGGGGTGCTGAAATCAACATCGTACAGGAGCTCGGTGTCGGCCACGGCGTGACTGGCAGTCCCCAGGGAAATAGCGAGCAGGATGATTGCCAGGCGCGGTTTGAAGTGCATGATCTCCTCCTTTCGAAGGCCTAAGGAGCAGCACGGCGGTGCGCATTCAGTCATTCTGTTCCCGGTGATGTTGGGGAGGGTATCATGGCAGGAAATGAGATGGGGCAGAGACTTCGCGATCGGGCTCGCCGGGAACACGGCAAAGAGGCTGTCAATGCATAGGTCGACAGCCTCAGTGGCTTTCAGAGTCTACCGAAACAGCCCTTTGATGTTGCCCCACGTGCCGTGATCACTCGGCGTGGTTCCCGAACAAACCAGGAAAACAACCTCGGCCACACCTTCGAGCCCGACTTCCTCGGACCAGTATTCGATGCGAACCCAATAGGCGCCTTCCATGGAGTCTTCTGGGACGACCCACTCGCGCACGATATCAACGCCGGAGTCACCGGAATAGTACTGCTCCTCAACGATATCCGCGTTGGGATCAGTGAGCCGGTAATACACGTAATCCGGAGTTGTACTGTAAGTAACACTCCAGAAAATCGTCGTGACTCCACCCGGGTTGTCAACGCACTCGGGAGGTTCGGGATCTGTCCCGAGCCAAATCGTGCATTCCGGATCGGCGCCAGGCGTTGGCAGAAGTGCAGGTGTGCCGGCAAGAAGTACAAGCGGCAGTAGCATGGTGAAGCGCACGAGCCTCATGGTTGCCTCCATTGTAGGCTGCGGGCCGATTCGCATTTGATGTGCAGCAATCGGTGACGGCCCCTCAGATGCAGTTCCCTTTGCGGAGGATCCAACCAAGGGAAGAATATCTCACTACAGGCGTACATGCAATCTCTACAAGATCAGCGGGGAACAATGTTAAGGGCAGATGTAAACATGCAACTTACGACGGAAATCACAACGTGCCGGGTCTGATTTCCTTGCATGGAACTGCGGGCACATGTAAACTCCGTAAATCGGGTATCTAAATTACCCGATATCGTATATCAGCAGGAGCGCAGACGACTCACGACACGCATCTTGCCACGCACCCAGGGTTCTTCGTGTCTCTTCCCGCTCAGTGTCGGGCATCAAATGCCTCACCATCTATGGACAGGAAACGATTGCACATGAAGCCTTCTCATGCGGATTCCCCCCGCCGTGGTGTGAAAGCCCTTCGTCTTTCTCTGCTGTTTCTCTCGTGTGTTGTTCTTCTCCTTCTCGCCCAGCCCGTAGCGGCAAACGAAACCGAGGAAGATGCAACATTCACAGCCACCGTTCCCAACCCGGCTGCGCACTACTGCCTCCTGCACGGGTATCCGTACGACATCGTAGATATGCCGAGCGGACAGTCGGGCACCTGTACGCTGCCCGACGGCAGGAGCGTGGATGCCTGGGCGTTCTATCGGGGAGAGGTTGGCGCCGAGTACGCAACACTTCCTCGTTGGACTCCGGAGCCTGTTGCCTTCAATACGACAACCGAACTGTCTGGCGATGAACGCCGCGGCGGACCTGCGGCCAATCTTCCGTCACATCTCGACTGGCGGGATCAAGGTGCTTGCACGCCGATCAGGGACCAGGCGGACTGCAACGCCTGTTGGGCCTTTGCAACCATCGGTGTGCTCGAGAGCGCGATCCTGATCAAGGATGGTGTCGAGACCGATCTGTCCGAGCAGTGGCTCGTGAGCTGCAACAACGACGGCTGGGGATGCCAAGGCGGCTCACCCGCGCACAAGTACGTCCTGTGGAAGAACGATCCTTGCGGCGGCACCGGCGCAATCCTTGAAACGTCTTTGCCCTATGGCGCGGACGATCTGCCGTGCAACTGTCCCTATCGTCATGACTATCAGATCGACGATTGGGGCTACGTGGGCGCTTCGCACGAGGTACCTGACACGGACGCGATCAAGCAGAGCATTTATAAGTATGGGCCGATCTGTGTAGGCATTGCCGCCGATCAGGCGTTTGCATCCTACACCGGCGGCATCTTCGAAGAATGCGAATCGACCGGCATCAATCACTACGTGATCCTGGTCGGTTGGGATGACACCCAAGGAGAGGAAGGCGTGTGGATCCTGCGCAACTGCTGGGGCACCGGCTGGGGCGAGGACGGCTACATGCGTATCGCCTACGGCTGCAATCGGGTCGGCTATGCGGCCTCCTGGCTCGAGTATGCGGGCACCACGAAAATCGACATCAGTTTCCCGCGCGGGCGCCCATCCGTGCTGGGGCATGATCACGGCACCAGTTTCATCGTGCGTCTCGACGAGCTCAACGATGAACTCGTTCAGGGCAGTGCGCACATGTGGCACCGCCGCCAGAATGGTGTGTTCGAAAGCGTCGCGCTCGAGCCGATCAACGCGCAACACTACCGGGCAATGTTCCCCGCGCCGACCTGCAATGACCTGATCGAGTATTACCTCAGCGTCAAGGGATCCGTCACGGGAACGATCTGCAATCCAGCGAAGGGCCCCGATGAGTGGTACACCGTTCCGGTCGGCGCCCTGACGACGCTCATGGAAGATGACTTCGAGTCGGATCAGGGATGGACTGTCGAGAACAGCCAGAGTCTGATCGCGGGCGCCTGGGAGCGCGGCGTGCCTGTCGGTGGTGGCGATCTGGGAGACCCGGCGACTGATCACGACGGATCGGGAAACTGCTACCTGACGGGGAACGCCGACGGGAATTCCGACGTTGATCTGGGGACCACCTGGCTCACCTCGCCGCCGATCGATGTCAGCGGCTGTGACCGCGTTCGCGTGAGCTATGCCGTCTGGTACACGAACCGCGTGGGGAATGATCCTTTCAATGACATCTTCAAAGTCGCTGTTTCTCCCGGCGGACTCGAGTGGACCACGGTCGATCCCATTGGTCCGCACAGCCGGTTCGGGTGGGATGAGCGCAGCTTCATGCTGGAAGACTACATCGAACTCTCGGGTTCCGTGCGCGTTCGCTTCGAGGCGTCGGACCTGAACGATATCTCCATCGTGGAGGCGGGGCTGGACGCCTTCACCGTTGAGCGAATTGATTGCGGAAGCGCTTCTGCACCGGCGGCTGGCCCAACGTTGCAGAGGTCCACACTGATGACGAGTCGCCCCAATCCTTTCAGCAGTGTGAGCACGCTTGACTATCAGATCGCCCAAAGTGGTCCCGTGCGCCTCGATGTGTACGGGGTCGATGGGCGGCACGTCCGGGCGTTGGCCAGCGCGGCGTGGCAGGAGGTGGGCCTGCACCGCGTGAGCTGGGACGGACGCGATGATCTCACCCAGCGCGTGTCGGCCGGCATCTACTACTACCGCCTGCGCGCCGCCGATGGGCTTTCCACGCGGCAGGTGCTTGTCTTGGAGTAGGGCCTCATGACTCGGTACCTTACGAGCTGCTTTTTTCTGATCGCCATGTCCCTCTTGTGGATTGGATCCCCAACGACCGCGTATGCCAGCAAGGTCGAGCGAGACTGCGGAAATCTCGTTTGGGAGCTGGACGAATGGTGCGGTCGGGACTGCTACTGGGAGACCGGACTCCACGCGGACATGACCCACAACTGCAAGGCGAATCTCGTGGACATCGGCCTGTGGTGGGCAGGGGCCAATGGCTGGCCCTCTTTGGTTGTCTCGGCCGATATCAATAGCTCAGGACTGGTCAACATCGATGATATGGTTCTGCTCTACTCCTGTGTTTACGGGCACCCGAGCTTCGACCACCCAACCTGTGACAGCGACTCACGGTACGAGCAGGGGGAGAGTTGTGGGGGAGCGTTTCGGGTGAACTTCTCCGCCGACCCGGAGGAGTATGTCGATCGCATTGATCTCGCGCCATTCGAGTCCGCCTATGTCTATGCTGTGGCTGAGGGCTGCCCAAACATGGGCGCCTTTGAGCTTGCTTTCTACGGCTCGGCGAACGTCGTCTTCGAGAACGATGCCCCACCGCCAAAGGGCGGCGCCCGGGATCGATCTTTGGTCCAGATCATGGATGGGTTCTACCCGCCGCTCGAAGGTGAGCCGCATACTCTGTGGGGGATCCCGTTTCACGTGACGGATACGGAGCCGGCGGTGATCGGCCTGACTGACTGCCCCTCGACCCCGGAGCAAGGACTGCAGTGGGCCTTTATCCGTCTGGATGACATGCGCGTCCGCATGATGAGCCTGAACTGGATGGAGTACGGCGGGGTGAACGCCGATCCTCCGCCCGATTCGACCGGCTGCTGGGTGGATGAGGCCGACGAACCTCCGAGTGATGTGCCAACGGCAACGATCGAGTGCAGTCCGAATCCGTCGATGGGTGAGGTGCACCTGAACTTCAGTCAGATCCCGCCGGGGGACGCCATCATCACGGTGTGCGACGTATCCGGCCGCGTCGTGCGCAGGCTCCACACGGGTCCGATCGGTGCTGAGGCCCAGCTGCATTGGGACGGGCTCTCGGATCAGGGTGAAGAGCTCCCTCGCGGCGTGTACATCGTGCGGCTGTCGGCGGGCGGCCAGGTCAACGGCTCGCGAATGATCATGTTGCGCTGACCTTTCCCGTTGCGCTCCCTCCCGGCATCGTGAACCGTCGTACGCAACGGGGAGGTGGTCATCAGCCAGCCCAAAAGAGAACCCCCCGGCCGACATGCGCGTGACCATAGGTCACAAAGCACACAGCCAGAGGGCTTCTCTTATCTCGTCTCCTAGCCGGCGTCTCCCCGTGAGGGGCGGAATCTAGGAGTCGCTCTTCTTCGCAATCTTGCAGCAGCCGGGCGAGCCCTTGTGGAGGCCGCAACCGCCGCAGGCCTTCGCGCCCTTCGCGCAGCAGGCCTTGTCGCCCTTGATCTCGCCGCACTTGCCGCAGAGTTCGACCTTGTCCTTCGAACCCTTCTCGATCTTGCAGCAACCGGGCGAGCCCTTGTGCAGGCCGCATCCGTCGCAGACCTTCGCATCCTTGGCGCAGCAGGCCTCGGAGCCCTTGACGTGACCGCAACCGGTGCACAGCTGGGCGGAGTCCTTGTCGCCCTTGTTGATCTTGCAGCAACCCGGCGAGCCCTTGTGGAGGCCGCAACCGCCGCAGGCCTTCGCGCCCTTCGCGCAGC
>CAZTDY010000042.1:4117-4384 GCA_964612295.1 uncultured bacterium | reverse complement strand
CGCACTTGCCGCAGAGTTCGACCTTGTCCTTCGAACCCTTCTCGATCTTGCAGCAGCCCACGGAGCCCTTCATGAGTCCGCACTTCGAGCATTCTTCGCGACCCTCGTGCTTGCAGCACAGGTCGCCGCCCTGGATCTCGCCGCAATGGGTGCAAAGGAAGACCTTGTCGCCATCGCCGTGGTGGTGGTGACCATCGCAATCGTGGTGCTTGTGGCCCTTGTGCGCGTCACTGTCGTGGTCATGATGCTCATGACCCTCGTGCTTGT
>CAZTDY010000042.1:0-4017 GCA_964612295.1 uncultured bacterium | reverse complement strand
TGGCCCTTGTGCGCGTCACTGTCGTGGTCATGATGCTCATGACCCTCGTGCTTGTCCTCGCCTGCGGCGCAATTGCCACAGCCCGCCATCGCCTGACCAGAGAGAGCGACCGAACAGAGAATCACGATCGCCAGTGTGCCCCATAGCCTCTTCATGTCTCTTCACCTCCGCATGTTCATAGGAAATCAAAAGCCGCGGGGCGGATCCTCAAGCGCCTGTTCCGACACGAGAGGCGAATCCGAGCCCATCATCTAGAAGTGATCAACCGTAAGGGCCTGAGAAGTTCCAAAGGAGGCCCCAAATGCGCCGAGGTGACACCAGGTTGCGTCTTTGGCTGCGAAACGGGGGGGGAAGAGGCCCAGACAGGCCAACTCACCGGATGAGGGTCAGCGGGACCGAGTCCGATCCCCGCGCCGTCACGACCCGCACGTAGTAGATGCCCGGCGGGGCGGGCTGACCGGCCTGGCCGAATCCGTCCCAGCGCAGGTTGTGCTCTCCAGCGGACTGCAGTCCGCTGCGCAGTAAGCGGACTAGTCGTCCGCTGGCATCGTAAATACCGGCCCGAACCAGTCCGCTGCCCCGCGTCTCGAACTGAATCGTCGCATGGGCCCGGCTCGGATTGGGATGCGCGCGCAGATGGAGGACGCCCGGTGGGGGAGCAGGGATCTGTGCATCCGATATGAACGGGCACTCCACCTGCACCACCTGCAGGCCGGAACTGGAATCAGCGACATAGACGTGTGCGTCAGAGACGACCACGTCGAATGCGTAGTACGGCGTGTCCACGCAGCCGACGTACTGCGGGCTATCCGGCTTGGCGATATCGACGACCTGGATGCCACAACCGTGGGTCGCAACGTAGGCGTAGGACCCTGAGACGGCGACGCCCCACGCTTCGGTTGGGGTGATGGTGCTTCCCAGAAGGACCGGGGTCGTTGGATTGGTGATGTCGACAACATGCAGGGCGTCCGTCCAGAGGCCGGCCGCAATGTAGGCGTAGTCGCCCGACACGGTCAGTCCATTGGCGTGGCCGGGCGTGTTCAGGCTGCCGATGATGACTGGATTCGCGGGATCCGCGATGTCGATGATCTGGAGGCCTCCGTTGTGGGCCGCTACGCAGACAAGATCTCCCGAAACGGACACGTCCATCCCGTGTCCGGGTATCACGAGACTCCCCAGAAGCTGAGGATTCTCGGGATCCGCCACGTCGATCACATACAGCCCATAGTCGGTATCAGCCACACAGGCAATGTCGCCCGAGAGCGCGACGCCACGCGTGCGTCCGGCCGTATCCAGACTGCCGACGAGCTGGGGACTCCCCGGATCGGCGATATCGACGACCAGGAGGCCGGATTCGTACCCACCAATGAAGACGTGCGTGCCCGAAACCGCCAGATCCATGGCCGCGTCAGGAAGATGGATGGGAAGGACGGCGACCAGAGTGTCTTGCGGGCTGAGATGCCGCCCGATCCGAACGACCTCTGGAAGGGCTGGGGGCCGACGAGCTGGACAGACGACACGATCCTCGAATACTACGAAGCAGCTCATCGTTACCGGCCGCTCGAACTCAAGGACGTTACGGTCACCTGGCGGTACTGGGTGCCCCCATCGGTCAGCATCCACGGCTACTGGGTCAAACAAGGAGATCCGAACAAGATCTATCGTGTGTCGCACCCCGGATCGAGACATGCCAGCCAAAAAGCTCCCCATCGTGATCATCGAGCAGTTTGGCGGAGAACGGATGCTGCGGGGAGGATTCCAGGACAACACCTACTTCATGGCCCAAGAATTCGGTGCCGATGAGTCGGCGATCCCCAAGACCATGGCCAAGTACACCAAGGACAAGATAGAGTGGCTTATACCCCTGAAGAGTCCTGGCTCGGGCCAGTACTACCGCGACGTATCCGAGACCTGGGCACGGACGACGCCCTATTTGGCGCTTCGGAAGGTCGAGCGCTGGGTGGAGTGCTACAATGCAGAGGCCTGTGGCGGGGTTGGATCGGAGAAGGTGGAGCTTGACGCGGCTTCAGGGAGCATTGACATCTGCTTCTGGCAGCACTGGGGGGATAACGACGAGAAGTTCAGAAAGGTCGAATCTGGTGTCTTCTTCAGCTTCCCGCCTCTGTTGCCGTTCGAGAAGGACCAGTACACGTACAAGTTGGCTCTCCCGGTGTCTGCGGAAATTACGAGCGCACGCTTCTCGGCCGCAGGGTCAATGGCGGAGGATCACTACGGCGTGATCTCTCTGAGTGCCGAAGAGGTCTCCTTTGGAAACTGCTTCCAGCGGCTTCCCAACGGTTCTGTTGAGGCGATGCCCAAACCGTGCGGCAACTTCCTGACGACGTTTGAACCCATCAAACTCCAGGCCACCCACGAGGTCTTTGGGAAGGCGGTTGGCGATAGTGTGGTGGTTGAAATCAGAGCGCACGCACAGCGGTCGGCCAGCGTCAGTCCGAGCATTCCCTGCTTCCTGCGGGCGACCTACGATGTCGTGCCCAGCAAAACGGCTGCACCGATCATGGGCGCAGGTGGGCAGCAATTGTCCGTGCGGAAGCCCCCCACCTCTCCGCAGCGGGGATCCGGGCAAGATCCGCACGAGTACAAGGAAGTCACGATCATCAGCGTCAAGAACCCTGGGGACATCAAGGTTCGCCTCTCTCCGAAGAGCAAGTGGTTCCCCTTGGATCCGAACGCCAAAACCCTCCCGGAGTACGCTGAGGTCAAGATTGGGATTCACGGGGGCAATCTGACCCTCGCAATAGACGATCCCAACAACCCAGGCCGCAAGGTGCAGGTGACTATCGGGATGCTCACGCACGTCAGGCTTAACGACCTGTGGCCGAATGTGGAGCACGATCGTGCAAGCGTTTCGTTTGACCAAGGCACGGTTGACGTTGAGGCGACGGGGCTTGGGTCCGGTACGTTCCGTCTGTCGTCACCAACGACGACCATGGATGTAACGGGCACGCGATTCAGAGCCGAACATGACTCCGAGTCGAATACCACGCGTGTCGCGGTACAGGAGGGATCGGTTGTCACCACGCCTACGAACACGGCGCTTGCCCCCGTGACCCTCACCGGTGGGCAGCAGGTCGATGTGACGCCGTCGGTGGTGGGGGCCGTGGTGCCGCGCACCGCAGAGCCACTCATCGCGTCCGAAGAAGGTGGGCCCACCATAAGCACGCCACCGGGAGAGGGCGGCGATGAAGGCCCCTCCGGCGATTCAACCGGCGGACTCCCCGAGGACTATCCTGAGGACTGGCGATCGCAGCTTCCTCCCGATGCGCAGGTCTCGGGTATGGAGGATGAAGACGAACCAGCCGGCGGAGACTGGCCTGCCGGCGATGTTCCCCCCGACGATGTGGAATGGCAGGAGGAAGGTGACGACGGGATTACCGTGATCGGTGGGCCAGATGAGGGTATTCGCGAAGACTTCCCCAAGGACCTACCTGAGGACTTCCCGGACGACTACCCGGGCGATGTGGTCCCCGGCAACTTGGATGAACTCATCGCTTTGCTCAGGAGTACGGACGCTGAACAACGCTTCGATGCCGGCATGGCGATCGCAGAGATGGGAGAGGATGCAGCAGCAGCGATTCCCGCCCTACTAGAACTCCTTGGCGCATCCGATGCGATGAGCAGGATGGCGGGGCTGATCGGCCTGACGGGCATTGGAGCGGTGCCGCAGGCGGTTGCCGCCATTCCCCAACTCCTCCCGCTGCTCGAGGATCCCGAGAGTATGATTCGCTCGGATGCGGCGATCTTCCTGGGCGATCTCGGGTCCGTGGGCAGCCCGCAGCAGAGACAGTCCATTGAGGCAGGCTTGCGGGGCATGCTCAACGATCCATCAGAGCAGGTGCGAGAATCGGCTGAGGGTGCGTTGGAGATGATGGGGGAGTAGGTTAGCGGATCGCACTGATTGGACGCTTCCGCACTGCGGCGCCCGGCCAAACAACGGGTTGGCCAGTCTTTTCCAATCCAGGAATGAGCCTGAAGGGTTTTTGTCTTCCAACAGGG
>CAZTDY010000041.1:0-32244 GCA_964612295.1 uncultured bacterium | reverse complement strand
TCTGGCAGGTTAGGCAATCAGCAAAGAGGACTTCAGAATAATGTGGCAGGCTACAAGGGGTCCGAATCCGGGCAGGTCGCAACTCTTGTGCGGTTTTCAGCCATTTTGCTTACAAGGGCCTCAAAGCCTTCAAATTCCGACCCCGAAAGGTGTATCATTATCCAAAGTCGTGTCTCTCGCTCAGTAGGCACCTTCTTGCAGGACGATCGGCCGGCCCTCCGATTGAGTGAATCTCGATGTGGATCCGGCCCAGCTGAGGAGGATCCCATGCATCGAGGTTGGCCAGCACTATTGGTTGCAATCGTTGCGGTTGCGATCATCGGCATCCCCACGGTGTCCGCGTCGACCGAATTGTCGGCCTTGGACCTGAACACCCTCTCTTATGGAAAAACAGAAACCGTCCGCCTGGGCAAGGCGCATCTCGAGGCAGAGGTTGCCCCCGAGATTCGTATGCTTGATACGCGGGGCGATAATATCTCTTTCGATTTCGAACTCGGTGCGATCGAAAGCCAGTCGATCGAGATCGAAGGGCAGACCTATCGAGCCCTCGCGGTGGAAGGCGGCGGGTTCATCGGCAACGAGGGTGAGCCGATGCTCCCCACGTTCACCCGCCTCATCCAGATTCCTGACTATGCAGGCGTGACGGTGGAGTACGAGATCCTCGAGACTGAGGTTCTTAAAGGATATCGTCCGCTACCGGTTCAGTCCGACGACGGCGTGGAGATGATGATCAATCGCCATGCCTACACCCCGGCCGGTGTACAGAACCCCGAGCCGGTCATCGTTGGCGAGCCGGCGATCGCGCGTGACATCCGGGTGGTGCCCGTCACCTTCAATCCGGTGTCCTACAACGCTGAAACCGGCGCGGTCGAGGTGGCCACGGTGATCAACGTCAATCTCCGGATCGAGGGCGTGGATGAGCGCAATGCCGAGGCGCGGCACAGCGACATCATCCCCGAGTCGTTCCACAAGATGTACGAGAACCTGGTCCCGAACTACGCAGGGCCGCGGAACGGACAGATCATCTCCAAGGGTTCCTACGCCATCATCTGCCCGAACAACTCCACGGTGGTGAGCCACCTCGCGGAGATGGTCGAGTGGCACACGCGGCGCGGCTACAACGTCGTCCTCGCGACCACGGCCGAGACCGGCACGAACACCAGCTCGATCAAGAGCTGGATCCAGAACGCATACAACTCCTGGGATCCCCCGCTCGAGTACGTCTGCCTGGTCGGTGACCACGACGGATCGGTCTCCATCCCCACCTGGTTCGAGAACTACAGCTACTACGGCGGCGAAGGCGACCAGCCCTACACCGAGCTCGACGGCAGCGACGTCCTCTGCGACGTGCACCTTGGCCGTATCTCGTGCGGCAGCACCGGCGACGTCGAGGACTATGTCGAGAAGATCATCGGCTACGAGATGACGCCCTACATGGGAAGCACGAGCTGGTATCGGAAGGGCTCCGTGATGGGCGACCCCTCCTCCTCCGGCTGGACCTGTGTGCAGCTCAGCCAGTGGCTCAAGACGCGGTTCCTGGCCTACGGATACGCCTCGGTCGACACATTCTGGTCCGGCGCCTGGGTCACCAACTTCCGCAACAGCATCAACGCCGGGGTCAACGCTTTCAATTACCGCGGCTACTACCAGATGAGTGGCATCGATGAGGGCGACATCGCCGGCCTGAACAATGGGCGGAAGCTCGTCTATGCATCGATCATGACCTGCGGGACCGGCTCGTTCAGTTCGGGAACCGGTTCGCAATGCCGCAGCGAGGCGTTCATCCGCGCCGGTAGCGGTGGCGGGGAAGACGGCGGGATCGCCGCCGTCGGTACGGCCACGACCGGCACGCACACGCGCTTCAACAACTGTGCGAACTACGGGCTCTGGCGAGCGATCTTCGGAGACGACAACTACAGCTTCGGCGCCTCGATCACCCGCGCCAAGTATGAGCTCTACCTCAACTACTGGAACTGGGATTCCAACAACGTGCGCATCTTCTGCCACTGGAACAGCCTGATGGGTGACCCGGCCGTCGAGATGTGGACCGGCATCCCTCAGCCATTGACCGTCAACTACGACGGCACGACCGCGCTGGGCTCGAACTCCATTCCGGTCGAGGTTCTGGACGGCGGCTCGCCCGTGGTGAACGCCTATGTGTGCCTCTGGAAGGGCAGCGACGTGTTCACCGGCGGCTACACCGACGGCAACGGCGAGGTCGAGATTCCGATCGACGCCTCAACTGCCGGCGAGATGCTGGTGACCGTCACCAAACACAACTATCAACCTCACCTGGGCAGCCTGGATATCGGCCAGGAGGCCCGTTACGTCGGCTACAACTCGCACACCGTCGATGACGACAACAGCGGTGGGAGTTCCGGCAACAATAACGGGACGGTCAACCCGGGCGAGACGATCGAGCTTCCGGTGCAGGTGAAGAACTTCGGATCGTCGAGTGCGAACGGGCTCACGGGCGTCATCAGCTCGGACGACCCGTACGTGACGATCATCGACGGCTCCGAGGGCTTCCCCAACATCTCGAGCGGCGGCACGGGCTGGTCGACCGAAGACTTCGACATCGAGGTCGACGGTGGAGCGCCCCACGGCCACACGATCATGCTCGGGCTCGACGTCACGGGCGAGAGCACATGGCATTCCATTGTGGAACTCCCGGTCGTTGCCGCGTCCCTCTGGGCCAATGGTTACTCACACAGTGGATTCGGAACCCGCCCCGATCCGGGCGAGAGTGGCGAAATCTCCGTGCTCTTGTACAACGAGGGTGGCGCCACCGCGACGGGTCTGACCGGCACGCTGATCTCGAACAGCCCGTGGATCACGGTCACCGATGGTTCGGGCGCCTGGCCCAATATCAATGTGGGCGCCGATGAGAGCACCAACAACGACTTCGGCATCTCCGTGTCGGCCGATTGCTTCCAGGGTCACATGGCTCCCATGCGCCTGATCCTCTCGTTCTCGGACGGCGCCAGTGATACCACGGACTTCCAGGTGCAGGTCGGCCTGCTCAGCTCGGATGATCCGACCGGACCGGACACCTACGGCTACTACGCCTTCGACAACACCGACACGAGCTACGAACATGCGCCCACCTACAACTGGGTCGAGATCGCGCCCAACTACGGCGGATCGGGTTCCTCGGTCGGTCTGGGCGACTTCGGCGGTTCGCAGGACGACACCGAGACCCTCGATCTGCCCTTCGACTTCCAGTACTACGGCGAGACCTTCGACCGCGTGAGCATCTGCTCGAACGGCTGGATCGCCATGGGCCGGACCTACATCACGAACTACCGGAACTGGACCATCCCCTGCGCCGGCGCGCCCCCGTACATGATCGCGCCCTGGTGGGACAACCTCTGCGGATCCGGCAGTGATACCGTCTACCATCTGTACGATGCGTCCAATCACCGGTACATCATCACCTGGTCCCAGATGAAGCTGGTCCTGGACGGCTATCCCAGCTCGACGCGCGAGCGCTTCCAGGTGATTCTGTACGATCCGGCCTACCATGAAACCGACACCGGTGACGGCAAGATCCTGTTCCAGTTCCACACCATCAGCAACGGCGACTGGGAGCAGCAGTATTCGACCACCGGCATCATGAACGGCACGAACACCGACGGGGTCCTGTACGGCTACTACAACACCGCGGCGCCGGGCGCCGCGTCGGTCTCGGCCGGCCGGGCCGTGCTCTTCATGCCCATGGCCGACATGCCGCGCGGCACGCTATCGGGCACCGTGTACAACGAATCGGACGGGGACGCTCCGCTCGAAGGTGTGACCGTCACGGTCGTGGAGACCGGGGAAGAACTCATCACCGGTCCGGACGGAACGTACGGTGCGCTGTTGGCTCCCGGCCAGTACACCTTGGAGGTCACGCACGTCAGCTTCGCTCCCGAGACGATCTTCCCGGTGATCATCGCCGAGGACCAGACGACGACTCGGGATGTGTATCTCGAGGATATCGCCCCGCCGATCTTCTCGAATACGACCGAGCACCCCAACACGATGGATGAAGACGGCCCGTACCAGATCTACACCACCATGATCGAGTACTCGTCGCTGGTCGAGCTCTCGCTCCACTACAACGCGCATGGCGCAGGTTGGGTGACGGTGCCGATGGCACACCAGGGAAACGACCTCTACCTGGCCGTGATCCCGGGGCAGTCCTACACCTCGTTCATCCAGTATTACCTGACGGCCGAAGATGCCGCCGGCTTCACCGCCAACGATCCCGATGATGCTCCCCTGCGGCGCCACTCCTTCTGGGTCATGCCTCCTGCCTTCGAGGATGACATGGAAGAGGGCGTGGGCGGATGGACACACATCGAGGTGACGGGCGGCTATGTCGATCAGTGGCATCAGTCCACGACACGCAACCACACGCTGGGCGGTTCAACCTCCTGGAAGTTTGGTGACACCGGCGTCGGCAACTATGCCGACATGGCCGACGGCGCGTTGATGACCGAGCTGATCAGCGTCTCCGGCTCGGCCGTGATCACCTTCTGGCACTGGATGAGCGCGGAAGTAAACGGCTCCAATCCTGACTACGCCTACGATGGCGGTCTGCTCGAGATGTCGATCAACCAGGGATCCTGGGAGCAGGTCACCTCGGAGAACGGCTACACGCACCTGATCGATGCGAGCTCGCAGCCGGGTTCGTTGCCCGAAAACACACCGGTCTTCTCCGGTGACTTCGCCTGGACCCAGGATCAGATCATCCTGACGGACATCGACGGCACCGTTCGCCTGCGGTTCCGTTTTGCCAGCGATGGCAACACGAACCAGGAGGGCTGGTACGTCGACGATCTGTCGCTCGTGTCCGACTCGCCGAGCCCGGCCAACGGAGAGCCGATCGAGCTGATCCCGACGCGTGTCGCCCTGTACCAGAACACGCCGAACCCGTTCGGTGCTCAGAACAAGAACACGACCATCCGGTTCGACCTGCCGCAGCTCTCGCCGGTGAAGCTCCAGGTGTTCGACACCAGCGGCCGCCTCGTGCGGACTCTGGTTGACGAGACGCTCGCCGCGGGGCAGCATAGGGCCGATTGGGACGGTCGCGATCTGAATGAATTCCAGGTCGGCAGTGGAGTCTACTTCTACAAGCTGGAGATGGACCACAAGCTGTACTCGAAGCAGCTGCTCATTCTGAAGTAGACCGGCCACCGGATTCTTGGGTACTCGCGGCAGCCCGCGCAGGAGATTAACTCCTCTTGTGCGGGCTGCCTTCTGTCAGCCAGGGAGGCTCCGATGCAAAACAGGAATCTGATCTGGGCTCTCGTTGTGCTCCCCCTCTGCCTGCTGCCTGCCGGCTGCGAACGTTATGGTGAGATTGCCGAGCCGGGGATCGATACACTGAGCGTTGCGATGCCCGAGACCTACGAGAACGCCACCGCCAGTCTCTTCCTCTATCGGATCACCACCCGCGACAGCGGCAAACGCATCGGCATCGGGCGGGAGTTCGAGGTGGAGGAAAGGCGGGGCGTCCGATCGGTCGTCCAACTGGATGGCCTCGAAGGCAACGAACCTCTCCAGCTTCACATCATGTACCTGAGCCCGACGGGCAAGAAGATGTACACCAAGGAGGCCGTCGTCGAGGCCGGCGACTGGACCTCGCCGGAGAGGCGGGAAGAGCTGGCAAAGACCCGTGTTCAACTGGACCCCGACCGCGGCCTGTGCGAGGTGGAGGCTCGGTTTGGAGTCCATCCCGGAAAGTTCGATCGAGAAGCGCACAAGGATGAGGACAAGAAGAACTTCCGAGAGGGCACCTGGCACGTGCGCGTCTATCTGTTCCGCTTGCTGCTCATGGAAACCAGTTTCGAGCTGACCTTCGAAGAAGGGTAGGCGGGCAGCGCATCCAATCGGGCGGCCTATTGTGAATCAGTAGCCGGAACGATGCTGGACCGGTAGAAGTCCGCCTCGTCAGTATTGCCCCATTCGTCGTACAGGGCGGCCGTGCGTCGACAGGCCTTTCGGGTCACGAGAATCGGCGCTGTCAGAAGCGTTGCGCGTGCCTCTGAGAAGAGGGATTCAGCGGCCGCTTGATTTCCCTGGGCAGCCATACATCGGCCCAACAGATTCTGAGCCTGTCCGATCTTCCAGCTTGTCGCGGGGAGGGCCTCCTGCAGCCGCGGGAGAACGTCGATCAAATGGCGCTCTGCCTCTTCCGCCCGGCCGCCGTCGAGCAAGATCGAGGCGTAGATGACCTTCGAGGCCTTTGTGGCCGGATGCTCGGGTGGCAGGATTCGGCGGCGAATCTCGAGGGCCTCCTGACCGAAGCGCTCCGCTTCCGGGTACGCACCGCACGCTGCGAGCTGGCGCCCCAGAGCATGCAGGGCGTTGGCCGTCCAGGCGTGCTCGTCGCCGAACACCGTCTTCAAGATGTCGACCGCTCGCCGACTCAACGAAACCGCCTCGTCATACCTCTCCTGCGATTCCAGGCAGGCACCAAGATTCACACAGCTCACGGCCACGAGCTGGTGCTCACCTCCGAGAAGCTCCTCGCGGATTCCAAACGCCTTGGCGTGCAAAGACTCGGCCTCGTGTAACTTCCCCGTGTCCCGAAGTAACAGACCCAGGTTGTCGATCATCGATGCGACGTCGGTGTGGCGCTCGCCGTGGATCCGTAAGTAGGTGTCCAGTGCCGCCCTGTAAAGCGGGGCGGCTTCTGCATATCGACTTTGCCTCCAGAGAAAGGCCGCGAGGTCGTTTCGGCTCGAGGCCACGGCCTCTGAAGTATCTCCCAGGGCCTGGATCCTGTGTTCCAGGCCCTGCCGGTAGAAGGGTTCGGCTTCATCCGCGCGACCCAGGGAGGCCAGAGTGCGCGCAAGCAAGTTCATGCTGCGGGCGATATACTGGGGCGGCGTGTCTTTCATGGAGAGCCGCAGGTCCAGCGAGCGACGGAGCAGCGATTCGGGTTCGGCCAACTTACCCTTCGCCCGGAGCACTTCACTGAGCTTCTCGAGGATGGTGGCTCTGTCCGCGTCGTATTTGCTGCCGCCTTGCCTATAGGTAGCCAGGGCGTCTCTCAAGTGCGCTTCCGCCTCATCGTGAAGCCCCAGCGTGCGATACGATTCACCGAATGTTTGGCGCAGCGTCGCCTGAACCTCGGGCTGATCCCCCAGCTCGTCGATTCGTCCGGCGCAAGCAGCCAGAACGTCGGCGAGTTTCACGTCGCGACCGCCGCCTTCGATGTGATTCGCGTGTAGCATCCCCTGCAAGAAGCCACTGATCTCCTCGACCTTCCGAGCCTCGATGATCGTCCTGTTCCGCAACGCGGACATCGTGATCGCCCAGGCCGCCAGCAGAACCGGCAGGACCACGACAACCGCGGCCACCGTCCGGTGGCGGGCGATCAGCTTACGCAACTGGTAGAGCGCACTGGGTGGACGGGCCACGATGGGTTGGTTTGTCAGGTACCGTTCCAGATCCTCTGCCAGTGCTCCCGCGCTCGTGTAGCGATGGTCGGGTTGCTCTTCGAGGGCTTTGAGCATAATCGTCTGGAGATCGCGATCCACCCGACCGCTGGTCGTCTTCTGCCCTCCGAGTTTGCGCGGCAGAGGAAACTCGCCGGTCACGAGTTCGCAGAGGACTGCTCCCAGTGAGAAAACGTCCGAACGGGTGTCGAGAGCGGCCACCTGCCCTTCGGCCTGCTCGGGGCTCATGTACTCCCGCGTGCCGATCACCTGTCCCTCGCGGGTGAGGCCTGCGAGATCCTCTTCGGAGTCGTGAAGGGCCCTTGCCACGCCGAAGTCGATCAGCTTGGGATAGGGCGCGTCATCCTGAAGAGAGACGAGGATGTTCGACGGCTTGAGATCCCGGTGGATGATCCCCTTTTGATGTGCATGTTGCACGGCGAGGCAAACCACGCGGAAGAGTTCTACCCGCTGCTTGAGAGAAAAGCACTCCTGTTTGCAGAACTCCGTAATGGGAACGCCGCGAACCAGCTCCATGACGAAGTACGGTGTGCCATCACGGTCGGCGCCAACGTCGAGCAGCGTGGCGATGTGGGGATGTTCCATCGAGGCCAGCGTCCGGCGTTCCATCTCGAAGCGTTGCAGGATCTGCGGGCTCCCTGCGCCTGCGCGCACAAGCTTGAGAGCCACTTCGCGCCTGACCGGCTCTCTTTGGAGCGCGCGGAATACAACGCCCATCCCTCCCTCGCCGAGAACCGCCAGAATGTCGTAATGGCCGATACGCGTCGGCATCGGATAGACCTGATCGTCCACCAAACCAGGGTCGATGGCGCTTTGCAGAAGTTTGTCCAGCGCCCCCAGTTCGAGGATCTGAGGCTCGGGCGCCTTCTTGTCGATGATCTGGAACACCTGCTGCTCAAGGTCGCGGTCTCCCCCGCAGGCCTCGGCGATGTACGCATTCCGCTCCGCCTGCGCCAGGCGCGGGAGGGTCAGCAAGATCTCTCTCAGTCGGGCGAATTGTTCGGGATTCACACTGGCCTCAGACGCTGAGCTCGTTGGAGAGCCACTGTTTGGCGACCCTCCAGTCATCATCCACCGTACGAGTCGAGACATCCAATGCGTGGGCGATTTCGCGAATGGTCAGCCCACCGAAAACCTTCAGCTCCACGACCTTCTCCATTCGAGGATCCAGTTCGGCGAGCCGCGACATCGCCGTATCCAGGGCAAGGGTCTCGAGGCAGAGTTGGCTCTGTACCCCGATCGACTCGGTCCAGGTGACTCTCTGCGCGCCACCACCGTGTTTGAGGCGGGCCTTCCGTCGCGCGTGATCAACGAGGATCCGGCGCATGATCCGGGCGGCAATCGCGAAGAAGTGCGCCCGATCCTGCCAGGTCACCCGGGTTTGATCGATCAGCTTGAGATAGGCTTCGTGGACGAGGTCGGTCGGTTGAAAGGTGTGCTCCGCCCGTTCGCCGCGCATGAGTCGCCCGGCAATCCGCCGCAACTCATGATAGACGACGTCGTAGAGATCATCCCCAACCTTGGTCCCCTCGCCTTCGAGATGGCGCAGGTTTTGCAGGATCTCGGTGATATCCCGTTGGTTCGTCAATCCATACCTCACCAACGCAGGTCCCATGAAAAGGCAGATACAGTAAGAGTATGGATCGCCGGGGCCAATTTCAAGCTGACGAATCCCCTTCCCCTATGTAACTTAGGCCCTCCAACCCTCCAAACGTATGTTGGTGAAGAGGTTGGAAGCCCTTCCCGCTCACTCCCCACGGATCACGTTCCTTTCGCGCAAAGCTCCGCTGCGCGTCGGCCGCCTGTACAACGCGTCTTGGAACGAGGAGAGATGTCCTCACTCGAAATCGATCGCAGGGGCCCCTCTGACCGGATGGCCGCCGGGACGACTGACAGGAACACAAGATGGACAAAGAACGCTTCGCCCGATTGAAGAGCCTCTACTTGCGTGCTTGCCAGTTGCCAGAGCCCGAGCGTTTGAAATTCCTGCGGAGGGAGTGTGCGGACGATCAGGAGCTTTACGACGAATCCTGTGCTCTCCTTGCCGACACGACCCACCCAATGCTTGAAGCGGGTGCTCTGGGAGGGGTGTGCCAGGATGCGTTGGCTTCCTCGATCGTGGGAGCGGACGTTCCCGAATCGCTCGGTCCCTATCGGATCCTCGAGGTTCTCGGAGCAGGTGGGATGGGAATCGTTCTGCGCGCACAGCAAGAGACGCCGATACGGCGGGAGGTTGCGGTCAAGCTCGCGCGGGGGGTCAGCATCGCTGCGGAGTCCATCCTTCATCGTTTCGAGGCCGAGAGTCAGATTCTAGCTCTGATGGAGCACCCCAACATCGCCCGCGTGCTCGACGCGGGCCAGGACAAGAGCGGGAATCCCTACTTCGTGATGGACCTTGTGCGCGGAACACCCATCAGCAGCTTCTGCCGTCGGGAGAATTTGCCCGTACAAAAGAGAATCGAACTCTTCCTCGATGTCTGTCAGGCCATTCAACACGCGCACCAGAAGGGGATCATCCACCGCGACATCAAGCCCTCCAACATACTGGTCTGCGATCGAGAAGGGACGCCGACCCCGGTCGTCATCGACTTCGGGATCGCAAAAGCCATGGAGGCGATTTCGGGCCACTCGCAGCTCACTACAGAGGGCCAGTTGATTGGAACGGTCGCGTACATGAGCCCGGAGCAAGCTCAGGGTCGCTCCTCCGAGGTCGACACTCGTTCGGACACCTATTCACTGGGTGTGGTGCTCTACGAGCTTGTGACCGAGCAGTTGCCGTACAAGCTGGAAGAGCTGTCCTTGATCGAGCAGCTCAAGGCGGTGGCCGAGCATACGCCTCGGAAGTTTCGTGAGGTTCTGGGGGAGAAACACGTATTCGATGCTGACCTGGAGACGATTGTCGGCAAGGCTCTGAGCAAGGACCCCCAGCGCCGCTATGACAGTGCGGCCGCGCTCAGGGCCGATCTGGAGCGCTTTCTCGCACTGCGGCCCGTTCTTGCCCGGCCGGACAGCACCATGTACCAACTGCGCAAGCTCGTGCAGAGACATCGCCTGCCGACGGCCCTAGCGGGGGCGATGCTCCTCCTCCTCATCCTGTTTGGCGCCTCCATGTCAGTCCTCTTTGACGGGCAGCGGCGAGCGCGTCAACGGGTTGAGGTGACCTCCGCCCGCGCGGCCCGCACCGCTGGGTTTCTGGAACGGATGCTGGCCTCAGCCGATGCCGACAAACATGGGCGGGATGTCACGGTTCGTGACGTCTTGGACGAGGCAGCAGCCGACATCCGAACCGGTCTGGCTGAGGAGCCGGAAGTGCGGGCTGCTGTTCAGGATGTCATCGGACGCAGCTACTTCGGTCTGGGAGTCTACGACTCCGCGGCGATTCATCTTGGAGAGGCGCTCGAGGCCCGGCGCCGTCTACTCCCTCCCGGTCACCCGGACATCGCAGAGGTAGCCGAACATCTCGGAACTTTGATGATGACCGTGGCCGATTACGACAGCGCGGAGGCGCTTCTCACCCAGGCTCTCGACCTACGGCAGGCCTGTCAAAGCCCGGACCATCCCCGTGTACAGTGGTGCTTGGATCTCATCATTCAGTTCCAAATGCAAAAGGGGGATCTCGTCGCTGCGGAGAAGTGGCTGATCGAGGCGGATTCGCTGGCCCGCTCATGCAACCTGCCTCCGACCAGCCTGCTTGGCAAGGCGCTACCGCGCTTGTTCGGAGAGGTGCGCAGCAAGCAGGGCAGATATGACGAGGCCGCCGATTTTCTCCGGACCGCCCTGGAGAGGCGGGGACCCGCCACGGAGACCTTAGATGACGGCACGCTACACCTCATGGAGATGTTGGCGCAGAATCTCCAAGCTGCAGGCGCATATGACGAATCCGAGTCGCTCTGCCGCCGGGTGGTCGGAGCGCGCCGAATCATGCTGGGTGACTTTCATCCCAAGGTGGGAACGGCGCTCACCTCTTTGGGGAATGCTCTGAACGGCCAGATGCGGTCCGACGATGCACGCGAGGCCTTTCTTGAAGCTCTCGAGGTTTTCACGCGCGCCCTTGGCGAGCATCACCCGGCCGTCGGGCATGTCTACGGCAGCCTGGGGCACGTCGCCTGGAATCAGGGGGATCTCGTCGAGGCGGAACGGAATGACCGACAGCGTTTGCGCATTCAGCACCAAGCGGTTGGAGACTCTGCCGTCAGCCTCTGCTCTCCAATGCTGAACCTGGTCAATGATCTTCGCTACCTACACCGTTTGACCGAGGCGGACTCTCTCTGTCGACACGCTCTTTGCGTTGCGCTTCTGCACGGCGCCCAACATACGGGTCTCCATGGGAAGCTTCTGGTCGAGAGGGGGGAGATTGCCATCGCTCGCGGGCGGGCGGGCGAAGCGGAGGCTGATCTTCGTGAAGCTCTCTCGATTCTGAGGAAGCTGCTACCTCCCGGCGATGACACCGTGGTCCTGATCGAAAACGGTTTGGGGCGGTGCTTGGCCGCCCAAGGGAGATTCGACGAGGCGTCAAAACTGCTCGAGCCATCCTGTGAGGCCATCCTCGAATCGAAGCCTGACCTGGTCGAGAGGACAACGGTCCTCGAAGGGATGATCTCCTTCTATGAGAGGCTCAAGACATGCCCGAACGAGCCCTACCGAGAGATGCTGGCAGAACTCCCCCCCCTGATCGACTCGGCAAGGCTGGGCGCCCGATAGTCCGGTCCCTATCGGTCGCCGAGTACGCGTAATTGGCTCATATGCGCCAGGCTGCCAGTCTTCCTATTGTATTGGAGGGTAGTGATTTAGTATCATTAAACACTCAGGAGACGAACTGAACCAGCGACCGCGAAGTGGGCCTATCCGCCCCGAGCCTTGGATCACGGAATGGGGACCCATCCCCCCGCGAGGCGCCGGCCATTTGAGGCCGGCGCCTTGCTGTGTGGGTTGTGGATCGAAGATCTGTGCCCCCCGCGGGGAAGGCACCCGGCAAGGCTGTATTCGCGCGTGGCCTGACGTTTTCTTGCCCAGATAGCTCTCCTCGGCCCCCCGTTGGCTACTGCAAGGGGCATGAGCCCACTCAGGACATTGCCCATCCGTCGTGTCGGGGGCTTCCGCCCACCCCACTGCCCGAACCCTTGCTGTGACTTCCATACCCCCAGCCCTGACTGGAGGTACGTCAAACGGGGATCCTTCCGTAGACCCAGCGACCAAAGACGCATCCAGGCCTACCGCTGCTCAGCCTGTGGACGCAACTTTTCCCATCGCACCTTCTCGCCCACCTACTGGTTGCGGCGCCGGCACCTGCTCTTGCCCGTCGCATCCTGGATCTCAGAAGGCCCCGCCCTCCGGCAGATCGCGCGGGTCCTCGGAACCTCTCACGCCACCGTCATGCGCCATGTGGCCCGCTTGGGCCGCCATTGCATGCTCTGGCATCGCAACCTGCTGTGCGATAAGTCGCTCCAGGGGCCCATCGTCTTCGATGGCTTCGAGACCTTCGAGTACTCGCAGTACTTCCCCTTCCACGCCCATCTGGCCACCGGTCAGGACAGCTGGTTCCTCTATCACTTCACCGACAGCCCGCTGCGCCGCAAAGGCACGATGACTGACTTCCAGCGAAGGCGGCGTGAGCAACTTGAGCGAGTGCTCGGGAGACCTGATCCCAAGGCGATTCAGAAGGACATCTACGCTCTCCTTGCCACTCTGATCCCGTCTCAACCTCGAGAGGTTTCCCTCGTACTTCACAGTGACGACCATCGGGCCTACCGAAAGGCGATCGTGCAGCTTCGGCGTAGGGTGGGCTCGGATGTCGAGATCGAGCATCATGTGACTTCGGGGAAGGCCCGGCGGACTAGGAGCAACCCACTCTTCCCAGTCAATCTAGCTGACCTACTGGTACGTCACGGCAATGCGAACCACCGGCGGGAGACGATCGCCTTCAGCAAGCGCCGGCAGGCGGCGCTCGAGCGACTGGCGATTCTGATGGTCTGGCGCAATGTGATCAAACGAAGGAGCGAGAACGGGCCCCGCGATAGCGCGGCCATGATGCTGGGACTGACCGATCGGCTCCTGACCTGGCGCGAGGTGCTCCGCAAGCGGCTGTTCCCAGAACACACCAACCTGCCGCCTGAGTGGACGAGGTATTACCGGAGAGAAGTCAAGACGTCCATCTTCGCGGATTGTCAGGCGGTTCATCGCTTGAGGTTCGCGTCATAGGGGAACCGCGATCCCTGCACCTAGGTCAAAGATCCCCCAGGGTCCAGAAACCAAAGCCCAGAGTTCATCACAGATCTTCGATCCACAACCTGTGCGCTTGCGAATCACCCGATCCTGGGCAAGACTCCGCCTACCGGACGATCCAGCGACGATCAGCATCCACCCGCGGGAGTCTCATGCAGGAACGGGAACTCAAGATTGAGCTGATGGACGCCCATGCGCACACCCTGGCGGATGATCTGGGCGAACCTCAGACCGCCTGGCTTCAGGAGAACATCTACCTCGATACGCCCCATGGCTCGCTCGCTGAGCGGCGCTTCGGGCTTCGCCTGCGCGCCGAATGGGTCATCGAGCCACCCGCTGTAAGTAACGATTTCGTTGATAGTTTCGGGGTGGAGGGTGAGCCTTCCGGCCTGGGCGCACCTGCTTGGACACTGACGCTCAAGGGACCCTCCACAACCGCGGGAGCCCTGCACGTCCGCAGCGAGGACGAGCTACAGATCGACGCCGAGGCGGCCGCGCGAATCCGCGCCGAGGGCCTGGCTCCCCATCGGTTCGACTGGCCGGCTCTCGACGCGCTGGGCGGGCCCCAACCGGTGGTCTACCTTCCCCTGGGGGCCATCCGCACGCTCCGCCGACGCTTCGCCTGCCCCGGCCCCGACCAGACCGTGCCCGAATGGCTGGACCTCGATGCGACCCTCTACCCGGACGGCACTCGCGCTTTCGAGCTCGAACTCGAGTTGGACGCGGGGCCAGGCGCCTCGGAGCTCGCCGACATGGACAGGCGGGCCCAGGATGCGGAGGCCAGAGTGCGGGCGTACCTGTCGGATCTGGGCATTCCCTGGCATCCTTCTCGCGAGGGGAAATTCTCGCGTTTCCTCAAGAGGCGAACCTGATCGCTGCCTGCCGTCCAGCTTATCCTACTGCAAAACCTACAGTTAGACGGTCGGTGAGCACCACGGACCACCCAACGAGAAAAACCTGAAAAGGCGTTGTGCAGAACCGATCCTTAGTGCTAAGATCTTAGCATAAGCTAAAAACTTAGCACGTCTCACAAGCTCTTGAACGCACGAGGAAACCAGATGGCTCAGGACCCACAGCAGAAACTCAGCCGCCGCGAGCGGCAGATCATGGAGATCGTCTACCGATTGGGCCAGGCGTCGGTGGCCGACGTGCGCGAACGGCTTCCTGAGGCGCCCAGCTATTCGGCCGTGCGGGCCCTCGTGCGGATTCTCGAGGAGAAGGGCCACCTCACCCATGAGGCAGCGGGCCGCCGCTACCTCTACAAGCCGGTGGTCGCCCCCGAGGAGGCGCGAACCTCCGCCCTGCAGCGGCTGCTCAGCACGTTCTTCAGCGGCTCGAAGGCCGAACTCGTCGCCACCCTTCTCAACGATCCCGACACGAAGCCCAGCGAAAGCGAACTCAAGCTCATCGACAGCTTGATCCGCAGGGCCCGGAAGGAGGACCGCTAGCCATGAATGACTCGGGGGGCATCCTCTGGATCGAAGTTGCCCGCGTAGGCACGCTGCTGCTTGGCAGTCTGGCGCTCAAGGGTGGAATCCTCCTGGCGGTCGCGGCGCTGCTCATGCTGGCACTGAAAGGAGCGTCCGCCGCGACGCGTCATCTGATTTGGAGCCTCACCGTGGTGGGAGTGTTGCTTCTGCCACTGCTCGCCTTCGTGGTACCCACCACCCCGGTGCACCCGCCGCACGAGATTCCTCTGCCGGTGGGGGCGCTACGGTTTGTGCCACCGGAATCGATGCAACCGCAGTTCAAACCCGAGGTGGCCGGCGAGACAGCCGACGCCGGTCGCATCGAGGAAGAAGCCCGACCTACGGGTCCGTCCGACGGGCCGGGGATGAGTGGAGCCGCGCAAACCGAGGCCTCAAACGGTTCCACAGGCGCAACACCCCGGTCGAGCGGGCCGCCGAGATGGCTGATCGGCATGTGGGTTGCGGGCGCTCTCCTGGTCATGGTGAGGCAACTCGTCGCGTTCCGGCGACTGCAGACGCTGGAGTCGCGGGCGAGTGAACTCGATCCGCAAGGGCAGGCGCTATTAGGCCGCGCCGTCCGGGATCTCAAACTGAACCGGCGCCCCCGTGTCTTGCTGACCGGCGAATCCCATTCGCCGCAGGCTGGGGGACTGCTGCGTCCCACGATCCTCCTCCCGCGGCAGTGGGAGGACTGGAGCGAGGATCAGCGGTTCCAGGTGCTGATTCACGAGCTGGCGCACGTCAAGCGCGGCGACTGCCGAACGCAGGCGCTCGCCCATCTGGCCTGTGTGCTCTACTGGTTTCATCCCCTCGTCTGGTATGCGGCTCACCGCATGCGTGTCGAGCGGGAACGCGCGTGTGATGACCAGGTGCTACAGGCCGGATCCGCTGCATCGTCCTATGCGGACCACTTACTCGAAATCGCATCCACGATCGGACGCTTTGGGCGCCCGGCTTTTGGGGAGGTTATGATGGCACATCGATCTCAAATCTCGGGTCGCCTGCTGGCGATCCTCGATCCCGATCGGCGCCGCGGGGTACCGCGCCGCGGATGGGTTCTACTGACAGGGTTGGTCCTTCTGGTGATGGCCTCCGCCTTGACCTCGATCACGGCCGCGGGATTGGATCCCGCCGCCGAGTACATGTCCGAGCGCGACGGCCGCTCTCCGGAGACCATGACCCTGGACGACTTCAAAGAGGCCCGGGGCGAGATGAGTGAGCGCATGATGGACGCGTATCACTCCGATGATCCCCGGGCTTTCGCACGCGAGTATGCTCTCGACGCGAAGCTTTACTCCTACACGCTTCCCACTGCCGAAGGTCGCCGCGAGATCGCGGATATCAACGAGGACTGGGAAAGCGGCGTCGCCGACATCGAGCTCATCGACATCGAGTTCTATCAGGTGGGTGATCACTTCTGCGTGGTCGGCAAGCTCCGCGGATTGGATCGGGCCGGCGATGTCATGGGCAGCAGCCGCTTCATGAGTCTGTACAAGTATGAGGACGGGCGGTGGCGCATCTACCGCGAAATCGTAACCAATTGAGGAGCCTTGTCATGATTGGACATACAAGACGTCACTTGAATCGCCGGTTGTTCGGCATCGGCCTGTCGCTCGCCGTCCTTCTGTCGGTGCTGGCCCCCGTGGCGGGGGCGAGCGACGAGGACGCGTCGCGTGAGATCTGGCGCGCCATCGCAGATTGGAACCGAGACTTCGAGACGGCGTTGGCACGAAGAGACCTGGAAACGATCGGGGAGCTTTTCACCGAGGACGTCGTCTCCCACGAAATGTTGCGCCCTCCGATCAGGGGCCGGCAGACGATGGTCGACCACCTTGCCTACTACCTCGACATGGGAAACCTCCGTCTCGAATCCCGTACCGAGGAGGTCTATGGCAATGGGGACACTGCGGTCGAGATCGGGCGGACGACGGCTTTCTTGAACGGCGCCCAGGTCGGTGGGAACCGCTACATGACCCTCTTCAAGAAGGTCGACGGGAGCTGGCGCCTCCACCGGCACGTTCAGACCCCGGGGTAGGAGGCCAATTCGGGTCCCGATCCCTTGACAACCCCGGGGCCCCCCTCTAGCCTCCGATGTTCACGGGTGGGCACGGGTGCGTGCGCGACGCTGCGGACGCATCCCCCATCTGATTCGGAGGCCTTCTCGATCATGGTCGCCCTCAAACTCGAACACGTCCGCAAGACGTTCGGAGACCACGTCGCCGTGGACGATCTGTCGCTGGAGATTCCCCAGGGATCGCTCTACGGCTTCATCGGGCCCAACGGCGCGGGCAAGACCACCACGCTCAGGATCATCGTGGACATCATCCGGCCCGACCAGGGATCGGTCCAGGTCCTGGGCGACTCGGATGCGGCCTCCATCCGGCAGCGTATCGGCTATCTCCCGGAAGAGCGCGGGATGTACAAGAAGATGCGCTGCATCGACTTCATCACCTACATCGCCACCCTCAAAGGTGTCCCGCGACTGGAGGCGGTCGCTCGCGCGGGCCGCTTGATGGATGAGCTCGACCTGGGGAAGTGGAAGACCGCCACCGTCGATGCCCTTTCGAAAGGTATGCAGCAGAAGCTGCAGTTCGCCTCGACCGTGGTTCATGATCCGGATCTCCTGATCCTGGACGAGCCCTTCTCCGGCCTTGATCCTGTCAATCTCGAGATGCTCAAGACCGCCATGCTCGAGTACCGCAGACAAGGGCGCACGGTCATCTTCTCGACACATATGATGGAGCATGCGGAACGCCTGTGCGATTCGATCGTGATGATCCATCGAGGGCACAAGGTGATCGACGGGACGATGACCCAGGTCAAGGCCAACGCGCCCAACCGGGCCATTCGCTTGAACTACGCCGGAGACGGCGCCTTCATCGAAGAGTTGCCGCTGGTCAAACGCGTGCGGGAATACGGCAGCGACATGGAGATCTTTCTGAACGAGGGGGCCGACTCGCAGGACCTCCTCCGGGAGTTTGTCGATCGGATCGAGATCAAGACCTTCGATGTCAGCGATCCCTCGCTCTACGACATCTTTCTCCAGGTGGCCGGCGCATCCCATCTGCAGCACATCAGCGATTCGGGCGATCTGGTTGCGGAGGAAGACCGATGATCATGCGGATTCTGCGCGTCGCCTCACGCGAATACATCGCCTACGTCAAGACCAAGACGTTTCTCATCTCGGCGATCGCCTTCCCGGTCACGTTGATGTTGGCCATCACCATTCCCGTCACGCTCGAAGGTGTGTCGAGGACCCCCCGGGCTTTCACCTTGATCGATCATACGGGCCAATACGAGGAGGTCCTCTTGGACCGCCTCTTCCCCGATGAGTCCAACGCGGATCGTATCCTCACCGCCGATATGCGCGACTACATCTACAATACGGGCGAGCAACTGCTGCTACCCGTGCACCTCATTGGAAAGGAGTGGGCGCTCGAGCAGCTGATGCACGAGGGTCGTTTGTTCGGTTACTTCTCGATCCATGAGGACTCGACCGGCCGCAAGTGCCAGGTGGACTACTACACGCTCGATCCGGGATCGGACGGGTTGCCCCGAATCGTCCGGCGCCAGCTCAACCAGGTCATCGCCTTGGAGCGCCTTCTTCCGTTGGTCGGCGACGAGAATCTCGTGCTCGAGAGCCTCGGCGGGGCGACCTTTCTCACCCATGCGATCACCGACCGCGGGCGCGAAGAGGTCACCGCCGCCCACATCGCCCGGTCTTACGCTCCGATGGCGTTTGTCTACCTTCTGTGGATCTCGATCCTGATGATGTCGAGCCATCTCATGACTAGCACGATCGAAGAAAAGAACAGCCGCATCATCGAGGTGATCCTTTCCTCCGTGTCCTCGTTCGAATTCATGATGGGGAAGCTGCTGGGTCTGGCGGGTGCGGGCCTGACCATGATCGGCGTCTGGGCCGGCACGGCGACCCTGGCGCTCGGCGTCATCCCGAACGCCACGTTTCATCAGATCGGGTCCGGCATCGGGGGAGCGTTCGAGGGTCTGACGCTGGTCTGGTTCATCATCTTCTTCCTGTTCGGCTTCGTCTTCTACGCCTCGATCTTCATCGGCCTGGGCTCAGTCTGCAACACGATGCGGGAAGCGCAAAACCTCACTCAGCCGTTCATGTTCGTGCTGATGATTCCACTCTTCCTCATGGCCTATGTGACCAACAACCCGGATCACATTGTGGCAGTCTTGGCATCCTTCTTCCCACCCTTCACGCCGTTCGTGATCATGAATCGTATTCCCGCCTCACCCCCGGCACCCGCCTGGCAGATTCTGTTGGCGGCTTCGCTGCTCGTGATCTCAACCTGGCTGGTGGTCCGCGGCAGCGCAAAAGTGTTCCGCACCGGCATTCTGATGTACGGAAAGGCGCCCACGTTACCGGAGATCGTCCGCTGGATCCGGGAAAGCGCCTGATCCCAAGGAGGCTTTGAGATGAGCGATCGTCTTCTGGAGCGATTCCTTTGCTACGTCAAGATCCACACGACCTCGGTGGAGAGTTCAGAGACCCAGCCCACCCATCCGCGGCAGCTGGACCTGTCCCGGCTTCTGGTGGAAGAGCTGTCCGCCTTGGGGCTTTCCGCCAGGCTGGACAAGTTTGGGTACGTCTATGCAACCCTGCCCGAGAATCTGCCCGATGACCATCCCGCCAAGGGGAAGGTCCCCGCGGTCGGGTTCATCGCTCACGTCGACACCAGTCCCGATGCTTCCGGCGAAGGCGTCGATCCCCAGGTCCTTCGAAACTATCAGGGAGGAGACGTCACGCTTCCCAAGGCTCCCGACCAAACGATTCGGGTCAGCGATAGCCCCGAGCTCGAGAAGCAGATCGGCAACGACCTCATCACCACCGACGGAACCACCCTGCTGGGCGCCGATGACAAAGCGGGCGTCGCAGAGATCATGGAGGCGGTCAGCCGGCTCATCGAACACCCCGAGATCCTCCATGGGCCGATCCAGGTGGCTTTCACACCGGATGAAGAGGTTGGGCGCGGGGCGGATAAGTTCGACGTTCCCGGATTCGGCGCGAAGGTCGCCTATACACTGGACGGCAGTGAGCTGGGGAGGATCGAGAAGGAGACCTTTAACGCCCACAACGCAACGTTCAACCTGACGGGCTACAATGTCCACCCGGGCACGGCCAAAGACAAAATGATCAACACGCTGTATGCGGCGTCCGACATCATCTCACGCCTCCCCGAGGACATGCGCCCGGAGACCACCGAGGAGCGCGAGGGTTACATTCACCCGCGGGGCATCCACGGGGGCATCGATCACTGCGTGATTCGACTCCTCATTCGCGACTTCGACATGGAGGGCTCGCAGGCCAAGATCGTGCTTCTCAAACAGATCCGAGAACAGGTGGCCGAGCGGTTCCCGAAGGTGGGAATCGAATTGGAGATCAACGAATCCTATCTGAACATGGGGCCGAAGGTCGACGAGAACCCCCGGATTGTCGAGATTGCCTTTGAAGCCTGCCGGGCGCTGGACATCACACCTTTCCTGAAGGTCATCCGCGGCGGCACCGACGGGGCCCGCCTTTCCTACATGGGGATCCCCACCCCCAACATCTTCACCGGCGGCTACAACTACCACAGCGTCCGGGAGTGGGCCTCCCTCCAGGAGATGGAGGGGGCCGCCCAGGTGATCATGAAGATCAGCGAGTTGTGGGTCGGGGAAGCCTAACAAGAATTGACGATCCGTATGGCGGACCCGTACTATTGTGTCGTTTGAGATACATTATATGAACTCGTCCTGCCACATTGGTGGCGGTCCAATTCTCCCGCTCACAGCCAGGGGGGTCGAATGCAGGTACGTTTGATGATGGGATCACTTGCCCTGGTAGGTGTCCTTTCCCTCTCCCTGCTTCTCCTTCTCCCCGGCTGCGGCGACCAGGGTCCCGACCGACCGGTCAGGATGGCGACGACCACGAGCACCGCCAACAGCGGTCTGCTGGATTATCTGCTTCCCCACTTCACCGAAGAGAGTGGGATCGAGGTCGAATACGTCGCGACCGGAACCGGCAAAGCTCTGGCTCACGGTCGCAACGGTGACGTGGAGGTCGTGCTGGTCCACGCCCCTCCCGCCGAGGAAGAATTCGTCGCGGGCGGCTTCGGGGTCGAGCGGATCCCGACCATGTGGAACGACTTCATCATTGCGGGGCCCGCGTCGGATCCCGCGCAGATCGCCGACGCGCCCTCGGCCGTGGCAGCCTTGCAGCTCATCGCGGAGACCGAATCGGCGTTCATTTCTCGCGGGGACGACTCCGGAACGCACAAGAAGGAGCGTGCCCTCTGGACGCAGGCCGGCCTGCGAACCGACTGCCACTGGTATTTCGACGCCGGTCAAGGGATGGGCGCCTGCCTGATGATGGCGCACGAGAAACTCGGCTATGTCCTCACCGATCGGGGCACCTATCTGGCAATGGCATCCAAGCTCGATCTGGAGGTTATCTATGATGGTGATCCTGATCTGCGCAATCCGTACGCCTTAATTGCCATCGCCCCCGAGAAGTACCCCGACCTCAATCATGACGGGGCGAAGAAGCTGATCGATTGGATGATCACGCCGGCCGCACAACAGTTGATCGCCGACTTCAGGGTGGGCGGCGAACAGCTCTTCTACCTTTTCGAGGAGTAGCGCGCGCGTGGAATTTCTCCTCCAAAGCGTATGGGAAGCAATCCAGATGATCCTGCGTCTGGAGGAGCCGCTCGTGGATGCGCTCACCACATCGCTGCGCGTTGCGGGTACATCGACGATCATCGCATCTCTGATCAGCCTGCCGCTGGGCCTCGTGATCGCACGATTCGACTTCCCCGGCAAACGCGTGGTCCTGAGCATCCTGCGAACCGCGCTGGCGCTGCCCACCGTGGTTGTGGGCCTGTTCGTCTACGCCTTCATCGCGCGAAACGCCCCCTTGGGGAGTGCACATCTCCTGTTTACTCAAACGGCGATTGTCATCGGGCAAGTGTTTCTCATCGTGCCCCTGATGACCGCTCTTCTTCACACCGCCCTCCAGGAGGCCTTGGGGGATGCCTACGAGGAGGCGCGCCTCCTGGGCGCCGGCCCGCTGGCCGCCACGCTCAAAGTCGTCTCGGAATCTCGGATGGCGGTGGTCACCGCTCTGATGACCGGCTTCGGACGGGTGGTGTCCGAGGTTGGTGTGTCTCTCGTCCTCGGGGGAAACATCCGCTGCGTCACACGTACGATCACCACCGCTATCACCCTGGAAACCAGCCAGGGTGAATTCGGCACCGCGTTTGCGCTGGGTATCGTTCTTTTGCTTCTCGTGTTGCTCGTCAACATCAGCCTTCAGCTGTTGGGAGGGCGCCATGAAGCTATTTGAGATAGAACAACTCACCTTGAGGCGCGGGGATCGGTTCGCCCTGCAGATCGATTCGCTGAAACTTGATGCCGCCGAGAAGGTTGCCATCGTTGGGCAGAACGGCTCGGGGAAGACTACGCTTCTTCGTGTTCTCGCAATGCTCGAGCCTCCCGATGAATGCGTCTCGTTCCGCTTCCGCAACCGGAATGCGGAGGGCACCCAGCTCTCGCGGGACGGAATGGGATTCCTGCGCCAGCAGCCCTACATGTTCAGCGGCACGGTTGCTCAAAATGTGGCCTATCCTCTGCGGCTTCGAAGAGTCGGTCGGGACGAGATCGCGCGACGGGTGCAGGCCCAGCTTGAACAGGTCGACCTCACCCCTCTCGCCGACGCTTCCGCTCGCCGGCTCTCCGGCGGTGAGCAGAAGCGCCTTGCGTTGGCAAGGGTCCTGGTGGCCGAGCCGACCCTGCTCTTGCTCGACGAGCCCGCCGCACACTTGGACCGCAGCTCGCGACGGGTGATCGAAGAGGTCTTGCGCACAACGAGCGCCACCTTGCTCATGACGACCCACGATCTGCACCTGGCCCATCGGCTGTGCACCCGGGTTCTGACCCTGCAGAATGGAACGATCACCCCCAGCCTCCCCGAGAACATCCTCACCGGCCGATCCGTGAACGGACACATTGTGACCGCAGGCGGGATCGAGATCTCCCTGCCGCCGGCCTTCGAGGCGGAGACCGACACAGTCAGTGTGCTGATCGACCCGCGCAACATGGTATTGTCCAGGGAGTTGCTGCCGTCGAGCATGCGAAACCACTTCAGGGGTCGCGTCACCTCGGTTCGCGAGGAGGGACACAACGTCTGGGTCGAAGTCGACTGCGGTGAACGGTTGACAGCCATCATCAGCAAAGCGTCTTATCAGGAGCTGGACATCAATCTGCACCGCGGTGTCGTGGTGTCGTTCAAAGCCAACGCCGTGGAGGTTTTGTGAGCCCGGACAAAGGCGGCACACCAGTCAGCTTCGAGGAAGCGCTGCGCCTGATTCTCGAAAATGCGACCGAGGGTACTCAGATCACCCGCTTGCCGGTCGCCGAGGTGGACGGTTACGTGCTGGCCGAGGATGTTCACTCCCCTCTCAACATGCCGGCCTTCAACAAGTCGGCGATGGACGGTTTCGCGTTTCGCCATCGTGATCACACCGATGGCGACTCCTTTCAGATCACGACCACCGTGGCGGCCGGTGACGCACCGGGTGGGAACATCGAAGCCGGAGAGTGTGTCCGGATCATGACCGGCGCCCCGGTCCCGGATGACGCCGATACCGTGATTCCCGTTGAAGATACGAGCGCCATGGGCGGGCCCGCGGATGGCCCGTCTGCGGAAGGCGGGGAAGAGGTTCGATTCCACTCGGTCCCTCCGCGCGGAGCCAACATCGCCCCGCTTGGCCAGGACGTGCGCGAAGGTGATGTTGTTCTGAAGGCGGGACACCTCCTGCGCGCCCAGGAGATTTGCGTTCTCGCCGCGATGGGCCGCGCCGAGATCCCCGTTTACCTTGGTCCTACGGTCGCCTTCGCAGGCACCGGGGAAGAGCTCGTCGAGCCGGGTGGGACCCTGGCCCCCGGGCAGATCTACAATTCCAACGCCTACAATCTCTGGTCTCAGATCCTTCATGCCAAAGGCCGCCCCCACTATCTCGGCATTCTTCCCGACCAGGTGCCGCAGCTGCGCGAGAAGATCAGCGAAGGGCTTTCCTACGACATGCTGGTCCTCTCCGGCGGGGTTTCGATGGGACGCTTCGACTACATTCCGCAGGTGTTTGCCGAGCTGGGGGTGGAACTCTACTTCCAGAAGCTCCTCGTTCAGCCCGGGCGGCCCACGGTGTTCGGGCGACGTGACAACACCCTCGTGTTTGGACTACCCGGAAACCCTATTTCGACGCTCTATGCATTCGATCAGTACGTGGCTCCGGCCGTGCGGTTCTTCCGCCGGCATCCGCGCCCCCAGGCGACGCGCCTCACGGGCGAGCTGACCGAAACGATCACCAAGAAGGCCGGGAGGCTCAATCTCGTTCCCTGCAATGCGGAGTGGAGCGAGGGGCACTATATTCTGGCCCCGCTCAAGACCAGCGGATCAGCGGACATCTTCTCCATCGCCGGAGCGAATGCCCTGGCCTTGATCCCGGCCGGGGTCGAGGAAGTCAGCAAAGGGAAGATGGTCAGCTTCCGCCGCTTGTACGAATAGGACGACCCGCGCAATGCAAGACAGACATGGACGCACAATCAACTATCTGCGGGTGTCGTTGACCGACCTGTGCAACTTCCGGTGCCGGTACTGTATGCCGCCCGGGGGTGTGCACAAGCTGCGTCACGAAGAAATCCTCACCCTCGAAGAGCTCTATGCCGTCGTGAAACTGATGGTCACCGAACTCGGCTTCGACAAGGTCCGGGTCACCGGCGGCGAGCCGTTGATCAGGCGTGGCGCACCCGCCTTCCTCAGAAACCTGGGTGCAATCGAGGGCATCAAGGATCTGTCTCTCACCACGAACGCCTATCACCTGGCCGAGCGCGCCGAGGAGCTCAAGGCCGCGGGTTTCAAGCGGGTCAACATCAGCCTCGACACGCTCAAGGCGGATCGTTTCACCGATCTCACCGGAATGGACGGCTTGGGGCGTGTCATGGCCGGGATCGAGGCCGCTCGCCGGGTCGGATTCTCGCCCATCAAGATCAATGCCGTCAGTCTGCGTGAGACGCAGGACGAGATCCTCGATCTCATCGCATTCGGGCTCGAGAAGGACCTGGAGATCCGGTTCATCGAGCTGATGCCGGTTCAGGGTGGTCCGAGCGATCAGTACCTGCCGAACGAAGAGGTCCGGGACATCGTGGCGGGGCGCTACGAACTCCGCCCGATCGAGCGCGGCAACGGAAGGCCGGGCGACGACGCACACTCCGCCGCCCAGCGTTACCACCTGGGTGACACCGGCACCGCTTTCGGCCTGATCTCCTCGATGACCCATCCGTTCTGCGCCAGCTGCAACCGGATCAGGCTCCGCGCCGACGGGCATCTGAAACCCTGTCTGGCCAGCAAGAAAAGCCACGATCTGCGGAAGTTCGTGCGTCCCGAGCTGCGGGCGGATGAACTCTTGCGCTTTGTGCAGGACGTGATTCAGCGGTCGAAGGAACCGACCCGGGGCGACTACGAGATCGATACGATGAGTGCGTTCGGAGGTTGATCATGGGCGAGTTCAGTCATCTGGATGAGCAGGGCCGCGTGAGGATGGTGGACGTCAGCGGCAAGGAAATCACGGTGCGCACAGCCCGCGCGGCGGGCGTCGTCAAGATGAGCCCGGAGGCCTTCAAGGCCCTCGAAACGGGTGAGGTCGCCAAGGGCAACGTGCTCGCGGTGGCCAAGTGCGCCGGCATCATGGGCGCGAAACGGACCTCCGATCTCATCCCCCTTTGCCATCCGCTGCTCCCGGAGCACATCGATGTCACCTTCTCTCTCGCCGACCAGCAGGTCGCGATCGAATCGAGCGTGACCCTGCAGGGTCGCACCGGGGCCGAGATGGAAGCCCTGACCGCGGTCTCGCTCGCGGCATTGACGATCTACGACATGTGCAAGGCGATCGACAAGAGCATGACGATCGGAGATATCCGCCTGCTGGAGAAGTCCGGTGGGCGCTCCGGTCACTACCGGGTGGAGTCTTAGGATGGGGACCATCGTAGCCGTCTGCCTCAGTGAAAAGCGCGGCGTTCAGAAAGAACGCGTGCCCGAGATCGAGTTGGTCGAGAACTTCGGCATCCGCGGGGACGGCCACGCGGGGGATTGGCACCGGCAGATCAGTCTGCTGGCGAATGAGTCGGCCGATAAGATGCGCAACCTGGGGGTCGAGATAGGCCCCGGCGACTTCGCCGAGAACGTGCTCACCGAGGGCGTGGATGTCCCACACCTGCCCATCGGCAGCCGATTGCGCTTGGGGGATGGCGCCGTCGTCGAGGTGACCCAGATCGGCAAGGAATGCCACGAGGGTTGCGCGATTCGCGAGCTGGCCGGCGACTGCGTCATGCCGCGAGAAGGTGTGTTCTGCCGGGTGTTGACTCCCGGTACGGTACGCCCGGGAGATTCAATCGATGTCATTTCCGACCGCCTTGATCGTTCTGAGTGACTCGCGCGCGGCCGGAGTTCGCGAGGATGAGGTCATTCCGGCCGCTCGCGAGTTCCTGGCCGACACGCCGCTGGAGTTGGTCGATGCTCTCATCATCCCGGATGATCGTGAGCAGATCGCGGGCACCCTGCGTGAGTTGGTCTCGCGCGGGACAATCGCCCTGGTGATCACGGCCGGCGGCACCGGGCTCAGCGACCGCGACCAGACCCCGGAGGCCACCCGGGACGTGATCGAGCGCGAAGCACCCGGTCTCGCGGAATTGCTGCGTTTGAAGGGCCTCGAGCATACGCCGCGAGCCATGCTGAGCCGCGGGGTCGCCGGCGTCTGTGGCCGGACCCTGATCGTCAATCTCCCGGGAAGCCCCCGGGCCGTTCGAGAGGGACTTTCAACTCTATTGCCGATCCTGCCCCACGCCCTCGAGACCCTCACCGGCATGGCGAGTGAGTGCGCCCGGCCGGATGAAGGCCCCGCCTCCTCTTAGCCTCTTGTCCGGCGTTGCGCTTGCCCTCACTCCCGGCGGTGGTGTTTACTACCTCTGCGCCATTCGAGGCGCGCGGAATCGATCACGGACGATTCATCGGGAATAGGAGGAGGCCATGGGCAGAGTGGCAATCCGTTGGAGCGCGCTGGTTCTCTTGGGGGTAATGCTGCTGTCCTGCAGCACCGTTCCGATCACCGGCCGGAGGCAGATCCATCTCATCCCGGCCGCGACCATCCTCTCGATGAGTGCGCAGCAGTATCAGGAGTTCCTGAGCACCAACCCGGTGATCACCGGAACACCGGAAGCCCAGATGGTCCAGCGCGTGGGGCAACGTATCCGCAGCGGGGTGGAAGCCTACTTCGCCCAGAAAGGACTGTCCAGCGAGCTCAAAGGATTCAACTGGGAGTTCAATCTGGTCGACAGCGATCAGGTGAACGCCTGGGCGATGCCGGGCGGCAAGATCGTCTTCTACAAGGGCATCCTCCCTTATACACAAGACGAAACCGGGCTGGCCGTGGTGATGGGGCATGAGATCGGACATGTCGTCGCCAGGCACGGCAACGAGCGGATGAGCCAGCAGCTCGCCCTTCAGATGGGCGGCATGGCGCTGTCGCTGGCACTCGAGAACGAACCAGAGAAGACCCAGGCGATCGCCCTCACCGCGTTCGGCGTGGGCTCGCAGGTCTTCGGCATCCTGCCCTACAGCCGCTTGCACGAATATGAGGCGGATCGTCTGGGAGCGATCTTCATGGCGATGGGCGGATTCGACCCGACCAAGGCAGCCGAGTTCTGGACGTGCATGTCTCAATCTCATGGCGGGCAGGCCCCGCCGGAGTTCCTCAGCACGCATCCGTCGGATGCGAACCGGATCCAGGAGCTGAGGAAGGTGCAGGATGAGGCGCTGCAGTATTTCCGACCCTACAAAGGTTAGCAGGCCCCATGCAGGAACAACGCATCGATGCTCGCGGGAAGCCCTGTCCCCAACCGGTCCTCTTGACGCGCGACGCTGAGAGTGGTCGTCGACAATCCCGCCTCCTGTGAGAACGTCACGCGCATGGCGCGCAGCCAGGGTTGCCGCGTCCGCATCGACAAGCAGGCCGAGGGGGAAATCCACCTGCTCATCGAGCCCGTCGGTGCTGAGGCTCCGGAACCACAGGCTGAAGCGATCTCCTGCGGGACGGCTTCGCGCAACATCGTCTTGGTGTCGAGCGCGGGCTTCGGAGAAGGGGACGCCGAGCTGGGTGCGGTTCTCATGCGCGCCTTCATCAAGACCCTGAAGGAAGTGGCCCCCGCGCCCGTCGCGATGTTCTTCGTCAACTCCGGCGTGCGGCTGACGAGCGAGGGTTCCAATCTCATCGACGACATCGCCGAGCTGGAGGGCCGGGGCATGGATGTCTTCTCGTGCGGTACCTGTCTCGATTTCTTCGGCCTCGGTGACAAGCTCGCGGTCGGCAAGGTGACCAACATGTTTGAGATCGTGTCCCAACTGAGTTCAGCAGACCGGGTGATTCGGCCCTGAGGCACGCCGGCGGAGAGTTCCATGATCTACCTCGATCAGGCAGCGACCTCTTTTCCCAAACCGCCCTCGGTGATTGCCGCGGTCGGAGATCACCTGGCAAACCTGGGAGCCAATCCCGGGCGCTCGGGTCATTCGCTGTCCGTACAAGCCGCCCGTTCCGTCTACGAATGTCGTGAGCGTCTCGCCCGTTTCATCGGCGCATCCGACGCACGCCAGATCATCTTCACTCCCAACGCGACGACGGGACTCAACCTGGTGCTCCTCGGGTATCTGAAGACGGGTGACCACGTCGTGACCACCTCGATGGAGCACAACTCCGTCATGCGCCCCTTGCGCCACTTGCGAGAGACCCGGGACGTCCGGATCACCGTGGTCCCGGCGGATGAGAAGGGCCATATCTCCGCGACGGAGATCGGCGCCGCGGTGGGTCCGGACACGCGGATGGTCGTGATCAATCATGCCTCGAACATCGTGGGGACGATTGCGCCGATCGCGAAGATTCGCAAAGCCATCGGCGAGATTCCCCTGATGGTGGATGCCGCCCAGACTCTGGGCGCGATCCCGATCGACGTGACGAGGGAGGGGATCGATCTTCTGGCCTTCTCCGGTCACAAGGGTCTGCTCGGGCCGCAGGGCATCGGCGGTGTCTACCTGCGTCCCGGCTTTGAGGTGAAGCCGCTGATCCTGGGCGGGACCGGGTCGGGCTCCGAATCGGACCGACAGCCGAGCACCTTGCCCGATCTGTACGAGAGCGGCACGCCGAATGGACCGGGAATCGCCGGCCTAGCCGCCGGACTCGACCATCTCCTGCAGCTGGGGCCGGACGTGGTACGCGCCAGAGAAGCCGAGTACCGGCGGCGTCTGCGGGAGGGGTTGTCGTCGATTCCCCGCGTGCGGCTCTATGGATCGTCCGACGCGGACGCTGCCATGCCGGTCATCGCGATGCGCATCGACGGTCTCTCGCCAAGCGAGATCACGCTGCGCCTGGACCGCGACCACAATCTCTACACGCGCAGCGGCCTGCAGTGCGCGCCGGAAGCGCACCGCACCCTGGGGACCTTCCCGGAGGGCACGGTGCGTGTGTCCGCCGGAATCATGAACACCCCCGAGAAGATCGCGCGCGCCGTCGATGCGGTGCGCGCGGTTGCCAAGACGTGATACGCTTTGTGATGATCTTCGCGTCCATCCATGATGTGATGGCTGCTGAGCACGCCATCCAGGATGGCGGCCTGTGGTGCGACATGATCCCCACCCCCCGGCAACTCAGCTCTGACTGCGGGATGGCGATCGAGATCGCGCCGGACGACCTCGAGCAGGCCCTGAATGCGATTGCCGAGAGGCCGATTCGCCTGGTGTCCGTCTACAGACCGAGCGGAGACGGCTTCACTGCAATTGAGACACGCTAACCGTCGAGGACAACATGACCGACAACAAACCGCTCCCGCTGACCCAGACCGTAAGCGGCTCGGGGTGAGCATCCAAACTGGGGCCGGGGGACCTGGCCCAGGCGCTGTGCGGTTTGGAGCTGATCGCGGATCCCAATCTCATCGTCGGCTTTGACAAAGCGGACGATGCCGGGGTGTACAAGCTGACTGATGAGCTGGCCCTGATCCAGACCGTCGACTTTTTCACCCCGATCGTGGATGACCCCTATCTCTTCGGGCAGATCGCGGCCGCCAACGCGCTCAGCGATGTCTACGCGATGGGCGGACGGCCGGTGTGCGCGATGAACATCGCCGGTTTTCCAATCGAGAAGATGGACATCAGCATTCTGCGTGAGATCTTGAAGGGTGGCCTGGACAAGCTGCGCGAAGCGAAGGTCACGCTGGCGGGCGGTCACACGGTGGAAGATCCCGAGCTGAAGTACGGCCTCTCGGTCACCGGCCTGGTGCACCCCGACAAGGTCCTCACGAATCAGGGAGCGCGCGCCGGAGACGCGCTTCTTCTCACCAAACGGCTCGGCACGGGGATCGTCAACACGGCAATCAAAGGAGAGTTGGCGAGCCCCGAGGCGATCGACTCCGTCGTTGCCTCCATGGCGGCTCTGAACGACGCGGCCGCGGAGGCCTTGGCCGGATTCGATGTTTCAGCCTGCACCGACATCACCGGCTTCGGCCTGCTGGGCCACCTCGCGGAGATGGTGATGGGCGCCCCGGTCGGGGTCCGCCTGCGCGCCGGAGCGATGCCTATCTTCCCAGAGGCGGTCGAGTACGCTTCCATGGGACTCCTTCCCGCCGGACTCCACCGCAATCGCGAGTTTCTCTCAGGTCGGGTGACCATCGCGGCG
Source organism: uncultured bacterium (assembly GCA_964612295.1). Classification (GTDB taxonomy): domain Bacteria; phylum Eisenbacteria; class RBG-16-71-46; order CAIMUX01; family WJJG01; genus CAYQJL01. Next base: position 1,323 of record CAZTDY010000041.1, on the reverse strand, counting down.
GATGTCCCGGAAGAGCGCACCGATCTGCTCTTCGACCCTCAGACTTCAGGCGGGCTCCTCGTGGCCATTGCGGGCAACGAGGCGGCGGCACTGGTCGATCGGATGCGCGCGGTGGGCGTGAAGGATGCGGTGATCGTGGGCGAGGTCGTCCCTGAAGATGCCGGCCGGATTCAGGTCGACGCGTAGCCCGGGGCGCATTCCTCAGGGCCGGGGGCTTCCGCCGGAAGGTATGAAGCTGTGGAGAATGACTTCGAACGCCAGTGGCTGAACAAGCTCTCACGCTCCCTCGCCGAGCGAGCCGGCGCCGACCGCACAGGCGAGATCATGCGCGGACATGAGCACCTATCCGACCAGTCCACGCCGGAAGAGGTCATCTCCTGGACAAAAGGGGCACTCCGGCGCCTCGCGCAACACCTCGGCCAGGAAGAGGCCCAGGAGGTGTTGCTTGGCTGCGCCTGCCAATACCCGGGCGAAGGGCTGGCGGAGATCCGGGCCTGTTATCAGCGCGAGGGTGATCTGGCCAAAGCGCACGAGATGTTGAAAGATCGATTCCTCGGTTTTTTGCGCGACGATCTCAAGTTGGATGAAGACCTGATCTCCACCATCCTCGATCGCGGGTGGGGGCTGGCCGGACGTCTCGACGGACAGCGGGTGATCGCCACCAAGATCCCCAAGAGCGGTAACCTGCGGGCCTATCTCGAGGAAGAGGATCCCGAGAAACGCCGGCAGATGTACCGCCACTGTCCACGCATTCGATCGGTCCTGGCCTCCGGAGAAGCGCTGTCTTCGTTGTATTGCTATTGCGGCGGAGGATTCTACAAGGGTGTCTGGGAGGAGATCCTCGGGCGGCCTGTACAAGTGGATCTTTCCGAGAGCGTTCTCGAGGGGGGCGACGTGTGCAGATTCGTGATCGACTGCAGCGGCCCGCAGGAGTTCATCTACGAACGTGTGGCTGTACATCATGCCACTCCGCCGGACCTCGAAAAGAAACCGGGATGTCCCGACTCCTTCACCTGGCGGGATACCGTCTATCAGGTCAAGGAACTCTTCAGCGAGTGGCAGGACTTCGGCCGGCGGGGACGAATGGCTCACAACATGCGCCCCGACCACGCGGCGACGGCCGAGCGCCGCGGGTCCTGGGGCGTCGGCCGGACCTACTTCCGCGTGCGCTTGCACACCGGCCAGCACGGGGTGCTCTGCTACGATCGGGCTCCCAAGAACACGATGGAACGAAAGGGCGATTGGCACCTGATCAGTATCGACGAGGGGCTCTAAATCGCGTTGCGTGATTCTGCAAAGCCGAACGCGTGGCGATGGTCTCAT
>CAZTDY010000040.1:0-32743 GCA_964612295.1 uncultured bacterium | reverse complement strand
GAAGCAGCAAGCTCCGAGAGGCTGCGGGCATTCGGTCGTGGCGCACTCGGTGCCGGCGCCGTAGAAGTCACCCGAGGCAGCCAGGCAGTCGGCTTCGAGCAGGTCTTCGCAGTGACCATCTTCGAAGCAGCAGGCGCCCTCAGCAGGCGGAAGCTCCGGACAGACGGGCACACCGGGGTTGTTCCCGATACCCATCACACCCAAGGCCGCGATGTCCCAGATCAGCGACGGAACGTCGCAGTTTCCAAACACGGCCAAGGGAGGATCGCCGGGGTACGTACCAAGCGGGACGTCATAGGACTGACCACCGTAGTACGAATAGCATTCGACCCAGTAGACCGGAATGAAGTTGCCGCTCCATGGAGTGTCGGTCGCAACGATCGCGATCCCTTCATTCTCCATCGGGAAGCCGGCTCCAGAGGTCGTGGACAGGGCGTTCGGCAGGCAGATGTTCGCATCTCCACCCGCAGAGAAATAGAAGTAGTTATCGGTCCCCGTCACATCCCCAATACCGAACTGGGTACCACACCAGACCTTGTCTTCGGCAAACGCGGCCACAACATAGAAAAACATATGCTGCGTATAGCCTTGTGTTGCCTGGTTCGTGTTTTGCTCTTCGCAGTTCGTGATCCCGAACTGGGCATACTCACCGCAGTAGTCTGCTCCTGGTGAGAACACGTGCCCGGCCGGAGTATGCGTGATGAGAACACCGCCCGCCAAATCGTTGGGCTCAGCGTTCGCACCTGCAACTAGACCGAGTAGAGCTAGACCGAGAAGCACTCGTTTCATTGCCCTGACCTCCTTAGGTGCCAACCTTACCATTGATGCAGTTTATGACCTGGGAACACCCCTCCCCGAAAAGGGTCTTCCCATGTCATGAATCTTATTAAGGAGAATACACTATGGGACTGTACATATCAAGCGAAGGTGATATGAGGATCTCAACATACGGGGGATTCCGCTCTGCCGTAAACAGGCTGCCGGCTGCACAATTGGGTGGTCCGCGATCGAGTATCCAAGAGGTCAGAACCGCCCTCGCTGACCCAGCAAACCCGGGCCGCGTGGCGGCCCCCTAGGGGCGTTCCGAGGCCCCAAGGTGCTCAGGGACCAGTCTGAACAATGTTCGGCCTATCTGCCCGCTTCCCGGGGATTGGGCGCCTGTGTGAGAGGCGCATGTTCTCCTGCCGAATCATGTCTGATCGCGCCATTCTTGTGCATCTGTGAAGCAATTCAGCCATCGGGTGTCCAATATATAGGCTTTGCGTGATACAGGCTGCTTGTACAGCATCAGCTGGCGTCCACCGTCTGGCCGCACAGGGGACCGTGAAGATGTGCCCCGGGGCACAAAAAAGCGACCCCCTCCCGAAGGAGGGGGCCGCAGTTTGGTCAATCTGACCCCAGCTTCCTAGAGAGGAAGCCGGACGACTCCAACAGGCTTACCTGTAGAGAGCCTTGATCGAACCCCAGGTATCACTATCCGCAGGGGTAGTGACGCACGGGTTCGGGTCGCACGAAGACGGATAATCCTCAGGAATACCGCCCTGCGCGACGCACTCGTCAGCCGTCAGCTCGAGGCAAGACTCATCGGCGAAGCAGCACGCCAAGATCGGAGGCGGACACGGATTGTCCGGCTCACACGTGATGCCTTCACCCAAGAACTCGCCACCGATGGCATCGCAGTCCGTCATGAAGATGAAGAAGCACGAACCATCGTCGATGCAGCAGGCGCCTTCTTCCGGCGGCTGCGGGCACTCGAACTGATCGCACGGAATGTCGATATGCCATTCCGTACCACCGGCCGTGATGCACTCATACTCGGTCAGATCCAGGCAGGATCCGTCCGCGAAGCAGCAGGCACCAACCGGGGTGACTTCGGGGCAGCACTCGACACCAGGATTGTCGCCAATACCCATGACACCCAGGCACTCAATGTCCCAGATGATCGACGGAACGTCGCAGTTACCGAAAACGGCCAGCGGCGGATCGCCAGGGTAGAAGCCCAACGGGACGTCATAGGTGCCGCCCGCATAGTAGGAGTAGCACTCGGCCCAGTAGACCGGCAGGAAGTTGCCAGCCCACGGGGTGTCCGTGGCCACGATCGCAATACCTTCGTTCTCCATCGGGAAGCCAGCTCCAGAAGTCGTGGAGAGGGCGTTGGGCAGGCAGATGTTGGCATCGCCGCCCGCGACGAAGTAGAAGTACTCATCCGTACCGGTCACGTCACCAATACCGAACTGGGTGCCGCACCAGACCTTGTCTTCGGCAAACGCCGCGACAACATAGAAGAACATGTGCTCGGCGTTACCGCCCGACAGCATGGTCGTGTTCTGCTCGTCGCAGCTGGCAATACCGTACTGAGCGTAGTCAGCACAATAATCACCGCCAGATGAAAAAATGTGCCCGGCCGGCGTATGCGTGATGAGAACACCGCCCGCAAGGTCCGCCGGGTCGGCGTTCGCACCCGCCACAAGGCCGAGTAGCGCTAGAGCCAGAAGCACTCTTTTCATTGCGTTGACCTCCTTAGCGCGAATCATTCCAATGATGCAAAAGGCCTCGGGAAGATACCCACTCCATTGCTTAGGAGCCTTCCCCTCTCCACACAACCACCCAACTGAGGATACCGGAAAACCCAGTGCCGATCTCAGGCTCTCATTCGAGAACCTTCGGAACCCACAGTGGCACTTATTTCGGGGCTCGCGATGATTATAGCACAGGCCGACTCTCCCCGAAGCACAAAATGATCCGCATGGGAAGGGGTGCGCATATCAGACACTTGGACGTAACAGGCTGTCATTCCATCGAATACGAGTCCGGGATCCGTCGCTTGCTTACACCCGCTAGAAGCGCGGGTTATCGATCGGACTGACTTCTCCACCCTGCAATTCCGTCACGGGGAGGAGGTTGGACGATCGGAGCCTCTGCAGTTGGCGAACTTCCGCGGTGGAAGCCGGAGAGGGAGTGTAGGCTTACATGGCGCAAGAATGTTGCAGGTATCGGGTTGCCATGGCCGGCGCAGGCCGTCCCCTAGTCCTGATCCAGCTTCACGGCAGTACCATATATAAGGATCTCGGCCGCCTGGCTCATGACCATGGAGGTCGTGATCCGGATGCCCACGATGGCATCAGCTCCCAGGGCCTGGGCGGTAGCGACCATGCGGTCGATGGCCTGCTCGCGGCTCTCGGCCATCAGTTTCGTGTATTCGGAGATCTCGCCGCCGACGATGTTCTTCAGACTCGCCAGGATGTCGCTGCCCATGTGCCGGGCCCGGATCGTGTTGCCTTTGACGACGCCCAGGTTCGTCGTGATCGAACGGCCCGGAACCATGTCGGTCGTGGACAGGATCATCGTTTTACCTCCCGATACCGGTCTTTTTTCAACGTGAAGAGCCGTTCGCGCACGACGGAGACCAGCAGAATCGCCAGCCCACCGCACATGGCGCCGATGGCAGCCCGGAGCCACCACGGCTCAGCACTGTCGTGGATGAGTTCGAGCACGAATTCGTACAAGCCGACGGCAAGGAGAACAATGGCTCCAATCGAAAAGAGAATCCATCCCAACCGGCGTTCCAGCCGGTTGTAGGTTCCCTCCCAGTACTTCTCCCACACCAGATCTGGGAATTCCTGGAGTTTCATGGTGCCGGTGACCTCCCCGATGGCGCGCATGGCGGCCAATTCAGCAGCGAGGTCAGGATCGCGTTCGAGCTCGCGCTCGAAAGCCTCCCTCTCGTCAGGCCGTAGCTCGCCATCGATATAGCCGCTGACGTAGGATTTCCAGTCTTTGGCCATCACATTTCCCTCCCGCCGGCCGAGCCGGACATGAGGGGTTCAAGTTGAGCCCGCAGTCGCTGGCGGGCGGTGTGCAGGCGACTCATCACCGTGCCGCGCGGAATCTCGAGCACCTCCGCGATTTCCGCGTAGGTGAGGCCCTGAAACTCACGCAGGATCAGGATTTCCCGATCAGTCGCCTTCAGTTTTCGTATTCCGTCCCAGACCCGCTGCCGGGTCTCCTGCCGCTCGACGTAGGCCAGGGGGCCGGGGTCGGGTCCGGCCCGCTCGATGTCATCGCGCAGCGGCACCTCGTGGAGCCGCGCAGCCCGGCTCAGGTAGTTGAAGCAGAGGTTGCGCAGGATCGTGTGGAGCCAGGGGTAGAACGGACGCGAGGTGTCGAACCGCTGGATCGCCCGAAACGCTCTAGCGAACGCCTCTTGCGACAGATCCAGTGCGTCATCCTGATTCCCGGTCCAGGCCAACGCGAACGAGGCCGCCAGCCGCATGTAATGCTTGACCAACGGCTCGAAGGCCTCTCGCTCGCCGTTCTGGCAGCGAAGGATCAGCCCACGCTCATCGGGATGAGCGACATTGCTCACCGCCTCTGCCATGCCATCCTCTAGCCTCCAACCATAATTACGCCCACACCCGTAGTACCAGCTACGGGAGGACCTATTCGGAGGATTCGTTATTCTCGCAATCGCAATCGATTAACCCCGCCCGGAACAGCGCAATTGCTTTCCGGTTCGACTCGAAGGCCAGCTCCGGCAGGCCCGAGAGGGGGAAATAGCCTGTCTGCTCGGCATCATCCCCGGCGCTCTCCAGACCACCCACCTTCCTGACCTGGAACGTGACGACGAGGAGGTCGCCGTAGAAGTCGCTTGCTTGAGAGCAGGCATCGAGCAGTCGCACGATCTCCCCCTCGATGCCCGCCTCTTCCCGCAACTCCCGCAGGGCCGCCTCGGCGATCGTCTCGTCCAACTCCGCGAAGCCGATCGGCAAGCACCACATGCCCTTGCTGGGCTCCTGGGCCCGCTTGACCAGCAGGACCTCGCGCTTACCGTTGATCACCACGGCCGACGCGACGGGGAGGGGATTGCGATAGAAGATCGTGTCGCACACGGGGCACACCTGGCGAAGCCGGTGCTCGACCTCGCGCTCGATGAGCTCTGCGCCACAGTGGGCACAGAATCGCGGCACCTGCGGCATGACGATTCCTCCTCCGTCGGCAGTGGGGGACATTATCGGATGTGGGTGCAGATCGGCGCAATAGCAGGTGGGGCCGATCCTCAACGGACCGGCCCCACGCATGAGATCCATGTCTTGGAGGAGATGCCGCGAAGGCGCGGCCGATTACTTCTCCTCGTCTTCCAGGATCGTAGCTTTCTTGACGTAGTCCAACTTCGGGAAGTCCTTCTCCAAGTAGGCATTGCCCTGCTGGAAGAGAGATCCCTGCGACGGGCCGCCGCCCCGCGGGGCACCCTCACCGTAGGCGGCGTAGAGCTTGTCGATGACCTCCATGCCTTCCTCGCTCACCTGACCGAACGGCGAGAAGCCCTGGCGATCCAATCCGGCGTTGTCACCGAAGTTGATGAAGATCTGCGTGGAGCGCGAGTTGGGCGCATTGGACTTGGCGAAGGTCACGAATCCGCGCTTGTTGCTCTTGATGACCTTGTCATCCTGGATGTTCGCCCGCATCCACTTCTCCGAGACCGCCGGGTCACCATTGATCCCGATCTGAGCCATGAAGCCGCTCAGCACCCGGAAGAAACGGCAATCATCGTAGAAGCCGTTCGCGACCAGGTTGTAGAAGCGCTTGGCACCCTCGGGGGACCAATCGCGATGCACTTCGATGATCACGTCTCCCTGGGTCGTCTCGAATTTCGCCTTGAAGACCGCAGGGGCCTCCTGGTTCACCTGTTCACACGTGGGATCCAGCAATGGATTGCTCTCCCCTTCTCCGGCCGCGAAGGCGCCCACCGGCAGTAGCATGGCCATCATTAGCAGACCGAAAACACCGGCCACTATCCCTTTCATTGCCTCTTCTCCTCCCTTGCAAGACTCCCACTTCCGAATTCGAGCGCCCGGAGTATAGCAAAGCCGGGCCCCTCTGAAAACCGTATGGTCGTAGGCGTACGCGAAGACCGTCGCCTTGAAGTCTTCGGTCCACCTCCCGCTATCTCAACGGGGCCAGGACGTGCGTCGCAAGCGTCTGGCCCCAAACGGAGTAAGGTCTCCGTAAGGTTCGTTCTGTACAAATGGTTCACCGGTTTGCCGGTTTCCCCCATAACCGGGGCGGCCGAGGGAAGTTCCCGGGCCTGGTGGGGAGGGGTTGAAACCTGATTGACGCTTACGGGAGCGGCCGTTACGGTCTTGGAGGCCTCCGCGAAATGAACCCCAAAGGGAAGGGAGTCCGATGCGAACGTCGTCACTTACCCTTCTGTCTGCTCTGCCGCTGGTGCTGTTTCTCACCCTGCTCACCACCCAACCGGGCCAGGCGATCACCGGCCGTGAGGTCATGGAGAACGCCAAGAAGTCCAACTCCAGCGATACGCAGGTCTCCGAAGTCCACCTCTTGCTGATCGACAAGAAGGGCAAGGAACAGGAGCGCGCGATCAAGATCTGGGCGCTCCAGGGGAAGAAGGACAAGTCACTGACCCGCTTCACGAAGCCCAAGAAAGTCGCCGGCGTCGGTTTCCTGGTGGTGGCCGAGGGGGGAGGATCCCAGCGGTGGCTCTACATGCCCAAGTCGAAGAAGACCCGCATGATTGCGGAAGGTGACAAGGACAAGCCCTTCATGGGAACCGACTTCACCTACTACGACCTCAGTCCGCACGACATCGAAAACGAGAGCTTCGATGCGGTCGTGGACGGCGAGGCCGGTGGCCACCCTTGCTATGTGGTGCGCGGGCGATCGAAGACACCGGAGAAGTCTCTCTACGGAGACGTCGTCAAGTACGTGCGCAAAGACAATTGGGTGCCCATCAAGGTCGAGTTCTACGACAAGAAGAAGGAGCTGCTCAAAGTCTCTCACGTTCTGGATCTGAAGAAGGTCGCGGGCAACTGGACACCCATGAAGGTCGAGATGCATAACGTGCAATCGAACCACAAGACCGTCATGACGAAGGTCGAGTACGACACCGACATCCCCGATCGCTACTTCACCAAGACCCACCTCGAGAAGGGGCGTTGATCGAAGATCCGGGCGGCAACCTGCGCCCACCGACCGTGCGGGGACTTTGATGGATCGTTTCGCCGGGCTCATCATTCGTCTGCGGTGGATTGTCCTGATCGTGGCCGCGGTGGGGACGGTCTGGCTGGGGTCCTACATGGGCCGCATCCAGTTCGATTCCTCCAGCGACGGCAGCGTGCCCCGGGGCGATCCGGAGCAGGCCTTCTTCAACGAGACGATCGATACCTTCGGCAACGATCAGGTGTCGGTTGTGGTGGTGGACGCTTCCGCCTCGGGCGGGATCTTCAGTGGGCGAACCCTGCAGAAGATCGACCGGCTCACCCGGGCGATCGATCGCATCGTGGGGGTGGAGGAGGTCGTCAGCCTCACCAACGGTCGCTTTCTGACCGGGGCGGGCGACATGCTCGAGACGCCCCCGATTATCTCCACGATTCCCGCGTCCGCCGACTCGTTGGCCGATCTGCGCGAGTTCGTGCTGGGCAACGATCTCTTCCTCAAGACGCTCGTCTCCGAAGACGGCGGGGCCGCGGCCATCAACGTGTTCGTCCGCGACTATCCCGACTCGCAGCTCGTGGCGATGGACATCGACGGCCAGATCAAGGCGTTGATCGCCGAGGAGCAGGGTCCGGAAGACCTCCATTACGCCGGGTTGACCTACACCCGGCGCGTGATCAACGACACCATGCACCGGGATCTGAAGCTGTTCGTGCCGCTCACGATTGCCCTGATCATGATCGTGCTCTTCCTGACCTTCCGCAGCCTGCACGGCGTGTTCCTGCCGCTGCTGACGGTCGCCATGAGCACGATCGGCACCATGGGGCTCCTGGGCCTGTTGCAGAAGCCGATGTCGCTGGTCATGACCATCCTGCCACCGCTTCTGATCGCGGTCGGGAGCTCCTACTCGATCCATGTGGTCACGCACTTCAACGAGCTTCGCCGCCGGGGCAAGGGGAGTCGCGAGGCGGCGCGCGAGACGATGGCCAATCTCAGCACGCCGGTCACGATGACCGCCTTCACCACGATCATCGGGTTCGGTTCACTCGTGGTGAACCCCATTCCCAATATCAGCAAGATGGGGCTGTTCGCGATGGCGGGCATCGCTATCACCTTCCTGGTGACCCTCAGCGTGCTGCCGACCGTGCTGTCGCTGCTCAAGACGCCGCCGCGAGAGTCGCGCCCGAGCGCCACGCTGGACCTGATGGACCGCTTCCTGGGTTCGCTGGCTGGCTTCAACGAGAATCGCCGGGTTCTGGTCGGCGTGCTTGGCGGGTTGGTGCTGGTCGGGTCGGTGTTGGGGATGCTGGGTCTGCGGGTGGACACGAACTTCCTGTCCTACTTCGACAAGAAGTCGGACATCAGACAGACGGCCGACATCATCTCCGAGAAGCTGGCGGGCGCTTCCACCTTCTTTCTGGTGATCGACGGTAAGGATGAGGACAGCGTCAAGGACCCCGCGCTCCTGCAGGCGGTCGGCCGTATCCAGGCCTACATGGAGACCGTTCCAGGCGTCGACAAGACGGTGTCACTCGTGGGACATCTCGAACGCCTTCACTCCGCGCTCAACTACGACCACCCGGATTCGCTCCTCATTCCCGACGACCCGGGCATCATCGAGGAGGAGATCCTCCTCTTCAGCATCTCTCACGATCCCGGCGCCATGGAGCGCTACGTCAACGGCGACTTCAGCCAGATGACCATCTTCGCCCGCACCAATCTGATCGGTTCGGCCGAGATAATCGCTGCGCTGGATGATGTCGAGGCCTTCGCTCGGGCAGAGCTTCCCGGCGGCTATTCGGCCAAATCCACCGGGACCTTGGTCGTGTTGACCCGTGCCACGGAGGCGATCGCCCGGGGACAGCGGGATTCGCTGGCCCTGGCGCTGGTGATCATCTTCATCGTGATGACGATTCTGTTCCGATCGCTGCGGGCCGGGATGCTCTCGATGATCCCCAACGGATTTCCCATCCTGATCGTCTTCGGGCTGATGGGCTGGACGGGGACGACGCTCAATATCGGAACGAGCATCATTGCCTGCGTGGCGATCGGAATCTCGGTGGATGACACGATCCACTTCATGACCGACTACTCCCGGCGGATGCGCGAAGGGCGGGACCGCCGCAAGGCGGCTCGGGAAAGCGTCCATGCGATCGGCCGGCCCATGGTCTACACGAGTATCACCCTTTTCTTCGGGTTCCTGATTCTCTCCTTGTCGAAGTTCCAGATGATCAGTGCGGTGGGCATGCTCACGGGAACCACAATGCTCACCGCGCTGGGCGCGGATCTGGTGTTGCTTCCGGCGATCCTCATTTCGACGCGTCCCCTGGTCGGAGGGGATCGGAAGCGATCGCGAAAGTCATGATGAGCGGGCCTGGCACCGCAGGAGGAGTTTGTCATGTGGTATGAGCGCAAGAAACGGCGGGTGTTCGCCTGGGTGCTTGGGTGCTCCCTCCTCCTTCTCGCCGGTGGTCTCCTGTCCGGTGCGCAGGCCTTCGAGTTCGGCGGGGAAGAGACCTACTTCGACGTCAGCGGGTTTCTCAGCACGGGCAACGCACTGCGGATGGCGGGGACCGACGAGTACCAGATCGGGCTGTCCACCTACGAGCGCACGTCGGTCGTTGCGCAGATCAACAAGGCCCGGATCGACATGTTCGGCTCCTACCCGAACGAGGCCTCCTCCCAGGTGACGGTGGATTTCGAGTTCACCTCCGAGCCGTCGCGTCCCTTCGGCGAACGGGGGGAGGTCACGCTGGGGGAGGCCTACGTGGACTTCCGGATCAGCGAACTCGAGGTGCGCCTCGGCCTCCAGAAGGTGATCTGGGGCAAGGCCGATTTGGTCTCTCCCTTTGACATCCTTACCGCCCGAGACATGCGCGATCCATTCGTCATGCCCACCCTGGAGGACCGCATCGGCCAGGCGGGGGTGCGCGTCAACTACGCCTTCGGCGACTACATGCTCGAGGGCTTCCTCGCGCCGGTCTGGATCCGGTCTGAGGTTCCGATGGCCCAGACGCACAACGACGGTACGACCACCGCCGATGAGTGGTACCCGCCCATGGCGATCTACCCGACCGAAGGGTACTTCCTCGATCCCAACGATATGGGCCTCGACTGGTACATCTTCATGGCCACCTACGAAGAGATGGACAAGCCGGCGAAAGATCCCTCCACGGCGACCTTCGGCGCCAAGATGAACATGCTCAAAGGGGAATACGACATCGACTTCTACCTCCTGACCACCATGGATCCGATGCCCACGGCCGAGGTGCGCACGATCATGGCGACCGGGACCATCCAGGGACTGCCCGGCCAGGGTTTGGTGATCTCGGTGGATGGGCACATACTGTTCAAGCGGGTGACCGTCATCGGCGCGGCCGCAGCCCGGACCTTTGGGCGGTGGGCGTTGCGATCGGAGTTTGCGGTGCAGGCCGGTAAGCAGTACTTCCGGCTCTTCGATCCGGAGGACAGCCAGGAGGCCCTGGCGGAGATGGCCCAGTTCGGGGTTGGCGAGGTGCGCGGCGAGCCGAAGGGCCACGCCGCCGTGACCTGGATCTTCGGGGCCGACTACGAGATCCCCAATGTTCGGATCATGACCTCATCGCAGTTCATCGTCACGGGCCGCACCGGGCACGAGGAGTTCTACACTCAGGGAGCGGCGGACGTGAACTGGTCGCTCCATGCGCAAAAGGGATTCCAGGAGGATCATCTCACCACGTCGTTGACGATCATGGCGCAGTTCATGTCTGGTTCGGTCTGGCTGAGTCCTGCGGTCAGCTACAACCTGCCCTTCTACGAGGATCTGCAGCTCGGGCTCAAGATGAACATCTTCGCGGGGCAGGAGTTTTCGACGGTGGGGATGTACACGGATCAGTCCAACCTGCTGTTCACGCTTCGCTGGTGGTGGTAGAGAGGACCTAAAATACGAGGCCGGGCCTGAGAGGGGTTCAGACCCGGCCAAACCGGACCGGCTGCTGTGACTCCGGGGCGAGCAGCCGATCTGGAGGGGTACACAACTTATAAGCGGAGCCTAGTACTCCTCGACGGCCACGCGACCCTTGAGGCTCTCCAGCGAGATGTCGTCGCTTGCGTAAGACCGCAGATCGCTCATCTTCACGCGGATCACCAGCCGGGAGATCTCCCTTTTTTCGAAGAAGTCGTCCTCGCCCAGATAGGCGGCGATGGCGACATGCTCGTTGTTGTCGAGACCGGTCAGCGTCTCGGCGTAGTCGATCAGCGCATCGATCAACTCCTGCTTGCCGCCTTCATAGCGTTCCTGCTCTTTTTCACGCGCTTCCTGTTCGATCTGCTCGATGGTCTTCTTCTTGATGTCGCCATCCTCGTCCTCGATTTCGATCAGGGTCTCTTCGTCGCTGTCGGGATCGCTGGTGATGATGATGGTCTTGTCACCGTCGCGTTCGATGGTCCAGTTGCCGAATACCTTGCTCACATCGAACTTCTTGCCGAAGCCCCAGAGCATGCCGGATCCATCCACCAGGGACGCCTCGAAGGTGAAAAGCGCGCCGAACCCATCGAGGTAGATTCCGTGACTCGGAGTGGTCGAATGAACCAGGATGTTGGGGCTCTCCTCGAGCACCTCATTGATCACCTTCTCCATGATCCGGATCTGTTTCTTCAGCCGGTTCGGAACCTCCCCGGCCTGCGCGTCGCAAACGAGCAACAGCATTCCGGCGGCGACTCCCAGGGTCAGGCCGACGACAGCCCAGCGATGGCGGTGAATTGTGTTTCTAGTCATTCGTACCACTCTCCTCTCGGTTAGGTGTGGTCTGCTGGACAGGGGTGACACTGACATCGGAGGGGTTGATTCCCGGTTGCGACCGGGAGGTGTTCCCCCGCGCGGCCACCATGCCAACGACACCTAGCCAAACATCTTCAAGTTGAGCGTCCCGGCGGGCGTTGTTGATCCGCTGTTGCTCGCTCACGGACTCGGTTATCTCATTGAGCAGGTAAACGAACTCCCCGCGCTGCTGCTGGCGGGAAGAACGCATCCGCTCATCCATCATACGCATGAACTGCTCGGCGAAGATCGTCAGGTCGCCTCGCGTCACGTAGGAATCCACATCGCTCGTACCGCTCACGCGCTGAATGGCGCCGCCCGTCGCATCCGCCGCGCCCGAGGGCGGCTCGAGGGGGACCCCCTGGGAGAGGGCCGGTCGTGCGGTCGTGTTGGCCGACCCATCGGCCAGATCCGAAGCGCCGTTCTGGTATTGTAGCTCTCCGAAATGGAGCATCAGGGCTCCGTCACGGGAGTCGACCCTCAGCCCGGCCCCGATGAGGACCAGCAGCGCGAGAGCCACGGTCGCAAACCCCGCCGCGGGGGTCAGGAAGAGACGGCGAAGTCGCGGCCAAAACGGGCGAGCCTCGCTCTTCTCTTCGAGCGGCATCAGGAACTGGAACTGCGGTGCGGCCGATTCCTGGTCGGCCTGCTGGAGGAAGGCGCGCGTGCCCTGGAGTTCATTCCACTCGAGCTTGAGCTCTTCATTCTCTTCCAAGGCGGCCAGGAAAGCCTCCATCTCGTCCGGCGGCAGTTCGCCGTAGAGCGCGGCGATCATCTTCTCGCGCTGAGGATCGAGTGGTGTCTCGTTCATGGCTCTTGCCTCCCTAGAGATACATCCAGAATGCCCCGTTGGGCGAGCCCGCGTCTCAGGGTCCGTAGGCCGTAGTAGATTCTGGTCCGGACCGTCGCGGACGGTACGCCGGTGATCTCCGCGATTTCCCCGGGCCGTGAAGCCCTGGTATTCCCTCAGCAGGATCGCCGTTCGCTGCTCCTCCGGGAGCTGGCCGAGCACACTGCCCAGCAGGCCGGCGAGGCTGCCGCGTTCGGCGGCTAGGTCGGTTGTCTCGACTCTCCCCACCAGGGGATGGGCTCGCTCATCCTGGGGTAGCGTCTCTTCGTACGGCTGCGTCGCGCGAACCTTGGCCGAACGCCCGAAGTCCCGGCACAGATTGAGGGCAATATGATGCAGCCAAGCCTTGAACTTGGCCGGATCACGAAGTCGGCCAATGTTCTGATAGGCCTTCAGAAAGGCGTCCTGGCAGGTGTCCCGCGCATCTTCATCGTTGCCCAACATCCGGCGGATGAAGAGGAACAGCGGGTTCTCCCATCGGCGTGCTAACCGATTGAAAGCCTCCAGGTTACCTTCCTTGGACAAGGCCGCGAGCTCGGCATCGGTCATCGAATTCAAGCTTTGCCCTCGGTTCAGGTTTCCTGCGTTCCATACCATCAGACGGGTTCACTCCCTTGGCTGTTCAAGCGATTTTGCCACCCTGGGTCGGAAGCACAATTGCGAACGCTACCCGAAAAGTGTAATCATCTACCGGATTGCGTCCTGATATAGGTACAGAGATCCATTCGAAGGGGAGTCGAACAATGTTGCACACTTGGCAGTCGGAGAAGAACGATGGCGGCATGGGCTCGGTGCCCAACCGCGGTGATCTGGACCCCCGCCACCAATGGGACCTCTCCGTACTCTATCCGACCGACGAGGCTTGGGAAGAGGACTTTAAGAAGATCGACGGCCTTGCGGCGCCCCTCGAGGCGATGCGCGGCACGCTGAACTCCCCTGAGGCCGTGGGGAAGTACCTGGATGCCGAGATCGAGCTGGATCGCCTCGTCCACAAGCTCTACGTCTACTCGCACCTGCGTCAGGACGAGAATACGGCGGACAGCGACGGCCAGGCCCGGATGGCCCGCACTCAGGCCAAGTACGCCGAAGTTGGTGCCCGCTTGGCCTGGTCCACGCCGGAGATCCTGTCGCACAGTGAAGAGGATCTCAAAGCATGGACCGACTCGGACGTGCTCAAGAAAGACTACTACGCGATGATTCGCCTGCTCCGCCGCAAGCCGCATACGCTGTCCGAGAAGGAGGAGACCCTCCTCTCGCAGGCGGCGGAGGTTTTCGCGGCGCCCCGCAAGGCCTTCGGCTTCCTGACCGACGCCGACCTGACCTTCCCTGAGATCGAAGATGCCGACGGCAATCAGGTCGAGCTCTCTCAGGGGCGCTACTCGATGTTCATGATCAACAAGGATCGCCGCGTCCGGAAAGACGCTTTCGAAGGGCTCCTCGACACGTACGGGGGGGTGCGCAACACGTTGGCGAGCACGCTCTCCTCGCAAGTGAAGCTGCAGAACTTCCAGGCCAAGGCGCGCAACTTCCCCTCGGCGCTCGAAACCTCCCTCCATGAGGACAACGTTCCCCGGCAGCTCTACGAGACCCTGATCTCGGCGACCCATGACGCGCTGCCCTTCTACTTCGACTACCTCGAGCTTCGGAAGCGGCAGCTCGGAATCGACGAACTCGACATGTACGACGTCTATGTGCCGCTCGTCCCGGCCTACGAGGTCAAGGTGTCCTACGAGGACGCTCAGAAGTGGGTTCTGGAGGCCTGTAAACCGTTGGGCGAGGAGTACGTCAACGTGCTCAAAACCGCCTTCACCGAGCGGTGGATCGACATCTATGAGAACCGCGGAAAACGCTCGGGTGCATACTCGAGTGGGTGCTACGACTCGCTGCCCTACATCCTCATGAACTATCAGGGAACCTTGATCAACGTGTTCACCCTGGCGCATGAGTTGGGGCATTCGATGCATTCGCATCTGGCCAATCAGAAGCAGTCGCCGCGCTATTCACGCTATCCCATCTTCCTGGCGGAGATCGCCTCGACCCTGAATGAGGGGCTGCTTCTGAAGTACCTGCTCGAGAAGACCGACGATCCGAAGTTCAAGGCCTATCTGCTCAATCACCTGTGCGATGGGTTCAAGGGGACCGTGTACCGGCAGACGATGTTCGCCGAGTACGAGATGATCGTCCATGAGATGGACGCCGCCGGCCAGCCCCTGACCGCGGAGACGTTCTCGGATCGGTACTACAAGCTGAACGCCGAGTACTTCGGGGATGCGGTCAAGGCCGACGAGCGGATCGGTCTGGAATGGTCCCGGGTGCCGCATTTCTACTACAACTTCTACGTCTACAAGTACGCGACCAGCTTCTGTGCGTCGCAGCTGTTCCTGAAGCGGGTCCTGAGCGGTGAGGCGGAGCGGGATCAGTACCTCGATCTGCTCCGGTCCGGCGGCTCGGATGATCCCCTCATTCTCGTCGAGCGGGCGGGCGTCGACCTCACCGATCGCAAGACGGTGGAGAGTTCCTTCGAGATGTTCGGCCGGACGGTCAAGGAACTGAGCGACGTGCTGGCCGGAATGACAGAAGTGATGTCCTAGACGGGACTTGTGCCCGGACCACGCACCGGGCAATGAATCTACCCACGGGGGGGCACTCTGGCCCCCCCCGTTTCATTTGCGGATGCGCTATACTGAGGGGGCGTCTGCGAGAAAACAGCTTCGGCACCCCGGGGGCCACCATCACGAGGAGTATCCCATGCGCCCTGCCGCTGGCCACGCCATGATCGGATCAAGGCCGTTTCGACGTCTCTGTCTGAGTCTTTTTCTGGGGTCTGCCTGCGGGCTCCTTCCTCTGCCCGCCGGGGCGATCGGGGATGCGCCGGTGGGCGTGACCTGCCAGGGGAGCCTCCTGCAGCCGGTCCTCCAGGATGAGAGCGTGTTGCCCGAGGGAATCCGGCCCGAAGCCGGCCTGTTCCCCGCGGCCGGTGAGCGGCTGGTGGTGATCGAATCACCCGATACCCGCGCCCTGCCCAGCCGTGTGCGGGTCTTCGAAGCCTCCGGCAGCGTGGGCTTCGATCGCCAGATTCCTCTTCTCTCCGATCCGGTGATGAGTCCCGATGGGCAGTACCTGGCCTTGCGCTCAGGCGATGAAATCTGGGTGATCGATACGATCTCCGAAGACATTCAGGTGCACACGAACGGCAGTCCTTTTGCGGTGGGCCCCGCGGGTGAGACCGCGATCGTGATGCATGTAGCGCCCACTGTGCTCCTCACGCGGGCCGGCGAGACCCTGGAGCTACTGCTACCTGCCAACTCTTTCGCCAAGTCCCTGCTCTTTGACTCAACGGGGGAGCGGCTGCTGCTTCTCACCAAGCGGCATCTGATCGCGGCCGATGTTTCGAGTCTCGAGCAAACGGTGCTTTTCACCGCAGAGGCCGATTGGGATCTGCGTGATCTGCTCATCGAGGAGACGGGCGATCTGGTTGTCGGGATGCGCCGGATTCAGGCCGGGCACTTCGAAGGCGCCGGTGTCCGCTTAGGCCGCGATGGTCAGGTGTTGGGTGAACTGGATGGGGCGCGTCAGGCGATCCCGGTCGCGGAGGACCTTCCGAGGACCACCCGCGGCATCCCCTGGCCGATGACCTTCAACAACCAGTATCCGATCGGCAACACGTACGGCGAGTTCCAGTACTACGGCGGCGCGCCCTACATGCACCCCGGCGTGGACATCATGGGCGAGGCCGGCGAGCCGATCTTCGCGGTTGAGGCCGGATGGGTGAAAGCGGTCATCACGACAAGCGGTAGTTATCACTGGCGGGTCGCGATTGGTGACACGCAATCCGGCTACGGTGTGGGGTACTTGTACGCGCACCTGGAACAGGGCAGCATCACGGTGGACGTCGGCGACTACGTCCAGCAGGGCGAGTACCTCGGTGGTTTGGTCGACTGGCCGGTGGCCGACTTCACCCACATCCACTTCGCTCGCATCGCCGACTCCGGCTCCCAGTGGTACGGCAGCTGGCTCTGCACCGACAACCCACACCTCGACCTGGACAATCTGAGCGAGACCGATTTCCCGGTCATCGAGCGAGCGGTGGGGAATGACCTCTTCGCGTTCTGCCGGAACGAAACGTCAAACTACCTGGACCCTGATGACCTCAACGGGGAAGTCGATATCATCGCCCATGTCGGCGACCAGCTCTGGGACGACTGGGTGTGTACGATCCAGGAGATCCGCTACACGATTTACCCGGCGGGCGATCCGGGCAATCCGATTGTCGACGACAAACTGGGCATCTACTACGACATGGCGCTCGACGCCTACCAGGGGGGGCCCATCGACCCGATGTTGGTCGACCTCTTCTACAAACAGGACGGGACCTGCGACACCGAGGGTGACTACGACAATCGCGAGTTCTTCTACATCATCACGAACTCCAACGGCGATCTGATCTATGAGCCGAGTGACTTCCAGGAGGCTTGGAACACGGCCCACTCGCCCAACGGCGACTACGTGGTTCGCGTCACCGCACTCGACGCCACCGGGAACGCCACCGTGGACTCGATGCTGGTGACGACGGACAACGGGATCTCGCACGTTCCGATCGCCGAGGCCCGGCTCTTGATGAGCTCGGCGCAACCGAATCCCACGCTCGGTGAAAGCCAGGTTCTCCTGCGTCTCCCCTCGCCCCAGAGCGTGCAGCTCGCCGTCTTCGATGCGGCCGGCCGGCGCGTTCGGCAGCTCACCGCTGGGCGGCTCCCCGCCGGGGACCATACGCTCCGCTGGGATGGGCGCGATGCGGATGGACAAGCCGTTGCGCCGGGGATCTACTTCTATCGTCTTCAGGCCGGAGACCAGGGGCTGGAGCGGAAGGTGGTCATTTTCTAGTCCCTGACCGCGCGCCTACTCTTCGTCGCGGATTCGAATCTAGACGTAGCTGTTGTCGTCACAGCTGTGCCCGAGCAGTTCCTTGGTGACCTCGCCGTCTACCATCTTCTTGACGTAGATGTGGTTCACGACGCCGCAGGTTGCAGCATCGTCGACCTGGTACTCCATCTCGTTGTCGTCTAGATCCTCCAGGATCATCCCCGTGCCCGAAATCTCGTAGAGGTTGTACCAGTCGGCTGCCCACTCCCAACGCTGCGAGGCCGACCAGCTGATGATGTCGAGCGATTCGGGGTCGATGGTGATGGTGATGTGTCCGACCTTTCGCGTATCGCCGTCCATGTAATCCCAGGGCGCGTAGAACTGGCCGCCCGTGAACGACCCGGTCTGTGCTGAGAAGTTGATCGTCTGCTCCGGCACGACACCGTCATTCCAGGTGGCGCGGTACTTGCACTTGACGATGGCGGTCTCGAACCGGGAGAGATCCTGTCCCTCGATCAGGTCGATCGACCAATGAACGGGGGCAAGGTCGAAGCTCGTGTCCCCTGGCGTGCGATTGGGTCGGGAGGCCAGGAGGAAGAACTTCTCATGGGTCTGTAGCAGATTCGGGAGACCGTCAATCGTCAGGCTGTTGCCCCCATGCCCCAACATGGTTGCTGTCTGCCCGGACTGGAGACCGAAGACGGCCAGATTGTGGTCTTCGTCGACCGCAACCTTGAGGCTCGCGAACCCGTCGGGCTGGTCGGGGGTGAGCGTGAGCCTGATGAAGCCGGCGGCAAACGGCCGAATGCTCCCGTGCGTGGTGTAGGACGTCTGATCCCCGGTCATGGTGACCTCGGGGACCTGGGTGTCCTCCATCAAGACATTCCCGTGATCACAGATGTAGATGTCCTGCAGCACGACCTGGTGGTGATAGTCGGTCATCCACTCCTCAGGGGGAGGATCGCAGGCTTTCTGGAAGCAGGGCATGACGTCGGCGCTATCGGGGTAGGCCTTGTAGAGGTCGAGGACCCGGTCGTCACCCTGGAGATCGGTCACATACTTGATGATGGTGGACATGCCGTACCCGTAGATACCGGGGTCTATGTGCCGCGGACCCCAGATGCCGTACCAGAGCGGCACCAGGTAGTTGTTCGGTTCAAGCCCGATGGGGCAGTACTCGGGATCCGATTGCGCCTCTTCTTCAAACCAGCTCGAACAAGCTTCGTCGAGCCAGCGGCGATTCTGGTTGACGGTCTTCCACTCCGAAGGCGGCCGGTAGTCATAGAAGTCCTGGGCCATGTGGAAGACCTCGTGATAGGCCACGACCCCCGGCCCGTCGGGATGAGAAAAGACCAACGGATCCACGGCGAACACACCCTTGCCGTAAGGGGCAATCGTGTAGCGGCCGAACTGATCAGCAATGTCGAGGAGCTGGATCACCTCGACCGGCCGGGGCCAGATGCCGTGTTCACCCCCGAAGTCGAAGCCGAGCGTGTGAACCGCGTCGTAGGCGGTCTCGAACTTCTCCGCGAGAGACACTGCCAGTGCATGGCCCACCTCCTCGGCGGGGTAGCTGATCACGAAGTGCCCCTCGGATGAGGTCACCTTTTCCAGGCCGTCGACGGATGTGACCTGAAATGTCGGGACGGCCTTTTCGCCGAGGTCGTAGGGACCCCGGTCCAGGGTTGCGACGCACCATCCGGCGCTATCCTGGCAGGCGACCTCGTACCAGGTCAGCTCGCGGCCGTGCGAGGCCGATTCGCGCGTTTCCCCCAGGAAGAGGGCGGTCGTGCTCTCCTTCCCCGAGCCGCCGGCATAGACTTTCAAGGTGATCGGGACATCGAGATCTTCGGGGAGTCCCTCCAACTCGAAGATGAACGCGCCGCCTTGCTCGTAGGGGTGATCGGAGTCGCTTTCGCTGAGCGTCAGCGTATGATCGGCGGTCAGGGCTCCGGCCGGCACGGACAGCACCACCTCATCCGCGGCAACTTCCCCGCCCTCGCTCCCGATGGTCTCCTCCGCCAGGGGGGTATCCGGGGTGTCAGGTATGGTCGGCTCATCTTCCGTACAACCGGCCAGGATCAAGGCGAAGACCATCCACCCAGTGAGGAAATAGCGGCGCCCCATGGTATGCCCCCCCCATTTGCAGACGTTCGAATCAGCGGCAGCTCAAGGGTCCAGTGTAGACCAGTGGCCGCGGGATTTTCACGCGCCGGATCAAGGGTGAATATTGTCGTGAACTTCGCGCGCGGGGGGCGTTATGATTGTGTGCGCTGTCGGATCAAGCTGCGTCCAATGTTGAAGGGGAGACGATCATGAGTTCGTCGCAGACTATCTCGTCCAGTCACTTTCAGGCGCTCATTCGCCAGGGCATTCCGGCCACCCTGCCGGATCCGCCGGCTGAGGAAACGGGCATCAACCATGCGCCTCCGCGCCCTCAAGTCTTGAACCGCCGGGAGAAGGAAGTGGCCCTCGCCAACGCGCTGCGGTACTTCCCATCCGAGATGCACACTCACCTCGCGCCCGAATTCGCGGAGGAGCTGGCGACCGACGGCCGCATCTACATGCGGCGATTCCGGCCGGCCTACGAAATGAAGGCTCGCCCCATCGGCGAGTATCCTGCCAAGACCTCGCAGGCCGCGGCCATCATGCTCATGATCCAGAACAACTTGGACAAAGCGGTCGCTCAGCATCCTTACGAACTCGTGACCTACGGAGGCAACGGGACGGTCTTTCAGAACTGGGCGCAATATCTCCTCACGATGAAATACCTCTCCGAGATGACCGAGGAGCAGACTCTCGTGCTCTACTCGGGACATCCGCTCGGCCTCTTCCCCTCGCATCCGGAGGCGCCGCGGGTGGTCGTCACCAACGGTATGGTGATTCCGAACTACAGTTCGCGCGCCGACTATGATCGTCTCTCGGCGATGGGCGTGACCAGTTACGGGCAGATGACCGCGGGCAGCTTCATGTACATCGGGCCGCAGGGCATCGTTCACGGAACGACGATTACACTTCTCAACGCGGGAAGACGCTACCTGGGACTCGAGCCGGGCCAAGGCCTGGAAGGAAAGCTCTATCTCACCTCCGGGCTGGGCGGCATGAGTGGCGCGCAGGCCAAGGCGGCGGTCATCGCCGGCGCGGTGGGCGTGATCGCCGAGATCAACCCGAAGCCGCTTAGGATCAGACACGAGCAGGGCTGGCTGGATGAGTACGAAGAGGATCTCGACAAGCTGCTTTCCCGTATCGATCGCGCCAAGCGGGAGAAGAAGGGCGTCTCGATCGGGTATCTGGGCAACGTCGTGGATCTTTGGGAACGCCTCGCGCGTGAGGGGATCGGCGTGGAGCTGGGAAGTGATCAGACTTCGCTCCACAATCCATTCCTCGGAGGCTACTACCCGGCGGGCCTGACGCTCGATGAGTCGAATCGGATGATGGTCGCCGACCCGGACGGTTTCAAAGAGCAGGTCTACGAGTCGTTGCGCCGGCAGGTCAAGGCGATCGACACGCTCGCCGAACAGGGCATGAACTTCTGGGACTACGGCAACGCGTTTTTGCTCGAAGCCTCCCGCGCCGGTGCGCCGGGGATCCTGAAGGCAGACGGCGGCTTCGTCTATCCCTCCTACGTCGAGGACATCATGGGGCCGATGTGTTTCGACTACGGCTTCGGGCCGTTCCGCTGGGTCTGTACCTCGGGCGATCCGAACGATCTGCGCGAAACCGATTCAATCGCCGCGACCATTCTCGAAGAGATGGCCGGCCGCTCCGACGCCGAGATCAAACAGCAGATGCTCGACAACGTTCGCTGGATCCGGCAGGCGGAAGAGAATCGGATGGTGGTCGGTTCGCAGGCGAGGATTCTCTATGCTGATCGTCAAGGGCGGATCGACATCGCCGGCGCCTTCAACGAGGCGATCGCAGCCGGCCGCGTGAAGGCCCCGGTCGTCTTGGGCCGCGACCATCACGATGTGTCCGGAACCGACTCGCCCTATCGGGAGACTGCCAACATCCGCGACGGGTCCATGTTCTGTGCGGACATGGCGGTCCAGAACTTCGTGGGCGACTCCTTCCGCGGAGCCACCTGGATCTCGCTTCACAACGGCGGCGGCGTCGGTTGGGGCGAGGTGATCAACGGCGGCTTCGGTATGGTCCTCGACGGATCGGCAGCCGCGGGACAGAGGGCGCGTAAGATGCTCTTCTGGGATGTGTCGAACGGGCTCGCCCGCCGCGCCTGGGCCGGCAATTCGGGTGCACAATACGCCATCGCGCGCGCGATGGAGGCCGATGAGGGAATGCAGGTCACCATGGCTGCCGAGGCCGATGCGTCCACCGTGACCCAGGCGATCGACAAGGCATTCGGGGAGTAGCCGGGGCGGGGCCGGCTGTTGCCCGTCCGCTTAGGACTTCACCTCGAACCCCCCGAAGAGCACCGTCCCGCGAATCACGAGGCGCTTGCCACCACCGATCGCCGTCGCCGGCTCGCGCTCCATCGAGCTGCGCGAATCCGAACAGCCGCCAAAGATCGACACCGGTTGCAGAATGATGTCCCAGTCACGTGGCACGAAGACGTCGATCCCCCCAAACATCACGAGAATCTCGATCGTTGCTTCTTCCTGGTCGATCGACGCTTGACGAAGATCGACGTCGATGCCGCCAAACACGGCATTGAGATCGCCTCCGCGGAATGACCTCGAGGTGTTCCGCCTCTCTCCGCCGCCGAAGATGGCCCACTCCCGGATCCAGGAGTCTTCCGAGGGACCTGGGTCCTTCCGCCGGGACACGGCCCTCCACATGATCCGGAGGCCCAGCGCGAAGATGGCCAGCGCGAAGATGACGCCCCAAGACACCTCGATGTCCGTCCACTCCGACAACATGAAGAGAAGGCCGAGGACCAGCACCGTGCCGCCCCAGATCCGCTGCCCTCCATAGGGAGAGGTGAGAAGCTTGATCAGTCCGTACCCGACCAGCAAGAGCGGCCAGAAATGCCAGAAACCGGCCGGCTCGATCAGCCCGAACTCCCCGAGAATGAAGATCAAACCGACTGCGGCAATCACCGCGCCGATGAGCAGATGTCCCGAGAAGGGGGAAGAGCGCCTATTTTCGTCCATCTTGTCCTCCTTGGCCAAGGCCCATCGGGGATTCTGGCCGGGTCTGGCCGACGCGGCAAGCTCCTTTCCGAGCCGTCGCTTCCGCGGCGCAGGGTGTCGGGGGCGGGGAATCTTTTTGCCGTGACAGGGTTGCCAAGGAGAGATCGCTGCCCGAGATGCGCCATCCCGTCTGTTTTTGAAGGGTTACGGGCGCGCCAACCAGCCCGGGTGCGGTATAATGGTGAATCGTGTCGGTGCCCGCTGCCTTCGTTGGGGGGGTGGGGCAGGAGGAGGGATAGATCATGAGCAGGGCATTTCTTAGCGTGTACATCTTGTCTTTGGCGATTCTGCTTCTCCTGACGGGGACCGCGGATGCGCTCTCGGGACAGCCCGGGCCGCAGACCCCCGCGCCCTCGGGTCGGATCATCGTCAAGTTCACCGATGACAGCGGACTAGAGATTCGCGACGGCATCCTCAGCCGCTTCGGCAAGTCCGGTCTCGGCGCCTCCTCCGAAGAGGCGCTTCGCGTCGACCGGCTGCTGGCCGAGGCCGCCCCTCAATACACGCTAACCCGTCACTTCTCACGAAGCTCGGCTCAGATCGACGCGGAGCGGCAAGCGGCCGAAGCGCGTTCGGGGCGGCAGCTGCCGAACCTCAATCGTTATGCACGCCTGGAGCCGGCCGGGAGTCCCACCGAAGGTGAGCTCCTCGCCATCCTGGAAACCCTCCTCGCGGATCCCGCCGTCGAGACCGCCTTCCTGGAACCGAAGGCCGTGCCGGCTGCTCTTGGGTTTGATGCCTTCACGGGCGAATTCAATCCGGCCGATGCCGTCATCGGGCCCACCATGTTGCGCAGCGGCGATCCTGTGCCGCCCACCCCCGATTTCACGCCTGACCAGGGGTACCTCGATGCGGCGCCGACCGGCGTGGACGCGGAAGGTGTCTGGGGCGAGGCCGGCGGAGAAGGGCAGTCGGTCAAGGTGCTGGACATCGAAGGCGCCTGGAAGTGGGAGCATGAGGATCTTCCCTCTCCGTTCTTCACCGCGGGCGGAGAGGTCAACAGCGAGAGCTGGCGCAACCACGGCACGGCGGTGGTGGGTGAGATCCGAGGGATCACCAACGGCTACGGGATCACCGGCATCAGCCATGAGGTTTCGGTCGGCGGCGTGTCGATTGCCGAACTCTCGGTGGCCGATGCAATCAACACCTGCGCTGCGAATCTCGACGAAGGCGACATCTTCCTGATCGAACTCCATGCGCCGGGCCCCAACGCGAACGGGTCGGGACAGCACGGCTATGTCTGCATGGAGTACTGGCAGGACAACTTCGACGCCATTCTCCTTGCCACCGCCAACGGACGAATCTGTTGTGAGGCGGCCGGGAACGGCGAGCAGAATTTCGACGACCCGATCTACATGGGGCTGTTCGATCGCGATGTTCGCGATTCGGGCGCGATCATGTGCGGGGCCAGCAACGGCGCCAGCCTGGATCCGGCCTGGTTCTCCAACCACGGCGAGCGGGTCGACCTCCACGGGTGGGGTTACGATGTCGTCACCACCGGGTACGGGAATCTTCAGGGCGGTGATGAGACCGAGTGGTACACCGACTCCTTCAGCGGCACCTCCAGCGCCTCGCCGATCGTCGTTGGTTCGGTCGCTTCCCTGCAGGGGATGGTCAAGGCGGCCTACGGCATTCCGCTCAGCGCCAAGCTGGCCAGAGACATTCTGGTGGCGACCGGTACGCCGCAGAACGGCTCGAACCACATCGGACCGCGGCCCAATCTGACTGCGGCCTGGGTGCTCGCCCAGACGGGCATCGGAGAGGTGGCCGGCGTGGTCACCGACGCCGGCAGCGGCGATCCCATTGCTGAGTGCCTGATCACGGTCGAAGAGACCGGTGCCTTCGTGCTGACCGATGTGTCGGGCGCCTACAGAGTCCCGCTCCTGGTCGACAGCTACACCCTGAAGTTCGAATCCTACTTCCACCTGAGCGGGCTGGAGCCGGTCACGGTCTCGGCAGGGGCCACGACCGTGCTGAACGTCGCGCTCGAGACGCGTCAACTGGTCGACATCCGCGGCTACACGTATCTCGATGACGGCGCCACGCCGCTCGAGAACGTGCGCGTGACGCCGAGCGGTGCGCCCATCGGCAGTACGGTATCGGACGAGGACGGTCGCTGGCTTCTGAGTGGTTTCCCTGCCGGGCGAACCTACTACTTCCGCTTCGACAATCTGCCGGGCTACGGCGCTGATTTCGACAGCATTGAGATTCCCGAGGTCGTTCGCAGCGAATTCAGTCTGATCAGTCAGCTGTCCGTGGCAGCCGAAGACTTCGAGTCGGGCGCGGGTGGCTTCACCGGCGATCCGATCTGGGAGCTGGACACGCCTTCGGCCGGAGGGCCGTCGGCGGGCTTCAGCGGGGTGACCTGCTGGGGCGTGGGAATGCACGAGAACTACGGCGACGATGTCTACGGCACCCTGACCAGCCCGAGTTACGACTTCTCCGCCGAAGACGTGCTTCTCCTGAGCTTCCACTACTGGTGCGAAACCGAGTCCGGCTTCGACGGCACCAATGTGCAGGTCTGGTCGGTGGGCGCGGGGGGCTGGGTCACCGTGGCCCCCTTCGGCGGATACCCGTCGGTCTCACTGAGTGGCATCGGCTACGAGCACGGCTGGTCCGGCTCGACCGGAGGTTGGGAGGGGGCCGTCTTCGATGTGTCCGCCTTCGCCTCCGACGAGTTCGCCTTCCGCCTGCAGTTTGGATCGGACGGGGGCGTGGACGGTGTCGGTTTCTGGATCGACGAGGTCGCCTTCAACTTCGGCGATGCCGTCTCGGCCGCGCCGGCGGCGGATCTCGATCTCAGAACGCTGCGGCTGACCGCCAGCAGCCCGACCCGTGACGTCAGCCAGATTCACCTGGCGTTGCCGCAGCCGACCGAGCTCGATCTGTCCGTCTACGACGGTAGCGGACGGCTGGTTCGCAACCTACACAACGGGTGGTTGCCCGCGGGGCAGAGTCTGCTGCGCTGGGACGGCCGGGATCGCAGGGGACAGACCGCACCAAACGGGGTATACTTCCTTCGCGTTTCGGCCGAGAATCAGACGCCTTATCGGACCGGGCGAATCGTAATCGCTCGTTGATCCAGCCGCTGGGCCCAGGGAGGGTTTGCCCCATGAAGAAAGCACTGCCTTGTCTTCTGCTTTCGGCGATGGCCTGTCTTCTGTTTGTCTCCGTCGCGCGGGCGGACGACCCTGAACACTTCGACGCCGCCGAACCCGACAGTAGCTACACGGCCTCACTCTACATCGTCGAGGACAAGGAGATGCTCGACCAGATCAAGTTCGGCGCGCACGCGGAGCAGATGCGCGAGTGGTGTCCCCTGTGCGCCTTTCTGGCGGACAATTCGGATAACTACATCTGGCTGCCGATGATCATCGAATGGAGAGAGGGTGTCGATCTCGCCGCTTTCAACATGGACTGCTGGGCGCGGATCGGCAAGCGCTGGTACAAGATGCGCGATATGATCCTGCCCATCCAGAAGGCGGGGAAGATGGATTTCGTCCGGCTCGACGATGTCAATCGGCTGGCCCCGGGACGTTATCCCGGCGTCCCGCAGGCCGGGGAGGCGGATCCCAACAAGGCACAGGCCCTTCTGTCGTTCAAGCGGACCAAACGGTTCAAGATCAAGGAGATCGAGGAGATCCAGTTCACGGCGGACAAGGAGGCTCGCCCCCTGCAGAAGTAGAGGCCTTGACTCTCGCAGTCGTAAGTCCGACCATCTTGCCTTCGCAGATTCGATTCTGACATTCACACGATCAGACAAGTGAGAGGTATCCATGCCGGCCGGCGAAGTTCGCACCCGAGTCGCGCCGTCTCCCACGGGTGATCCGCACGTGGGAACGGCCTATCAAGCCCTCTTCAACTACGCCTTCGCCAAAGGGCAGGGCGGGAAGTTCATGCTACGCATCGAGGACACCGATCAGGCGCGTTCGACCAAGCAGTCGGAAGAAGCGATTCTCGCATCGCTCCGGTGGCTCGGGCTCGAATGGGATGAGGGTCCCGACGTGGGCGGTCCCCACGCCCCGTACCGGCAGAGTGAACGGTCCGAGATCTACCGCGAGCATGTCGACCAGCTGCTCGCCGGCGGCCACGCCTATCGCTGCTTCTGCACCAAGGAGCGGCTTGATGAGATGCGGGCCCGCCTTCAGGCGGAGAAGGCCGCTCAGATCGGCTATGACCGCCATTGCCGTGAACTGGATCCGGCCGAGGCGGACAAGCGGGCCGCGGCGGGTGAGGCGCACGTCATCCGGATGAAGATCCCGGTCGGGGGCGAGTGCGTCATGCAAGACCTCCTCCGGGGCGAGATTCGCAAAGACTGGGCCTCGGTGGACGACCAGGTGATCCTCAAGACCGATGGACTGCCGACCTACCATCTCGCGAACGTGGTGGACGACCATCTCATGGGTGTGACCTACGTGATCCGCGGGGAGGAATGGATCAATTCGGTGCCCAAACACCTCAAGCTGTACGAACAATTCGGGTGGGAGCCGCCTACCTTCTGCCACCTGCCCCTCCTGCGCAACAACGATGGGAACAAGACCAAGCTGTCGAAGCGCAAGAACCCGACCTCGATCAACTATTTCCGCCGGGCGGGTTACCTCCCGGAGGCGCTCCTGAACTTCCTGGGGATGATGGGCTGGCTGATGCCGAACGGGGAGGAAAAGTTCACCGTTGCCGAGATGGCGGAAAACCTCAAACTGGAGACCATCTCGTTGGGTGGGCCCGTCTTCGATGTCGACAAGCTCCGGTGGCTCAACGGCCGCTATATTCGCGAGGACTACAGTGATGGTCCGCTTCGTGAACAGCTCGAGACCTGGTCTCTGAACAAGGAGATGTACGACCGCATCATCCCGCTGGTCCACGCGCGTCTTGAGACACTGGCCGATTGGGGCCGGCTGACTGCCCCGTTTTTCAGCGACCAGATCGAAATCGACCCAGAGCAGCTGAAAATGAAGGGCAAGAGCGCAGAAGAGCTGGTTGAGATCCTGCAGGTCGGCGTCTGGGAGCTCGAGAAGCTGCGCGACTTCACGGCGGAGGCCGTCGAAGCTTGCCTGAAGCGGCTCGCGGAAACCTACGAGATCAAGATGCGGGACCTCAACCTCCCGTTCTATGTCGCGCTCAGCGGCTCGAAGGTCTGGACGCCGCTCTACGGCTCGATGGAGGTCTTGGGATCCGACATGGTGAGGATGCGCATCCGGGCCGCGATCGGCGTGCTCGGGGGGATCTCCGCGAAGAAACTGAAGAAACTCGAGAAAAGCTACCAGGCCAAGTTCCCCACCACCTAGTGGGCACACAGAGCAGATTGTCGCCAGGGAGATGGACATGAGTCATCCGGAGAAAGCCGAATCCACTGATTTCGTGCGCACGATCATCCGCGAGGATCTCGCGTCGGGGAAGCACGAGACGATCCAGACGCGTTTCCCGCCGGAGCCGAACGGGCTCCTGCACATCGGGCACGCGAAGGCGATCCACCTGAACTTCAGTGTCGCCGAGGAGTTCAGCGGCAAATGTAACCTGCGGTTCGATGACACCAATCCGGTGAAGGAAGAGAAGGAGTATGTCGAGGGCATCCAGGAGGATATCCGGTGGCTGGGCTTTGACTGGGAAGATCGGCTCTACTTCGCCTCGGACTACTTCGATCGGCTCTACGACTATGCGATCCAGCTCATCAAGATGGGCAAGGCCTATGTGTGCGACCTGACCGCGGAGGAGATCCGCGAGTATCGCGGGACCCTGACCACACCAGGCAAGGAGAGCCCTCATCGCGGGCGGTCGGCGGAAGAGAACCTCGACCTGTTCGCCCGGATGAAGGCGGGCGAGTTTCCCGATGGGACGCGTACGCTGCGCGCCAAGATCGACATGGCGGCCGGTAATCTCAATCTGCGCGACCCGGTCATCTATCGCATTCTGCACGCCAGCCACCACCGCACGGGCGACACCTGGTGCATCTATCCGATGTACGACTTCACGCACTGTCTCTCCGATTCGATCGAGGGGGTCACGCACTCCCTCTGTTCGATCGAGTTCACCGATCACCGTCCGCTCTACGATTGGTATCTCGAGACCGTGGAAGCGTTCCCGTCGCGCCAGTACGAGTTCGCGCGGATGAACATGACCTATACGGTGCTCAGCAAGCGTCGCCTTCGCCAGCTCGTGGAGGAGGGGCACGTGAGCGGCTGGGACGACCCGCGGATGCCCACGATCGTCGCCATGAGAAGGCGAGGATACCCTCCGGAAGCGATCAGGGAATTTCTGGGCAAGATCGGCCTGGCGAAGCGGGAAAACGTGGTCGATCTGGCGCTGCTCGAGTTCTGCCTGCGGGAACACCTCAACAAACATGCCCAGCGGGTCATGGGGGTTCTGCGACCGCTGAAGGTCGTGTTGACGAACTACCCGGAGGGTCAGGTCGACGAACTCGATTGCGTGAACAATCCGGAGGATGAGACGGCCGGTCGCCGAAAGGTCCCGTTCTCGCGCGAGCTCTACATCGAACGCGAGGACTTCATGGAAGATCCTCCCAAGAAGTTCTTCCGCATGGCGCCGGGCCGTGAGGTCCGCTTACGGTACGCGTACTTCATCAAGTGCGAAGAGGTCGTCAAGGATCCTGCCACCGGCGAGATCATCGAGCTGCGCTGTACCTACGATCCCGAGACCCGGGGTGGCAACGCACCCGATGGGCGTAAGGTGAAGGCGACCATCCACTGGGTGTCCGCCGCGCACGCGCTGGAGGCGGAGGTTCGTCAGTACAACCACCTCTTCACGCGTGAGAATCCGCTCGACCTCAAGGAAGGCGAGAGTTTTACGACGAGTCTCAATCCTCACTCGCTGGATATTCTCACCGGCTGCCGCGTGGAACCGTCTCTGGGACAGGCGAAGGCCGGCGACTACCTGCAGTTTGAACGGCAGGGGTACTTCTGCATGGATTCGAAGGACTCGACGCCCGAGAAGTTGGTCTTCAATCGTACGGTGACCCTGCGGGACACCTGGGCGAAGATCAAGAAGGGCATGAAGTAGATCGTCTGGCGGGGCATGTGCTTCGCGGGTGATGTTCCCGCGGGGCACGTCTGCGCTGGTGTAGCCCCCGGATGTCGAAGCTGTTCCGACTAGAATCGTGGCCCCGCGGGATGTGGACACGTGCGCGCTCGGTAGCTTGGTGTCCGCTACTCTAGGCTACCCTGCTCCTTTGACACATCCACCGAGTGTGAGTCACATGGAAGCGGGCTGAAATGCGCCCGTAAACCGATGCCCGCGGTTGCCTTTGGGCAACGAGATGGCATCGGCGCCGGGGCAGCCAGAGGTAAGTCCCATTGACCGGGGGCACCTTGACATCCGCAGTTCGCTCCTTCATTCTCCGCAATCTCGACAAATGCCGTAGTGTTCGAAGCCAGCCTTCGTTCGCCGGCTCATCCTCAACTGGATCGCCGCAACCTGTAACCCACTCAAGAATCTAGCGGTCCGGATGTGACTTCGCCGCCGACCCCCGGGTCGTATGCGTAGAGGGGCACGGCCTCGGCCGATTCTCGGGAGATCATGAAAGCGACCAAGTTCCAACAGGAGTCGGATGAACGTCTTGTCGCCCTGGCCAAGAGCGCCTTGGCGGGCGATATGCGGGCATTTGATGAACTTGTCCGGAGGCATCAAGGCAAGATCTTGACGAACTGCCGGTACCTGACCGGTTCGGGTGGCGACGCTGAAGATCTTGCCCAGGAAGTATTCGTGAAGGCCTTTTTTGCGTTGGCGCGATTCGAGGGCCGGGCAGCATTCGGGTCCTGGGTGACCCGCATCAAGATCAACCACTGCCTGAACTTCAATCGCAAGACGAAGGGCAAGGCGTTTCTGGATGCCTCCGACCCGAAGGTGCAGGGAGCCGACGAGCTTACGATCGAGCCGCGCGCACCCGGGAAGTTGGAGGAGGACGATCGTCGGCAACGCGTTCGCGCGATTCTGGATCAGATGGGGGACACGTTGCGGATCCCGCTGGTCATGAGCGATATGGATGGGCTCAGCTATCAAGAGATTGCCGACGAGCTGGGCATCGGGCTCTCGGCGGTGAAGATGCGGATCAAACGGGGCCGGGAGACGTTCCGGCAATTGTATGATGCCCAGGCTGCAGAGGAGACGCCACACGCATGACGGATGATCCCACCCGCGACGAGGATCTCGGTGCACCGATCGCCGAACTGGCGGCACCGACCGAAACGCCTGAGGCGGGATTCATGCATCGCATCCGGGGCAGTATTGAAAGGCGCGTCTTGGCCTCCCAGATCGTTGACTTCTCGATCTGGGGGTTCTTCAAGACTTTCATGGAATACCTGACTCTCGGGGTCTCCGCAGTGTCTCGGGACGACGGACAACGGAAGGAGCGGCGGTAATGGAAAGCGTATTCGGATTCACGGAGGCGCTGCTGAGCATTGTCGAACGCCTGGTGGACGGCTTTGCCGCTCTCCTGCCGAGGGCGCTGACCGCCCTGATCGTCATCCTCATCGGGGTGCTGATCGCGAAGATCATTGAGAAGGCACTCGCCACCGGTTTTGAGAAGCTCAAGATCGACGCATTGCTCGAGAAGGCGGGCGTCACGGAGACGCTGGAGAAGCTCGGGCTGCGCGAGCCGCCAGGCAAGCTGCTCTCGCGGGCCGTCTACTTCCTGCTTGTCATGCTGTTCATTCAGAGCGCCACCCAGGCCGTCGGGCTCCTCGTGATCTCCGACGCGATCGGCTCATTCTTCGCCTATCTGCCGAATCTGGTGGCGGCCTGTTTGATCATGCTTTTCGGTTTCATGTTGGCGCGGTTCGCGGGGAAGACCGTCACGCGCTCGGCCGAGGAATCGGGCATGGACCAAGCAGGGATTCTCGGCCGCATCGTTTCATCCATGATCGTGTTTGTGGTGGCGATCATCGCCATCACCCAGCTGAAGATTGATGTGGAGATGGTCAAGTCGGTCGTGCTCGTCTTGCTAGCAGGCGGCACGCTGGCCGTGGCCCTCTCCTTTGGACTTGGAACCCGGGAAGTGTCGCGAAACATCGTCGCCGGATTCTATGCTCGGAAACTTTTTCAGATTGGAGAGGTGGTCGAGGTCGGTGGCGAACGTGGGGTCTTGACCGCAATCACACCGATGCAGACGTTGGTGGAGCGGGAAGGCCAGGTGATCGCGATTCCCAATCGGGTTTTCCTGGATGAAGTAACCAAACAGGACTAAGTGTACGAGGAGGACGGACTATGACGAGAAAAGCATCGACGATGGCCTTGCTGGCCGTTTTGGCCGGCCTGATGACCGTCGCCGGAGCCGATGAGGGGGTGACGTGCACTCGGTCGGCCGATATCTCCCTCAATCTCAATCAGACCAGCTACAGCAACTCGTGGGCTGGGGCGGAAGATGGATCCATCACCTGGACGCTGAAGGGCGACTTCCTCGCAGAGAGGGTCCTTTCCGAGAAGTTCACCTTGCGCAACACGCTCAACCTGGCCTACGGCCAGACGCACCAAGAATACAGGGATGCTCAGGGCGACCGCAAGTGGGCCTCACCGGCCAAGTCCACGGATCGGATCTTTCTCGAGTCGCTGCTGAAGTTCACGCTCGGGTACTACGTGGATCCGTTCGCGGCGTTGACCGTCGAGAGCCAGTTCTACGACCCGAAGGATGACGACACCGGCACCTACCGCGTTTCTCGACTGTTCCATCCCGTCACCCTGACCGAGTCCTTCGGCCTGGGCAAGACGCTCAAGAAGAATGAGCAGACCGAGCTCTTCACCAGGCTCGGCTTCGCGATGCGCCAGCATCTGATGCGCAACGTGGTCACGTTTGTCCCTGAGAAGCTGGAAAGCCACAGCACCTCCGACGGCGGCCTTGAGTGGGTGACCGACTTCTCGCACACCTTCCCGGAGGAGAGGGCCAAATTCGTCTCCAAGCTCCGGGTATTCCAGGCATTCTTCAACTCGGAGAAAGACGACCTGACGGGTGAGACCAAGGACTACTGGAAGACGGCGGATGTTGCCTGGGAGAACACGTTCTCGGCCAACGTCTCGAAGTACATCCAGGTCTCGCTCTTTGCCGAGTTGCTCTATGATAAGGAGATCGACGTGCGGGGTCGCTTCCGCGAGGTTCTGGGCCTCGGAGTGGCCTACAAGCTGTACTAG
>CAZTDY010000039.1:0-33562 GCA_964612295.1 uncultured bacterium | reverse complement strand
GTCCGCCCAGCCAACCCACGATACCCACGGGGGGCCAGCCGTTCCATATGGTCTAAGTGCTAGCGGGACAGCGAGGAGCAGGATCGAGCCTCTGCAACTTTGAGGTTGATGGTGCTCGGCTGTTCGGCTAGACTTCCATAGCTTGTTGCTGGGGTGTCGTCCAATGGCAGGACACGTGACTCTGGATCACGGTATCGGGGTTCGAATCCCTGCACCCCAGCCAATTTAGCAGCAAATGACCTGGGGTTTGACCAGGGCGGATAAGGCCGGATTCACGGTTGCCAACAATCGGGCTTCTGGCTATTATACCTGCCAAACCAAACTCATGGACTTGTGTGGGGCTATCGTCTAGGGGTTAGGACAGGTGGTTCTCAGCCATCAAACCGGGGTTCGATTCCCCGTAGCCCTACCAGTTTGAGAGAATGGGGAGGGCGGGAGACCGTTCTCCCCATCTCTTTTATATCGCCTGAGGGCACGGCACACTCAGATCGGGGGATGAGCATGGCCGGGGGTGGCATTAAGAAGCGCTTTGGTGGCCGCTGGGTCCGTGAAGGGGAGCAGTACGAGGACAAGAACCGCATCGCTCGCCTGATCTTCAGCCGCTTCTGGTATCTGCTGGTTCCCTTTATCGGCATCATGTACGCGCACGCCGCCTACGTGAGGCCGGATCTCGAGGACATCAAGAACACCAAGAACCTGGAGCGCAAAGCGCTGCTCGATGAGCAGGACGATATCCGCGCCTCGGTCAGTGCCATCCAGAGCCAGACGCAGGAAGTGAGCGCCGAGGTCGACACGCTCCACATGCCTCTGGTGAAGTACAACCAGGCGATTCACGACAGCTTGATCGCCATCCGCCACGTTTACGACGAGACCCTCCCACGAACCAAAGCCCAGATCGACTCTCTCCAGGCGGTGTCCGACGAAATCGAGGACGACCTGGACCATCTCTCCCAGGTCTTCAAGGTGCGCACCACGACGCTGGACAGCCTGGCCGCCTGGGAGGTCACGCTGCAGGACTCAATCGAATCGCTGGATGATCGGGTGGCCTTGAGGACCGATGAGCTCTACCGGACTCGCAACCCTGAGGAATATCGCCGAAAGGAGGCGCTGTTCACGGGCGAGGGGGCCTATCCCCGTCGAGACGAGAACCCGGACCGGCAGGGGGGAGGGAAGTAGTCATGGCGAAGAAATCACTCAACCCGACCCTGACGCTGCCAGTGATGGACATCATCGTGGCGATCATCCTGATCGGTGCCACGGGGTACTTCTGGTTCCACTCATCCGGCGAGACGAAACTGGCCAATGCTTTCCGGGAACTGCGTGAAACTCGCGTTGAGAACATGCAGGAGCTGGCGCAGACCGAGGAGACCCGGACCGTCGCCGAGACGGAACTTCAGGATACGATCGTACTCCGCGACGAGAAGGCACAGTATGTCGCGTTCCTCGAGTCGCGCATCGACGTTGAAACCCAGTCGATTCTCGATGCCCGGGATCTCGATGAGCAGTACACGGACGATGTTCTGGATCTGCGGACCGATATCCAGCGGAACCGGGATCGCCGGCAGGCCTACAATACGGATATCTTCGAGCGCGAGCAGAAGATCGAGGTAGCCCAGGGGACCATCGACGAACTCGTGGTTCAAGCCGAAGACCGCAACGGCCAGCTCGAGCTGCTCGACGGCTGGATCGACCACGCGCAGGCGGCCCTGCATCGTGACCCACCGAGCCGCTTCCCCGAGAAGAGCGCGCTCAGCTCCGTCTACGAAATCAAGGATCCGCGCCAGACGATTCTGGTCTCTCTTTCGAGAGAACTGCATCGGGTCGGCAATCTCGATGTCGGCGTGATGGGGGGGCTCGGACTGAGCACGGACGGAGAGTCCTCTCTGAAAGAGGGCGGCGTCTACGCGAACCTGCCGCTGGTTTCCCGGCGCACGTCGATCGACTTCGAAGGCGGGGTCAGCCACTTCCAGCCGCGTAGTGAGGGCGATGATGACCTCGGGCCCTTCGCGGGGGCGACCTTCCGGTTTGCGCCCCAGCGCAAGGAGCGATTCTTCCTGCTGGGTGGCGCGCGCTACAGCCATGAAGACGTGGCTCTGCGTCTCGGCCTGTCACTCGGCCGTCGCTAGCACCTTCAGTCTCAGAGGCTTTTCGAGGCGCCGGTAAGCGCCGCGTAGAGGGCGATCGCCCCGGCCGCGGCGACCCCCAGTGATTCCGCCGACGGCACCATCGGAATGGTCCACTTGAGCGCACACTGGTCGGCGAGTTCTGTCCCGATTCCTCTACCTTCCGAACCGAGCACGAGCATGAAGCCCTGCTGGTCAGGCGGCTGAACCGGTGGCCAGGCTCCCCCCTGATGAACCAGTGCGGCCGGGACCACGCCCTTCTCGCGCAGCTGCGCCAGGAGCTGCGAGGTCGCCAGGTCCGCCTGTACCTCCAGATGCAGGATCGCCCCGGATGAGGCGCGCAGCGCGCGCACGTGGTAGGGATCCACGGTTCCCCGCGTCGTCAGGAGACGCCGGACGCCCAGAGCGCGGGCAGACCGGGCAAGCGCCCCCAGATTGCCTGGATCCTGCAACCCGTCGAGGATGAGGCCGCAGAGCCCCTGGAGCGGGGTGGTGTCGGGGAGCTCAGCCGCGCGCTGAAAGAGTCCCAGGACTCCCTGGGGGCTGTCGGTGGGGGCCAGGCTGTCCATCAAATCATCGCTGATCTCGCGACACTCCCAGCCGCGTTCCTCGATCAGCCCGAGGAGTTTCGGCGCCCGGTTCTGCTTGGCGAGACGGGGGGAGGTGAAGATCGTGGTTGCCTGATAGGGTGAGGCCAGTGCCTCCTCGATCAGGTGAGCGCCGTCCAGGACAAAGAGGCCGTCACGTCTCATGAGTTGAGGGCGACTGAGCAGCTTGCGCAGGTGCACGACCTGAGGATGCCGCGAGGAGGTGATCATCCGGTCGTCGCTTCTATCCACCCAGCAGCTCCTCGACCAGCCGGCGGACCAGCCCGGCGTCGACCTCTGCCTTGTGCGCTTTCATGACCGCGCCGATGACCATGCCGCTCTTCTTCATAGGCGGATTGCCCAGGTCGGCAATGGCTTTCGCAACGAGGGCCCGGGTCTGGTCCTCATCCAGCAGCGTGGGCAGAAAGGGCTCCAGGTAGCGGATTTCGAAGCGCAGCCCCTCGAGCCGCTCGTTCGCCGCCTCACCGCCCTTTTCGAACTCCGGGATCGCCTTGCGGAGCTGCTTGACGTAGGCGCCGATGATCTCCTGCGCGGCCTCATCGGACAGCTGCCCCGAGATGCGTTTGTCGATCGCATGCTCTTTCATCTTCGCCTTGACCATTCGCAGGCAGGATAGCGTTGCGGCGTCCTTCGCCTTGAGGGCGGCTTTCATCCGTTCGTCGATCTCTTGCGCCAGACTCATGCAGGCCTCCTTCAATCGGGCAGTGGCTCGAGCTTGGATCGATCGCAGCATAACGCCGTATCCTGAGACTGTCGAGACGGTGCTAAACTGGGTGGAATTGAAGAGAATTGGGATGCCCTCCTGTTCGATTTGGGGTACACTCCGAAACTTGACAGAACGCAACAATATCGCATTTGAATGGAGAGAGCCATGTCTGAGAGCAAGTCAAAGGGGTTCATGACGCGGTCCCTGCACGCCGAAGGCCATCACAAACCTTTCAACGCCCACACGGTGCCCATTTTCCAGTCTTCCACCTTCTATTTCGATTCCACCACCCACGGCGCCGACCTGTTCGCCGGACGCCAGGAGGGGCACATCTATACCCGGATCGGCAATCCGACCGTGGAGACCTATGAGCGGGTGGTCGCCAACTTAGAGGGCGGCGAACAGGCGGTGGCATTCTCCTCGGGGATGGCGGCGATCTACGCCTCCCTCATGAGCTTCCTGGAAAAGGGAGACCATGTGCTCTCCGGCGACACCCTCTATGGGCCGTCCGTCAACCTGATCGGGAAGGTGATGGGCCGGAGCGGGATCGAGAGCACCTTCGTCGACACGTCCGACCTCAAGGTGGTGGAGCAGAACCTCAAGCCCAACACCAAGGTGGTGTTTCTCGAGACGCCCGCCAATCCCACCTGCCGGATTAGTGATATCGCCGCTATCAGTGCCCTGGCGCACGAGAACGGGGCCCTGGTCGTGGTGGATGGGACGTTTGCGACGCCCTACTTCCAGCGGCCTCTCGAGCTGGGGGCCGACGTCATCCTTCACAGCACCACCAAGTTCATCGGTGGGCATGGGGATGTGGTGGGCGGCATCGTCACCGCGGATCAGAAGAGGGCGACCCTGATCCGGAAGTACAGGACGGATACCGGGGCCTGTCCCAGTCCGTTCGACGCCTTCCTGAGCCTCCGGGGGGTTCGGACCCTGGGTCTCAGAATGGAACGCCACAATCAGAATGCGCTCGTCGTGGCCAGGTATCTGGCAGATCACCCCAAGATCAGTCGAGTCTACTTCCCAGGATTGCCTGAAGATCCTGGCCATGAGCTGGCCACCCGCCAGATGGAGGGTTATGGGGCCACCTTCGCTTTCGACATGGCTGGGGGATTCGACGCGGCGAAGAAGCTGCTCGAAGGTCTGGATATTCTCACCTTGGCCGTAAGCCTTGGGACCTTGGATACGTTGATACAGCATCCTGCGTCGATGACTCACGCCTCTGTGCCGCCCGATATCATGAAACAACAAGGACTTACGCCTGAGATGGTCCGGATTCATGTGGGGTTGGAGGAGGCCGAGGACATCGTGAACGACCTGGAACAGAGCCTGTCGAAGGTCTGATCCTGCGTCGCAGGCGTTGACCTCATCACCAATCGACCGTAGGATCAGTCTAGGTGGTAGCCGTGGCACACCTCCCGCCTGGGTGTGTTTAGCTGGCCCACCTGATCTGCCGATCGCACTGGGCTTTACCGGAGAATCCGATGGCTACTGCCTCGGTCAAAGAGGGCTCCAAGATCACCAGTTGGTGTACGCGCTGTCGTGAGATGCGCGATCACGAGGTGGAGGTCGTGGAAAAGGGCCGCCCGAAACGGGTGATATGCAAGATCTGCAAAGGATCGCATCTCTATCGGCCTCAGCCCCCTAAGTCCAGAACCCGTGGTGCGATGGCGACCCATGCCTCCGCGGCGGCGACCCCGAGTTGGGAAGACCTGATGGCCGTGGCCGACCTGGACAAGGTCCGCAACTACGCCATGCGGGGCAGCTTCAGCTCGGGTGACGTCATCAGCCACAAGGTCTTTGGGATCGGGATTGTGGTCTTGGAGGTGGATGAGCAGAAGATGAAGGTGTCGTTCCAGGATGGAACGCGCCTTCTCGTCCGCAACCGTCGCAGATGATCCCCCGTCGTCTGTAGTGCCTCACATCCTGGGTTGTCGCAAGGGTTCGAGGGACAGCTGCGTCCAATCTTTGCGAGATCCAGCGGACTGCGCAGCGGACTATTCGTTTTGGAGTTCTTCTCGCAGGTTGAGGCGGGCGATTGCTGACTCGGCCTCTTCCGCGGCCGGTGCGTCTGGAGCCAGCGCGAGAATCATGAAGTAGGCGTCGAGCGCATCCTGATACCGCCTGAGACCCTCGCTGACCCGCCCATTCTCGAAGAGCTCCCGGGCCTGTTGCCACACCTGGGAGCGCAGCTGATCGCTCCAAGGGGTTTCCGCGTACTTCTGAAGGAAGCGCCCCCCTTCATCAAGGGCTACGTCACCCTTGACGAGGATCTCGAATCGCGCCCGGCCGGCCTCCCGGATCGGTTCCAGCTTTGACTCCGAGACTCCCGGGGGGGACAAGGTGGCGAGACGATAGCAGGGCTCCAACTCGAGAACCTCCCCGGAGGCCCTCAGAAGCAGTGAGCAACTGGTGTCGGCCCAGGATGCGGCGGCACCTTCTTCGAGGAAATCCCCCAGCGTATCGATCGTCTTGCTCGGCTGCTTGCTCAGCAGGTAGTGCTCAGCGAGAAGATGGGTGATCTCGCCGGCTCGCCCATGGTGGGGGTAGTTCTCGAGAAAACGTTCCAGGAGGCCCGTGGAGACATCCGGGGTCGCCAAGGCGGAGATGTACTCTTCCAGGAGTTCGAGGCGGGCGGCCTCGATCTCGTCCCGCTCGCTCTGGGCCATCGTCTGCTCGGTCCAGTCCGGGTTGTTCAGGGCGGCGTGATCCAGCAGGAAGTCGTAGGCTTCGATGACCGGATAGGTCCGCCGGAATAGCGGGTGGCGCTGCTGTTCGCGCCGCCATTTGAAGCGGGCGGTTTCGTGGGCGACGCTGAGCGAGGCCAATCCGGCCGGCTCAGCCCGCAGCGCGCAGGCATAGAGATAGAGGGCTGCGCCTTCATGACGCACCTCGCTGGCCGCGCGGGCGAAGAAGAGGGCCAGATCCTGCCGGTAGGGTGTGGCCGTAGGCAACTCGGTCGGTACGCGCAGGTGCGCTGCCCGCGCCCGGGCCCGGGCCACGCGATCGTCGAAGAATGGATGCGTGCGCCAGTAGCTGAAGCGGTGCCCCTCGAAACTGCGCTCATGCAGCTTTTCCATGAGGCGCACGCCACCGTCGGGCGCGAAGCCGGCTGCCACGGCCAGCTGACTGCCGATCTCATCGGCCTCGAATTCGAGCTTGCGGCCATAGCCGCGGTCGAAAAGGGCCCGGACCACACTTCCGAAGAGGGAAGAGGCCTGCATGACCGCTTGCGGCCCAGTCATGCCCACGGCCCACTGGTTCCGCAGGCCGGGATCCTCCGAGACCGACACGCGATCATAGGAACGGGAGGATGACTCATTCATGCCCATGATCAGCCCCACGGTGAGGGCGGTCTGGAGAACGGACATCAAGGTATTCAGCCGGGCCGCCCGTGCGAAGTGGCGCTGGCGGATATGACTTACTTCGTGGCCCATCAGATGGCCGAGCTCGTCGTCGGTCAGGCCGATGTCGAGGATCCCGCGGGTCACGAAGATGAACCCGCCGGGGAGCGCCATCGCATTCGGCTCCGGGAGATCGAGGATCTGGAAGCTGTATGGGTTGTTGGCATCGCCGGTGATCGAGGCGATCCGATAGCCAATCCGGCTCAGGCGGGCAAGGGCGTCGGGATCGTCGTGGATGCCGATCGCCTCGGAGAACATGAGCGCGATTTCGAGGCCCAAACGGACATCATCGGAGAGGAGGTGGGGCGCAAACTCGCTTCCGGACGGCGACG
Organism: uncultured bacterium; assembly: GCA_964612295.1. Lineage (GTDB taxonomy): Bacteria > Eisenbacteria > RBG-16-71-46 > CAIMUX01 > WJJG01 > CAYQJL01. The sequence goes on along the minus strand of CAZTDY010000039.1, from coordinate 26,386 downwards.
GAGGGCTGGTCTCCTGCGCCGCCGGGCTGCCAATCAGTCCAACGAGTCCGCCTCCGGGCCCGGCCAGACAGGCCAGGCAGAGAGCCAGAACACGCAGATCTTCTGTGAGCCTCTGCTTCAAATCACCCTCCCAGGAGCGTGCGTCCCTCTCAATAGACGATGCGAAAATCCTCGCCGGTGACGCTTCGGTCGTTCCAATCCAGATCGATGTGGCTGACGGCCGCTAGGCTCGGACCATGTTTCAGGTAGTTGACCAGCGACTGCAGGGCATCCTGCGATCCCTGGGCGAGCACCTCCACGGTCCCGTCGGTCAGATTCCGGGCATGTCCCTGAAGGCCCAGTTTCCGGGCGGCCGCGACGGTCTCGGCCCGAAAACAGACGCCCTGGACCCGCCCATGGACGATGGCGCGAAACTGGCTCATGACTGGCCTCCTGTATCTTGGCGTGCCTGCGTATGACCTGTACGCTTCAGGCGTCATGCTTCCAGGTCGGGTCGCGGGGGTCAAGGTCCGGCTTTGGGCCGGGCCTTGCATCCCAGCGCGGGGCTGCCTAACCTCTTGAATCGATGTGAGCCCCGCCGAGTTCCCAAGGGAACGACGGAAGTGGGCTCCAATTTGGTGTTCAGCCGGCCTGGGCGCGATCCTGCGAGGTTCGATGGGGCGAAACGAGGACCTACTCGCCACCGGTGTGGAACGGTTCCTCCTCGGCGCGAAGTACGTGGCGGCGAGGCACGGCTATGCGCGCATCACCCACGATCTCAATGCGCAGCGAATCCCGCCTGATCTTCCGGCGGGACTTCACCGCTGCGTTCGTCTGCCTGGAACGAAGCAAGCAGGGAGGGCCCCGAAAGGCTCCCCCGAGGCGCCGCACCGGTTCGAACATCTGATGTTCATGGATATCGAGAGCCTGGGGTTCATCGGGCGGCCGCTCTTTCTGATCGGGGCCCTGCATGTTCATCTCCCAGGCGATCGCCGCCGGGCGGCCGCGCTGCAGCTGATTCAGTACTTCGCGCGGGACTATTCGGAAGAGGGGACGATCCTGAAGGCGTTCGGCAGAGAATCCAAGAAAACCGAGCTGTGGGTGACCTACAACGGGGCGAGCTTCGACCTGCCCTTCCTGGAGCTGCGAGCCACCCAGTTCCGGTTGGCACCCTTCCGGCCGAAGCACCACCTGGATCTGCTCCCCGCCACGCGGCGGCTCTGGTCCAAGGAGCTCCCGGACTGCAAGCTGAAGACCGTCGAGCATCAGATTTGCGGCCGTCCCCGCGGGGAGGATATCCCGGGGTCCCGGATCCCCGCCGCCTACCACGCCTATGTGAGATCGGGAGAGCCGCTGGACATGATCGAGGTGCTCAAACACAATGCCGCCGATCTGACCAGCTTGCTCGAGCTCTATCTGCAGATTCAGGCGGCCATGAACGAGGCCTGACACGCCCTCCGCCAGCCCCGGGATTGCCGATTGACCTGTCCTCAGGGCCGCGTACAATTATGGCCTGCCCGGCACGCCTACTTCGGGTACGCACATAGCTTCCGAGAGGACCGATTCATGGCGAACTCATCATTGGGGGAGCAGCGGGGTCGAAGTACGCGTGGCCGCAGCCGTAAACGCAGCCGCAGGCGGGGCGAAGGCGCTGGGCGCACCGAGGGGATGGTCACGAAGCTCGAGTCCCGCGGTCTGGGCAACCATTCGTTGGTGCACGTCGAAGCGATTCCTCCGCGAAAGGCCCAATTCGCCGAACTCGGCGACCCCTTGCCCCAACCTTTGAGCAGCGCGCTTGCCGCGCAGGGCATCAAGCAGCTCTACGTCCACCAGGCCGAAGCGCTCACGCGGGCCCGGGAAGATGAAGATCTGATCGTGGTGACCGGCACGGCCAGCGGCAAGACCTACTGCTATCTGATTCCGGTTCTCGAGAGCCTCTTGGGCGACCCGGCGGCCACCTCGCTTCTGCTGTTTCCGACCAAGGCGCTGGCCCAGGATCAGCTGAAGAACTTGGAGGGGATCCAAGGCGAGACCCCCGAGCTGCAGTTCCGCGCCGGGACCTACGATGGCGACACCCCGCCCCGGCAGCGAAGCAAGCTGCGGGAAGAGGCGGCTCTGATCCTCACCAATCCAGATATGCTGCACTCCGGGATCTTGCCGAACCATGCGCGCTGGGCTCGCTTCTTCTCCAATCTGCAATACATCGTCTGCGACGAGATCCACGTCTACCGCGGTATCTTCGGATCGAACGTCGCCAATGTCATGCGGCGCCTGCAGCGCATCTGTCGCCACTATGGCAGCCGGCCTCGCTTCATCTGTTCGAGCGCGACGATCGCCAATCCCAAGGAGCTGGCGGAGAACCTGACCGGCCGACCGTTCACCCTGATCGACAAGGACGGAGCTCCGCGTGGGCGCAAACACTTCGCGCTCTGGAACCCGCCGGTTCTGAGCCACACGACGATGGACCGGCGCAGCTCGAACCTCGAAGCGCGCGATCTGATGCTCTCCTATCTGCGCGACGGGTATCAGGGGATCACTTTCGTGCGCGCGCGGCAGGTTGCCGAGGTGCTTCTTCGCTACTGCCAGGAAGAACTCAGCCATGACGGAGGCGGTATTGCCAGCCGGGTCCGAGCCTATCGGGGAGGATATCTTCCGGAAGAGCGGCGGGAGATCGAAGGGGCTCTCTTCGCCGGCGATCTTCTGGGAGTGATCTCAACCAACGCCCTCGAACTGGGGATCGATGTCGGCTCTCTGGACCTGTCGCTGATGGTCGGCTACCCGGGGACCATCGCCAGTACCTGGCAGCAGGCCGGACGCGCGGGGCGCACGGAGGACGAGTCGTTGGCCGTCCTCGTTGCGCACAACACGCCCATCGACCAATACCTCATGCGCCACCCGGAGTACTTCTTCAGCCGGACGCCGGAGCACGCGGTCATCGATGCGGACAATCCGCACATTCTGTTGGGGCATCTGCGCGCCGCGGCCTATGAGCTGCCTGTAAACCGGCGCGACGAGTCGATGTTCGGGGAGTTCTCCCCGGCGATCCTGCAAATTCTGGCTGACCACGGTGAAGTCCGCGAGATCAAGGGCCGTTGGTACTACAGCTCCAGCGGCTACCCGGCCGGAGACATCGGGCTGCGCAACGCGAGCGACAGCGTGTACGTCATCGTCGATACCGGTGCGCCGGGCTTTCGGGCCAACTCGCCCGATGCGATGGGAGGGCGGGTCGATCTGCCGCCCAGCGAAATCGTCAGGCAGTCGACCGAAACGGTCAGGCGCTTCCGGGACCGCCGCGAGCAGGGGGCCGGCCTGCGCTCGGCGCTCGAGAAGGGGTATCGCGTCATCGGGACGCTCGACGAATCGAGCGCATTCACGCAGCTTCATCCGCAGGCGATCTACATGCATGAGGCCGAAACCTACATGGTCGAGCACCTCGATCTGGGGGAGCGCGTGGCTTACGTCCATCGGGTCAAGCTGGACTACTATACGCAATCGATCATCGACAGCCGCATCCGGATCATGGGTACAGAGCAGGAACAGTCCTGGCGGCTATCGGAGGTCGGCTTCGGTCCGCTGGCCGTGAGCGAAAAGGTCTATTTGTTCAAGAAGATCCGCTTCGGCACCCGCGAGTCGGTCGGGTTCGGCCCGGTGGATCTGCCCGTCCAGACCCTGGAAACGGAAGGGTGCTGGATCACCCCGCCTCCCGACGCCATCAAACTGGTTCTCTCGCACGGTCGGGTGCCGGCCGAGGGCATGTGGGGCATCGCCAACGTGCTCGCCGATGTCATCACGCTTCACGCGATGTGTGACGTCATGGACATCGGCACGGCGCAGGACTCTCGGTCAACGGGAGCAGCTTCGATCTTCATCTATGACAAGTATCCGGGCGGCCTCGGGTTCGCGCAGAAGTCCTTCGGCATGGTCGAGACGCTGATGCAGGGGGCTTGCGATCTCATCACCAGCTGTCCCTGCGAGGCCGGGTGTCCCTCATGCGTTGGGGCGCCGATCGTGCCCCAGGCGGGAGACGATCCGGAGATCAGCGGCCGCGGGCGGATTCCGGACAAGGAAGCCGCGCTCGTCCTGCTGCACCACATGCTCGAGAAGGAGCCCTACATTCCGAAGAGCGAGCCGCCGGCCCATGCCAGGGTGGGCAAGGGGCGCGCGGGTCAGGCGGGGGATGAGGATGAGGAGCCCGGCGCGCCGCGCGACATCATACCGCTGCCGCCGGAGGTCACGCGACGCTTGCGCAAGAATCTGGGCCAGCTGTTGGGCCGGGCGCCACGCGGACACGGAGGATCCCTGCCGCCGCAGGCTCCCTAGAGGAGTGAGCCCTCGTCGATCATCTCTTTCGCTTTCGCCCCGAGTTTCTCGGGCTCGTTGAGATCAGGATCGTCCAGAACCAGCTCCAGCAGAGCGCGGAGAATACGCCCGATCGCCGGCCCGTGGGGCACACCGAGCTCCATGAGGTCACTCCCGCCAATCGCCAGATCCTTCACGGATAGAGCCGTGTCCTTTGCGATCACGTCGTCGACGCGGTGAAGGAGTTCACGCAGGGGCCGCGTGTCTCCCGACTTCTTGGCGTTCCCGCCCATGTCGGCCAGGCGAAGCGCGATGAGGTCGGGAATCTCGTCTAAGCCCACATTGCGTGCAAACCTCCGCACGGCGCTATCGGTCCACTCCGGCTGGTAGTAGAACATGTGGTGGTGGATCAGGTGAATGACCCGCTCGCGGTCCTCGTTGGAGTAGCGCAGGCGCCTGAGGATCCGATCCGCCTTGCGGGCCCCGATGACCTGATGGGCGTAGAAGGTGTAGTCGCCATCGCGCTCCTCGCGGGTGTCCGGCTTGGCGATGTCATGCAGGAGTGCGGCCAGTCTGACGACGAGGTTCCCGCCCGGCGCGGCGTCGGTGGCCATCAAGCTGTGGGTGAACACGTCGTGCGCGTGGAAGCGGTTCTGCTGAACGCCCCGGCAGGCATCGAGCTCCGGCAACACGACCGGGAGAAGGCCGGCATGGTGCAGGAGACGAAACCCCTTCGACGGTTTGTCGGCCAACAGGATCTTGTTCAGTTCGTCACGAATCCTCTCGGCGGAGATTCTCTCGAGGCCGGGGGCCTGGGCCTGAATCGCGGCCATCGTCTTGCGCTCGATCTTGAAGTCGAGCTGGGTCGCGAACCGCACCGCGCGCATGAGCCGCAGCGCGTCTTCGGCGAACCGCTCATGAGGATCGCCAACGGCACGGATGCGGCGTCCTTCCAGATCGCAGAGCCCGTTGTAGGGATCCTTGATGCTCTCCTCGCGAGGATCCCAGGCCATCGCATTGACGGTGAAGTCGCGCCGCTTGAGATCATCGGCGAGGTTCGTGCTGTAGCTGACCTGATCGGGATGGCGCCCGTCCGAGTATCCGGCCTCGGTGCGAAAGGTGGTGACTTCGTAGATGCTTCCTGCCGCCGGAACCAGCAGGGTGCCGAACGCCGCACCGACCTCGCGCACGCGCGGGAAGAGGGCCTTGACCTCGTCGGGCACGCGGCCGGTGGCGATATCCCAGTCCTGGACTTCGCGCCCGAGGAGCAGATCCCGAAGGCACCCACCCACCAAGAAGGCCTCGCCGTCCCCGCTCTGGAGTCGCGACAGGATCTTCTGCGCCCCCGCGGGTATCTTCTCCCGCAGAGACTGCAGATCGGCGGGCTGCCGTTCTTTCGAGTCCAAGTGGCTCATGTCACTCCCTGGCCGATCCTAGGGGTTTGTGCACCGTCCCGTTCCCCGCGGGGGGCGTTCCCGAGACGCATCCGTGCGAAGCCAGGGGAGCATAGCACCGCGGGCCCGCTCGCGTCAGCTTCTGCCAGACGCGAGAGCGGATCGGTGAGCCCGCTCGGGGGGGGCGTCCTCCGTGCTTGGAGGGCCCCGCTGCGCGGGCTATGATGCCGACGCGCGATGCGGCCCAGTATTCGGCCCGCAGGCAGTCTTTGCAGGCAGAGCGGCGAAGTGCGGGCTCGCGATTCTAACTTGGGAGTGGTCTTGCGGACATTTCACGCCGATAGCGGCCGGATTTGGCGCGGGGGACAGCGGCAGTGCCACTTCCTGTGCCGGCATCTCGTGGCGAAGGGTCACGAGACCCACCTGGTCGTGCAGCCGGGATCCGAGCTCGAGCAGCGTTCCAGCGGACTCCGGTGTACCCCAATCCGCATGCATGGGGAACTCGACCTTCCGGCTGTTGCTCGTCTGGCGGGCCTGCTACGGAGGGTGAAGCCTGATCTCGCCGCCGCCCACGACGCACACGCGATGTCTCTGCTGGCCCTGGCCCGCCGCTGGGCGAGACTGAGGATCCCCGTGGTGTTTCATCGCCGGGTCGACGTTCCCCTGGGGCGGGGGTGGGCGTCGCGCTGGAAAGCGCGCCAGGCCGCTCGCGTGATCTGTGTCAGTGGGCGGATCGCCGAGATCGTGAGGGAGGGGGGCGTCGAACCCGACCGGATTCGCGTGGTCCACAGCGGCACGCCCGGAATCGAAGCCGATGAAGATGCCGGCGCTGCGCTTCGCCAATCCCTGGGTATCCAGCCCGGGGCCACCGTGCTGGGCACGGTGAGCGGGCTCATTGTGCATAAGGGTCACGCCGACCTGCTGGCTGCGCTTGATCAGCTGAACGCCGACCGGCGCGACCTCTACCTCCTGGTGGCCGGCGATGGACCGCTACGGGAAAAACTCGAGGATGATGCGCGAGAACGAGGGCTCGATCACCGGGTGCACTTCCTGGGAGAGGTGACCGATCTGGGTGGTCTCTTCGGCGCAATCGACCTGTTTGTGCATCCAAGTCTGAGCGAGGGGCTTGGCAGCTCCATCATCGACGCCTTCGCAGCCGGTGTTCCCGTGGTGGCCACAAGAGCAGGGGGAATACCGGAGCTGGTTCGCGAAGAAGAAACCGGTTTCTTGGCGGACCCCGGAGCACCGGCGTCCTTGGCCGATGCCATCGATCGCGCGCTATGCGATCCGGATGAGCGCGCTCGGCGAATGGCCGGCGCGCGGACCTTTCACCACAAGCACCTCACCGCCGAGACGATGGCCGAGGCGACGATTGGGTGCTATCTCGAGCTACTGGCAGATGGAGCCCCGATCTAGGAGGTTCCGTCGGGATGGCGTCGTGATCGGGCGCGTCGATCCAGTACGTCTGGTCCCCAGCCATTTTTGTGCCAGAGCTGGTGGCAGCTCGAGCAGAGGGTGACGAGGTTCTCGGGGTGGTTTGTCCCGCCCTTTGCTTTCGGTCTGAGGTGGTGAATCTCCAGGAAACCTGTCCGACCGCACCCAGGCGCCTGGCAACGCCTCCGGTCTCTCCGGAGAATCTCCCTGCGGACAGCCGGGGGAACCACGCTTCGCCTTCGTTGGCCCTCTTTGTCGATGATCGCATCGCAGTGTGCCGCGCCCTGCTGCGCCCGGCTCACCCTGGCGCGGCCACGGCTTGTTTCGACCCATGCAGTTTGACAGGATTCGCACTCGTAAATCACGATTGTGTAAGGGGGCGAGGCGTTGCCCCGGGGCAAGGAATGACCGTGACGGCCTGATGCGGCGGCGCCGTCCGCGGCAAGCCTTACGGTCGCCAGGGAATCCATCGCGCTCAGCAGCATGTCCTCTCGTGTGGCATCCCTTGCGATCGCCCCGGATTTGTACAGGCGTTCGAGAAGGGCCTCGTAGAGGGCGCGCTGGATCGGCGAAAGACGAAAGCGGATCGTCGTAGGGACAGCCGGAATGGGGGAGGCGAGTGCATCGGGCGCCGGGTTCACTCGTGTTCCCGTCTCCTCGTGCGGGGCACTGCCCGTCGAAGGCGGTGCAGACTCCTCGTTCTCACGGGGACGGGTCTGTGCAGCCTCATCCTTCGGGGTGGGTGCGAGGTCCGGCTGCTGAACATCGGCCCGCTTCTTCGCGGCCGCGGCCCGTGTCTTCGCGGCTGCAATCTCCCCTTCCAGCTCCCGCCTGCTGGATCGCTTCGCCTTCTCTATCCAGGTCCGCTCCGTCTTTGCGCTGGCGACCTTGACCACAGCCCGGGCCTTCGTCCACCCGATTTCCCCCTTGGCCACGGCATGCCGAAGCCGTGGGAGTTGCTCGAAGGCGGTTGCCAGATGGATGAAGTGGTAGGTCAGGTTCCGCGAGAGCCCAAGTGACTCGAGGGCGTACTGCTGAATTGTCGAGTATCCGAGTTTGCGAAAGTGCCTGCGGCGGGCAATCTCCGTGAACCAGATGAGGCTGCGCCCCTCGGCATTTCGCAGCGCATCGATCGAGTGCCGCAGCGAGGCATCCGCTTCCTTGGCCGTCAGGCCCGAACGAAACGCGCGCAGCGGATCGGTGTTTGGGCGTTCGTGAGCAGACAGGTCATCACACATGTGGAACTCCCGGGACGTGTGGGTCCCAAGTGGCTGATCGTCATTTCCTCGGCCCGTGGACTCGGGGCGTACGGAGTGGAGGTGTAGCAATCGAGAGGCCGTACGCGGGTGGTGGAGTGTGATGAGGCAAGATGTCAGCGGATAGGGGATCTGTCGAGTCCGCTGGACTCCTGCCCCCTGTTGTCACCCCGCCGTCACCCTGACCTATCGCCTTGCACCGATCCTGCTAGAGAAACCAGCAGGACGAGGCGGGGCAACCGCAACGCCCCCCGCACGACGCAGTGCGCCCACCCAACGGTCTGCGAGACGCGTGGGTTCCGGAAGGCGATAGCGTGGCGCGAGAGCGAGCACGATGCGCGCAGCGTCCTCGACTCCGATTCTATGCCCGGGCGAAACGAACAGGGGGCGCACCCCGTCTTTCGTGCGGAGCACGCGGCCGATGATTGCGCCGTCATCTTTCAGAAGCGTGGAGCACCCGCGACGTTGCCCGGGCTCGCGGTGGGCACCGCAGAGACGGGACTTGGCCACGCCGATCGCGGGCAGGTCGAAGAGAACGCCCAGGTGGGACGCGAGGCCGAAGCGCCGGGGATGGGCGATGCCCTGTCCGTCGCAAATCAGGAGATCGGGTGCGGTGCGCAGTCGCGCGAGCAATTCGACGTAGACGGGGGCCTCGCGAAAACTGAGCAAACCCGGCACGTAGGGAAAGGGCGACGGGCGCTGGAGGAACGCGGACTCGACGATGTCGCCGCCGGGGAGCCGCAGCAGGATCACGCCGGCGGTCAGCTCTTCATTGCGGCGTGACCAGCGGCCCGAGCCGGAAATGTCGAGACCGGCCACGAGCAGGGATGAGGTGGGGAGCGTGCCGCGGAGCTTGACCCGACCGGCGAGGGTCCGCTGGAGGGCGACCGCTTCCGAGGGAGCGAGGTCCCACCGGTGGGCGAAGCGCGGCTTCATCAGTCCTCCGGGTAGGGGTCTCGCCTCAGATCTCGGATGGACGGTATCGATTCGTCAGGGGATAGCGCCGATCACGCCCGAAGGCGCGCGGGGTGATCTTGATGCCCGGCGCGGCCTGACGGCGTTTGTATTCATTCCCCTGGATCATGCGAAACACGCGATCGACGGTGGGCCGATCGAATCCGGCGGTCACCACCTCCCGCGGGCTCTTCTCATCCTCTACGAGGGCTTTGACGATCGGGTCCAGAATCTCGTAGGGGGGAAGGGAGTCGGTGTCCTTCTGGTCGGGGCGCAGTTCGGCGCTGGGGGGGCGTTCGATCGTGGGGATGGGGATCGGAGGCTTCGGATCGAGGGCGTTGCGCCACTCGGCCAACCGGTAGACGTGGGTCTTGAAGACGTCTTTGAGGACCGAGTAGCCACCCACCATGTCCCCGTAGAGTGTGCAGTACCCCACGGCGACCTCACTCTTGTTCCCCGTGGCCAGGACGAGATTGCCGAGTTTGTTGGAAAACGCCATGAGCAGCAGCCCGCGCAGGCGGGCCTGGATGTTCTCCTCGGTCACGTCGGGCTCCCGGCCGGCCAGAAGGGGCTCGAGGGCGGCCAGCGTACCGTCGAAGAGCCCGCCGATCGGGATCTCGTGAAACTGCAGGCCGAGATTCTCGGCGAGATCGCGCGCGTCGGTCTGGGTCTCGGGGGAGGAGTAGGCCGAGGGCATCGAGACGCCGACGACGGCATCCGGCCCGAGAGCGTCTGCGGCGATGGCCGCGGTAAGGGCCGAGTCGATTCCTCCGCTCACCCCGATGACGACCCCCCGAAAGCCGTTCTTCCCGACATAGTCGCGCAGGCCGAGGATGAGGGCCGAGTAGGCCTCCTGGTCGGGCTGCATCGCGGGGCTGACCTCGCCCAGGCTGGTGCGCTGAACCGTGGGCAGAAGAGGCTTGGGGGTCCCGGAGTCGGTGGAGCGCTGCGGACTGGGCTGTGCTGCGGAACCGCCGCGATCGGACGGCCGATCGGGGCTTTCCAGACAGGTCACGACATCCGCCTGCAGTTCGTGATGCTGAGGACGGAGGCGGCTGTCCGCCGGGGTGTCGGATGTTGGATCCAGGCCCGATGACGTTGTCGGTTCCGCCAGGTCGAGCATAGCGATGTGGGGCTCGAACTGAGGTGCGCGCGCGAGCAGGGAACCGTCCGGTGCGGCGGCCAGGCTCTGGCCGTCGAACACCAGCTCATCCTGCCCACCGACGAGATTGCTGTACAGAATCGGGATTCCCAGCCGCGTTGCCTGGGCGCGGAAGAGCTCTTCGCGATCGTGTCCCTTGCCCATGTGGTAGGGTGAGGCGGAGAGATTCACCATCAGATTCGCGCCCGCGCGTGCCTGGACGAGCGCGACGTCCGCATTGCCCCAGATGTCCTCGCAGATGTTGACCGCAAGGCGCCACGGACCCCAAGCGTAGACAGGGCAGTCCACCCCGGCGTCGAAGTAGCGTTTCTCATCAAAGACGCCGTAGTTCGGGAGCGTACATTTGGCGTAGGTGTGGAGCACCCGTCCGCGGGCGACGAGAGCCGCTGCGTTGCGCGGGCCCCGCGGCCCCGGAGCGGCGTAGCCGACGATCGCCAGGGCGCGGCCCAAGGTCCCGGCCAGGCGCTTCAATTCGGACTCCGTATCCTCCAGGAACGACGCTTTCAGGAGGAGATCTTCGGGCGGATAGCCGGTCAGGGTCAGTTCCGGAAAGACGACCAGCTGGGCGCCGCCGTCACAGGCTTGCGCGTAGGCGCCCTGGATGAGCTCCCGGTTTCCGCCCAGATCCCCAACCGTCGTGTTGAGCTGGGCCAATGCTGCACGAAGTGTGCGTCCCATGTGAAATGCGCCCTCGTCGCGATCGGATGTTGAGGTTCCCGCCGACGCGTTTACCATGTTCGCTAGATCGTAGAGCCGCTGTGGCGGCAGTGTCAAAGCGGATCTCGCCGGCGCGGCCGGTTGTTGGTCCGTAACCGGGTGTGGTAGCGTTTGCGGTTCGATTCGAAGTAGGCTCTCTGAGGGAGGAAAACCCATGAAGCGCACCGAGCGAAACCTGTCCCGGCTCTTGGCGAGCCTGGCGGATGTTCGCCGCCTGCTCATTCTCGGTCACGATCATCCCGACCCGGACGCCCTGGCCAGTGGGTGGGTGCTGCGCCATATTCTCCGCAATCTCTTGGACGTCGAGGTGATCCTGGGGTACGACGGCATGGTGGGCCGGGCCGAGAATCGGGCGATGGTGGACCTCTTGAGGATCCCGCTGGTGCCACTTGCGGACCTCGACCCGTCGAGCTTCGACGCGATTGCCCTGATCGACACGCAACCCCGATCGGGAAACGACGCCCTTCCCGATGGCCTCGTGCCCCGCATCGTCATCGATCATCATCCTCTCCGCAAGTCGAGCCGGAATGTCTTTTTCTGTGACATCCGCCCCGACCATGGCGCAACCGCCACCATCCTGTGGGGCTATCTGAAGCAGGCCGGACTTCCGGTGCAGCCCCGCTACGCGACCGGCCTCTTCTATGCGATTCGATCGGAGACGCAGAATCTGGGGCGCGAGAGCGGGGGGCCTGACTTCAAGGCGTTCAAAGCGCTGTTTGAGCGGGTCGACAACCAGATCATCTCCCGCATCGAGAATGCGCCAATCTCACGCCGCTATCTGGGGCTCTTAGACGGCGCCTTCCAGCGAACGAAGCTCTACGGGAATGTGAGCGTGACGATGCTCGAGAAGATGCCCTACCCAGACGTGCCGGCGGAACTCGCCGATCTGCTCCTGAGGGTGGACGAGGTCGAATGGGCTTTGGTGGGAGGCGTCCATCGGCGGCAGCTCTACCTTTCGATTCGTACCTCGACCGAACGGGCCCACGCCGCCCGTCTTCTCGGTCAGATCGTTGGCGAGCTTGGCCGGACCGGCGGCCACAGCACCATGGCGGGCGGGCGGATTGACCTGAGGGGCAAGAAGAAGACCGCCGAGGCCATCCAGCGCCTGCTCGTGTCGCGGGCACGAGAGATTCTGGGCGTGGGCGGGAAGCGCGGGCGCCAATTGGTCGGTACGCAGCCCTGTCGACAGCAGGGTGCGAAAGGTCGCCGGACATAGAATCAGGGGAGACGAGGCAAGGATGAGCAGCTCAGACGGACGATACGATCTCATGGTCATCGGCGCCGGACCGGGGGGCTACACCGCCGCGGTGCGGGCCGCGAAGGGTGGCCTCAAGACCGCGCTGGTGGAGTCCAGCGGACTGGGAGGCGTCTGCTTGAACTGGGGGTGTATCCCCACCAAAGCGCTTCTTCACAGCGCCGGGCTGTGGCGGGACCTCAAGGGGCTCAAGCGCCACGGGCTGAAGGTCGAAGGCGCGGGATTCGACTATCCCGCCGTCGTGCGCAGGTCCCGCCAGGTGGTCACGCGCCTGGTCAAGGGGCTCGACATCTTGATGAAGGAGACGGGCGTCGACGTCCTGCGCGGCAAGGGTCGGCTGTCGGGTGCGGGTGGCAACGGCATCGAGATCGTACTGGAAGGGGAAGAGGGCGCCCGCTCATTCGAATCCACCAATGTGATTCTGGCCACGGGGGGGGTGACGCGCGCGCTTCCTGGGCTGCCCTTCGATGGCCAGCGCATCCTGAGCAGCCGGGATGCGTTGACCCTGACGGATCTGCCAAAGAGCCTCCTGGTGATCGGGGCGGGTGCGATCGGTCTCGAGTTCGCGGACCTGTTCTCCACGTTTGGCGTGAAGGTGACCGTGGCCGAGCTCTTGCCCCAGATCCTCCCGACCGAGGATGAGGATGTGGCGCAGGTGCTCCGGGATGCGTTGAGCAAGCGAGGCGTTCGGATTCACACCGGCGTGCAGTTCATCGAACCCACGGTGACGGATGACGGGATCAGCGGGCGGATCGTGCCAGCGGACTTGGGGTCCGCTACCCCAAACTCGCCCGGCGAAGGAATCGCAGCGGACTGTGCGTTGGTGGCTGTGGGCGTCGGTGGTGCGGTCGAGGGGTTGGGCCTCGAGCAGGTCGGTCTCGCGCCGGAGCGCGGCTTCTTGCCGGTCGATGAGATGCAGCGGACCGGCGTGGACGGGATCTATGCGATCGGCGATCTGACCGGACCGCCTCTTCTCGCGCACCTGGCGGCCGCTGAAGGGGGGTGTGCCGCCGAGCACCTCCTCGGCCTCGGTCCGGAGCCGGTCGTGCGCAACTGGATCCCGGGAGCGGTGTTTACTCATCCGCAGGTGGCCTCGGTGGGAGCGCGCGAAAGGGATCTGTCGAAGGAGGGAGTCGCTTTCCGGACCGGGCGGTTCCCCTTCAGTGCGCTCGGAAAGGCCGTGGCCGACGGTGAGGTGGCCGGATTCGTCAAGGTGCTCGTGGCCGAGGAGGGCGACGCTCTCTTGGGAGCGCACGCCGTCGGGCCGCTGGCCTCGGAGCTGATCGCCGAGCTCACCCTGGCGGGGACCCACGGCATCGATGCGCAAAAGGTCCTGCACACGATTCACACGCATCCGACCCTGAGCGAGGCCATACCGGAGGCATTCGGTGCGGCGTTCGGACTGGGGATCCACGGCTGAGCGGACCGAGAGCATGAACGACACAACATCACAGAAATCCTCCCGCTGGGACGGGCTGCTGCTGCGGTTTCCTGATCCGCTGCTCTATGAGCCGGCCTGGGAGCTTCAGCGCGCGCTGTGGGAACGCCGCCGGCGGCTGCAGTTGCCCGACTGTCTCCTTCTTCTCGAACACGAGCCGGTCTACACCCTGGGCCGCCACGCAGACCCCGGATTCGTCCGTGACAGCCGCGTGGGCGGGCAGGGGCGCCCCGAGGCCATTCCGACGATTGCCATCGACCGCGGGGGAGAGGTCACCTATCACGGCCCGGGTCAGCTGACCGCCTATTTCATCGCGGATCTGAGGGCCCACCATGCCGGCGTCAAACCGTTCGTGCATCGGCTTGAGCAGGCCGTCATCGATACACTTGGCGGCTTTGGGATCGAAGCCTACCGGCGCGAGGGCCTGATCGGCGTCTGGACGGGGGACGCGCGGAATGAGGCGAAAATCGCGGCCGCCGGCATCCGCGTTGCGCAGGGCGTGAGCATGCACGGCATCGCCCTCAACGTGGCCGGTTGTCTGGATGGCTTCGGCGGCATCGTGCCCTGCGGCTTGACCGACGCGTGGGTGACCACCATGGGTGAGGTGCTCAGAGAGGATCCCGCGGTAGCCGAGGTCGCCGACCGGCTCGCCGAGGCGTTTGGCCGTCTGTTTGAAGTGGCCTTTCGGCGGGTCGATCTACAGCCTCATTCCGGCACGTCCGCGGCCGAGGACTGGCTGCAGGAGATCGAGCGACACGGCCGGCGCGGTGCCCGGAGACCATCCTGGCTGAAGATGGAATTGCCGAAAGGCAAGACGTTCCGCTCCGTGCGCGAGGCGCTCAGTGCGGGCAATCTCTACACCGTGTGTGAGGGGGCCCGCTGTCCAAACCGGCAGGAGTGTTGGGATGCCGGGACTGCCACCTTCATGATCCTCGGGAAGAGCTGCACTCGGCGCTGCCGGTTCTGCTCGGTGGAGAAAAGCGGTACCGGCCCGGTCGATTCCGATGAGCCCCGGCGACTGGCCGACGCGGCGGCGACGATGAACCTGAAACATGTCGTCGTCACCTCGGTCACCCGCGACGACCTGATCGATGGAGGCGCGGGGCAGTTCGCGGAGACGGTGGTCCAAATCCGGCGCGCCCTGCCCAGCGCGACCGTCGAAGTCCTGATCCCCGACTTCCAGGGCTCGGGCGAAGCGCTCGGGCAGGTGCTCGAGCAACGGCCCGACGTCTGGGGCCACAATGTCGAGACCATCCCTCGGCTCTACCCGCTGGCGCGCCCGACGGCCGACTATCGCCGCTCGCTGGAGGTGCTGCGTCTCGGCGCCGAGGCCGGTCTGCGTGCGAAGTCCGGGTTCATGGTGGGCCTCGGTGAATCGTCCGCCGAGATCAAACAACTCCTCGGTGACCTGCTTGCGGCCGGCTGCCGCCACGTGACGATCGGTCAGTACCTGCAGCCCAATCGGGACTCACTCACGGTAAAGCGCTACTGGGCGCCGGCCGAGTTCGATCGGTGGGCCGACCATGCCCGTAAACTCGGCTTCGATCATGTGGAGTCCGGACCTCTGGTGCGAAGCTCCTACCATGCCCACGAAGCGCTTCAGTAGCCTGCGACCTCCCGCAGACCCCCTCTCTAACTCCCTCTCCAGGTGCCTATTTCCAGTTTCGACCGCCGCTTGACGAAAGAAGCGGGTCTAAGGGTCCGGAAAAGAGGGGCCGATCTCTAACCGGGTGACCCCGCAGGGTGCAAGGGAGCCGCGACGCGGTGTGTGCCCGCGTATCACGACATGGAATCGGGTGAATCTCCAGGATCCCACGTGAGACCTGGAGAAAGGAGAAGGTGATATGACAGATCAAGCAGCCATCGCGACCCAGGAGACCGTTCACACGGCTCGGGCGGGGAAGTTTCTCACGTTCCTGCTGGCGGACGAAGTCTACGGCCTGGAGATCCTGAAGGTTCGCGAGATCATCGGCATGATGGCCATCACCAACGTTCCGGGCACACCCGACTGTGTGCGCGGGGTGGTCAATCTGCGCGGCAAGGTCATCCCGGTCGTGGATCTCAGACTGAAGTTCGGGATGATGCCGGCGGAGCAGACCGAAGAGACCTGCATCATCGTGGTGAGCGTCAACGGGATCGAGATGGGCACCGTGGTCGACAAGGTCTACGAAGTGCTCGACATCTCCGAGGAGAACATCGAAGACGCGCCCGACCTGGGACAGGAGGTCAGCACGAACGTCATTCTCGGAATGGGGAAGTCGGACGGCAAGGTCATCATCCTGCTCGATATCAGTAAGGTCCTGGGCAACGACGCTGAGGAATTCAGTGGTCAGTTCTAGACGTTCTGCCTGCGTCTAGATCGGATTCCAAGGGCAAGTGAGGAGTGTGTAGATGAACGCCCAGTGGACGATTGTGAAGAGGCTCATGTTCTCGTTTGCGACCATGGCGGGCATGTTGCTGCTGTTTGGCGGCATTGGGCTCCACGCCGCGGGGAGCAATCAGGCCTCGCTCATGAAGACGATCAGCTGGGTCGCTCTCGTCGGCGGGCCGGCCATGGGGGTCCTGCTCAGCATCGTCGTCGCGGGTGGCATCAACCGAACCCTGGGCAGGCTGGCCCGGGAACTCGGTGAGGATGCCGTCCGGGTGGCGGGCGCGGCGGATCTGGTTTCGGGGGCGAGCCACAGGCTGGCGGAAGGCTCCAGTGAACAAGCGGCCGCGGTGGAAGAAACCTCCAGCTCACTCGAGGAGATCGCCTCGAGCACGCGGGGCAACGCCGACAGCGCTCAGCAAGCCCGGCAGCTCATGGAAGAGGCGGCCGAACTCGTCGGCCGTGGTCAGGAGTCGATGGGCCGATTGAGCGGTGCGATCTCGGAGATCAAACAGTCTTCGGATCAGACCGCGAAGATCGTGAAGACGATCGACGAAATCGCCTTCCAGACGAACCTCCTGGCGCTGAACGCGGCCGTGGAGGCGGCGCGGGCCGGTGACGCCGGCAAGGGCTTTGCCGTGGTGGCCGAAGAGGTGCGGAACCTGGCGCAGCGAGCCGGTGAGGCGGCGCGTAATACCTCCTCCATGATCGAGGGGTCGGTGAACAGTGCCGAACGTGGCGTGGGTGTGGCTGGCGAGACCAGCGAGGCGCTCGAGGCGATCACCAAGAGCGCCTCCCAGGTGCAGACGCTGATTTCCGAGATCGCCTCGACCTCGGCGGAGCAGGCCCAGGGAATCGAGCAGATCAACTCGGGTGTGGCCCAGATGGACTCGGCCACCCAACAGAATGCCGCCAGTGCCGAAGAGTGTGCCTCGGCCGCCCAGGAGATGAACAACCAGGCAACCCGGCTCAAGGGCGTGATCCGCAAGGTCGGCGACCTGGTGGGTGAGAGTCTCCTCGGAACGGCCGATATGAGCAGGTCTGCGCCGTTGCCCATGAGGCGTGCGACTCCGCCGGTGCGCGCTGTGGAAGCGCCGGAAGCCCCGCCGCGCGCGGTGGGCAAACCGAAACTGACGGTGGTGCAAAACAGTGCGCCGGATGCCAATTGCAGCACGGATGCCGCGAATCCGGAGGAGGTCATCCCCTTCGACGAAGAGGATGAAGCCAAGCTGGTGCGTTTCTAGCATTCTCCCCGCGGAGGGCTGAGAGCGTCTGCGGTGATGAAAATGGGGGTGGCTTACGTGCCGCCCTTGTTTTTTGTTGGCATACCGAACATTTGTTTGGTATCCTGCCTTTGGATCCAGAATCAACACCGCCAACCTGGAGGCCCCATGGACCCCCTGACCGATCGCCAGCAGGCAGTCTTGGATGTCATTCAACGCTGTAGCGAGGAGCAGGGGCGGTTTCCCTCGATCCGGGAGATTGCCAAGGCTTTGCGACTCTCATCGCCGGCCACGGTTTACCAGCACCTCGAGGCGTTGGAGGGGAAGGGTTATCTGCAGCGCCGGGGGCGGCACTGGATGCTGCGCAGCGAGGTTCGCCGCGACCGGGGGATTCCGATCGTGGGACGGGTGGCGGCGGGTGTGCCGCTGACGGCCATCGAACAGGTCGAAGGTCGGCTCGATGGTGCGTTCATGGGACTGGCTCCGGGCCGGTTTGCGGTGCGGGTCGTGGGGGAGAGCATGAGCGGGGAGGGGATTGTCGCCGGCGATTACGTGGTCGTGGATCCTGATCGTCCGGTGACGGCCGGAGATCTGGTGGTGGCCTATGTGGGCGAGGATCAGGAGGCCACGGTCAAACGGTTCTTCCCGCGCGCGAAGCACGTGGAGCTTCGTCCCGCCAATCCGGACTACGAGCCGATTCGGGTGTCCCGCGACGATCCGCACTTCCGGCTCGCGGGGAAGGTCATTGGGCTGACGCGGCGGTTGTAGATGTGTATGTGTGCCCCGGGGCACAACGTGGGTAGCGGACTGTTAATCCGCTGGCAGTGTTCGCTCGCGGACGAGCCACCGATGCGACCGGCAAAGGAGCGATACAGGCGGTGCATTGGGAGAAACTCAACGAGCCGGTCAAAGTGCGCGCGGATTTCCTTGGCGGCGAGATCACGCCGCTGCGGTTCAAACGCGGACCTGCGCATCTGAGGGTCGTGCGGGTCAACAGCCGGTGGAAAGACCGGGAGGGCAAACGTTGTCTCTGTTACTTCTCGGTGACCACCGATAGTGGTGACATCTATCAACTTCGGTTCGACACAGGAGATCTGGCATGGCGCGTGGATTCGGTGATGTACGAGGGGTAGCCCGGACGCCCAAAGCGGCTCCGGCCACCCGCACAGCCAACGCCCCCAACGCCCCCAGCGCTCCCAAAGCTCCCGAAGCGCCCAAGGCCGGCACCCCCGGCAATGCAACCGAAGCCCCCCGGCGTTTGAGCGCCGGCCAACCCTGGGGCCGGAACCCCGCGATCCTCCATCTGGACATCGACGCCTTCTTCGCCTCGATCGAGCAACTGCGCAACCCCACGCTTCGGGACAAACCGGTGGTGGTCGGCACGGGGGTTGTGGCCAGCGCGTCGTACGAGGCGCGGCCCTACGGCATCCGCGCGGGCACCTCTCTGCGCGATGCGCGCCGGCGCTGTCCCGGTTTGGTCATCATTGCCGGACACGCGCCGACCTATCAGGCTTTCGCGACGCGCATCTTCGAACTGGCCGGCGAGTACGGTCCCGACGTGGAGACGTTTCTGGACGACGCCTACATCGATCTGTCCGGGACCGAGGTGGTCCACGGCCACCTCATCCGCGCGGCCGACGAACTGAGGCGCCGCATTCACGAGGACACGGGCCTGACCGTCTCACTCGGACTGGCGAGTAACCGAATGGTGGCCCGCATGGTCACGCGGCTGGCGAAACCGGCGGGGTTCGTGTGGTTGCGTCCGGGCGGGGAGGCCGACTTCGTTGCGGCGCAGCCCATCGGCCACCTCCCCGGCATCGGATACAAACGAGCCGCCATTCTGCAGGAGATGGGCCTCGGCCGCGTGGGGGATCTGCGCGATCTACCCAGGGCCAAACTGCGCGACCTCTTCGGGGAGCTGGGACTCGTGCTGGCCGACCGGGCGCGGGGGTGCGACACGCGACCCATCCACCAGCGCGAGATTCCGCGCTCCATCAGGCGCGAAACCTCCTTCGACCAGCCGCTCACGAGCCGCGACACCACCCTCGGGATGCTGCACTACCTCACCGAACGGGCCAGCGGGCAGGCGCGCAAGCTCGGCGTTGTGCCGCGGCGCATCAAAACCCACCTGCGCTGGGCCGATGGGGCCGCCGACGGCCGGGCCGCGTCGGCCGGGGGAGGCGCCCTGACAACGGAATCCGCCTTCGAGGTGGCCCGCTCGCTCCTCACGCCGCTCTTCACCCGGCGGATGGGAATTCGCAAGCTGGGCGTTGAGTTTCAGCGCCTGCATCCGGCCCGGGCCTATCAAGGCGAGCTGTTTCCCGCGGGAGCACTGCAGGAACCCGAACGTCTGGCGGGGCAGGAACGGCTCGATGCGGCGGTCGACGACATTCGGCGCCGCTTCGGTTTCCAGGCCCTGGTGCGCGGCCCATCCCTGGAACTGCTCGAACGCCTACCCAGTGACGACTACGGCTTTGTGCTGCGGACCCCTTGTCTGACGCGCTAGCCGGCAGTTGACAGCACAAGCATCACGGATTCGATGGGGAGTCGGCATGACCGAACGCACCGGGGAGGCCCGGCGTGCGCGCCCGGCCGCGCGACGCAAACAAGGCCATGGGTGGCCGCTGCTCTTTCGCAGTGGCCATTCCCTGCTGCGCGGCGTCGGAACTCCGGGTGAATGGGTGGCGCGGGCGGCCGAGGCGGGGTACGAGCTGGTGGCGCAGGCCGATTGGGCCAGCTTCTACGGAGCCCTGACGTTTCTCGAGGAGGCCGAGGAGCGCGGGCTATCGGGCGTCCTGGGGGCGGAATTGCCTTTGGCCGGCGGCCGGCTCCTGTGCTTCTGCCAGGACCTGTGCGGGTACCGGAATCTGGCCGAGATCCTCACGCTTCTCGGCGACGGGTATCCGCCGCCGTTTCGGTCAGACAGCGAGGAGGCGTCCGCCGCCGAAGGCGAAGAGGAGGAGGAGGAGGCCGTACTCTCCGGCGCGGGCCTGACGGACGCTGAGCTTCCCACCGAAGAGCTACTCGAGCTTCTCTGCCGAAATGCGGCCGGCCTGGTGGTCTTCTGCAGCTGTCCCGAAGCGGTCCGCGCTCTGCGCCGGGCCTACGCCGGTTCGACACTCGCGCTGCTCGCGCCCTGGCCCCTGCCGCGGCAGGGGGTCCCCGGCTTGGACCGGCAGGCCAGACGCCTGGGAGTGGCCGTCGCAGCCCTGCCCGAGGCGTCGCACGCGGGCGGGCGGGAGGCAGGTGTGCTGCGCCTTCTGGCCGCCATCCGGGCGCGCGGGCTCCTCTCCGAGACGCGCAGCCCAGCCGGCGGGGGCGTGATCCCGACCGGCGAGATGCTTGATGAGTCGAGGCAGCTGTGCCCGGACGCACTCCGGCGCGGGACGATGATGCTGGAGTGCTGCCGGCTGCGTAGTGCGGATCTCAAGCCGCGCACGTTCATCTTCCCGCGCGTTGGCGGAGACGACGGACGCACGCGGCTCCGGGCCGACTGTGAAGCCGGCTTGCGGGCGCGAGGACTGGAGGCGTCCGCGGCCGCTCGTAGACGGCTCGACCAGGAGCTGGCGACGATCGAGCAACTCGGTTTCATCGACTACTTCCTGGCGACGGCCCAGATCGCCCGCTGGGCGCATCGCCAGGGGATCCCGGCGGTGGGACGGGGGAGTGGCGTCTCATCACTCGTCGCCTATCTTCTTGAGATAACCGCTGTTAATCCAATTGATTATGGGCTGTATTTCGAGCGTTTTCTTCATCCGCTGCGAGGGCACGACTATCCCGACCTGGACATCGACATCGCCTGGCACCGGCGGGATGAAGTTCTGGCCTATGCCCTGGGCGCCTTCGGAGATGAGCGCGGGGGGATGGTCAGCACGCACCAGTTCTATCGCCCGCGCGGGGCGTTTCGCGATGCGGGGCGGGCATTGGGAATCGACGATCACACCCTCACCAAGGCGAGTCGCGCGATTCCGTTCATGAGTATGGGAAGCAGGAACGACGGACGCGCGCGGGAGGGCCTCGCCCGTCTGAGGCGCGACGGCGACCGGGCGATCCGGCGTGTCGCGCGGGCGGCGGAACATCTGGTGGGTCGTCCGCGGGGCATCGGGGTGCACGTGGGGGGGATCGTGCTCGGCGAGATGGCCCTCAGGCGAACGGTCCCGCTCGAACGGTCGGCGAACGGCATCGTGATCACGCAATTCGACATGCACGGCGTGGAGAAGGTCGGCCTGATCAAGATCGATCTGCTCGGCAACCGCGCACTGGCCACGCACGCCGACACGATCGCAACGCTTGCGCAGGCCGGCGCGTCGTGTGATCTCGATCGTATTCCTCATGCAGACCCCGAAACCGCCACCCTCCTGGCCGGCGGCCTGACGCTGGGCTGCTTCCAGCTCGAATCGCCGGCGATGCGAACACTGCTGCGCCAGGTGCGCGCCACGAACATGGAGGACGCGATTGCGACACTGGCGCTGGTTCGTCCGGGCCCGGCGTCATCCGGGATGAAGCAGGCCTACATCCGGCGGACCCGGCGTGCGGAGGCGCCGCGAGCGCCGCACCCATCGGTGGAGCATGTTTTGTCGCGCACCTACGGCATCCCGCTCTTCGAAGAAGATGTGATGTGCCTGGCTGCGGAAACCGGCGGCCTCAGCTATGGGGAGGCCGACATGCTGAGGCGCGCGATCGGTGAGGCCGTGCGCGAAGCGCGCCCCCCGGCGGGGGAGGCGGGAGTGGCCCCGAACGCCCGGGCCGATTCGCCGCGGCTGCGGGAACTGCGCCGGGGGTTCCTGGCGGCGGCAGGCCGGTTCGGCCGTGCGACGGCCGCGAAGATCGTGTGGGACGAACTGGTGCGCTTCGCCTCCTACAGCTTCTGCAAGGCCCACGCCGCCGGTTTCGGGGTGCTGGCCTATCAGAGCGCGTACCTCAAGACGCACCACCCGGGTGCGTTTTTCGCATCGCTTCTCAATCATCACCAGGGGATGTATCCCACGCGGGTTCACGTCGACGAGGCTCGCCGCCACGGTCTCGTCCCCCGACCCCCGTGCGTCCAGCGGGGCGCCGGGGGCTGGACCTGGGAGCGGAAGGGCAACCTGCTGCGCTGCGGATTGAACCGGGTGCGGAATCTCCATCGCAAGACACTGGCACGCATTCCGGAGGCTCGCGCGGCGTCGCCCTTCCAGGATCTCACCGACTTCGTGGCCCGCGTAGGGCCGAACGCCCTGGAACTCGAGGCCCTGCTGCTGGCCGGATGTTTCGACGAGGCCTTCGGCCTGCCGCGCGGGGAGCTGGTCTGGCAGTCGCAACGCTTGCTGCGCGTCCGGGGCGGGCGGGGACGAAGCGAGGCCCGGTTGTCCGCGCCGGCCAATCAGGTGGGCTTGGGGTTCCAGAAGGGGAAAGCGAACGGGAAGCGCACTTCGGCGACGGGCCCCCCGGCCTGGCGTGAGATCTCACGGCGTCACCGAGCGGGTCTCGAACGACGTTTCTTGGGCGTCAGCCTGATGCTTCATCCCCTCGGGCTCTTTCCCGCCGCGCTGCCGCCGGAAGGGGAGCGCCTGACGGTCGAGGCCGTCCGCCAGGGTGACCGCCGGCGGGCCGCGCTGTCCGGGATCGTGTCCGCGACCCGGAGCTTCGTGAGCCGGAGCGGAAAGCCGATGCTCTTCTTCACGCTCGAGGACGAGACCGGTCTGATCGAGGGGATTCTGGACGGCGAACAGGCCGCCGACCGGCTCCGGCGCCCCCGCCTGGACGACTTTTTCCAGTGCGATGCCGAGGTCGTCCGGAATTTCGGGGCCTGCGGGCTGAGAACCGGAGAGCTGCGGGTCGTCGGACGTCACGAGTAGGGGCTCTTCGGGCCTCTTTTCTGCTTGCAGCGGTCCCCCAATGCGCGTTTGTATTCCCCGTTCAGTGCTTTGCCGCAGCGGGGAGCGGCACACGGGGCTTCTGATCATCGGAGGGGAGGGCGCACAGATGAGAGTGGTTGCGACAGAGGGCAGCGGCTCGTTTCGGTACGGGTGGCGATGGGGAATGGTCGCACTGGTGCTTGCGTGGGGGGGCATGACCCTGCCAACGCCGGTGGGGGCACAGGATCATCCGCACCCTGAGCAGGAGGCGGTCGAGCAGGTTGCCGACAGCCTGCATGAGGCGGCGGATGATGCTCACGATGCCGAGGTGCATGATCACGATGATCATGCCGGGCACGACCACGATGCCGAGGTGCATGATCACGACGATCATGCCGGGCACGACCATGATGCCGAGGTGCATGATCACGATGATCATGCCGGGCACGACCATGACGCCGGTGCCCACGGCCACGCGGATGACGACCACGGCGGGCACGGCGCGCATCCGAATCTGGGGGCGAAGCTGCCGCTGTGGACCATCATCCCTTTCATCGGGATTCTCCTTTCGATCGCCCTCGGGCCGTTGCTTGCGCCGCACTGGTGGCATCACCATTTCCCGAAGATCTCGGCCTTTTGGGCGCTCCTCTTCGCGATTCCCTTCCTGATCGCCTTCCGGGGCGATGCGCTCTACGAGATCCTGCACATCTATCTTGTGGATTACATACCGTTCATCATTTTGTTATGGGCTCTCTTCACCGCCTCCGGCGGTATCCTTCTGCGGGGATCGCTGGCGGGAACGCCCAAGGTGAATCTGATCATCCTGATCATCGGAACCGCGATCGCCTCCTGGATTGGGACGACCGGAGCCTCGATGCTCCTCATTCGCCCCATCCTGCGCGCCAATGAGAGCCGACGGCACAAGGTGCACATCGTCATCTTCTTCATCTTCCTGGTATCGAACATCGGTGGCTCGCTGACCCCGCTCGGAGATCCGCCGCTGTTCCTGGGCTTCCTGCACCACGTGCCGTTCTTCTGGACGTTCAACATCGCCCAGCACATGATCTTCATCGTCGTGATGCTCCTCGCGATCTTCTTCGTCTGGGACACCGTCCTCTACCGGCGCGAGAAGGCCACGTTGCCTCCGCCCGCGAAGCATGAGCCGCTGCGTCTGCAGGGCGCGCACAACTTCCTTTTCCTCGGGGGTGTCTTGGGTGGCGTGCTGCTGAGCGGAACCTGGCGGCCGGGCGAGATCAACCTGCTGGGCGTGCACGTTGGCCTGCAGAATCTTGCCCGCGACGGCATTCTCGTCCTCATGGGTATCCTGTCCATGATCACGACCAAGAAGCAGCTGCGAAAAGACAACGAGTTCACCTGGTTCCCGATTCAAGAGGTGGCCTACCTTTTCGCGGGCATCTTCATGACGATCATCCCGGCGCTGGCGATTCTCAAAGCCGGGTCCGACGGGGCCCTTGGTTGGCTCCTCGATGCGGTGCAGTCGCCCGCGCACTACTTCTGGGTGACCGGTGGACTGTCGAGTTTCTTAGACAACGCGCCGACCTATCTGACCTTCTTCAACTCCGCCCTCGGGAAGTTCTTCCCGGGGCTGCCTGAGGCGGAGGCGGTCAAGTCGCTGATCGCCGAGCAGGAGATCTACCTCAAGGCAATCTCGGCCGGCGCGGTCTTCATGGGCGCGAACACCTACATCGGTAACGCGCCGAACTTCATGGTGCGTTCGATCGCCGAAGAGACCGGGGTCAAGATGCCCAGCTTCTTCGGCTTCATGATCCGCTACTCGCTGATCATCCTCGTGCCGCTGTTCGTCCTGGTGCATCTGGTCTTCTTCAGGTAGGAGGGATACGCAATGCAAGGCTTCCGCGAGATGGTGTTCGAAGGCTCGTTGCCCGTCGTTCGGGCGTTCCTCGCTGGCCTCCAGGAAGGCCGCCGGTGGAAGAGTGGAATCTACTTCTGCGAAGCGTGCGGGGTTGCGGCGGAAACGCGCGGACACAAGGTTCTGGAGAGGCTCCACCTCGAGAAGAACCATACCCACGTGTTGGTGATGGACAGGCTCGCCGAGACCATCACCGAAGCGACGCGCAATCAGCGCAAACAGACCGGCCTCGTGCTGCGCGCGGACCGGCGGGTGCGGGGCGCCGGGTTCGAGTACGAGTACAAGGTCTTCAAGCGCGCGGCCGGAAAACGGGTGCAGAAGATCATGATGGATCTGCCCAAGGGCCTCGAACTTCTCGACGCGATCGAGAAGGAGGTCATCAACCCCGAAGCGAGAGGTGTCGAGGGCTACGCGCCGGAACATCACTATGAACTGACCGGCCGGGGCGAGGTCGGGACCATCGAAGCGTTGCCCGAGCTGATCGCCTTTCGTGACCGCCTGCTGAAGCGGGACTGGTTCACGACCGGGTCGATCCGTCTCTTCACCCGGTAGTCGACGGTGGCGGAGGAGCAGCTCCATACGATCCGCTCGGCGGGAAGCTGCGACCTGATCATCCGGCGATCCCGCTTTTTGGGGATCGCCGAGCGCTGTGGCGACCACGCGGGTGGAGAGGCGCTTCTTCGGCGTATTCGGTCCGAGCATTCAAAAGCCACCCACCACGTGTCCGCCTGGCGTCTGAAGGGCCCCCGGGGAACTGCGGGCGAACATCGCTTCGATGACGATGGGGAACCGGGCGGCACGGCCGGCCGACCCGTGCTTCAGGTGCTCGAGGGGCGCTCGCTCGTCAATGCGGCGGTGGTGGTCGTGCGTTACTTCGGCGGCATCAAGCTGGGCGCCGGCGGACTGGTGAGAGCCTATGGTGAGGCGGCCGCCAAGGCGCTGGACGATGCGATCATCGAAGAGATCATCCCCCAGGTCGTCCTTCGCGCGGATTTTCCCTATCCCCATCTGGCGTCGGTCGAAAACTGGATCGCGCGCCATCCGGTCACGATCCTGGAGCGGCATTTTGTCCCCGAGCCTCAACTCATCATCCAATTGCCCGAGGCTGATGAAAGAGCACTGCGACAGGCGTTGACCGACTTGACGAACGGGAGGATCCGGATCGAGGTGGTGCGAGAG
>CAZTDY010000038.1:9248-33780 GCA_964612295.1 uncultured bacterium | reverse complement strand
CCCTGTTGGAAGACAAAAACCCTTCAGGCTCATTCCTGGATTGGAAAAGACTGATACCATGCGCGTGGCGCGGCATCGGCCAAGGAGGATCCTGCATGAAACTTGCGTGGGGATCGGGATCGATCGAACTCATGGAAGGGGATATCACCCGCGTGGAGGGGGATGCCATCGTCACGGCTGCGAACGAGGGGCTGCTGGGCGGGGGCGGGGTCGATGGTGCGGTTCATCGGGCAGGTGGTCCCCGCATCCTGGAAGAATGCCGCCGCATCGGGGGATGCCCGACCGGACAGGCGGTTGCCACAACGGCCGGAGAGCTTTCCGCGAAATGGGTGATTCACACCGTGGGGCCGATCTGGGCCTCCGGGAACCAGGGCGAGGCGGTCCTCCTGGCCTCGGCCTACCGCGAATCACTGCGCCTGGCAGGCTCGCTGGGGGCGGAGTCGATCGCGTTTCCGTCAATCTCGACCGGTGTCTACGGTTACCCGCTCGAGGAGGCCGCGGTGATCGCTCTGGCCACATTGATGCGCACCCTCGAAAGGGAAACCTCGGGCCTGAGCGTGACCATGGTGTTATTCGACGCCCAGACCCATCAGGTGTACTGCCGGACGTTGGATGTGCTTGGCGCCGCCCTGGGCTAATCCCCGGACTTCGCATAGGGGATGAAGCTCCCCTCCGGGCCGCGCCGAAGCAGCGGCTCATCCTGCCCGCCGGTCGCCAAGACGAGATTGTACCGGGCGGCTCGCTCGATCCCTTCCTCCAGGGTCGGGGCGTCGGCATCGATCCAGACCGTCTCGTCCTCCTCGGCGATCAGCGCCCTCAGGACCACGTGATCGAATTGTCCTGCGGTGGGCACCTCCGGGAGAAACCCGCTCGTGTCCGCTCTCGCCAGAAACAGGTCGACGCTCATGTGGGCACTCGAGGACAGCCCCGTCAGCATCAGGCCGCGCTCGATCGGATCCGCTCCGCCCATGACTTCGACCACGCGGAGGCCTCGGGGGTAGTAGCGGCTGCGGGTCATGTCCAGGGGAAGCCTGGCCAGGCGTTCGTCCAAATAGCCCATGACCGCATCCAGGCGGGCACGAGTTTCCCGCACCTCCCGGGCGAGGGAATCGCCCACGACGCTGGACATGCGCTCCCCGTCGACGATTGCGCGGTCGTAGAGCAGCTCGAGCTGACCGCTCACGTTTCTCCAGTCTCTGCTCGAGGTGAAGTAGACCCTCGGCGCGTCCAAACCGGTCGGGATCGCGGGTCCTATCGGCAGGTGGCCCGCGTGCAGATCGTATCGGGGGGTCGGAGCGCCGTAGTGGCGTCTCAATCGCGCGCTGTGGTTCGCTACTTTGTACTGGCCTTCGATCGCACTGGGGTGTTTGAACTCGATCTTTCGTTCAATCGTTCGCGCCAGCGGCGTGGTGATCGGTACCGTATACCAATCCGAGGGAAGGAAGAATCTCGTCCACTCGTTGTCGAGGACGTAGGCGACCTCCAAGACGTCACCGGACTTCAGCTTCGGCAGCTCTCCGACCACCTCCGCCCAGGGGGCTCCGCCCTTCTCGGGCCACCCTCGGGGCGTCTGACGGCTCCACTCCTTGCCCTGGACAAAGAGCGTATCGGCTCCTCGGTAGATTCTGCACAGGCGCAGGCCGAAGCTCTCGACCTCGGTGTCCTGCAGGACGCGCAGGGGGGACAGTTCCCGGACGGTGGGATGGTCCGGATCTCCGATGAACCAGACCTGGTGCTCCTGGATCTCGCGCCGCCCGTTCCCCTTGATATTGTAGAAACTATGCCACCCGAACAGCACCAGCGGTTCGCCGCTGGCGGCGGCCTCCTCCCGGGCGAAGAGCATGGCGCGGACCTGGGCCTCATCGAAGCCTTCGGCGCCCGAGGGTGCGGCCAGCCAGAGCAGGGCCAGAAGTCCCCCCAAGCCCGCACACAGGGGCGCGATCATGGATCGCCCGCCCGCAGCCGGGCCGGTTTGTCGTCCGAGAAGCCTTGGGGACACGTCGACGCCTCCCTTCCACCTTGATTTCGAATTGGGTCGTACCACAGGATAGTACCATGCAGGGCCTCCGGGGGATCCCTTTTGGAGATCGAAATCCTGGGCGAATGGGGCGGATCCATGTTTTTTTAATTGACAGCTCGAACCCCGCCTTCGTTAGATCCCGATTGCCCTGTGAGTCGCGGGGCCCCGCCGGAAGGGGCGCGCACACGACACATGTTTTCACCGGGAGGTACACCGCGGCGGTGCATCCGTCAGGGGGACGAACGATGTGGGATCAGATGGAGGAGAGAAACAACCTCCGCGACGACGAGTTCGAGGACGATGACGAATACGAAGATGATGACGAGTACGAAGACGACGACGATGATGATGACTTCGACGACGATGATGATGACTTCGACGACGATGATGATGACTTCGACGACGATGACGATGCGGATTTCGATGAGGAGTTCGACGAGGACCTGGACGATGATTTAGACGATGAAGATTACGACTTGGATGATGACCTCCCCGAGGACTTCAGCGATGATATCGAAGAAGATCTTGAGGAGTACGATGAAGTAGAAGACGATCTTGACGACGACGAATTCGACGACGACGACGACGATGATGACGATGGCGATGATGATGACGACGAGTACGTCGACGATTTCGATGAGGACGACGACTTTTAGGACAACGCGATGAGCGGCTCGCCAACCCTAGGCGGCCGTCGGTCAGGCAAGGAAACAATGGCGCGAATCCTGGATTGGGGAATGGTCTGCGACCGTGGCCGGACTCGTGCCGAGAATCAAGACGCCACCCTCTTGTGGACCACGAAGACCGCCTATCACTACCCCGCAGCCGGGCCACCCCCCGCCGGTGACGCCCAGCGCTGCGAGCTGGCCTCCTCCTCCGCTGAAGGGGATGAAGGCTCGGCCCTCTGCGCGGCCTTGGTGGCCGACGGCATGGGGGGGCAGCGCGGTGGGGACGAAGCAAGCAATTTGATCGCGGAGACGGTGGCCGGCACCTTGCGAAAGATGACCGAACCTCCGACCGCCGAATTCTTGAATGAGCTGTGCGGAGAGTCGAACCGGCGCGTCTTTGAACGCGCCAAGGACCGCGGCCTCCTGGGCATGGGCAGTACCGCAACGCTGCTGTGCCTGGCCGGCACCCGCCTGTTGCTCTGCCACGTGGGTGATTCCCGCTGCTACCGGCTGAATCGGGCCGAGGGCTCGCTCCAGCAGTGGTCGGAAGATCAGAACATCGCGGCCCAGCTGGTTGCGCAAGGGGTGCTCGCGCCCGAGAAGGCCATGCACCATCCGTCCAGTCACGTCCTGACCCAGGCGGTCGGTCTCGGCAAACCGCTCAAGCCCCAGATCAACGAGAGGGACCTGGCCGCGGAAGACGAAATCTACATGCTGTGTTCCGATGGATTGCTGCGGGTGGTCACCGAGCGAGAGATCGAGCAGTCACTCACCTTCGCCTGGACCGATCCCAATCGCGACCAGGGAGACAAGCCGTTTCTCCAGCAGACCGCCGAGGACCTTCTTCAGCTGGCCAACGAGCGGGGCAGCCCGGACAACGTGAGCATCATCCTGCTCGGGCTTCACGCGCCCGACAGTCGCCTCCGCAAATGATCGAATAGGATGACCCCCACGCTGGTGGCGACATTAAGCGAATTCTTGTGCCCCATCATCGGGATCTGAACCACCAGATCTGCGCGATCCAGGATCGGGACCGCCACTCCGGCCACCTCATGCCCGAAGACGAAGGCGACCGGGTCGGGGTAGATCACCGCCTGATAGTCCTGACTGCGATCGGTCAGTTCCACCGCCACGATGCGGACACCCTCGGCCTGTAGCCGCTCAATGGTCCCGGCGGCCGACAGCTCATGCGTCCAGGGCAGGACCTCGTCGGCCCCGAGCGCGGTCTTCAAGACCCGCGCATTGGGGGGATACGCGCAGATACCGCAGAGGTGCAGATGGGCGGCGCCGGCCGCCTCACAGGTCCGAAAGACTGAGCCGACGTTAAAAGCGCTGCGGATGTTATCGAGAATCACCCGCGGCGGATGGCCGCCCGCGCTCAGGGGCTCTTTCCATCCGTCACGGGTGTGAACCTGCCAGGATTGATTCATTGGCCAAACCCACTCGAGATCAGGCTTTGACCAGCGCCTCCTTGACGGTGGCCACGACGACTTCCACCTGCTCGTCGGTCATTTCCGGGAAGCACGGAACCGAAACGCATTTCTCGGCCAAAGACTCGGTGACCGGCAACGATCCCGGCTTCATGCCCAGGTACTCGTAGGCCGGCTGCAGATGCAGCGGAATGGGGTAGTGGATCTGAGACATCACCCCGTGATCGCGCAGGTAGTCATTCACCTCGTATCGCTT
Organism: uncultured bacterium; assembly: GCA_964612295.1. Taxonomy (GTDB): domain Bacteria; phylum Eisenbacteria; class RBG-16-71-46; order CAIMUX01; family WJJG01; genus CAYQJL01. The sequence goes on along the minus strand of CAZTDY010000038.1, from coordinate 29,406 downwards.
CGGAATCTGAATGACATAGAGATGATAGACATGCTCGCAGTCGGGCAGGATCTGCGGGCACCCGACCTCTGCAACGTCCGCAAACAATGCGTCGTACTTCGCGGCCAGCTCCTTGCGGCGAGCGGTCCAGGCGTCGAGGTGCTTCAGCTTCACCTGCAGCACGGCGGCCTGAATGGCGTCGAGCCGGTAGTTGAAGCCCTCGATCAAGTGCTTGTACTTCTCCCAGCGGCCGTGGTTGGCCAGCATCGTCACGTGACCGGATGCTTTCTCGTCCGCGAGGGTGACCGCGCCCGCGTCCCCGTAGGCGCCCAGGTTCTTGCCGGGGTAGAAACTGAATGTGGCGATCGGCGCCAGACTCCCCGTGCGGCGGCCCTTGTAGCGGGCGCCGTGGGCTTGGGCGGCATCCTCGATGACCGTGATACCCTTTTCCGCTGCGATGGCATTGATGGCGTCCATGTCCGCTGGATGCCCATAAAGGTCGACCGGAATGACGACCTTGGTCTTGTCCGTGATCGCCGCGCGCAACGACTCGGGATCCATGCAGTAGCTTTTTGGATCGATGTCGACCATCTTCACCGTCGCGCCGCAGAGCCGGGCGACCTCCGCTGTCGCGATGAAGGTGTGGGAGACGGTGACCACCTCATCCCCGGGGCCGACGTCGGCCGCGCAGAGGGCCAGGTGGAGCGCCGCGGTGCCCGAGGCCGCACCAACCGCGTGATTGGCTTCGCAGTAGGCTGCCCAGGCTTCCTCGAAGTCGCTGACCGCCTTCCCGCCGATGAAGGCGGTGTTCTCGATGATGTTCGCCACGGCGGCGTCGATCTCAGGCTTGATGTTGCGGTACTGCGTCTTCAGATCGATGAGCGGAATCGTCATGCTTCCTCCCCAGTGCGCGGTTCTCCCAGACGGCACCTGTGCGGCTCAAAGCGCAAGGTCACCTCGCGTCCGGTTTCAATCGACTCGTATATGGCATGGATCACCTCCAGGCTGCGCCGGCCCTCGATCCCGTCGATCAGGGCTCGTTGGCTGCCGGAGATGGCCTTCACGACATCCTTGTAGAACTCGCCGTGATTGTAGGCGAACTCCTTCGGGTTCGCACCCCACTCGGCGAGGGTGCGTTTGGTCTCTTCTTCGCTCTCATCGGCCAGCATCCAGGTGCGCAACTCGTTGGCGGCGAACCCGCCGACCTCGACCGTGCCGCGGGTGCCGAAGAGGGCGATCGAGCCCTCGAGATCGCGGGGCTGCACGCAGGTCGTGGCCTGCACGACGCCGGTGCCCCCGCCCCGGAATCGAATCATGACCGTGGCGGTGTCCTCGGTCTCGATGTCGTGCATGATGTTTGCGCCCGTGGCGAAGAGGCTGACCGGCTCTCCCATGAACCACAAGAGCAGATCGATGTGGTGGCTGGCCTGATTGGTGCAGACCCCGCCGTCCTGGGCCCAGGTGCCCCGCCAGGGTTCGGCGTCGTAGTACGCCTGGTCCCGGTGCCACAGCACCCGGACGCCGCCCATGTAGAGGTGACCCAGCCGCCCGGCCTCGAGAGCGCGACGCGCGGCCATCACCGGCCGGTTGTAGCGGTTCTGTTTGACGACGAAGAGCTTCACGCCCCCGGCATCGCAGGCGTCGATCAGCTCGTCCGCTTCATCCAAGGTGAGCGCAAGCGGCTTCTCGACCACGACATGTTTGCCGGCGCGGGCGGCCTGCACGCCGACCTGGGCGTGGGATCCGCTGGGGGTGCAGACGGTGACGACGTCCACGCCCGGAACAGAGAAGGCCTCCTCCAGCGTGGTCGCGACCTTTGCCCCGGGGGCCTTCTCGAGCTGCGTCTCGGCCCGCGCGCGCTCACGGTCGCAGAGACAGACGACGCGGGCACCCGGGATCTGCTGCAGCACGTGCAGATGTTTGTTGCTGATCTTCCCGCAACCGATGATTGCGAAACCCAGAGTTTCAGGCATTCGCCGATCCCCCATGCGTAGGTGTTCGCCTGGTGGTCAGGTCCGTCAGTGTAAGCCAGGAAGGATAGCAGGATCTGGGGGGCAGGCAAATCCCCAAACACCACATGTTCCTATATCCTGTATTAGATGGGTGTTGGGGCCCGCGGACGGCTAGGGGGCTTTGTCGAACAGCGCCGCGAGGGCCCCGGCCTGGCTCCGCCGGCTGTACCGCGAGACCGCCTCGGCGCAGGGCGAGAGGTCGAAGAGATGGGGTGCACCGGTGGGTTCGGTGCACGTGAATTCATCCAGCAATGTCCGCAGCTTCGCTTTGATGCCGCTCGGATCGTCGTGCCGGAAGACCCAGCCGCTGCCCGTCTCGGAGAGGAGCGCCGCTGCGTCACCAGCGGGCGGGCCCACCGCCAGAATCGGGACGCCGGAGGCCAGATACTCGTACACCTTGCAGGTGACCATCGTCTTGGCTTGGGCGTCGGTTCCGATCAGGAGCAGCAGACAGGCGCTCTCACGCAAGAGCCCCAGGTTGTCGCGATGGGACAGGTGCCCTTGCAGCTCGGTGATCTCCGCCAGGGGCGGGCTCTTCAAGCGGGCCCGCGCGGCTTCATCGATGCGGCCGGCGAAACGCAGCCGCAGGGTCTGGGCCGCGCCGGGGTCTTCCGCGAGAAGTTGTTCGACCGCCTCGAAGAAGGCGTGCGGAATCCGGTTGTAGAAGAGCGAGCCGGAGTGGGTCAGGACCAGTTTACGGGGCGGTCTGTGGGGCACCCTCTCGAACTCGGGGACATCGTATCCGTTGGGAATGACCACCACGCGTTCGGGGTCCACCTCCGGGTACCGCTCCCTCAGCTGCGTTGCCATTCCGTTCCCCACGGTGACCGAATAGGCGGCCCGGCGAACGCAAGACCGCTCCAGGGATCGGTCGATGCGCTTCGAGAGGGCCGGCCGGCGCGGGTAGAACGTGGCCTGCGTCCACGGATCACGATAGTCGGCGATCCAGGGCAGACTGGTCCGGCGGGCGATGCCCCTGCCGATCAGATGACAGGTGAACGGGGGTCCCGAGCTGAAGATGCGCTCACACCCGTGCGTACGGACCAGAGCGAGGCCGTCGCGAATGCCGAACGGCAGCCAGCCGACCCGCCCGTCGGGAACGAACAGGGTGGCGCGCACCCATCGCGAGAGACGACGCTGCCAGGGTTCGGTCGCCCCCGTCTGGGAGACGATATCCACATCCACGCCGCGGCTCTGGCCGGTCAACTTGCGGTAGATCCCGTAGGGCTCGGGACACCGGGAGCGCTTGACCACCAGCCCATCCGGGATCTCCTCGAGGAGTTGCTCGTCCCGCACCGGATAGGATGCGTCCTCTGGAACCGTCAGCACCACCGGCTCCCATCCGAACTCCGGCAGATAACGCAGGAACTTGAGGCCACGCTGGACGCCGGCCCCCCCCGCGGGGGGGAAGTAGTAGAGGATGAAGAGGATTCGGCGCATGATGTCTCCCGGGCGTCCGCGGACCCTCGCGTCACACAGAAGCCTGAGCGGACGGCTTGACCCGGCCGCTTTGCTCCTGTTTTCTTCGGGACGCTTAGGGCGACCGCGGTGGCCGCGATACTAGCAAGGGATGTGCGGGCGATCAAACCACGACCACCGGCCCGACCGGAGAGGACGAAAGGACGCTCCTCAGGTTCCCGCGCTCGGGAACGGAAAGGCGAACCGACATGAAGCAGCTCTCGGGGAAGGCCGGGCACGTGGCGGCGATTCTGATTCTGATTCTCCTGCCGCTCATCTTCTTCTGGCAGATGATCGTCCTGGGCGAGGAACCGGTCTCGGGCGATTCCCAAGCCGTCAAACCGCTCGGGCGGTGGGCCCTGGCCGCAGAGGAGGAGCTGGGAGAGACGCCCCTCTGGTGTCCCGCGGTGTTCGCGGGCATGCCGTCTTACGGGAGCTTCATCTACACGCCGTCGAATCCGCTCGATGTCATGCGCCAGCTGCGGCTGTGGTTCGGGCAGACGCGGGGGATGCGCTACTACATGAGTCTCCTGGTGGGCGGCCTGGCGCTCTACTTCTGGTTGACCTGGCGCCGGCGCCCCCCGTTGGCCGCGCTCGGGGGCACGCTCATCTACGTCATGACCCCCTATTTTCTGGGGACCATCGCTGCCGGCCACAGCACCAAATTGCAGGCGCTCTTCCTGGTGCCGGTCGTGTTTTTGGCAATCGATCTGCTCCTTTCCCGACGAACGCTGGCCGCCACCGGCTTTCTGGCCGTGGCGGTTGCGATGGAGCTCTGGAACAACCATCCGCAGATCAGCTACTACGCCTTCTTCCTGGGGGCGCTCTATGTGATCGGGGTCCTCATCTTCGACCGTCCCGAGGCCTGGAAGGGGAAAAAACTGATCTGGGGCCTGGCCCTGGGCTGTGTCGCCCTCTTGCTGGCCGCCGGGCTCGTGCTCGAACCGTACGGGAGCATTCTGGAATACACCCCGCACTCGATACGAGGGGAAGGGTCGGTCCTGGATGCGGGAGGAGAGGCCGCGAGTGGCGCGGGCTGGGACTACGCCACGGCCTGGTCGTTTCATCCCGAGGAGCTCATCTGTTTTCTCTTCCCGGCCTGGTTCGGGTTGAAGGGAGGAACCTACTGGGGATCGCTCATCTTCACCCAATCCACCCACTACTTCGGGGTGACCGCGCTCTTGCTGGGGGTCGTCGGGCTCTTCCTGACCAGGGGGGTGCGGCGCTGGATCTGGCTGGTGTTGGGCTTCCTGGTGCTCTTGATCGGCTTTGGCCGGCACCTCCCCGTGCTCTACGGACCGATGTACCACCTCCTGCCCATGTTCGATCGATTCAGGGTGCCATCGATGGCCTATGCATTGCTGCCCCTCTTCGTCGGGCTGTTGGCGGCGGATGGCATCGGCGTGATGATGGGGGATCGCATCGCGACCTCAGGCACGCCCGCCGCCAAGAAGAAGGCGCAAGCCCCTCCGGCCTTGATGCGCTACTGGATGCCGGTGACCGTCACCCTCGGGGTGTTGCTGGTGCTGTGGGTGTTTCTGGGTGGCGCGATCGCCGATCAGATCCGCTCCTGGGGCGGGTTCGTGCACGCCTGGGATGCCTCGTCGCTGGGACCCCACTCCGAACGGATCCTCGATGCGCTCCGCACGCGCCCACTGGACGCGTTGCGGCAGGGGTCTCCGATTCCGCCGGCCCTGATCAGCCGGGTCACGGAACGGATGTCGATGCTGCGGCAGACGGTGACCACCGGGCTTCTCCTCCTCTTCCTGTCGGCGCTGGTGATCGAAACACGCCGCCGCGGCAGACTCGGCGGGTTTGCCGCCGCCTTCCTGCTGGTCGCGCTGGTGGGGGCCGATCTGTGGATCCATGATCGGAAGTTCTACGAGCTGCATCCAAAATCCACGGCCGACTCGGTCCTGCGGGAAGACGGCGTGGTTCGTTTTCTCAAGGCCCAGGAAGGGCCGTTTCGCGTGGCGCCCATCGCCCAAGAGCCCGGGAGCCCCAACGGTTTCGGGACCAATCGGTTCGCCGCCTTCGGCATCGAGTCGGTCGGCGGGTACCAGCCCGCCAAGCTGCGTGCCTACGACGATCTGATTCGCAGCGGGGCGATCTACACTCTCGGGGTCCTGGATATGCTCGGCGTGCAGTACGTGATCTCCGACGGGAATCTGGAGGGCGCCGGCCTGCCGCTCGCCTATCAGGACCGCCCGGGCGAGCAGGGCGGATCATTCGTGCACGTCAATCCGGGTGCCCACCCGCGCGCCTGGTTCGTGCGGGGGGTGGAGCGACGGGAGTCCGCGGTTCACATCCTCGAGGGGATGCAGACCCCCGAGTTCAACCCGGGCGCTCAAGCCTGGATCGCGAAGGAGGACTACCCGGACCTCCCGGCGGTTTATTCTCCAGGAGAGGTGGGCAGCGCGAACGTGGGCCTGCAGGAGTCGCAGTACGAGGTCACGGTGTCCGGGCCCGAACCGGGGCTGCTGGTCTTCAGCGAGATCTACTACGAACCGGGCTGGAAAGCCTCGATCGATGGTGAGGAGGCGGTCCTCCTCAAGGTCAATCACGTCCTGCGCGCGCTTGCCGTGCCGGTGGGGACCCACAGCGTCCGCGTGTGGGCGGTCTCTCCCGCGCGGGAAGCGGGCGTGCGGGTCAGCCGCATCGCGGCGCTGATCTGTCTGGGGCTTCTGGCGTGGGGATGGATCCTACCGCGATTGAGATCGCGCAAGGCCGTCGTAGAGGGCGACTAGCTTCCGGGCGCTCACGTCCCAGTTGTAGTGGCCCAGGACCGCCTGACGGCCGGCCGCGCCCATCTGCGCTCGGACCTGCGCATTCTGCAGGCGCCGAAGGACGCCGGCCAGCGCGTTTGCATCGGCCGACGGGTAGATCTCACCGCACTGCGTCTCCCTGACGATTCTTTCGATCGGCGCGCAGTTGCTGGCCACGACGGGGCGTTCGAGCAACATGCAGTGGAAGAGCTTGTGCGGAATGGTCGTGTCGGTGTGGGAGGTCTTGAGGTGGGGAATCAGGCAAGCGGCGCTCCCTCGCACATAGCTGGGGAATCGTTCGAATGGTTGCCAACCGTCGAAGCGGACCCGGCCGGTCAATCCCAACCGCTCCACGCGTGCCTCGAGCTCACCGTGCGTCGCTCCAGTCCCCACCAGGAGGACGCGCAGGGCGGGGATCTCATCACGCAAGATCGCCGCGGCATCCACGACCGTTTCGAGCCCGCGATGGCGGTCGAAGTGTCCCAGATAGGTGACCGTGAAGTTACTCTGCAGAGATTCAATCAGCGCCTTATCCTGGGGAAACCCCTCGAACTCATCGGCCGCCACCGTGTTCTCGACCACGGTGACGCGCGACGGCTCGATCCCGAGGGCAGGGAGACGATCCGCCGCCTCATCGATGACCACGATGACCCGATCGGCCTGCGACACAACCTGCTTTTCGTAGCGATCCCACTGGCGGGGTCGCACGAGCAGCCGCCCGGCGAACGATTGGGCCCAGGCATAGAGGCGAACCGCCGCCGGGTAGTTTTCGTGAAGATCGGCCACCAGGGGAATGCCCGCGTTGCGGGCAGCGCGCAGGCCCTCTCCGACAAGCGGAAGATCGTGCACGTGGAGAACCTCGAGCCCATGCTCGCGGATGAAGTGCCCAAGGCGCCGGCGAAACCACCGGTTGTAGAGCCCGACCGTGAGAACGAGCGCGCTCGCCTTTTTCCAGAACCGTTTGCCGATCCCGTGGCGGATGACCTGAATGCCTTGCCAATCTTCCCGCCCGGACGGCCCCCCGGGATTCAAACAGAAGAGGAAGACCTCGTGACCGGCCGCGATCAGGCTGCGCGCCTCATTGGCCACCCGGGGATCAGGGGGGAACGGCTTGTCCAGGAGCATCCCGATGCGCACGCGTCAGGTTCCTTTATCTCGCTCGCGGAGTGGAGAGCAACGCGAGCTGGGTTTCCAGCGTCGTGACGATCCGTTCGGCCGCGTGTCCATCCCACAGCTCGATCGAGACGCCGCCGGGCGTAGGCGTTTCCAGGACCTTGAGAGCGGCCGCGATGACCTCGGCCGGATTCGTGCCCACCAGTTGATTCGTGCCTTCCTCGATGGTGATGGGGCGTTCGGTGTTCGGCCGCAGGGTCAGGCAGGGAATGCCGAGGATGGTCGTCTCCTCTTGGATCCCACCCGAGTCGGTGAGGACCAAGCGGGCCTGCCGCATCAGATCCAGAAACTCGAGATAGCGGAGAGGATCGACCAGCTTCAAACCGGGACACCGCCGCATCCTCTCGGCCCTGCCCAGCTCTTCGGCCCGCTTGGCCGTGCGCGGGTGAATCGGAAGGAGGATCGGCAAACGAGTGCCCAGCTCCTCGAACACGGTCAGCACTGCATCGAGACCCTCGGGGGTGTCCACATTCGAAGGACGGTGGATGGTGGCGACCGCGTATTCACCCGGGGACAACGCCAGACGTTCGGGGCTGCGCTTCTCCCGGGCCAGCGGCAGGGAGAGCTCCAGGGTGTCGATCATCACGTTTCCGACGAAGTGGATCTTCCCGGCCTCGATTCCCTCGCGCCCCAAATTCCGGTCCGCGTCCCGGCAGGAGGTGAACAGCAGATCGGCGATCCCGTCGGTCACCAGACGATTGATCTCTTCGGGCATCGTCCGGTCGTAGCTGCGTAGGCCGGCTTCCACGTGCGCGACGCGCACTCCCAACTTGGCCGCGACCAACGAACAGGCCAGCGTCGAGTTGACATCCCCCACGACGAGCAGGAGGTCGGGGTCTTCTTCGAGCAGGACCGGTTCGTAGGCCTGCATGATGCGGGCGGTCTGCTGCGCATGGGAGCCGGACCCGACCCCCAGGTAACGATCGGGGGAGGGGATCTCCAGATCTTCGAAAAACGCCTCGCTCATGCGCGCGTCGTAATGCTGGCCGGTGTGGACGAGGCGGGCGTTCAGATGGTTTGAAGCCGCGATCGCCCGCATGATCGGGGCGATCTTCACGAAATTCGGCCGCGCTCCCACGATACAGTGGATCAAAGACGTCTGCGGGTTCGCGTTGTTGCGCGCGTCCTCCAACGTTTGGGTCTCCTATCCAGGGTTTGCGGCTTGGCCTCCGAGAGAAGGCACGCTACCCTCCCGGTACTTGAGCGGTCAAGCACGCTCGCGGGGGGGCACCCCCGCCCTTACCGTTCAGACGCGGGCCTCGCATTCGCCCAGCGCACCGTGCAGGCGACGATAGGTCTCCTCCAAGGTCTCGGGTGGACCGTCCGCGCCCTGGCACGCGCCGTAGAGCGGGGCCTCGGGCCACGCGATCACGTGCAGGTGGAGGTGACCGGGAACGCCGGCGCCTGCCTCCCGTCCGAGGTTGGCGCCCCCGTGCACCGACCGGCAGCCATAGGAATGGCGGAGCAGCCGTTCTCCGATCTGTGAGAAACGAAGGAGTTCGGCGAATTCGGCCGGTTCGAGTTCAGTCGACTGGGCCAGATGCCGGTACGGAACGGCCATGACGTGTCCCGGCGTGTAGGGAAACGTGTTGAGGATGAGGAACGTGTGATCCCCGCGCAGGAGGATCCGGCGTTCCTCGTCGCTGCGTTCGTCGGCGAGAATGTTACAGAAGAGGCAACCCTCGTAGTCGCGCGCTGAGACGACATACTCGCGGCGCCAGGGGGTGTGCAGGATCTCCATGGCTTGTGACCTTTCGTGGCATTTCTTGTCAAAGGTCCATGTGACGCGCAGCGTAGAGGATCCTCAGCGAGGCTTCAAGGAATCCAGAAAGGGGTGGGGCGCGGTCCCGTAGGCTCGGAACCCGAAGGAGAGGAACCTTTCACCGGCCCCGGCAGTATTAGAGGTGAAGGGACGCAGGGAAGCAGCTAACCATGGTCGGCCAAGGCAACAGCCGGATCATAGATTCGTTCGTGATCGGCGCGATTTTGTGCGCCGCAATCTCTATCTTTGCCCAAAGCGTCCTCGCGGCCGACGAGGCCGCGCCTCTGATCGCCCCGCCACTTCCCTCGCATCCGCAGCCGTTGTCGTTCTATCCCGTCCTGGGTCCCCCGGTCCAGGATTGGACCCAAGCCCGCTGGGTCCTGCGCGAACTGAGTCTTCCGGTGCGCCTATCCGGCGCGGACGACCTTCGGCCCGACCGCGAGGCAGCGCTGCTGCGCCGCGCGGAGGCCCTCCTGGAGAACGGTGCGGTCCGCGAGGGGAAATCCGAGCTGGCGTCGCTGGCCCAACTGGCTACGAATGCGCAGATCCGGCGTGAAGCCAAACTGAGCCTCGGACGGTCCTTCCTCGAGCGAGGCCTTCCCGCCAATGCGGTGGGGGTGTTCGAGGAGACCCTCCACCTCTACACCCGATCCGATGAGCGTTGGCGAGTGCGCTTCTGGCACGCCACCGCCCTGGCCCGCGCCGGCGATGACGCCGCAGCGGCCGAGGCCTACGAACAAGCAGCTTCGGAAGCGCCACCGCGCTCCCGGGCTCGGGCCACGGCCTTGAGACTCGCCGGGTGGGAGTACCGCGAGGCGTCCTCCGATGCCGCCGCTCGGGCTGCCTGGCAGGCCGCGCTGGATGCCGCGTCCGGATTCCCCAGCCTGCAGGACACGGTGCGCCTCGACCTGGCCGAGGTGTCCTTCGCCGAAGAGCAGTGGCCGGACGTGATCCGCCTCTTGGGTGAGGAGTACGTTCAGCCGATCCACAGCGCGCGATCCGGCTTTCTGCTGGGGCGGGCCTACCTGAACAAGGGACAGGTCGATAGCGCGCAGGCTGTGCTGGGCCGCTTCCTTCAGCAGTGGCCGGAGGCTCACCTCGCCTGGCGCGACGAAGCGAACATGGTTTTGGGTTGGATCGCCCTGCGGGAGAAGGAGACCGGGCAGGCCTTGGTCCACTACCAGGCGATCGATCGCGATCGTCGCTCAGAGCTTCCGCAAACCAGTTATGGCAGCGCGCTCGCCTTGATTGGCGATCGCCGTTTCGAGGAGGCGCTCTCTCTGCTCGAGCCGACGCCACCGGTGGGGCCTGAGGATCCTCTCCATCATCCCTGGGTCTATGCGCAGGCTTACGCCTGCTTCCACCTGGAGGACTATCTGAGCGCCATCTCGCACCTGGAGGAGTTCAGGGGGCATACGCGGTCCGACTCGCTCCATCGTGCGGCCTGGTCACTTCGCGGAGACTGCTACTACCGTTTGGGGAAATCGGAGGAGGCGTACGCCGCCTACGTGAAGGCGGCCTCGGTCCTGCCGGATGTTCCCGAGCTCCTGATGCGGCGGCAGGCATTGGCGGCGGTGGCGGCCGAGCACTGGGGGGCCGCGGCCCGCATCCTGGGCGATCTCATCGTCAAGTATCCTGCAACGGACAATGGGAAGGAGTACAACTTCTGGAGGGCGGAGGCCTTCTACCGACTGGGGCGGCTCGAGCCGGCGCGGCGCCACTACCTGCGCGCCGCCGAGCAGGGCGCCGATCGCGTTCGTTGCGCCTATGCCCTGGGGTGGTGCGAGTACCTGGAGGGCAACTGGGAAGACGCCCTCGGGCACTTCGACCGCGCCAAACGCGGCTGTCCGAACTGCACCTTCGCCGCCGATCTCAGCCTCAGGCGGGGCAACTGCCTGTTCAATATCGGGCGGGTCGAGGAAGCGGAGGCCGCCTTCGCCGATGCCATGGCTCTGGCGGCGGCCCGGCAGGAGACCCTGCTCGTCGCGGAGTCATCTTTCCGGCGCGCCTGGACGCTGCTGCGGGCCGACGACTTCGCGGGCGCGGCGGAAGCGTTTGCCGACATTCGCGTCCGGGAAGGGCACTCGCCCCGGGCGGCCGAGGCACTCTACTGGGAGGGGCAGGCCTTCTTCAGGCAGGAGTCCTATCCGGAGGCGATCGAGAGATTGCGGGCCCTGCTCGAACATCCGGGCGCCAGTGACAGCCTGAAGGCGCAGACGCTGCTGGCGATCGGCGACAGCTACTTCAACCAAGATGAGCCGGGCGAAGCGCTGGAATGGTACCGGCGGATTCTCGAGGCCCCGGGGGCGGATCGAATCCTGCGCCGAACGGCGCACGAATCGCTCTTCGAGTGCCGGGCATCCCAGGGCGAGTGGGATCAAGCCCGCGCGCTATTGGGGGAACTGGCCGACCAATACCCTGAGACCCAGGGGGTGGGCGAACGTCATCTCACCCTGGCCGATGGTTACTTCCGGGATTTGCGTTTTGTCGATGCGCTCGACTCCTACTCCGATTTCCTTGAATCAGCCCATCCGGAGGATCCCCGCACACTCCGGGTTCGCTATCAGATGGCGATCAGCCGCGAACGTCTCGGGCAACGCGAGGCTGCGGCATCGGCCTTCGAGGCGCTGGGGCAGGAATCCTTCCGCCACCAAAGCGAGTCGCTGCTGAAAGCGGGGGTCCTGAGGCTCGAACTAGGCACGCCCGAGCTCGCCCTGACCACGCTCGAGAGGCGCCTCGCGCTCACCTTGGACCCCCGGCAGGAAGCGCTGACCCGCGCCTATCTGGCGGATGCCTACCAGCGCTTGGATGAGCCGGCCGCGTCTCGAACCGAATGGGAGAAGGTGGCTCACGCACCGGTGGGCGTGTCCGACTCCTTGCGGGCGATCGCGAGCCTTCAGCTCGGGCGGCTGGCCTTCGGCGAGCGGGAATGGGAGGCTGCCTATCAGGGCTTTGCGGTCGCCGAGAGCCTTGGACTGCCCGCGCGGATCTACCGGACGGGCTACTGGGCCGGGGAGGCGGCCTATCGGTCCGGCGACACGCTCGGGGCCGCGGCCCGTTTGGAAGACTTCCTGGCGGGACCGAGGGAAGAACCGCTCTGGGAGGCGACCGCGCGGATTCGGCTGGCCGAATGCTACGAGGGGCTGGCTCGCCCCGAGGATGCGCGCACCCAGTATGAGACGGTGCTCGAACTCCCGTTGGAGAGCCGTGTGCTCCAAGATGAAGCCAGGCGGCGACTGGTCCAGCTGGGCGCGCTGCCGCCACCGCCCCCGCAGGAGGAGCCACAATGACAGCGTGCGCGCACCTCCCATCGACCTCTTCGGCGCTTGGGCGTTACGTACTGATGCTCTGGATGGGTCTCTCCCTGGCCTTTGTCTCGAGCGCGGACGCTCAGGACGCCGAGACCGCTGCTGTCGACGAGGAGCCGGCGGTCCAGGCCCCCGCCCTGCCAACGGAACGACCCTCCTTCTTGCTCCCCGATGTCGTGGTGGAAGGGGAAGACTTGAGTCACCTGGGAGGTGGCATCCGTCTCCTGGAGACGACCGTGGCGTCGGTCCGTCCTCAGCAGGAGCCGCTGCTCGTCAGTCCCGGCCCTTCGGAGTACCGGCATCGCTCGCAGTCGCCGCTTCTGGTGCAGCTGCCCGGACACGCGCGGCCGGTCCGGTGGCGGGGCTTCTTGCATGCGGAGGGGGCCAGCGCCCCCGGAGGCGACCTGTCCGGCGTTCTCCTGCCCGGCTCCGGAGAGAATCAACTGCTTTGGGGACGCGCCATGGCGGTTCGGAACCGCCTCCCGAGTGTCGAACGGATGCTGGGCAGTCTGGGCTGGATCGTGCAGGACCGAGGGGTGTTGCCCCGCACTCGCCTCTCGGTGGGGGCGGATGCGTTGATCGACCACCTGCCCGCGCCGACGGAGGCGGGAGGGCAGGAAGATCTTCGCTCCGAAGTCGTTCACGCTCGTGTGGGCCTGGAACATCGAATCAGCATCCGAAACCAGGGTCTGACCGTTTCGGCGATGCCTTTCCATTTGTCGAGCACCGTTCAGATACCCGGCGTCGCGGCCGGTCCGATCCAGGAGCACAGCGCCAGCTGGAGTGGTCTGGGCGTCCGGCTCACCAGTGTGGGCGGTCTGCTCGACCGGCGGGCCCTGATCGCAGAGGATTCGCCGCGCAGCTTCGGCTATGCGGTCGCCCGGCCGGCCTTGCTGGTCCACTACGATCTCTTGGGAGAGTTCGTGCGCGCCAAGAGCCACTGGAAGAGTGCGCCTGCCGAACCGGATCTCGTCCCCGCCGACTCGAGGCGGACCCACCTGCGCGGTGCCGGTCGTCTGGGCGCGAGTCTTGCGATCGGCTTCGGCCGGCTGGCGCTGGGCATTGCGGGCGGCGTAGAGGGGAGCGAGACGCTGCTGGGTCCCTGGGCATCCTGGGTTCACGACAGCCCCGGGCTGGGCGTGCAATGGAAGGTCGAGGCGGCCCCGGCGGTCAGCTTTGCTGATCAGCAGATTGCGGCCGGTGAGCTGTTGACGCTCGGAGAGACGCCGGCCCGCGAAGCACTCCCGCTTCTGTTCCGTGCGGGCCAGTCCGCCGATGGCTCACCCGCGGTTCCCTGGCGCTCCCGCATCAGTCGTCGGCCGGCGTCATCGATTGTTGATCCCGTGGTCCCGATGCAGCGCGCCTGGCCTCGATTGCTCGGGTGGATGCACCTCACCCGCAAACGAACCGCCGTGCAGATCGGGCTGGGGGCGGCGAAGCTGGAAAACACGCACGAGTGGCGCGCGCTTCCCGACAACGTCGGACCCCGGTCCTATATCCTCGAAGCTGGGGAAGAGCGCTGGCTGGCGCGCCTCGAGTGCAGCGGGTCCTGGGGCGTCAGCTCGTTTGTCGAGCTCCATTGGGCCTACGCCGGCACCTGGGACGAAGCCCCCGGTGATCGAAAGCTGGCGTTTCTGCCCCGCCACGATCTCCACATCATGGGTGGGCGGGACCAGGCCGGATTGATCTGGGGTCTGGGAGTCCGTTTCCGGGATCGGGCCCCGCTGCAGAGCGACGGGTTTGCAGACCTGCAGGCCCTGTTGGGATGGTCCTTCTCCACGGGCCGGCTCTACTTGCGGGCCGACAATCTCCTGGGGGAGGAGGTTGTTCTCCTGCCGGGAGAGGGGCGCGACACCGCCGAGGTGCGTCTCGTCTGGGATCAGGCGTTTCGGCGGCGGCTTCCTTGACAGCGCCTGGAAGATGCTTGAGTAGTACGTCACGAGAGGGGTGGAACGGTTGCAGAGAGTCCATGCCGCCTTTTGCCCGCGACCTTCTCGCAGCCAGAAGGGTCGCGAATCGGGCGTGGGCGGGATCGAGAGTAAGGGGATGTCATGTCGGTCTTGATTAAGGGTGGGATCTTGATGATCCCGATCGCGATCTGTTCGATTGTGGCGCTGACGATCATTTTCGAGCGTCTGATTCAAATCCGCCGGGTGCGCAGACAGAACGCGCGTTTCGTCGAGGCCATTCGCGGCCGAATCCGCCGCGGGAACCTGGCCGAGTCGATCGCCATCTGTGAGCAGCACCTGGACTCTCCGCTGGCGGTCATCTTCCTCGAGGCGCTGCGCAATGTTCCCCTGGGCGAGAAGCGGACCCGGGAAGCGATCATGGAAGCGGGGGAGCGGCAGGCCGAGCGGATGGAGAAGAACGTCGGCGGCCTGGCAACGATCGCCGGCGGCGCACCCCTGCTCGGATTCCTCGGTACCGTCCTGGGGATGATCCAGGCGTTTCAGCGCATTGAGTCGTTGGGCGGCAACGTCGACGCCAGCGTTCTGGCCGGGGGAATCTGGGCGGCACTGCTCACGACGGCGGCCGGCCTGACCGTCGCGGTGCCCACCTACTTCGCGCACAACTACATCGTGGCGCGCGTGCACACTGAGATTCTCGATATGGAGGATCGATCACACGACTTGATGTTCCTCCTGACAACCGGAGAGGTCCGAGAACTCGATGAGTGACCCTTGTTTCAAACTGACCTCTTCGGCTGACCTCACCTGTCGGCCGAATGAAACCGCAGCCCTCAGGCTGCTGCGAGGATCGCGCTATGCGGTTTAAGAAACGCCGGAGAATTGTGGGGGCGCTCGAGTCCACTGCGATGGCGGATATCATTTTCCTCTTGCTCATCTTCTTTCTTCTGTCATCCTCATTCATCCTGCAGACGGGGATTCGCGTTTCGCTTCCCCAGGTCAGCAGGGTGGATCGCGAACCGCGCAAGGATGTCGTGGTCGCGCTGACCGCGGATGAAGAGCTGTATCTGGATGGGGTCAAAGTACCGTGGACACACTTTCATGATCGACTCGAGAAACGACTGGCCGAAACCGGATCCAAGACCGTCATCGTCAAAGGTGACAAAGCTGTCCGTCTCGGACGGACTGTCCAGGTCATGGACATCGCCCGCCAGGTCGGAGCAGAACAACTGGCGATTGCGGCCCGCCCACTCACGGAGAGAGAAGGGCGTTAGGGGTTGGTCATGGAGCGCCGCTACGGGAACTCCTTGCTGGAGGCAGGCGACCGGTGGGAGCACCGGCGCGCAGGAGCCCGGCACTGGTGGGCCCTTCTGATTTCATTGGTTCTCCACGTCGCCCTGTTCTATTTTGCCGATGAGCTCTTCACCGTTCGTCAGCTGCAGACCATTCAAGCGCCGTTCATGGTGAGTCTGGTCGTGCCTGAACCGGAGCCGGCAGTGAGCGTGTCGCCGCCCGTGGAGACCGAGAGCGAGCCGCTTGAAGAGGTGGCGGTCGACCCGGAGCCCGAGGTTCAGCCGGAGCCGGTGCTCGGCGATCCGGAGGCGGTCCTGACCGAAGAGCCGCCGGCCGAACCGGTCCTGGATGCTGAAATGGAGCAGCCGCAGTTGGGCGATACGCTCGCGGCCGTGCCGGAGCCACCGGTGATCGTCAGGCGCGATGTGGCCACCGAGGCGACCGACCGACTGCTCGAGGAGATGGAAGCGATCACCCCGCTGTCGACCCGGTGGGACGACGGCGGAGAAGGAGACGCCCCCGAACCCGATTCGGCCGCACCGCTGGGCGCAACCGCGGGCATCGAAGGCCCGCTTGGCGAGCGGGGACTCCTCTACCTGGAGAATCCGCCCTTCCCACTGTGGGCCCAGGAAGCGGGAATCGAGACTGGGGTTCGCTTCCGGTTCTGGGTTTCGCCTGAGGGCAACGTGATCCGGATCCGGGCGGTCAAGAAGAGTTCGTATCCGGAGTTCGAGGCGCTGGCTCGTCAAGCGCTGGGAAGATGGCGGTTCGAGCCCCTGCCGCGGGGTGCGGAGCGGGATGAGTGGGGTGAGGTTCCCATCATCTGGCGTCTGCAACGATCCGGCAGCGGGGAAAGGCCCTAACGGGCGAAGCCGGGCGGGGGAGGTCCGATCCATGGCCAAAACAACACCGGTGAGTGGCCTTGAACCGGTCGTGGCCGTCGAATGTCTGACGGGCCTCGACGTCGGTGTCATCCTGGTCGGCCCGGGCGGGGAAGTGCGTTACGCGAACCCGCGCGCTGCCGAGATCCTCGAACTGGGTCCCGACGAAGGTGAACCCCACGTGGCCTACGAGATCCTTGGGCTTGCGGACAACGGCCCGTTAGGACCGGAAGCCGATGTCTGGCAAACCTACTCCCTGCCCCCCACCCAGATTCTGGCGCAGCGCGGCGAGAAAGAGCTGACCCTCGAGTGCCGTATGTTCCCGCTGAGCAAAGAGACGAGCAGCGAGGGCGGCGTCCTGTTGCTGGAGGACATCTCCGAGTCGGCGGAGGAGAGGGAGTTTCAGCGCAACATCGACAGGTTCAGTTCGATTGGAAACCTCTCCGCGGTGATGGCCCATGAGATTCGCAATCCCCTGACCGGCATCCGGACCACGATTCAATTCGTCCAAACCAAGTTGCCCAAGGATTCAGGGTTGGGTGACGATCTCGAAGATGCGATCAAGGAACTGGATCGCATTGAGCAGTTCACCACCGACCTGCTCCAGTTTGCCCGCCCGAAGATCTCCGAGTTGAGCGAGACGAACATCAACGACGTCATCGAAAAGGTCATGGGCAACGTCAGCATGCGCTGCTCCGAGCTGGACATTCAGGTGAAGCAGGATCTCGGCGAAAACCTCCCCGAGATCCCGCTGGACTTCGATGCCGTGCGCCAGGCGGTCCTCAATATCGTCTTGAATGCGGTGGATGCAATGCCCGAGGGCGGTTCCCTCAGGGTGAGTTCGTCGTCCCGGCGATATCGAAGTCGGCGGGCCGTCGAGGTCGCGATTGCCGACACCGGCACCGGAATTCCCGAAGAGGTGCTTGAGAAAATCTACGATCCGTTCTTCACTACCCGTGGAAGTGGTGGGACAGGGCTCGGGCTTTCCATTACACTTCAAATTGTCAAGGAACACGGGGGACGCATCTACGTCCGCAACCGGCCGCAGGGGGGCACGATCTTCCGAATCTCCTTCCCGGTGCCGGAGGGCGGCGCAGAGTCTTGATGTTCGCGTAGTGAGGACGGCAATCACGTGAAATCGATCAAGGTTCTCGTAGTCGACGACGAGCCCTTGGTGCGCCGCAGCACCAAACGCCTCCTGACCGATCAGGGCTATGAAGTTCTGACCGCCGCCACCGCGACGGAAGGGCAGAAGGCGTTCGAGGATGCACGCCCGCAGATCGTCCTTCTGGACGTCAGACTCCCCGACGGTTCCGGCCTCGACATTCTGCCCAAACTGCGCAAGATCGATCCCTCGGTGCAGGTGGTCATCGTGACCGCCGTCGGCGAACCGAAAGACATCGTTCTGGCGATGAAACAGGGCGCCACCGATTATCTGAAGAAGCCCTACGAACTCAGCGAACTCCTGCATGCCGTCCAGAGCGCGGGCCGGATCATCGAACGCGAGAAGCAGCTCAAGGTCTATCGGAAGCGGGAACGCGCCAACTATGCGCAGTCTCAGATGATCGGCGGCTGCTCCGCGATGCAACAGGTCAAGGAGCTGGTTCGCAAGGTCGCCCGGTCCGACGCCACCAATGTGCTGATCACCGGAGAAAGCGGCACCGGCAAGGAGCTGGTCGCCCGGGCGATCCACTTCGAGTCGGCCCGCCGGAGCGAACCGCTCATGGAGCTCAACTGCTCAGGATTCCAGGAGACCCTCCTGGAGAACGAACTCTTCGGGCATGAGCGGGGGGCGTTCACCGGCGCGAACTTCCTGAAGCGGGGACTGGTCGAGCTCTGCGACGGGGGTACGCTCCTTCTCGATGAAGTGGGGGAGATGCCGCTGACCGTTCAGGCCATACTGCTCCGCTTTCTCGACAATCAGACCTTCCGGCGGGTGGGGGGCAACGTCGACGTGTCCGTCGACATCCGGGTCCTGGCCGCCACGAACGCGAATCTCGAGCAGCGGATTGCGGAAGGTGAGTTCCGCCGGGATCTGTACTACCGGCTCAAGGTCGTGTGGATTCAGTTGCCTCCGCTCAGGGATCGCGGTCAGGACATCCTCAATCTGGCACACGAATTCCTGATGCGATTCAATCGGCAATTCCGCAAACAATTCGGCCAGGTCTCCCCCGAAGCAGCCAAGGCCCTGCTTCACTATCCTTGGCCGGGCAATGTCCGGGAACTCGAGAATCTCTTGGAGCGAGTCGTTCTGCTGGAGGACGGGCCGGAACTGGAGCTGCGCCACCTTCCCGTGTCGATGAGCTCAGGAGCGGCAACCTCTGCCGCCAACGGAATCCACCTGCCCGATTCCGGCGCGGATCCGGCTGAACGCGGCGGTGGGTCGACCAACTCGGTGAACCTATCGGTTCCGCGTTTGGGTGACAGCTATCCCACCCTGCGCGATGTTGGCGATGGATACATTCGACACATCCTGGCGAGTTGTGACGACAATCGCACGCGCGCCGCCCGGGTGCTGGGTTTGTCGCGGCAAGGTCTGATCGACCGGCTGCGGCGCATGGAAGAAGAACCGGCGGACAAGAGAGCCGCATCTTCCCGTCCCTCCGATACGATTGCCTTCTAACCGGTCGTTCGTCCGCATGTCGGCATCCGGCGCCTGTCCCTTGAATCGTCAACTATCTGGACATGTCAAGTTTCTGGGCGGCGAACGCAAGTGCTGGAAATACAACCGTTTCAGAGGGACCGATTCGGCAACTGTCCATCTATCTTGCAGTTGCGCCGTCCGCTCATCGACGGCACCACAACGTCCTGTTTTGTAACGTATTGCAGCCATGCATGTTATGGGATATGTGTTCAGATGTCGCTCCTTGGCACAACATGTGCACCGTCTGACGCCATGGAGGTTTGTCTGTGAAGCGCAGAGTCCTAATTGTCGATGATGAAGCCCTGTTGGTGCGCACGCTTTCGCAAGCGTTTCGCGACGTGGGCTTCGTTGTGGCATCCGCGGGCTCTGCCGAAGATGCGGAGAAGCTCTTGGAAACCGAGGATCGCTTCGACCTGCTGCTTCTCGACAATCGGCTTCCTGGCAAGTCAGGGCTTGATCTATTGGAGGGTTTGGGCGAAACGCCCGCAACGAGCATTGTGCTCATGACCGCCTACGGGACCGACGTTACTTACAAACGAAGTCTCGAACTGGGGGCGGCCCTCTACCTGAAAAAGCCGTTTGACTTGCAGGCCTTGCTTGACAAGGCCGCAGAACTCGTGGAGAAGGGGGCGAGGGCGTAGGTCTCTCACCCGAAGTTGTTTTGTGGGCCCTAACCAAGGGGGGTAAGCCGCAATGCCGATGGCGAAGAAGAAAGCCAAGAAGAAGGCCAAGAAGAAGGTTACCAAGAGGAAGGTCGCCAAGAAGAAGGTGACCAAGAGGAAAGTGACCAAGAGGAAGGTCACCAAGAGGAAAGTCACGAAGAGGAAAGTGACCAAGAAGCGCAAAGTCGCGAAGAAGAAGGTAGCCAAGAAGCGCAAGGTCACGAAGAGGAAAGTGGCGAAGAAGAAGGTGACGAAGAAGCGGAAAGTCACCAAACGGAAAGTCGCCAAGAGGAAAGTGACGAAGAAGCGGAAAG
>CAZTDY010000038.1:0-9148 GCA_964612295.1 uncultured bacterium | reverse complement strand
CGGAAAGTCACCAAACGGAAAGTCGCCAAGAGGAAAGTGACGAAGAAGCGGAAAGTCGCCAAGAAGAAGGTGACGAAGAAGCGCAAGGTCGCCAAGAAGAAGGTTGCCAAGAAGCGCGTCGTCCGCCGCAAGAAGAAGTAAGATCAATAACCTCGGCCCGGGGAGCCCCGGCGCTGAGGAATCGCTTCACCGGGGGTCATCAGCCGGCGAAGGTGCAGCGGGGAAGGCCACCGTCAGGTGTGCCTTCCCTCGAGGCACAGTCCCAGCTGGATCTCAAGCGCCTGATCCCCAGCATCGCGGTTCTCCTTATCATGAGGGGGGCCGTGTTGTTTTTAGGGCCCCCTCCGGCCGCCCGAAGCGCTGTGGCTTCCCTTCCCGGGCCGACTTGCCTACAATGATCACTTACCGAGACGTCCCAGAAGGATCACGAAGGAGGTACAAGAGGTGCGAGTCGTTGTGTCTGGCGGAGCAGGCTACATCGGAAGTGTGACGGCGGAGCTGCTGATCCGTGAGGGGCACGAGGTCACCGTGCTCGACAACCTCAGCCGCGGTCACCGGTCGGCCGTTCCCCAGGGGGCCGATTTCACGGAGATGGACGTCCGCAACCTCGAGCCGGTCGCCGCGCTTCTGAAGAAGCTGCGGCCCGATTGCGTGATGCACTTCTCGGCCTCCAGCCTGGTGGGCGAGTCGATGAAGGACCCGGGCGAGTACTTCGGGAACAACGTGGTCGGCGTGATCCGTCTGCTCGAAGCGATGGTGAGGGCCCAGGTGCCCCGCTTCATTTTCTCATCGACCGCCGCGACCTACGGTGAGCCGAGCGAGGTGCCCATCACCGAAGATGCTGCCGTGGCGCCCACCAATCCATACGGGGAAAGCAAGGCGACCTGCGAACGGATCATGCGCTGGTACGAGACGGTGCACGGCATCCGATTCACCGCGCTCCGGTACTTCAACGCGGCAGGCGCTTCACACGCCCACGGAGAGGATCACGATCCGGAGACGCACTTGATTCCACTGGCCTTAGAGGCGGCCGCCGGAGAGGGGGAGGCCCTCTCGATTTTCGGACGGGACTATCCCACGCCGGACGGGACCTGCGTGCGGGACTATATCCATGTCGAGGATCTGGCCAGGGCCCACATCCTGGCCATCGGCAAGATGGATGAGACCGACCTTCGCGCCTTCAATCTCGGGAACGGTTCCGGGTATTCCGTGCTCGAGGTGATCGGATCGTGTGAGCGGGTGACGGGGCGCACGGTGCCGGTCGTCGACGCGCCGCGCAGGGCGGGCGACCCTGCGCGACTGGTGGCCTCGGCCGAGCGCGCGAAACGCGTCCTTGGATGGAATCCCCAGAAACCCGAGCTCGATCAGATCGTCCAGGACGCCTGGAGTTGGAAGGAGCGGTTCCCGCAAGGGTACGGCGACTAGCCCGGATAGGACGGAACGCGTCATGAGCAGCGAGGATCCCACCCAGCCTCCGGCTGACCTGTTCGGGGAGACGCCGGAGAACGCGCCCCGGCCGCCGCTGGCGGAGAGGATGCGGCCTCGCACGCTCTGTGATGTTCTTGGACAGGAGCATCTGACCGGGCCCGGAGCCGTCCTCTCCCAAGCCGTCGACTCGGGCGAGATTCCGTCGATCATCTTCTGGGGGCCGCCCGGTTCGGGCAAGACCACGCTGGCCCGCATCCTGGCCAAGGTTCCCGGCTACCGGACGGCGGCGTTCAGTGCGGTCTTGGCGGGGGTGAAGGACGTGCGGCGGACGGCCGCGGAGGCCGCCGGGGTGCGCCGCCTGAAGGGCCTGCGAACGCTTCTTTTTGTCGATGAGGTCCACCGCTTCAACAAGGTGCAACAGGATGCGTTTCTCCCGCACGTCGAGGACGGGACGATCGTCCTGATCGGCGCCACCACCGAGAACCCCTCATTCGAGGTCAACAGCGCACTGCTCTCGCGCTGTCACGTCTTCACTTTGAAGCGGCTGTCTCTGGAAGACCTGCAGAGGCTGGCCGAACGTGCCCTGTCCGATGCCGACGAAGGGCTTGCCGACAGCCGGCTTTCGATCGAGCCGGCGGCCTTGCAGGCCCTTGTGGAACTCTCCGATGGCGATGCGCGGCAGCTCTGCAACGCCCTCGAGACGTTGGCCAATCTGGTGCCTGCCGACGATGAAGGTGCCCGCCCGGTCACCGGCGAGACCCTGCGCAAGCTGAAGGACCGGATTACCCTGCGGTCCGATCGTGCGGGGGAGGAGCACTTCAACCTGATCTCGGCCCTGCACAAGAGCGTGCGCGGCAGCGATCCCGACGCGGCCCTCTATTGGTTGGCCAGGCTCATCGAAAGCGGACAGGATCCGCTCTACGTCGCGCGGCGCCTGGTGCGGATGGCCTCGGAGGATATCGGCCTCGCGGATCCGGCGGCCCTCAATCTCTGCCTTTCGGCAAAGGACGCCGTGCACTTTCTGGGGCTGCCCGAGGGGGGCCTGGCGTTGGCGCAGGCCGTCGTCTACATGGCCCTTGCCCCGAAGAGCAACGCGCTGGAGACGGCCTACAATCGGGCTCGGGAGACGGCGGCCGATTCGGGGAGCCTGCCCGTGCCTCTGCACCTTCGCAACGCCCCGACCCGGATGATGAAAGAGCTGGGCTATGGGCGCGAATACAAGTACGCGCACGACTTCCCCGGCGGGTGGGTGGAAGAGGACTTCTTCCCCGAAGACTTGCGCGAGCAGCGGTTCTACCAGCCGTCGGATCAGGGGCGTGAGCCCCGGCAGTGGAATGCCCATCTGGATCGAATCCGCCGGGCCGCGGAATTGCAGGCGAAGCCGGATGGCCGTGAAGGAGACTAGTCCTCGCGGGTCCAGAAGACCTCGATCCCCGAATTCCCTCCCGCCTCGTAACTCGTTTCCAGTTTGAGTTGCCGGCTCAGCAGGTAGTTCAGTTTCACCAGGAAGGCGGAGGCCTCACCGAGACTCTGTTCGTATCGGATCAGCAGTTTGGGGCTCAGGTATTTGCCCACCGCAAGGCTGCTGGCCTCTCCTTCGGCGGTTGACTGACGATATTCGATCGTGTCCAGCCCGATCCGTTCCGCCGCGCGCCGCTGCAGTTGTGACAACCCCAACCCCACGAGGAGCGCACTGGCGCTGGCATCGCCGGAACCTGCCCCGCCAGAGGTCACCAACAGGGTCAGGATGTCCCCCTCGCTCATCTCAGGTTCGGAGCTGAGCATCACCTGCGGTTCTTTGGCGGTTCCGGTCACCAGAATGCGGACGATCGTGTCTTCGACCTCGGTCCGCAAGACCACATCCAGATCCGGATTGGGTTCTGCTTGCCCATACAGCGTCACCAAACCCCGCTCCACGTTGAACTGCCGGCCCATGAACTTGTAGCTGCCCTGGAGGGCTTGGGCTGTGCCGGAGGCCACCACGGGAGCCTTCGCCGCAGTCTCGGGGGATGATTCGATCTTGAGGTCGGCGCCCAATTCCGCCTCCAGGCCAGGTCCGCGGAGCCACACCTCGCCGGGGACCACGATCTCGAAGTCGAGGTCCAAGGCCGGGGCGATGCGGGAGGTGGGCTGCCCCGCAGCAGGTGCCGCGCTGTCACCGGCCGCCACGCTTGCCGGAGGTTGCCTTGCCTCGTCCTCCCACAAGAGGGAGACCCCCTCGGTCGGGTGGAGCCTTGGTGACGCGGGAGGAAGCTCGATGACGCCCGAGATCGTTTCCATGCGGCCCCGCACGACGGGTGCCCGGGTGGTGCCGCCCACGGTTGCGTTGCAGTGAGCCGCCAACCAGGAGCGTGAATCGACGGTGGCCTTGACCTCGGTAAGCTGCAGATCGCCGCTCAGATCGAAGTCGGGAGTCGGCGCCGGCAACGCACCCGGCGCAGCTGAGTCGCCCGCGAAGGGAATCAACTCCGTGAGGTGTCCGCCGGCGTTGAGCCTGAATCGGCATCGCCCTTCCAGCTCGAGGTCGTCCGGCAGGATCAGATTGAGTGTTGCCAGGTCGAAGCCGGGGGCCTCGAGTTCGCACTCCGTGGCCGACGATGGATGCGGGGCCCAACCCGCAGGCTCACTGCTCCACGCGCCCGGCAGATTCATGGTCCCGGTCACAAGAAGGCTGTCCGCCCGCGACAGAGAGAACGCCGCCTGCGCGCCGGCTGTCTGAGCGGTGCCGTCCGGCAGGATTCGGGCGTGTCCCTCCAAGAACAGATCGCCCGGCTCCGATTGCGGGGAAGCCGTGGCCGAGACGGCGACCGAGCCGAAGGGACTGTCCGGCCGCCCCCCTGCGTTGGCGTCAACCTGCAGGCTGAGTCCGAAGTCGCGTCGCCGATACGGTTCGGGCAGGAGCGTCGCCAGCAGGTCAGGCGGGAGGGACAGATCAAGCCGGGCGGTGAGAGCCATCGTATCCGCACCGACCGTTCCTCCTGCGCGCACCGTTCCCAGATCGCCCGTCAGATCGAGGTCCCGAAGGCGCATCTCCCCAGCACCCGGATCGAGCAGGAGGCTGAATGGTCGGGAGGTCTGCAAGGTCTGCTCATCGAATCTCAGCGCGAGGTGCCCAACATCGACTGCAAACGTCGCGTGCCGGTCTGGAGCGGCGGAGGCTGCCACCTCCGTGCGCAGCTCAACCCCCCCGCGTTCACCATCGGCCCGAAACTCGGCGCGCAACGGGAACGCCGCCAGGGTATCGGCCGGGAGGGTGGCGTTCAGCTCGATCAGGGCCCAGGACGTGCTGCCGGCCACGAGACCCTCGGGTGCCCGCAGGAGAAGGTGGCGCCCGCCGGCGTCCTGTTCCAGGCTCACCACGTATCGGGGGATGAGCACATCGGGCAGCAGGGCACGCCCGCGCCCCTCCAAGCCGATGAGCGGATTCGAGAGCCGGCCGGTTGCCTCGAAGGTGGCGCCGAAGGTCAGATCGACATCGCGAGTCGCCGCGCCGAGGCGGCCGTAGAGCTGCCGATCGGGAATCTCCAGTTCCCCGCGCAGGTCGATCGACTCGGCCCGGACGTTGCCGGCCAGATCAAACCGCATCCCGGGCAATGCCAGGTGCAGCGTATCGACGAACAGCCGGCCCTGCTCAGCGCGCAGGCGCAGGCTGAATGTGTCCAGCCACTCCGTTGGGTTCAAATCGAGGGTGAGGTCGAGGATCTGACCGGAGAGATCGGGAACCTCGGTGCCGGCGCGGTTCCCCAGTGATCCCTCGAGTTCCTCCAGATCCAGATCGACGTCGGCTCTCAGCCTTCCCTGAATCAAGCCGAGATCATCGACCTCGAGGTCCAGCTGCGGCGGAAAGAGAGGGGCGAGGTGTCTGGGACCGGGAAGGCTGAAGTCGAGCTGCATCCGGCCCCTGAGGGCGCGGAGGTTGGCGGAGGGCTGCAGGTCGGTCTCCACCTCGAGGTGGACCTTCTCGCCGGACGGCCAGACGGCTGACAACGTGCTGTCCGGGAAACTCCGGACTTCGAACGCCGGCAGGATCGCGAGCAGGCCCGGCACGGGCGACTCAAGCCACTCGCAGTCGAGCCGCGCGCGAAGATGGCGCGTCCGGTCGAGCGTCGCATCGAAGCGGACCTCACCAAGATCACCGGTCAGACGCAGATTCTGAACATCGAGGGTCGAGTCGGTCGGATCGAAAGCGAGCAGACCGTCGAGATCCCGCGGCTCCGCCGGTTCCGTGACGTGATCATCATCCGCCTCGAGAACGATCGGCGAGCAGGCCAGCAGGATCGTATCCGTCACCTCGATCGCGAAATCCCAACGGATCTGTGTTTCGCTCAAGCGAGCGAGGAGCGCGCCCTCCAGAGAGAGCGAGTCGAGATCACCTTTCAGGGTGAGCGATTCTAGATCCCAGCGGCCTGCGGCGTCGCTGACCGAGAGGTGATCAAGCGCGAGCAACGATGGCCCGGAGGTCGAGAGATTCAGCGACCCATCGGTCGCGAGCGAGTCGATCTCGGTCTTCTCATCGATTCGGATGTCCCCGCCGCAGATCGAGAAATCCCTGAGGTCGATCGGAGGCGCCATCGCCTTGAAGTCCGGTGGAAAGACCGCCGGGGGGCGATCCACCTGCGGCTCGGCCGCGGGGGGGAGGTGCTCTCTAATGAGGGGCAGGTCGGCGCTCAGGCCTTCAACGAGGAGATGGTCGACCGCCATCTCCCTGCGGATAAGGCGGCCAAGCTGCACCTGCAGGTCCAGCTGATCGGCGCCGGCCAGGGTGTCACCCTCCGCGATCCATAAGAAATCTCGAATCCGCAATTGATCCAACCTGCTCCAGTCGATCTCGGAGGCGCACATTTCGCCGGCGTTCTTTTTGCCGGCCAGCTCCAAAGCGAACTGGGCGGCTCCCTCCCGCACCGGTGGGATGGTCAGAAAAAGCGCGGGCACCAGGAGCAGAACGAAGAGAAGGACGAGCCCCACGCGCAGCACCAGGCGTCCCCATCGGGGGCCTTTCGCCTGGTGGTCTTGGCTGTGCTCGCCGCGCTTCATTGTCCTTCCGTTCAAACTAGTACGCGTGACCAATCGAGAAATGGAATGCCCAGTCGTCTCGCTCGGCTCGCTGGCCGGTGAGATTGTAGGCGCAGTCGAATCGAATCGGTCCCACAGGGGTGAAGATCATGATGCCGCTGCCGCACGCCCACTCGAGATCGACGAGATCGAAATCCGCGTGCTGTCCCCATACGCGTCCGGCATCGATGAAGAGCGGCATCCCCAGCCAAGACGTCAGCCGGAAACGTAGCTCGGCGCCGGCCAGCAATCGCGCTTCGCCGCCCACCGGGTTGTCCTCACTGTCGCGGGGGCCGAGTCTTCGACGCGCATACCCGCGCATGGAGCTGTTACCGCCGGCGAAGAAACGTTCACGCGGCAAGAGGGCGCCCTTGTCGCCCAGCGGGGTGGCGGCGCCCAGGTCGAGGCGCCCGGCGAGCATCACGCCCGCCACCAGCGGGAGGTAGGCCGAAGCCCCGGCTTCACCGGACAGGAACGGATAGTCCGACGCAAACCCGGGGGGGGACCCTACGCCCCTCAGGCGGAATCGAACCCCGCGCGCGGGGTCCAGCAAGTCGTCGGTGTGGTTGCCCTGCCGCGTGATCCCCAGGGTGAGCTGTTCACCTGGATTCAGATCGCGAAGCTCGTCGTCGGGCGAGTGGCTTCGCACTTCGACGTGGGAGATGCCGGCCTCGAACATCCACTGATTGAACCAGTCAGGTTTGAAGGTGACGGCGACTCCCAGCCTTGTGTGATCGGCGTCGTACGCATCCTCGCGCTCGGCCTCGTGGGCAACACGAAGGTGGCTTTGGGCCCGAGGAGTGGGCATCGACGGCCACCATGCCTTCGTTTCCACCTGCCACTGATTGGGGGACCAGGCGCCTCCCACGCTGAACCCGCGGCTACGCCGGAAGAGATTGCGGTGTTTCCAGGAGGCCTTGATGCGATAGGTGTGGTCGGTCCAAGTTCCCACGCTTGCGCTGGTGACCCGATAGGGCCGGGTGGTCAGGTGGGCCCGAAGCTCGAGTTCTCCTTCGGCGACAGGCTCGGTGCGAAGTTGCACCATGCGCAGGATCTCTAAGTCTCTCAGGTCGGCGCGCACCCGATCCAGATGGGTGGGTGAGTAGACCTCCCCGATGACCGGCTCCAGGCGCATCTCGGCGAGCGGCACCAAATCGGGGGGAAGGCCATCGACAGCGATCGAGCCGATGCGATAGAGATCCCCCGGCCGCACATCGAAGTGCAGGATCACCCCTCCGGATGGCTGCCTGCGCGGCCGAGACTCAATCGTCACCTCGGCGTACCCGGATTCCTGGAGGAGGTTTGCGATGGTCGAAGCCGTCATCAGGGCGCGGCGATCGGAGTAGCGGTCATCCTGCGCCTCAAGCGCCCGAAGGGAATCGGCGGCGGGCTGGAGGGGCGCCGGGATTCCGCCCATCGTCACGTCTTCGACGCACACCCGAGGCCCCGGTGTGATCCAGAGCGCAAGCTCGAGGGTTCGCTCCCTGAGGTCCGGGTCGATCTCCGTTCGAACCTTCGAGGCGGGGTAGCCTTCTCGCGCAAGAAAGAGCCGGCTGCGACGAATGTCCTCGTCGAGCAGTTCACCCGAGAACGCAGGGAGCTTCCGGCCGAGGATGCCGAATCGCCCGTTGAGCGCCAGTCCCTTCTGGATCTTGCTCAGGAGATCCGACAACTCGTCATCGGGCCCCGATGTGGAGAGGGTGTCGGCGGCCAGCGTGAAGTCGGTGACGTTCCAGCCCGCGTAGCGGCTTTCGCCGTCCAGTACGTTCGGCGGATTCGGCTCCGTCTGGGCATGACCGGGGGTGGCCAGCAGCGAGAACGCGATCGTGCAGAGCAGGAGAATCGCACGCAGCGAGCGCAGGATGCCTGAGCATGACGCCGGCATGTTGATCTTGATCCCAGTCAAACTTCTTGGATCACGGTGCTTCATGCACATGCTGTCTTCTACGGTGCGCCCGGGGGGTAGTCAATGTGATTTAGCGGCCCTGGCCCAGGGGAGGGGCGGACCACACAAACATCAACATTTGCGGTGGTTACGTCCTGGGGGCGCTGTTTGGGCTTGACCTCGGGGCGGCATATGGCGCACACTCCTAGCTCGTTTTGCGTCCCCATCGTCTAGTCTGGCCTAGGACACCGCCCTTTCACGGCGGCAGCACGGGTTCAAATCCCGTTGGGGACGCCACCTTCCACCTCCCCGGGCGCGAAGCCCACTCTCCACGCGAGAAGATACGTCCGCCGACCGATCCGTGCCCGCGCGTCCCTGGCTTGAGCCCGGTGTCGTCCTGACCCTGAAGACCGAGATCGTGGGCGCGGGCGAAGAAGAACTCCTCACGGCAATCGCCTGGGTCGAAAATCTCGGGACGAACGCCGTCACCTATCAGTTCGGATGCGGGTACGGGGTGAGGTTGACCATCGAAAACAGCGACGGGAGCCGTCTCATCATGCAAGACCCGGCCCTGCGACCGGACTGCCCCCCTCTCTTCCATGAGCTGTCTCCGGGCGCGATGGTCCGGGAGAGTCTGGATCTGTCCTGGGCTTGGGACGAAAACGGCGACCGGTATCCCCTCGGGCCCGGCCGGTACACAATTCGCGCTGAGTTCGTCTACTACCTAGGAGACAGCGAGGATCGTCACCCGGTGACGGGCGCCGTGGATGCCGAATTGCACTA
>CAZTDY010000037.1:0-34199 GCA_964612295.1 uncultured bacterium | reverse complement strand
AAA
This sequence comes from uncultured bacterium, assembly GCA_964612295.1. Taxonomy (GTDB): domain Bacteria; phylum Eisenbacteria; class RBG-16-71-46; order CAIMUX01; family WJJG01; genus CAYQJL01. The sequence goes on along the minus strand of CAZTDY010000037.1, from coordinate 34,196 downwards.
AGGCAGGCTGCGGCCCGGACGACCCATCACAGATCTTCGATCCACAACCTAGTTAATAATACCGATCGAGATCCCTTCTATTCGATCGCGATACCGCATGAGTGCGCCGGTGCCGATCCCGGTGAATTCTTCTCCCCACTGATAGACGCCGGCCAAGTGGAGGCCGGTGACCTCTTCGGCGCGAATTGCGCCGGCGGTCAGGCCGCAGCCGGTGATCTCGTCGCCACCGAGACCAAGACCCGAAACGAAGATACCGGTCAACCGATCGCCGCCCATCCCGAGCCCGGCGACGCCTAGGCCGGTGAGGTCGCGCCCTCCCATTCCCAGTCCGGCGGCGAAGATGCCGGTGAGGTCGCCCCCGCCCATGCCGAGCCCTGCGATGCCCAGGCCGGTCATGTTGCCCCCACCCATGCCGAGGCCGGCGGCGAAGAAGCCGGTCATGTCTCCACCGCCTAAACCCAGTCCGGCAATGCCGATACCGGTCATCTCGCTGGTGCCGAATCCGGTGGGGGAGATACCGATCCCTGAGAGGGAGGGGTCGCCCGTGCCGTAGAGAGGCAGGTACCACCCCGAGATGTGCCGAGCATCAAGTCCGCCCAGGGCAATCATGATCCCGTTGTAGATGGCGTCCTGGTTGTCCTTGGCCGCCCAGCAGGTGAGGTTGATGCCCTCGACTCTCTGAACCTCTCTGTCGCTCCAGTTCAGCCGTAACCCAGAAAATACCTTTGAGTTACCGATACTGAGCCCATAGCCGCGAGCGGGAATGTCCAGCGATTCGGCCTCTAGGGCAGGTGTACAGCACACCGTCAGGCCAAGGATGACCAGCACGGCGGCGAGTCCGGCACGGGGGGACATGTGCACCTCCTCAAATGGGAATCCTGGGCGGGGCGGAGCGCCTAAGCCTTTCCACAATAGACCCTAAACGAGGAATGGGGCCAGCGGGTTACGTCGATTCGGAGGGGCTTACAGGTTGGGATCTGTGACGATAGACTAAGTTCACTAGAAAGCGGGATCTCCGCTGCCGGACGGGGGGCCACAAGATTGGCTTGCGTTGTCGGGGCTGTGGATCGAGACGGAGGAGATCGGTATCTCGCTCTCGCTGACCTGGACGGGCGCGGCCTCCGCCGATCGGTGAGCCTGAACACTGACGTCTGTCTGCGCCCTAGCCCTTCGCGGCCTCCAGGATGTGCTGCAGAGCGACGTTTTCCGGATGAGCACCGACCAGCTCGATCGTCTCGTTGATGATGGTCTTCGGGACACCCTGGATCTTGTACTGCTGCACCCACTCGGGGAACTCGCTGGCTTCGATCGCATCGACCCGAATGTGCTCGGACGCCATCGCGAACAACTGAGCCAGGCGCACGGCCTGGGGACAGTGCGGTCAGTTGGGCGTGAAGAAGACCTTGATGTGGATCGGCTTCTCGACCATTTCGAGCGCCTTGAGTGTGTCGGTCGTGAGTGGGCTGGGCCGGTCGGTGCCGGCGTCGACGATCGAGTCGATGAGGACGCCGAACTCGCCACCGGCGGGAACGCCGTAGAAACGGACCCCCGTGTCGGCGCTGCTGGAGATGGCGATCGCGGGGGTGTGGTCGATTCCGAGTGCCGCAGCTTTCTCGGTATCCTCGGCAAGGTCATGCCGCTCCACGGTCACCCGGTCCGAGAGCTCGCCCAGTTCCGCCATGAGGTCTGCGGTGGGTTGCTCGTATTCCCCACCGTCCTTGCTGGTGATGACGACCAGCTTCACATCTTGGGTCAGCTCCCCGAAGGCCTCGCGGATCTTGTCGGCGTCTGATGAACGAATCATCGGCATCCTGTATTCTCCCAGGTGATTGGTTTTCTGCAGCTTGATGAACCTCTCGTCAAACGGCAGATTCTACACCATCGATCGGTCTTGATATAGATCTTGTGGAGGAAGCAATGGCGCGCTTCGCACAGTACGATCCGAACGGCGGCGAGAAGCCCAAGCTGGATACTGCGCGAGATCTCACCCTTCGGCCGCCTATCCGGGACGACGTGGAGGCGCTGGCGCGGTTGTCCTGGCAGCGCGAGGGAGGGGAGCTCGACGATCATCGGCGGAACACGCAACGGGCGGTCGGCGTCAGCCTGCGGTCGCCCGAACGAGTGTTCCTCGTGGCGGAGCACCAGGGCGCCATCGTGGGTTATGCGAAGGCCCGGCTGCATCGGCAGGCTGAGGATGAGCCCCCCAATGCCGCGCCGGAGGGGTGGTATCTGAGCGGGCTCGTCGTGGATGAAACATGTCGGCGCCGGGGAGTCGGCGCCGCGCTGACCCAGGCCCGGTTGGTGAGGATCGCCGAGCACGCCCCAGCCGCCTACTACTTCGCAAACGAGAACAACCAGGCTTCGATCAAACTCCACGCCCGCTTTGGGTTTCAAGAGTTGACCCGCGACTTCGTCTACCCGCGCCTGACCTTCGAGGGAGGTGTAGGTGTCCTCTACCGGGCATCGCTGGTCCCCACCAAATCGGACAGGAACTCAAGTACCGCGCATTAGGTGTAATCACTTGAATGGCATGGGCGCGTGGCGTAGATTTGCGCCGATGTTTACGGGCGCACTCGGCGAAGCGCTAAATGCAGTGGATAGGTCATATCAGATCACTTTTGCGCGTCGAAAGTGGAAGGAGATCCCGAATGTCCAAAGCGCGTGCACGACACATCTTGGTCAACACAGAGGCAGAGTGTCTCGATCTGAAGACCCAAATCGAAGGCGGGACCAACTTCGAGGAGATCGCCAAGTCTCACTCGCGCTGCCCCTCGGGCAAGCAGGGTGGCGATTTGGGTGAATTCTCGAAGGGCGACATGGTTCCGGAGTTCGATCAGGTTGTCTTCAGCGCAGATGTGGGCAAGGTCCACGGACCGGTCCAGACCCAGTTTGGGTATCATCTCATCGAGATCACCAGCCGCGACTAGTACATCCACGGTCTCTGTGCATGCGAGAGGATTGGGGCCCGTGCCGAGAGGTGCGGGCTCGGTTCCTTTAGACGGTTTTGGACGAGGGCGCCCCGGGGGAGGTTGACCCCCTGGAGCAACCTTGCCAGGATGCGGGGCGTGGCGGGCCGATCAGGGCCACGATTCACCGGGCAGGTACGATGAATGAGAATCGACTGAACAATCATCCCCGCGTGACGGCCGACCCCGACGTCTGCGGGGCCTACGGCACCGATGCATCTGGGCTCACGGCCGTACCCCACGAGGTTGCCCGGCCTGAGAACGAGGGCGAGCTTGTCGACCTCCTGCGCATCTGCAACGACAAGACAATCGGGGTCACCCCCCAAGGGCTGCGTTCCAGCACAACCGGCGCGTCGGTGCCGTACGGATCACCACCGGAACCGCGCGATGGCCTCGCCCTCTCCCTCGAGAAGATGAACAAGGTGCTCGAGATCGATCCCGAGCGCCGCATTGCCGTGGTCGAGCCCGGGGTCGTGACGGCGGACCTCAAAGCGCAGGTTCGCGCCGCCGGCCTGTTCTACCCGCCCGATCCCACGAGCGAAGAGGAATGCACCCTGGGCGGCAATATCGCCTGCAATGCGAGCGGTTCCAGGAGCTACAAGTACGGAACCACCCGCGACTACGTGCGCGCGCTGCGCGTTGTTCTGGCGAACGGGAACCTGATCGAGCCGCGCCGCATCGAGACAGATAAGAATGCGGCCGGGTATTTCGGTTTTCAGAATCCGGTTGATCTTTGGATCGGGAGTGAAGGAACCCTCGGCGTCGTCACCCGGATCGAGCTGAGTCTCCTGGCGAGAGAGCCGGACTTTTTCGGCGCCATGGTGTTCTTCCCGACGTGGCAGCAGGCGATCACGTTTGTGTTGGCTGCAGATCACGCGCGCAGAGATGGGCGCCTGGCCCCGCGCTGCCTGGAGCTTTTCGGCCATAGCGCACTTGGGCTGCTGCAGGATATCGAAACGCCGCTGTCGATTCCGACCGATGCGGCCGCCGCAATCTTTTTCGAGGAGGAGATCGAAGCCGGGCAAGCTGCTGTGAAACTCGAAGCGTGGGAGCCGTTGATCACCAAGCACGGCGCGACACTCGATACGACCTTGGTCGCGCAATCCACCGCCGAGAAGAGTGAACTCAGGCGGCTACGCCATACGATCCCCTCGGAGATGAACGAGCGCGGTCAACGATCGGCCGTGCGGGGTGGACGACGAGTATCGACCGATTTCGCAGTTCCGTTGCACAGACTTCCGGAATTGATGGGCGTATGTTTTCGTCTGATGGATGATGGCTTCAGCGGTTTCACAGTCGCCTATGGACATGTCGGCAACGGCCATCCGCATTTCAATCTGCTGGCGGAGGATCCGGACGCGCTGGTTCGCGCAGAGGCCACCGTCCAGGACATGGTGCGAGTCGCGCTGTCGATGGGGGGCACCCTCTCGGCCGAGCATGGCATCGGCAAGGTGAAGGTGCCGTTCTTCGAGGCCCTTTACCCGGCGTGGATTCGGGATACCATGCGGGCGGCCAAGGAGGCGCTCGACCCCCGGGGGATCCTGTCTCCCGGCAATCTGTTCCGCTGAGGAAGCGCAACTTGTATAGATGAGTGTTCGTAGTGCGATGCGCGCGTACACATTCCACAAACCCTAGAGGGGAGGGCGGAGAGGTGAAGACGTTCCTGAAGTCGTTTCTCGGTTCTTTGGTGGCCATCCTGGTCACGGTGCTCATCATCGTGGGGGTCGTCGCCGCTAAATCCAGTGAAAAGCCTAAGATAGAGGACAATTCCTACCTGGTGGTCGACCTGTACGGCGACCTGATGGAGTACGATCCTCCCACTGGGATGATGGGATTCATGGGCGGTGGGCCCGAGACCCTGACCCGCACTCTGGACAATCTGGAGAAGGCAGCGGTCGATGACCGCATCCAGGGCGTTATCGTCAAGATGTCCAGCTCGAACGGGGCGGGGATTGCCAAGATCCAGGAGATGCGTGCCGGCTTGGGCAAGGTCAAAGCCGCCGGCAAGAAGGTCTACGGGTTTGCGGACACGATGGACCCGAGGACTTACCTCCTGGCGGCAGCCTGTGACTCGATTTACATGCCGCCACCGGCCTACGTGAGCTTCAAGGGGTTTGCCGCCCGCTCCGTGCATATCAAGGGGACCCTCGAGAAGCTGGGAATCAATCCCAACTTTCACAAGATCAAAGACTACAAGAGCGCCGCGGAGCTGTTCACGCGCAAGAACATGTCCGATGCCACGCGCGAGAATACGGAGTGGATCCTGGATGAGGTTTGGGATGGGGTGATGGAGACCATCAGAGCGGACCGGGGACTCACCGAGGCGCAGGTTGTACAAATCATGGAGCTCGCCGTGCTAACCGCGGATGAAGCGCTGGCCGGAGGGCTGATCGACGAGATCCTCTACTGGGACGAATTCGAGAATCGCCTCAAGAACGACGACGAGGATCTTCTGACAATCTGCCAGTGCGACTATGGATCGGTAGAGCGCGAGAAACTCGGACTCGAGGGCGACAAGAAGATCGCCGTGGTCCATGCGCAAGGGATGATCGGCGGCCGGCAGAGCGGAACGAACCCGATGTTTGGAACGACGATGGGCCATGAGTCGATCAACGCGGCATTGCGCGAAGCCCGGGAAGACGAAGACGTGGCTGCGATCGTCTTCCGGATCGATAGCCCGGGTGGCGAAGGCCTGGCGAGCGATCTCATGTGTCGTGAGGTCTTGGTCACGCGCGACGACAAGCCGATTGTGGCCTCCATGGTGGACGTTGCCGCATCAGGCGGATACTACATCGCCTATACCGCAAACAAGATCATGGCGAACCCCCTCACGCTGACCGGTTCGATCGGATCGATCAGTGGGAAGCTCAACATGCAGGGCCTCAATGAGAAGCTGGGGCTGTCCTTCAGCTACGTGACCCGCGGCCCCATGGCGCTCTTCTGGTCCGAGGAGCACGACTTCACCGAGGAGCAGTGGGACCGCTTCACCCAGAACCACTGGGACGGATTCAACATGTGGCTCCGCGATGTTGCCGAGAAGCGCAACATGACCTTTGAAGAGGCGGAGAAGCTGGCGCACGGACGCGTCTGGATGGGGACGCAGGCCAAAGAGAATGGCCTGATCGATGAGGTCGGCGGCCTGTACGACGCGATCGCCCTGGCCAAGGAGCTGGCCGAGATCCCGACCGACGAAGAGGTCACCATCGAGCACTATCCGCGACAGAAGGGCTTCGTTGAAACGCTGATGAGCGGGGGCGGTTTCGCGGCGGCGGCCAACTGGGTCGTCTACGACTTCGTCCGCACACGGGCCATTGAAACCTGGAACCTCCTCACGGGTGGCGGGCATGTTCTCTTGCGTGAAGATCTGGTGATCGAGTAGCGACGTTCAGGTAGAAGACCGTATTCCGGACAAATTCTCGCTTGCCTCCCAGAGGCGACGCTGAATACCGAGGTCGTTTGATTCCGCGGACGTGCCGGTAGGCTTCCGATAGCGGAAGTACTTGCCGGTCACGTTCGCGACCTCGGGTGATGTCGCCAGATAGAGTGGCGTATCCGCCCCCTCGTCCGCATCTTTGAAGAACGCCCGCAACAGTGACCACAGGGCGTGCAGCGCCATCGATACGTTTCGCATGAGCCCGGTGCGAATCACCCCGGGATGTACGCAGTTGGCGGTCACTCCCGAACCTTCCAGCCGCCGGGCAAGCTCATACGTAAAGATGATGTTGGCCAACTTGGAGTTGGCGTACGCCTGCCACCCATTGTAGTCCTTCTCGTTCTGAAGGTCATCGAAGTCAATTGTCCCCCGGCTGTGAGCGGTGGAGGCGATGTTGATGATCCGCGAGGGAGCGCTTTGTCTCAAAAGGTCGACGAGCAGGTTCGTGAGAGTGAAGTAGGCGAGGTGATTGACCGCGAACTGCATCTCCAGCCCGTCCGCCGTGACGCGCCGAGTGCGGGCCATGAGTCCGGCATTGTTGATGAGCACATCGAGCCGGTCGAAACGATCCAGGAATTCAGCGGCCAGATCGCGGATCGACTGTTGGACGGACAGGTCGGCAAGTAGGAGCGTGACGTCGTTGTTGCCAGTGTCTTTGATGATCCGGGCCCGGGCCTTCTCCCCCCGCTTCTGATCGCGGCACACCATGACCAGGGTCGCGCCCTGCTTGGCCAGCCCGGCCGCGGTCGCGTAGCCGATTCCGGAATTCGCTCCGGTTACGAGACAAACCTTGCCTTCCATCAGGAACGCTTGCTGTGGTCGACAGCTTTCAGGATCTTGAGGTTGAGCACGATGAAACGCCATAGCTGAAAGAGCTTGTTGTTCATCCAGAAGCGCTCTTTGGCGGTGATCTTCACCTGAGTCTCCTCTCTATTCCGGAATGATCTTCCATCCGGGCCTGGCTCTGAATTTGTGCATGAATGTCTCGTGGATCATCCGTTTCATCCACGCGCCCGCGGTGCCCATCTCCATGTGGGTGATGAAGAGATCCCGCCCACCTCCATTGGGGTAGCGGACAAGGTCGGGAACGACCGGATGGACAACAATTGTCGCGGCCGACCCATCCCACAGGGAATCTCCCATCGATGCGATGCAGGCAGCGAACATCTCGCTCATGCGCTCTTTGTGAGACATTCGTCCTTTCTTGATCAGATCAATGATATTGAGCGATACGATCCGGCCGATAACCCCGGAGACCATTCCCGTCCGGGGAGGGGCCGGGCTGAGCGGTGTGCCGTTGGGGTTGGTTTGAGGCCTGGAAATCGGGCCCGGCGGGGCAAACGCGATACCGGCGGCGAAGATGTTCCCGTAGGTCTGATTCTGATAGAGTGCGGGCCAGGCGTCGGGCTTCTTCTCGAGAGTGTCGTAATCAAGCCCGTAGGTGCCGTCGACGAGGATGAACCCCGCGGGATTGGCGAGGGCTTTCGACACATCCCCGCCATCTTTCCCCACAAACCTGAAGGGCTGACCCGCGAACTTCGGAATCAGCATTGCGAAGTCATAAGTCGTCTCACCGCTGTCGCCCGCCAGGTCCTCCCAGTAGATCCGGCGCTCATCCACCTTCTGCACGGCCCGGCCGGTGTGGTCCTCGATGCCGTACTCCTCGAAAACCGCCCGGATGAAGTCCTCGCTCGTAACGAGCTCATCCTTCTGCTTCACGGTCACCCCGCGCACGCCAAAGTCGCCGGGGACCGGTTCGTTGCTCACATACTTCAGGGTGACCTTGTCACGTACACCCTTCTTGAGAAGGTCCTTGTGCACGTTGGTGATGAACTCGAAGGCGGCGCCCTGACAGGTTGCCAGGCCGTGTCCAGTTCCGATCGCGAAGGTCAGGTTTTCGCCCTTCCTCGCGCGCTCAACCATCTCGAGGTATTTGTCGCGGGTCTGTACCGCGTGAGGGCCCGTGCAAATGGAGTAGGTGTGCCCCCCGTCCGGACCGAGACCGGCGGTGGCATCGAAGTCGAGTTTGGGACCGGTCGCCACCACCAGATAGTCGTACGCGACCTTGCGGGTTTCGCCCGTGCCGTCCCGCATTTCCGCCGTCACGAATTGATCGCCTTTGTCGGGATGGATCTCGGTCGCCTTGGCGTGGATGAAGTTGACGCGCATTCGGTCGTAGACCGGCTTCAAGGGGAACTGGGTCTTCTCCAGCCCCATGTGGCCGACTGCGACCCACACCCAGGACGGGATGAAGGAGAACTTGTCTCGATTGGAAATGACTGTGATTTCGTGGTCTTTCCCCAGCGCGTCGCCCAGATAGAGCGCGGCGGTGTGACCCGCAAACCCGGCACCGAGCACAACGACCTTGGCCATGACCCGCTCCTTTGATCGAACGTTGGACAGGATGGTGCCCACCTGCGGCAGCTGGATGCAGCAAAGCTGCCTGCAGCTCCATGATCGATTCAGCAAGCGCGTGGGTCAAGAGGCCAAGGCGCTTCGATCGTGAAGTGCGACCTGGCAGATCTGTCTTGGGTGGGATATGGCGGCCGCTTCCATAAGGCAAAACGGCCGCCGTGCCACCCGTGAGCGTTAGGCGTTGGAGTCGCCTTCGACTCGGGGTTCGATGATCAGAACTTCAACAACAGACCCAGGCTTGTAGGAGTCGTTCCAGAAACTGATCGCGTACTCGTGGAATCCCTCTTTCTGGGCCACCCCTTGAGCAGGCTGTTGTGGCGTGGTGATGTCGGAGCCGTTTTCGAACTCCACCGTGGTCGGGTCGAGGAAGGTGATCCGGGCGGAGCCCTCGTGAAGGACCCACTTGATCATATCGCCAACGTTCACCTTCAGCATGTGCGGGACCGCCATCGGGATGTTCGCGGTGGTCTCGATTTGAATCGTGTACGACTTAGGCGCCATCGCGTCCTCCTTGTTTGGGTCGTGCAACCAATCCTACGGGTCGGTCGCGTTGGTTTCACGCGAACTTTGTTCTACGATCAGCTGAAAAGCCGGATCGTTCACCAGCTCCTCCAGTGCAGGTTGCTCGTACCATAGGTCCGGGGAGCAACCCGCCTCGATCGCTCGCCGAACCAACGACAATGCGGTGGGCCGGTCTTCGCCGAACTCGTATGCGCAGCTGGCCTGAAACAGGACTTCCGGCTTGTCGGGAGACAGGGCCAGCGCGCGTTCGATGAGTTCCGTGGCTCGAGCAGGTTCATCGATCCGAATGTTGTACTGGCCACCTAGCAGCAACATGTCGGTGTTGTTTGGATTGACGGCCAGGATACCCTCGACCTTTTCCACCGCGCGACGGTAGAGGCTGTCTTGATAGGCCTGCTCTCTGTCGAGTCGATACGACAGGGAGGCCAGATTGCCCCACACACGCGGGTCGCTGTCGTTGATGGCGAGCGCCTTTTCGTAGGCCCCGGCGGCTTTTTCGAGTTCGTCTCTTTGGGTGTACAGCCGGGCTAGATTGGAGTAGGTCCGATAGTCCGGCGCCAAAGCGAGGGAACGTTCGTAAGCGGCCAGCGCTTCCGGGATCTGCCCGAGGAGTTGCAGCATGCCTGCCAAGTTGCGATAGCCGCGCGCATTGTCCGGAGTCAGCTCGACGACCTTTAGAAAAGCCAGGCGCGCTTCGTCAATCCGTTGCTGGTAGTAGTAGAAAGTGCCGAGGTGGCTGTGTCCGCCCCAGTCCGAAGGACGGAGTGCGATCGCGTCGAGGAAGGCCTGTTCGGCCTCCTCGGTTTCCCCGGTATCGTAGAGCGCCCAGGCCAGCATACGTATGCTCTCTGCGTCGCGGGGGTTGATGCTCAGGGCCCGCCTCAAGGCCGAGACCGCGCGTTCGGACTCCCCGGTCCCCCGATAGACCGTTCCCAGGAGCTTGTGAACCTCGGCGGCATCAGGTGCGCTCTCCAGAGTCTCGAGCGCGATCTCCTCCGCCTGTTGGGCCCAATCCGCCTCCTTTGTGTCCAGGTACAGCGCCCAGTAGGCCTCGCCCGTTCCGGCGCGGGCCAACACGAACCCGGAGTCGAGATCCAAGGCCTTGTTGAAGAGATCGACCGCGATCAGAAGGTCAGACTCACCTCCCGGGCTCTGAAGATACCCACGCGCCTGAAGGTAGTAGTCGTAGGCGGTGACATCAGCCGTTGGCCGGGCCGCCGGCTCCACCTGGCCAACGTCGTCGAACCATTCGGCCAGCTTGGCCGCGAGCTTGGCGGTCAATTCATCCTGGAGGGCGAAGAGGCGCGTGACCTGTCCCTCAACCAGGACCCCGGCCAGATTCACATCGCGCTGCCGATCCATGAGCTTGCAGGTGATTCGCAGTTCGTCGTCGGATCGTTGGAGCGACCCTTCGAGGGTGTACCGGGCCCCGACGTCGGCTTTGGAGTCGACCACCTGAACGCCATCCAAGCGCGCCAGTCGGGCCTGGATGACCTCGGTCATTCCCCGCGCGAAGTAGGCATCCTGGGTCTCGTCGGTCAGGCTGTCGAAGGGCTGGACCATGATGTACGGCACCGTGGGCCCCTCGGGCCCCGACTGGCGCTGCCACCTCTCGCGAAGCATGGTTGCGCTGAACGACAAGACCAGAATCGCAACCAGGAATCCCACAACCGAGAGAACACGTCTCTTCATTGGCGGGGCGGAGTCGACCTTGGGAAAAGGTAGTACAACCGCGAGCTGTTCCAGCACCTCTCGCGGCGTTCCCAGTCGTTCGTTTGGATCCTTCTCCAACATGGCCATGACAAATGGGTCGATGGCGGGAGGCAGTTCGGGGTTGATTTCGGTCGGCGCAGAGGGAGCTTCCGCGACCACGGCCGCCAAGGTGTCTCGGGTGGTCTTACGGCGGAAGGGATGCCTGCCGGTCAGCATTTCGTAGAAGATGATTCCCAGGGCGAAGACATCAGCACGTCCGTCGGCAGGTTGTCCCGCGATGCGCTCGGGGGAGAGGTAGGCCGGTGTACCCGTCAGGCTCACCTTTTCCGCCGCCTCTTCGGAAACCTGGCCGCCAGCCTTCGTTTCGGGAGTGACATCCGTTGATTCGTCCATCGCGACGGTCGGATCCGGGGGGCCCACCCGCTCCTGGAGGTGACGCGCGATTCCGAAGTCCAAAATGCGAGGGTGGTGGTCGGCGGTGAGCAGGATGTTGTCCGGCTTCAGGTCACAGTGGACGATGCCCTTATTTGAAGCGGCGGCCAGAGCCTCGGCGCACTCTGTGGCGATCAGCTTGAACTCGGATAACGGCAGGGGTGCACCAAGGCGCGTGCGAAGTGAAACGCCCTTGACCAGTTCCTCGACGAGATAGGTGGTGTCGTCTTCCTCGAAGACGTCGTAGATGTGAACGATCCCGGGATGATTGACGGCCGAGGCGGCGCGTCCTTCTTCCAGGAGTTGGGTTCGCTGGGTTTCGGCGGCCGGCCCCACCACCTTCATGCGCTTGATGGCAACATCGCGCTTGAGGGTCCGATCCCAGGCGCGGAAAACTTCCCCCATACCACCCACGCCAATCTGCTCACAAACCTCATAGCGGCCTTGGAGTAGTTGGTATGCGCCCTCACGCGTCGAATTCTTGGGCTTCGAAGAACGGGCGTCGTTCATGGGTCCCTGTCCGAGAGGACACCTCGATCGAACTATCTGCCAGGAGCTTCCGATTGTGTCATACACAGGCGTTGGAATCGATTGACTGCATTATGCCCCGCGATGAGGCCACTCTCCAGCCCGAAACGCACCCTTGGGAGAACCCGCATCCCGGCCGGGAACAGGGCTATCCACGCACTAGCACCTTTTGATTGAAGGCTTTACGCTTACAGAGATACCCGCTTCCGATTTTGATGAAAGCGGGTGCGCGGCCATCCGAAACCCCACCGGGAGACGTGATGGGCGAGCAAGGATCGGAAACCTATGTCGACAATCTCCTGTGACAACATGTCGTTTCACTACGACGATCCCTTTTGCGAGGTTTTTTCCTCGGTATCCATCGCGATCGACACAGCGTGGCGATGTGCGGTGGTCGGGCGAAACGGCCGGGGCAAGACAACCCTGCTCGATCTTGTTCGGGGACGGCGCCGGCCGTCACTCGGGCAGATCTCGGTTCCCTGCGAGGTGTGCCACTTCCCAGCCAGGACGACCAGGCTCGAACGCCCCACCCTTCAGGTGATCAAGGATGCGGTGGCTCCCTTCGCCCGCTGGGAGAAGGAGATGGCGCGCCTGACCCTGAAGGGAGACGAAAAGAGCCTGGCGCGCTACGGGGAAATTGCTGAGACCTTCGCCGAAAAGGGTGGCTACGAGATCGAGGCGGCCATCGAACGCGAACTTGCCCTGATCGGGATGCCGTCCGAGATCCTGGCCCAGCCATTCAACACCCTGAGCGGGGGAGAGAGAACCCGGGCATTGATCGTGGCGCTCTTCCTCAAGAAGAACACCTATCCCCTGATCGACGAGCCAACGAATCATCTCGATCTTGCCGGGCGGATGTATCTGGCGGAGTACCTCGCGAAAAAACCGGGGTTCATGCTGGTTTCACATGATCGGCATCTGCTGGACGGTTGCGCGGATCACATCCTCTCGATTGATGGGCGCGGTGTGAAGTTACACAGCACCGACTTCGTGCACTGGCGGGAACAGATGGCCTTGGAGGAGGAACATGAGCGTCGCCGGGATGCAAGACTGCGGCGTCAGATCCGCTCACTTGAACATGCGGCACGGCAGCGGCGCACCTGGTCTCAGCGGAAGGAAAAGGAGAAGATCGGGGCCTCCGACAAAGGATTCGTTTCACACCAGGCCGCACGGCAAATGAAGAGAGCTCTCTCTATTGAGCGCCGGCTGCAATCGATGTTGTCGGAGAAGAAGCAGCTCCTTCGTGGCCGGGACAAGGAGCGCCATCTGAAGCTCGATGTGGATGCCGCGGCCCCCGATTTTCTCTTGAGCGCCGGCGATGTTGCCGTTGATCTCGGCGGGCGAAAGATCTTCGCGGATCTCTCCTTCACGGTGCAACGTGGGGAGCGGGTCGCGGTGGTCGGGCCCAACGGTTGTGGGAAGATAACGCTGTTGCGCGCCATCGCGGGCGAGGTTTCCCTCGCGGATGGGAGCCTACACGTACCCGCACATATCAAGATTGTGCGGGCATATCAGACCCCGCGGTGGCAGGAGGGGGATCTTCGAACGCTGCTCCAGCGGGAAGGTATTGAAGAACCGCGATTTCGCACCATTCTCGGCTCGATGGGGGTCACCGGGGAGGTCTTTGAGCGCCCCCTGGAGACCTTCAGCCAGGGGGAACGCAAGAAGGTCGACCTTTGCCGGTCGTTCCTGGAGCCGTCACACCTGCTCCTCTGGGATGAGCCGCTGAACTACATCGACTTGCTTTCACGCGAGCAGATCGAGGAGGTGGTCCTCTCCAGCAAACCGACGATCCTGTTTGTGGAGCACGACCGCTGGTTCATCGAGCGCGTGGCGACGTCAGTGCTGGACATGGGCTGATTCTAGACTCGCCCAGCAGCCTTCTTGAGGTTCTCCAGGTAGCGGTATCCGACCGGAAGAGCGCCCATCTCGATTTGAGGCTTCGAGTCCCCGTGGAAGTCCGACCCCCCCGTCTTGGTCATGCCGAGTTCGTCGGCGAGGGATTCGTAGTGCTCGATGAGCTGATTGAGCTGCTCATCGCCCACGGTATCATCCTTGGAGCGGAAGTACGGCTTGTTGCACTGGTACGTATAGACGGTCTCGAGACATTCCACGCCGGCTTCTGCACACATGCGAATCATGCGATCCACGCCGGGATCAATGAGCGTGCCGTCCTTCTTGTACAACACATTGTAGGATCCCGGGCTCGAAAGCACAGTGACGCCCCCTGCGCGGCGGACGAGAGCAACGCATTCCTCTAGGGTGAGGTTGTAGGACTTGGAGACGTACCAAGGCCCTCCGAAATCGGTATTCGGATAGAAAACCTGCGGGTGCATGTCCGGGTAGTACCGCTTCAGCACCGTGAAGATGTGCGGTCGCCGAATCGTCTCGCCCTTCGCTTCGGCAACCACCTCTTCCTTGGGCAGCTTGAAGCCCTCCCGCAGGAGAACCTCGAGCTGGGCGTCCAGCTTCTCGTTCTTGGCCTTGCGAAGCCGGGCGAGAACCTCGCCCAGTTCGTCGTGATCCGGATCGTAGTAGTAGGCGAGAAGGTCCGCCTCGACCAGCCCACGGTCGGGGTCGTGGGCGATACCGATCTCGCAGCCCGGAACGAACTCGATCCCGAACTCCTCGGCAAGCGACGCGCCCTCATGGGCCGCGCCGATCGTGTCGTGATCACAGAATCCGATGGCCTTGAGGTCCAAATTCGCGGCCATTTCGAAGAGATGCCGGGGTGTCTCACTTCCGTCGGAGGCGAGGGTGTGAAGGTGAAGATCGACCACGCCCTTGGGATCGGGCTCGGTCCAGTGAGACATGGGCATCGAGATCTTCCTCGTCCAGGTGTGTGCTACACCTCTACACCGAAAAGGCCTTTGACCGCAAAACCGGCTACCAGCGAGACGACGAAGAAGAAGATGAGCCAGTGAGCTCCCAGGCCGAAAACCGTGAGGTCGCGATGGGGCCAGCCCCGAACATCGATCTTCCGAACGCCGCTCTCGACAGAGACTGGAGGTTCTGCGGGGAACAGCAGGAATGCCTCCGAGAAGGTCCGCCCGCGAGCCGCGGCGATCGAGGTGAGAGGTCCCGCTTCCACCGAGGCCAGAATCTGTTTGCTCTCTTCGCCGCCCGGGGTTCGCAGGGTGAGCGTATGCTCGCCCGGCTCCGTGATCCGGATCTGCCAGTCGATCTCGGCCTGCTGCGGAATGCGAAGAGCGGGGCTGATGATCTCTACGCCGGTTGATCCGGTGAGTTCAACCAGGTCACCCTTGGCCCAGGAGGGGTCATCCAATTGGACGGCCACAACCGCTTCTTCACCGGGCTGAAACGGCCGATGCTCATATCGAACCCCCAGCATGACCATGATGATCAGAACCGGAATCAAGATGAAGACGAGCGGCCTAAGGCTGTGCGCGAAATAGCGTCCGGTATTCCCGACGACCTTCGCCACGGCGATGAACATTCGCAGCAGATCGTCCCTGAAAAGCCAGATCTCCGCGATGTAGGCTTTGAGAAGCCCCTTTGAGCGCTTGATGGCTTTCTGGTTTGATGCCTTGCCAAAGATCACCAGCATGATCACGCCCGTGATCACCGAGATCACCGCCAGGCCAATCGCGGGATGCATGCTGCGAAAAGGCGCAAGAAGCACATCGAAGAGCTTTCCAAACACCGAGGCAAGTGCCCACATGGATCGACTCCTGTCGCTAAGCCAGGTAACCCAGGCCCTTCAGCTTCTCTTTGATCTCATCGTCGGATTGCGCGTCTTCGAGTTGGGCAAGTTCCTTCTCCAAAGCATGAAGAACGAACTCGTCGACCGAGGAATATCCCGCCAGCTCCGCGAACTTGGCGATGCGATCATACAGCTCTTTGTCGATCTTGATTTTCTTGCCACCAAACATCGTGTATCTCCTACTTAGAAGAGTGGTCGGCCTTCCATTTCGGGCGCCGGATCGACCCCCAGCAGGGTCAGGATTGATGGGGCCAGGTCCACCAAAGTCGGGTCCGTCTGCCGAATCGGATAGTTCGTCAGAAGAATCCCCGGAACCCGGCGATAGTCCTGGCAATGATCACCGCTCCAGCGGCGCGTGTTGTCTGACAGCACGGTGGAGGTGATCTCCCCCATCGCGCAATCGTCCGAGGCCCGGTAGCCCACGTCGTAACCGATCTGAGCGTCAGGTCCGATCTCGACGTACGGCCCCGAGTAGATATCGTCTCGCATGAACACCTTGGGGACCGGGTGGAGCCCGGTCTTCGGGTCCACCACGGCTTCGAGCTTCTCCGCGATATCGCGCAGAACTTGCTCCTTGGCCGGGCCGGGCGGAATGATGCCGTACTTCTCGCGCCCTAGTTCATTGATGTAGAGCCCGTTGATTCCCAGCGCATAGGCGGTCGTGTTGTTCCAGTCGACGCCCTGGAGAAACTCCACACTGGTGGGGGCTACGCCCGGCTTGACCACCAGGTAGCCTTCTTCGTACAGCCACCGGTTGAGATCGAATGCGCGCTTCCAGGAGGAGAAACCGTGGTCGGACATGACAATGAAACAAGTCTCTTCGTCGACATACTCCAGAGATTTGGCAACCACGCGATCCAAGTGCTGATAGAGTTCGAGGTAGAGCGACTTGAACGGAGCATCGAGTTCGGCATCATAGGCCGGGTGCTCTTCCTCCCCGGGCATCGTCCGCCACATGACATGCCCTATCTGGTCGATGGCCGAGAAGTACAGGAAGATGAGTCCTTCCTCAAATCTGGCCAGCTCGTACTCGGCCATGATCGTCTCTTCGTCAATGACGATGGAGGCTTGCCTCATGAAGTCGGCGTTACCGAAGACGTCTTTCTCGAGCGCCTTGGTGTCCTCGGGCATTCCCTGCGTGTAGTAGGGGCCAATGGCCTCCGCCAACTCGGCCGCGTACTCCGGCGGCGTACTGATTGGCAGGGCGGGATGAAGCGGGCTGATCTGGACCGGGGTGATGTACAGACCAAAGTCCGGATGGGTGGACTTCAGGTAGAAGCGGACCATTCCCTTGACGCTGACCAGGTCGTGCCAGAGCCAGCGAATGAACCCGGGGGTCGGAAGGATGCTGAACTCGACCTCGACCCAGGGGCTGAACTCACCCTCTCGGAGGAAGATCTCCTGACCGTCGATGTCGACGCGCGCGACCGGGTTCTCCTCGTCGACGTAGACCGTGAAGGGGATCGAGGCTTTCCGTTCCTGGTAGGGAACGCGCCGGCCGGTACGTCGTTGGACCTTCTCGTAGTCGATGAAGTCGTTGGGCGGGCCATAGAGCTTTCCTCTGGCCACACCGCCGATCACATCCGTGATGAAGATCTTCCCACCGGTTGCGGTCTCGTAGTTCGGGGGTGGAGCATCGGTGTAGTAGGCGTAAGTGCCGCTGGTGCCCTGGATGTCGGGCGTTCCCATGCCGGAGAGGGTGATCGCCCCATTCCCGACCGGGGGGAAGTTGACCGGTACGCGGTGCACGACACAGGGAATGTCGTGGTCGCCCAGGACCTCCCAGAACGCCGTTCCCTTGCGCAGATTCTCGGTCGATCCTCCCGTGAGAGGAATGATGTAGTCCGAGAACGGCAGATGAAGGCGATTGCCGAACTTGAGTCCCAGGAACGAGAAGTGCTCGTCGGCCGGGGTCACCTCGGACATCGAAGAGAATGGCATGTAGTTCTTGGGGTCGCGGTGGATAAAGTCGAAAATGCCGTGTCCGCCGGAGTTCATCCCCGTGATGAAATTGGACCAGGCGACCGGGCTCTGCGGCGGCATACTGGTGCCCAGGGAGGTGAATGTGCCACCCCTCCGCAGGCGGTCCAGGGTGGGGAGGTGCCCGGCGTCCATCCACTGCGTCAGTAGATTGGGGTCGACACCGTCCACTCCGAGAACGATGACCTTCTTGGCGCGTGCGTTGTCGGCCTCGCTCGGGGCGGGGCCCAGCGCGAGGGCCAGGGCAACCGCGATGAGCAGGCCGCCCGCCAGTGGCCATTGCCACCTTCGGCAAAGAGCGCTCATAGGGGTTGGCTACTCCTTTCCGTCCGCGGCCGGTTCATTCGGTGCCGGCGGCATCGCATCCATTCCTTCGTCCTTGAGAATCTGAGGGACACCCGCGGGGAAGCAGGAGCTCGCAAAGGTCTTCCGCCCCGCGCAGTCCTTGTCGTTGAAGAGTGAGATTCCCGTCATGTAACCCGGCCGCTTGACGCCCAGAAGCTCCAGCGTCGTCGGGCCGATGTCGAGCAGGCTGGGGTGCTCGGTCTTGATCTTCTGATTGCAGAGGAAGATCCCCGGTACAACGAGCGGATCCATGCAGTGGTCGCCGCTCCAGCTCTTGATGTTGTCTTCGAAGATCTTCTCGTCGGCGATTCCCACCGCCGCGTCCCAGGACGCGCGGTAGTTGACGTTGTAGCCGATCACCAGGTCGGGGCCGTTGTGGCGATAGGGCCCCTTGTAGATCTCGTCGCCATCATATACGTGCAAGATTCCGGTCTCGCCCGTGACCGGATCTTTCAGACCGGTGAGCTTCTTGGTCAACTCAGCCTTGAGCGCCTCGTACTCGTCCTTGTCCACGATTCCTTGCGACTCCCGGCCCTTCCGGTTGATGTACAGGCCGGTGAGCCCGAAGGTATAGGCCTTGGTCTGAGACCAGTCCATTCCGTCGAAATAGCGGTCGACATGTCCGTTCTTGCTCGCCAGGTACCCGTTATCCATGAGCCACGAGTTGAGATTGATGCCGCGCTTGAACGGCTTGAACCCGTGATCCGAAATGACGAACAGCGTGGTCTTCTTGTCGACGTACTTCAGGGTCCGGCCGAGCACGTCATCCGCTTTCTGATACAGATCGAAGATGGCGGTTCGGAAACGTTCGGTGTCCTTGCCTTCATTGGCCGGGTGTTTGTCGGCGATGTAGCGGAAGAACATGTGCTGGATGCGGTCCGTCGCGTCGAACACCACCAGGTTCAACCCGGTCTTGTTCTTCTTGAGCGAGTTGAACCACATCTTCTCGCGCTCGTCATGGATGAGCCAAGTGTAGTCGAGGAACGCCTCCTCGTCGAGGATCCGTTCGTTGAGGGCCCAGGTATCCTCGGCCAGACCCAACGTTGCGTACGGTCCGATCAGGCGGGCTAGATACTGAGCGTAGAACCCGGGCGAGGAAATCGGCATCGCCGGATCTTCCGGATCGAGGTTGATCGGGGTCATGTACAGGTTGAAGTGAGGCTCGAAGTCGATCACGCGGAAGCGCACGATTCCCTTGATGGCTTTCCCGATGGCGGATTTGAACTCCAGGGAGATCCACTCGCTGAACTCGCGCTTGCCGAGCGTGAACTTCTCCTTGCCGACCGTGAAGTGGGCCTTTTCCGCGGCCCGATCCAGTTTGACCTCGATCGGAAGCATGAGCATCTCGTGCTTCTGGGTCAGGGGATCGGGGGGGCCCGGGATTTCGGATGCAATCTGGTCGCCCTGGGGCTCGACATGAATGATCGTGCCGCCTTCGAAGGCTGCGGCGCGTTCTTTGTCGGTCGTGAAGAAGGTGAACGAGCCCTGCGTGCCTCGAAGGTCGGGGACACACATGGCCGAGAGCAGCGCGCCGTTCGGCTGTTTCTCGGGCGGGAAGGTGATCGGCACGCGAATGACGTGACAGGGCACGTAGTGCTCGCCGAGGATCTTCCAGAAAGGCACGCTCTTCCTGAGAAGCCTCACCATCGGCTTGCTGATCGGAATCTCGAACTTGCCCAGCTTGAGAACCTTCAGCGGCGGGCGGATATCGGTCGATGAGAGGACCGGCAGGTAGCTCTTCAGGTCGCGCCCTAAGAAGTCGAAGATGTTGTGCTTCGACGCATCCACTCCCGTGGCGAATGAGGACCAGGCCACGGGCGAGATGGGGGGAACCGAAGACGCCAGTTTCCGGAATTCCCCCTGCTCGGAGAGCTTCTTGAAGTTGGGCAGATGCCCCTCATCCATCCAGGTTCGAAGGAGCCCGGGATCGAGTCCGTCCAGACCCAGGATGAGCACCTTCTTGGTGCTGGTGCGGCGGCGCATGCGGCTGCTGCGAATCAGCCGCCAAAGTGCGCGGAACGGCCAGGTCAGAATCGCAAAGAGAGCCAGAAAGAAAGTGACAAAGAGAATCCCCAGCGATCCAACCACCGCGAACCCCGCGCCAGGTCCAACATATGCGTGGGCCTGGGCGGGAAGCAATAGACTCAAGAGCAGCAGACCAAGAAGCCAGCGAAGTGTGTGCTGGCCGATCCTGGCGCTGCCATGCGGCATGCTCATCCCGTAACCCTATCTGTGTGATGACTACGAAAGGTAGCCCAGCTCCTTGAGACGCACCTTGATCTGCTCTTCCTCTTCGTCGGAGATCTCAGTCGCCGCCGGATCGGGAGGAATATTCCCCATGAGCTCGAGCGTCCTCAGGATCTTGGCGAGGCTCTCTTCTTTGGTCTCGGTGCCCGTATTGACGCGCACTTCGGGATTTTCCGGCGCCTCGTACGGATCATCGATTCCGGTGAAACCCTTGATCTCGCCGGCCAGCGCCTTCTTGTAGAGACCCTTGACGTCGCGTTCGATCAGCGTGTCGAGCTTGCACTCGCAATACACTTCGATGAAGTTGCCGATCATCTTGCGGTTCTCATCACGGATGGCCGTGTACGGAGAAATCGCCGCCGCGATGGCCACCGCACCGTTGCGCGTCAACAGGTTGCAGACAAAACCAATCCGCCGGATGTTGATGTCCCGGTCTTCCTTTGAGAATCCCAGGCCCTTGCTGAGATTGGTCCGGACGACGTCGCCGTCGAGGATTTCAACGTTACATCCCCGCCGCCGCAGCTCCGGCGCAAGCGCCTCGGCCAGCGTCGACTTGCCCGAACCCGACAAACCCGTAAACCAAAGTGTGAACCCCTTCATCCTCGACTCCTTACGTCTAAACCTCGATGTGTGCTCTAGGTTTCATCGAACTCCCGAGCCCCCGGCCCATTCGGGCCGGCGCCTGGAAGCCGTATCGATCCCTTATTTGCCTTGGGCGTGCTTCAGGAGCACCGTAGCGACTTCCGGCCGAGTGAATTCGCTGGGCAAATCCTCTCCGTTGTTCAACATCTCGCGCACTTTCGTGCCGCTCAGGAAAACATGATCTTCCTTGCCGTGGGCGCAGGTCTTGATCGAGGCCATGTTCCCGCACCGCTTGCAGAAGAAGGAGTGGTCGAAGAACATCGGCGTGATCTCGAGCTCGCCCGGCTCGAACTCATCGAAGATGTACTGCGCGTCATAGGTGCCGTAGTAGGAACCCACGCCGGCATGATCGCGGCCCACGATCAGGTGCGTGCAGCCGTAGTTCTTGCGAATGATGGCGTGCCAGACGGCCTCGCGCGGACCCGCGTAACGCATCGCGGCGGGGAAGATGCTGAGCGCCACACGGTCGTTGGGGTAGTAGTTGTCCAACAGCGCGTGGTAACACTCCATCCGAACCGGTCCGGGGATATCGTCCGATTTGGTGGCACCCATCAGCGGATGAATCAGGATCCCGTCAACCAGCTCCATCGCACACTTCTGAAGATACTCGTGCGCCCGATGAATCGGATTGCGCGTCTGAAACGCGGTCACCGTCCGCCAGCCCTTGGCCTTGAACAGTACGCGCGTCTCCTTGGGATCCAGCCGGAAGTTGTTGAAGTCATCATGGGCAGGCTTGCGGATGACCTGGAGCGGGCCGCCGAGGTACCAACCGCCGATGCTCTGCAGATACTGCACACCCGGGTGGGCCTCGTCGGTCGTACGGAGGACCTTCTCGGCTTCGTGGGTCTTGTCCGGCTGGAACTTGCTCTGCAGCTCCATGACGCCCAGGAGGTTCCCGCCCTCATCGACGAGAGCAACAGAATCGCCCTCGTTGAGCTTGCCGGCCTCTTCATCCGTCGCGCTCAGGGTGATCGGGATGGTGAAGGCCGGTCCACTGGCCAGGTGCATGTTGTCGACCACGCCTTCATAGTCGGCCTTGGTCATGAAGCCTTCCAGCGGACTCAGGGCGCCGGTGGCGAGCATCTCAAGGTCGGCCGTCTCTCGAGGGTTGAGCGTCAGTCGCGGAAGGTCCGCCGCTTTCGTTTCGAGCGCACGGGCTTCGTTTTCGGGGAGCAGTAGATTGACCAAGCGACCGCCATGAGGGGTGATCTGTTTCATGTTGTGATTGCCTCCGGTTTCCGATTCCGCCGACGACAGGCCGCCCGATGGCCCCCTATTTAATGTGGGGTGCGATCAAGCACCTGTCCCAAATAGCAACAAGACAGACAAGCATACTATTTTCCGGCTACAGGCCGAAAGAGAGCATTCCGTCCGGCCCCAATAGGGGGCGTGTTTGTGGTCCCGGGGCACGTTGCGCGGCCAATTGGCTGAGGTTGAAACCCTGCCTCCCATCAGGCACCACCCATCTGAATCATCGGCCGCGGCCACGGAAACCGAAGTGGCCACCCCGCAAGAGCCACCGCTGGGCGGGTTTGAGCACCTCAGCTGGTTGATACCCGCCAATGCAAAAATATGTCCATTAGGGGTTGGCCGACGACCTACACATGGACTGCCCTGCGGTCCACTGCGAGGGCCGCCTCCTTGATCGCCTCCGCAAGCGTGGGGTGAGCGTGGCAGGCGCGGGCGAGATCCTCGCTGCTTGCTCCAAACTCAATAGCGACAGCAACTTCGGCGATCAGGTCCCCCGCATGGGGCCCGACGATGTGGACGCCCAGAACGCGATCGGTCTCGTTGTGGGCGAGGATCTTGACCTTGCCCTCGGGATCGCCGATCGCGTGCGCGCGGCCGTTTGCCAGGAAGGGGAAGCTGCCTTTGCGGAAGCGTATGCCCTGCTCACGCAGGCCCTCCTCCGTGGCGCCCACCGAGGCGACCTCGGGCCAGGTGTAGACGATGTTGGGGATGGCATCGTAGTTCAGGTGTCCGTAGCCAGTCACGATCCTCTCGACGCAGGCCACGCCCTCGTCGGACGCCTTGTGCGCCAGCATCGGTCCGGGGACCACATCGCCGATGGCGTAGACGCCAGAGACCCCGGTGGCGAAATGCGCATCAATGGGGATCTGTCCCCGTTCATTGGTCTTCAAACCGATCGTCTCCAGGCCCAGGCCGTCGGTGAACGGTTTTCGTCCCACGGCAACCAGTACATGACTGCACTTGATCGGCTTCTTTCCTTCGGCTTGCACAACACAGCCGGCGGTCTTCGCGGTTGATCCCGCGGCCTTCGCGCCGGTCACCCGGACACCGGTCTGGATATCCAGCCCTTGCTTTGTAAGAGCCTTGCGGGTCTCTGCCGCTGTTTCGGCATCCATTCCCGGGAGGATTCGATCGAGATATTCAAGCACCGTGACCTTGGCGCCCAGGCGGTTCCACACGGAACCCAATTCCAGCCCTATCGCGCCCGCGCCGATCACGACCAGATGTTTGGGCACCTCACTGTAGGCGAGGGCCTCCGTGCTGGTGCCGATGCGTCCACCGTCGAACGCGATTCCGGGGAGCGCTGCGGGGACACTGCCCGTCGCGATGACGAAGTGTTTGGCCTTGATCTCGACGGTCTCCGCATCCTTCGCCCCTTCAGGGGGCTCGACGACGAGTTTCCCCGGCTCGATGAATCGGCCGCGGCCGGCGTAGGTCTGCACTTTCCATTTCCAGAGCAATGCGCCGACACCTTGGGTTACCCGATCGACGATCTCGCCTTTGCGTTTCTGCATCGTCGCCAGATCGAGTTGTACACGCCCGGTCTTGATCCCGTGCGCGCCGAGTTCTTCTCGCGTTTGGGCGAAACGATGACTCGACTCGAGAAGAGCCTTGCTCGGGATACAACCGATGTTGAGACAGGTCCCGCCCATCGTCTTGCGCGACTCGACGAGGGCCACGTCCAGTCCGAGTTGACCGGCGCGGATCGCAGCGACATAACCACCGGGACCACCGCCGATCACGACCAGGTCGTGTTGTTTCTCGGCCATCTGAGAAAACCTCCTACACTTCGAGCAGGATCCGGGACGGTTCCTCCAGGCAGTGCTTGATTTGCTTCAAGAAGGTGACCGCCTCGCGGCCATCCACGATCCGGTGATCGTAGGTGAGGGCAACGTACATCATCGGCCGGATGACGATCTCGCCATCCCGGACGACCGGACGCTCCTGGATCGCATGAAGTCCAAGGACCCCGCTTTGCGGGGGATTGATGATCGGTGTGGAAAGCAGCGAACCGTAGACTCCACCGTTACTGATGGTGAAGGTGCCGCCCTGCAGCTCCTCCAGCGTGAGTTTGCTGGTCTGAGCACGCTGACCGAAATCGGCGATCACCGACTCGATCTGGGCGAAGCTCAACCGCTCGGCGCTGCGAATGATAGGAACCACGAGACCCTTGCCACCACCCACGGCGATCCCGATGTCATAGTAGTTGCGGTAGACGATACTCTTGTCGCGCACCTCGGCATTGACTTGGGGGATGAGCTTGAGCGCTTCGATCACACCTTTGACAAAGAAAGACATGAACCCGAGCTTGATGTCGTACTTCTTCTGAAACTCCGCCTGGTACTCCTTGCGGAGACGCATCACCGCACTCATGTCGATCTCGTTGAAGGTCGTGAGAAGGGCGGCGGTCTGTTGAGACTCGACCAGCCTCTCGGCGACGCGCTTGCGCAGAGGGGTCATCGGAATGACCTCCTCGTGGCGCATCTCCGGCGACTCGATGGGCAGGACGGGCGGGGCCGCCGGCGTCGCGCTGGGAGCGGGGGAGCCTGCCGTGCCGGGCTGGGCGGGCTTCGCGGGTGCTGGTTGCGAGGCGGCGGCGCGTTGCTCGTCTAGGTGACGCAGCACATCTTCCTTGAGTAACCGGCCGCCGGGTCCAGTGGCGCGCACTTGCGTCGCAGACAAATCGTGTTCGGCCAACAGACGAGCCGCGGCCGGCATGACGCGGGCATCGTCGGTGTCCGGGTCGGCACTCGCGGGTGGAGGCGCTGCAGATGCCGGGGGCTCTGCCGCCGCCGGAGCCTTCTCTTCGGCCGGGGCCTGGGCGGTCGTCCCGGCGGCCCCCACGGCAATCCGGGCGATGGCCGCACCGACTGCAACCGTTTCCCCCACGGGGGCGAGAATGGACTCCAGCGCGCCCGTCGCGGGGGCGGGCAGGTCCACGGTTACCTTGTCGGTCTCGAGTACGACGATTGGCTCATCCTGCGTGACGGCGCCGCCTTCGGCGACCAGCCACTCGCTGATCATCACTTCGGCAATCGACTCGCCCACCGAGGGCACCGTTACATCGACCTTTTCCACGTCCGCATTCCCCTTTCCACGCTACTTCGATTCGGGTTCACCAAAAGCCGTATGGACCAACTCTGCTTGCTCTCGCTTATGCATCGTGGCAGACCCTGTCGCCGGGCTGGCCGACGCAGGCCGCGAGACGACCTCCAGCGGACGGTCATGTTTCAGGCCCCGTCCAAGCAAGCGGTAGATATAACACCATGATCCCATGTTCTCCGGTTCTTCCTGGACCCAGAGAAGCGGCGCATCTTTCGGATAGGCGGAGATCGCCTCCTCGACGGCCTCCTGCGCAAGAGGGTAGAGCTGTTCGACCCGCAGGATGGCGATATCCTCGCGATTCTGTTCCTCGCGATGGGCAGCCAGGTCGTAGTAGATCTTGCCCGAGCACATGAGCACGCGTGTCACGCGCTTCGGATCGAGATTCCCCGCATCGGGTACGATCCGCTGGAACGACGTGGCGGCCAGGTCTTCCAGGGTTGATACCGCTTGCGGAAGCCGCAGGAGGCTCTTGGGGGTCATGACCACCAGCGGTTTGCGCCAGGGACGCAGGACCTGCCGGCGCAGGAGGTGGAAGTACTGCGCGGGCGTTGTCGGCATCGCGACCTGAATGTTGTCTTCCGCCGTGAGCTGAAGAAAACGTTCGAGGCGTGCGCTGGAGTGCTCGGGCCCCTGCCCTTCGAAACCGTGAGGGAGAAGGAGGACAAGTCCGCTCCTGCGCTGCCACTTGTCTTCGCCGCTGGTGATGAACTGGTCGATAATCACCTGGGCCGCATTGCAGAAGTCGCCGAACTGGGCCTCCCAGAGCGTGAGTCCCTCGGGCCACTCCAAGCTGTAGCCGTATTCAAAGCCGAGGACGCCCGCTTCGGAGAGCGGCGAATTCCAGACCTCGACCCGGGCCTGATCCGGTGACAGGTGCTGTAGCGCGCAATGGGGACGCGCGTCACGAGAGTCGTGCAAGACGGCGTGGCGGTGTGAGAACGTGCCCCGGGGGCTATCCTGTCCGCTCATGCGAATCGGGTGCCCTTCCATCGCCAGCGAACCCAGGGCGACGGCCTCTGCGGCAGCCCAGTCGAGCGGGCGTTCACCTGCCGCCATCTGGCGACGAGCATCGAGGAATCGTTTCAGTTTGCGATGCGGCTCGAAATCCCCCGGCACCGTGGCGAGGCCGGTGAGAATCTCTGCCGTCTTCTTCGTCGTCAGGCCGGTTTCGACGTCGGGGATTTCGGTGTCCTTGCCGACGGCCATCTCACGCCACTTCCCGGTCATCACGTCGACGCGATGTACATGCTTCGAACTGCGGGCAAGCGACAACTCTTGCTCCAAGGTTTCGCGCCGATGCTGCGCAATCTCATCCGCCTCCTCGCGCGTCACCCCCTCCAGCTTGAGCAGATGGTCGAGGTAACCCCGCCGGACCGACTTGCGCTTGCGGATCGCATCGTATAACTGCGGATGGGTGAAAGCGGGCTCATCTCCCTCGTTGTGCCCGTGAAGTCGATAGCAGTACATGTCGATCACCACGTCGCGGCGGAACGTCTTGCGGAAGTCCATGGCAAGGCGCACCACCTGGGCAACGGCCTCGGGATCCTCACCGTTGACGTGGAAGATGGGGATCTGAAGCATCTGCGCGATGCCCGTCGCGTAGGCGCTCGAGCGACTATCCTCGGGAGACGTCGTAAAGCCGATCTGGTTGTTGACCACGACGTGCAGCGTTCCGCCGGTGGCATAGCCCGGCAGCTGACTCATGTTGAAGGTCTCCTGGACGACCCCCTGCCCGGCCATGGCGGCGTCGCCATGAATGAGAACGGCCATGCCCCGATTGCCTTTGCTGTCCCCCACGCGATCCTGCTTCGCGCGCAGGCGTCCTTCGGTGACCGGGTTGACGAACTCGAGATGGCTGGGGTTGAAGCAAAGAGAGATGTTGACCACCTGTCCAGACGGCGTCTCGCGTCGGCTCGTGTAGCCCAGGTGGTACTTGACGTCTCCGCCGCCGGCGGCGGCATCATCGGCAAGATCTTCGAACTCGCGGAAGATTGCCCGGGGACTCTTGCCGATCACGTTGGCCAGCACGTTCAGCCGCCCACGATGGGCCATGCCCATGATCAATTCGTCCAGACCTTGCTCGCCCGCCTTGTCGATCACGAGATCGAGAAGCGGAATGAGGCTCTCGGCGCCTTCCAGGGAGAAACGTTTGGCGCCGATGTACTTCTTCTGAATGAAATCCTCGAAGATCACCGCATCGGTCAACTCCGTGAGAATGCGCAGCTGTTCGTCACGCTCGAGGGTCAGACGGTTGCGGGTGCCCTCCATGCGGGTTTGTAGCCAATTGCGCACGGCAGGATCCGCAATGTGCATGAACTGCACGCCGATCGAGCGGCAATAGGTCTCAGTCAGAAGGCCCAAGATATCGCGGAGCGACAGCGCATGCTTGACCCCCGAGACGGTGCCCTTCGTGAAGCCGCGCTCCATCTCCGCCTCGCTCAGGCCGTGATAGGCGGGATCCAGCTCCGGGGGACGCGGGCGGGGCCGTCCCAGCGGATCGAGGGCGGCGACCATGTGGCCCCGAACCCGAAAGGCGTGTACAAGCCGACCGACCCGTTCCTGGAGCGCCGAGATCTGCCAGACGGCGCACGCGCCGCCGCGACAGGTGGCGTTGGGCGGGTTGAACAGACTGGACGGCTGAAACGACGGACCCAATCCGTGGTGGGGTGGAACGCCGGCGGCCCGGGCTTCAGCGGCGAAGTAGTCCCGCCACTCGGGTGCGACGGAATCGGGATTCTGGAGAAAGGCTTCGTAGAGAGTCTCGACATAATTGAGACTGGCCACATCCGTGGCGCTGGGCTTTTCGCTGACACCCATGGTGAGCACCGCTCCTGTTTGGCACTGGCGCGCTTCTGTTGTGGGGAAGCCGCATGATAATCGCCGCCGACGGTAGCAGCTCGACCCGCCTCTGTCCCCACGCGGATTACTATTGTGGTTCGGCCACCCCTGACCTTGCCCAAGTGGGTATAGTCTATAAGGGTGCTGGAGTTCCAGAGAAGCATCGACTGGCATGGCCCTTTTAGACAGCGGGCAGACGGCCCGAGATTCGCTGCGCGCCATAAGTGTTTACATTGAGACTGGTTACGCCGATCGACGCGTGACGGCCCGCACAGCACTTCTGCCTATCTTCCTCCGCTGGTATCCCGATCAGCGCGCGTTAAGCTGGGTGAACGAGGGGATTGAAAACAACGCCCCCTCCGACGAGGGGATTTGGGACGGATTCGCGGGGTAGCGAACCACGACGCCAAGGAGGATACGATGGGACGGAAGATGACCTGGATGACCACGTTGGGACTCGGGCTGATGCTCATGACGGGCTCGGCTGTGGCCCAAGACGCGGATGACGATTCACAGGACTGGGGACCGCCCCGGCTCGAGAGGCTGGCCAAGCGTCTCGACCTGAGCGAGGAGCAGGTGGGGAAGATTCAATCGATCCACGAGAATGCGAAAGACGGGGTTGTTCAACTCCGGAAAGAGATGATGCGCTTGCGCAACAATCTCGAGGGCGAGATGCTCGAGGATGAACCCAATCTGACCCAGGTCCGCCAGATCGCCCAGCAGATCGGCGAGATCAAGACCAAGATGCAGATCTCGCGACTCGAAAACCGGATCGCCGTGCGTGGGATCCTGACGCCCGAGCAACGTGACAAGTTCATGATGATGAAGGAACATGGCCGCCGAGGTGGACCGGGGATGCATGGGCGTCGCGGACCTGGCGGCAAGCATGGATCGGGCGGACAGGACTGCATGCACAAGAAACACGGGGCCGGCGGTCACGGATGCGGTGAATCAGGCAAAGCCGGCCACAAAGGGTGCCCCCACGGGCGGTAGTCGGTTCTAGTCATGGACGGTAGCGACACATCGTGGATGACGATCAGCTCATGGCCCGCGCGGCGGAAGGAGACGAGGAGGCGTTTGGTCTCCTCGTCCAGCGCTGGGAACGCTCAATCCTCTCATTCCTGTCACGAATGGTGGGCGATCGAGAAGATGCGCGCGATCTCGCGCAAGACGTCTTTCTGCGAGTGTATCGGCACGCGGGTCGCTATCGAGGGCGCGGGCAGTTTCGCAGCTGGCTCTTCCGGGTTGCCGGCAATGCGGCCCGGAGTTATCTGCGCCGACGGAAACTCCTTCGATGGGTTCGGTTCGATGCCAAGGAACATGAGCTCACGTCGCCCGCGGCGGGACAGGAACATCAACTGATCCGGAAGGACCTGCAGCATCTCGTGCAGGCGGAGGTTCTGAAACTGCCCGAGAGACAGCGCGAAGCACTGTTGCTGCGACGATATGAAGAGATGAGTTACGATGAGATTGCCGAGTCGATGAAGATCACCTTGCCCGCCGTTGAATCGTTGCTTCAGCGGGCCATGAGGACACTTCGAACACGACTCAACAGGAAGGGGGTTTGGCATGACCCGCACGACAGATCGAGACTGGTCGCGCGAGGGAACGCACCCTCCTGAGGACCTGATCCAGGCGTGCTGCGACGGGGTGCGGTCCTCCGAAGAGAGCGCCTTGGTGATGGCTCACTGCGAAAGCTGCGCAGCGTGCAGCACCCTGTGGGACGAATATACCGCGCTTGGCCAGGCGCTGGATGCTCACGAGCTTCCCGCGATGTCATCCGTGTGGCCGGCCGTTCGGGCCGAGATCAAACCCCGACCGTCTCCGATCGCGCGATGGGCCTATTCATTCGGCGCGGCGGCCGCGGTTGCCGCCGGGCTGTTCTTGGGGTTCTTGATCGTGCCTGCCCAGGAAGGAGCCTCGGGCGAATGGCAGCAGTCGACCTGGGCGGAGATGGGATCGCTGCTCTCCGATGAGTCCAGCTTCGGAAGCCTGGACGAAGCCTACTGGACAATGGCGTTGCCCGACGAGGACCTGGCCTCGTCTGAGGGAGGGCAGTCACGATGAAACGAGGCTGGCTCCTGCTGCTGTGTGTATCCCTGGGGCTCAATGCGGCTCTGTTGTTTGTACTGATCACCGGACACACGCCGGGGCGAGACGGGACGACCCTTCATCCCGAAGGACCCGGCCATCTCTTCCGGCAGATGGAAGAGCAGTGGAGAGCTGGTCCGCGTCACGACGGGGGACCTCGTCCCCACGGAGCCGGTGAGGGGAGGCCTGACTGTCCGCCGGGCGTACTCTCCGACAGCCTGCTTCACATGAGACTTCAGCACCTGGGGCACAGGCTTGATCTCGATGAACATCAAACGGCGGAGCTCGAGAAGGTGCTGACCGATCGTCTGCCGCAGTTGATTGAGATCCGAAGGAGTATGTTCGACATCCGCCGGGACATTCTCGAGGCGGTGGGCCAGGACGAACCGGATGCCGATCAGATTCGCGGCCTGGTGCGTGAGTTGAGCCAAGCCCAGACGCGCCTGGACTCGCTCATGATCGAGTCAATCCTGCAGGAAACCCAGCACCTGACGCCTGAACAGCGTGAGGGTTACTTCCGCGCGATGCCCTGGCACTCGCAGGGCCCGGGGAAGATGTACGGGAAAGGGCGGGGGAGACGGTAGGACGCTCAGTCCAGGTAGATGTCGATGTTCGTGACCGTTGACTGATTCTGAATCTCGATCGTGTCGGCAGCCTCCCAATCGGTTGTCCCCGGATACCAAGCCGTGTAATCCGGGGGGTTCTCCGAATAGGGTGCATCGTTGCGCAAGGCCACCCCAACTTTGTAGATGCCGTCTGGGATTCCCCGAGCGGAGAACGGATAGGGATTTGAACAGAAGCAGACCCCACACTCGCAGGGAATACACCCGGTTCGCCCCAAGCACTCTCCCGAGATAGCGTCGACCACGTAGAAGACCGGAATCGGACAGGAGTTGTCCTCCGGCGCGATCACCCTCCCATGGATTTCCCCGCCCAGCTCCAAGGTGACCGGTGCGGTCGCGATGCCCCCGCCCGACGGCACGGCGATGGTCGTCGCGGTAGTGGGATCGGCGGACCGGTCGTACCATTGGGGTACCCAGCTCATCCGTAGCTCAGGATCCTCGAAGTACACCCGGTATTCACCCGGCGCGAGGTTCGAAATGGATGCTGACGTGAGATTGTCGGATCCAAACGATCGGGATGTGACAGGGGAGTGGGTGGCGGCATCGAATACAGAGATGCGCATGTACATTCTTCTCGGATACCCAGGCTGATCGAGAGGGAAGAAGATCCCGCTATCGGCATGCACCAGATCATCGATGACACTCCCCGGGAGCGGAGTCAGGAGCTCTGCTTCGGAGAACGATCTGCCTCCATACCAACGTTTGCTGCCGTCGATATCGACAAGGAGTTTGACAGGCTCCGGCTGGCACAAGCGGAACGTGAAGCTGCCGTCTTCAGCAGCCCGGGCCGAGGCGGCCTCGACAGAATCGGCTGTGTACAGGGCCAGGTTGGGCCGGTAGGCGCCGAGGGCCCGCCAGCTTCCGCGGACATCTCCGGAGAGAGTGGCACACGCGTCCGGCAGAACTGTCCGGTATCGCGTGATCTCCCCGGGATCCAAACGGACGGTGTCGGCCCCTTCGGCGCTTCGGCCGGCGGGAAGCCAGAACCACTCGGAAGTGCGATAGTCGTCAACGGCTAGCCGAAGACGACAGGACCCGGGATAGAATCCAGGCAGCTCGAAGCGGGCGACTCCATCGATCACCTCGCTGCTGGCGTACCGCCAGTGAAGATGGCGGGCATAGGGTTCATCGAGTCCCAGGTGCTCGGGATAGAGGGAGAGTGTTTCACCTTCGAGTTCTTGGGGTGTCTCCACCTCGACCACCAAGCTACTCAGAGTGAGATCGAGATGCAGCGTCGGTCTCTGCGCGCTCAGGAAGACGGTGTCGGCCTCGGAGTTGTTCAACACCCACTCCTCTTCCCCCCAGTGGTACTGGGCACGCGGACGAAAGGAGGAGTGCAACTCGTCGCCGATCTCGATGTAGATCTGGTAGGCTCCATACGGAACCTGAAGCTGAAACGATCCATCCGGTTGGAGTGCGGCATACTGCACATGGGTTGTGGCGTATTCATTGGTGATCTGGCGGACCCTCACCCGACCCGCAAACGGCAGGGAGCCCACATTCACGCCCCCTTCGATCGTCGCGACCTCTCCGCCCAGCGAGCAGGTGTTCGTGACGCAATTGTCCGAACAGCTCAAGACGCCAGCCAGCCACAAGGCAAGCACTAGCCCAAGGAGACGGCGGACTGTCACGGTTGGCCTCCCAGAAACGACACCGGCCACTCAATGCCGGAGACAATGCCATGGTTCACGATTCGAATCGTGTCGGCCAAAGCAGGATCAAACTCGCCCGGGTACCAGGACGTGATACTGTAGTAGTAGCTAGAGACCCCTACCAAGTAGTCGCCGTTGCTGAGGCCCACTATCTCATACGATCCATCGGAATGGTCCGAGTAAGCAGCAAACTCATCTTGCCAGGGTTCGTCAATCCTCAACGTTGTCAGCCGGATCCCCAGCGCGGGGTCACCATTGTAACGCAGGACGCGACCGGTGATTCTCCCGCCGTCGGCCAGATGGGCCGTGATGCGCTTGACTTCGCCACCCTCTTCGATGGTAATGGCGGTGGCTTCGGAGAAGGACTCTGCCCCATCGAACCAGTTTGAATACCAAGGCTGGTGGCTCCACCCTCGGTCGAGATACAGGAAGTAAGTGCCGGGTATGAGGTTCGAGACGAAGAAGGGGTTCTCTCCATCCCCTCCCAGGGAGGATTCTGATCCAAGCAGCACGGAGTCTGCGTCCACCAGCCTGAAGCCCGCCTTGATGCCACCAATTGGCCCAGGGTAGTCCAAGTAGCAGACAATACCGCTCTCTTCCAAATCCGCACCGGTGACAATGTCCCCGGATTGCAGATCGTAGACGGTCGCTGACGCAAAGCCAGTGCCGCCGACCCACCGTGAGATGCTCCCGATCTTCACCCGGATCCTGACCGACGCTGCCGCCGGCAAGAGGAACTCGTACTCCGGATCAGACGAAAGGCTCTTGTACATGATCTCCGTTGAATCCGCATCGTAGAGTCCCACGCGGGGATATCGATCGGGGAACTCTTGCCAGCTTCCCGTGACCGACCCCCGAATGATGGCTGGATCAATCAACGTTGCTTCATAGGCTGATGTGGCCCCTGCTTCGATCCGCAGAGAGTCTGCGCTCTCGGGAGACCAGGAAGGCGGCAACCAAACTTCAGCACCGCGATCCACCCGGATCTTGAACGAGTAGTTGCCGGCCGGCACGAACGGGAACGTGAACTGCCGGCCCGATCCCACACTGTCACCTTGATCCCCCGCGTATGAGTTGAAGCGTGCTCCGTTCCAAACGCCAACCCGACAATACAGAGGAACGCCCTGAAGGGTTTCGGGCACGCTTAGCAGTACGGTAGCTGCCCCCGCCCTCAGATCGACCCTGCGTACCGATCCACCGATTGTCACGGTGTCCGCCTCATCCTCGCGACCCACACTACCGTCCGAAGTGTAGTAGTTCTTCGTGCTGAAGTGCCAGGCGGCTAGGAGGTAGTCGCCGGCCGGAACGGTGGCGGTGTAGAAGCCGGTCGAATCTGCCCGGACGCTGTAGGAGTCCCCCTCCAGGTCGGAATCGAGGGGAATCAAGCTCAGGCTGGCTTCTACAGGCAACCCCCCGCCCGTCACGTATCCCTCGACAGTCCCCAGCATCGTGACGGCACAGGGCGGATCGGCACAGTCATTGCACGAGAGTGTCGCAGTGAGCAGGAGCGCGAGACAGAGCAGAATGACGCCCCAGAAATCCCGCCGGCGATGTACACAATCAGTGTTTTCTGGAACACGAACCGTTCTGAACCGGCGCATTCGACACCCCCGTCGCACAAGAACCGAAACATAGGAGGTTGATCAAGTGCTCGCTCCGATTGGGAGCATAGCACAGAGGGATAGGGAA
>CAZTDY010000036.1:0-34714 GCA_964612295.1 uncultured bacterium | reverse complement strand
CACTTTGATCAAGTTGAAGAAGCCTAAATGAGACTTTTGCCACGGGCTGCTAGGAGGCGGGTAGGATGAAACGCACAAGTTACACAGTGACTGCGGCGCGCATCGGCGCAATGGTCCTCACGACCCTGTTGGCTGCCACGACGGCGGGTGCCCAGCTCAATCTCAACTGGTTCACCGTCGACGCCGGCGGGCACACCTTCAGCACGGGGGCCGGCTATCGGCTGGGCGGAACCTGCGGACAACCGGATGCCGGCACGGTGACCGGCTCGACTTATACACTCGCCGGAGGATTCTGGTACGGTGGGGGGGGGCGTTGAGTTCCATTCCCGATTCGCCGGAGATCTTCGACATTCCGGAGCGGCTTCGGATCGCGGCCGGAGTCATGAATCCGTTCGTGGACGAGACCGGCATCCATCTTGAGCTGCCCGCGCTCGTTTCGGTTCAGATCTGGGTGTTCGATCACAGCGGGCGACTCGTCAGGCAGATCCACGACGGGACGATGGGGCCCGGCTTCCACCGCCTTTCCTGGGATGGAACGGACGGCTTTGGGAATCGAGTCGCCAGCGGTTCCTATCTGCTGCACGTTCGGGCGGGTGATCAGGTAACCCGGCGCCGGGTGGTTTTCTTGCGTTAGCGCGCGTTCACACTCAGACCGTCTCCATGAGCAAGACGGGCGAAGGGCACGGGCAGGCAAGTCGTGCCCTTGTCCGTACCCTGCAGGTTTTCTAGCATCCCGCGCAACTTCTTCGGCAATTCCCACGAAGAGATGATCGCGGCCCTGCTCGAAGATGCGGCCTCGGTAGGGGGACCGGTGACGCCGTTGCCGTTGATCAGCGAAGTCGCAGGCAGCGTTTCGTGACCACCCCGCGCGGGTTTGCCGCGCGAATGAGATACAGCCCGCCCGGGCAAAGCGCCCCTTCTGCGTCATGCCCATCCCACCGCAGACGGTGTCCCCCAGCGGTCAAGATACCCGAGGTCAATCGCCGGATGCGGCGCCCACTGAGATCCAGCACGTCGACTGACACGGGTGCCGGGCTGTCCAGCACCAAATAAAGATCGAACGCTCGCGCGCCGACGGTCGGCGACAGATCGAGCTGCAACTCCGGTTCAAGGTCGGGAACCCAACCGGGATTGTCGGTGACGGTGAATTCGTAGAAACCCGCAGGCGCGGTCCGCGGCAGCGTCTCCATTCGGCCGCTATTGTCCGCGGCGGAGATGTAGTAGGCGAGCGTCGTGCCCACCGGTTGCCAGGGAATGTGGGCGGCGAACGAATCGACACCGACCGGAGTGAGGAGTTCGGTCGACCAGGTCGGATCTCCGCTCACCTGCCAGTAGAGCAGCAGTTCTTCGTTCACCAGTCCGGCTTCGCTGCGATCGTCGATCAGAGCGGTGATTTCGTAGGAGCCTTGCTGCGGAATCTGCGCATCGAGTCGCCGGTGCAATATCCTGAGCATGTGCCGGTCGAAGATGCCCATCGTCCGGCAGTGCAAGGCATCGTAGTAGTACCAGTCGCCGTAGTGAAAGCCGAGGACCTCGTAGCCGGGCATCGCATCCGCATAGGTCTGCAAGGCGTCGTCGTCCGAGGATATGTCGAAGAGCGGCACGAGAACCTTCTGATTGAGAATGAGCGAGTTTGTATAAGCCGCGACCCGATTCTGAGAGTAGGTACCGCAGTAGATCCGCACGATGTTGTACGGTCTGCCGTAGCAGTTGGTCAGGACGGCGAATTGATCCACCAGGCGTTCGATGCAGTCGTACTCCGGATGACCGCTGTAGACCTCCTTGACGAGAATCGTCTCCTCATCGAGGATCTTCGCGTAGCAGTCGATGTGTTGGATGCCGTTCATTTCGGGGTCGTCCAGGAAGTGATAGTTGGTGACCCCGAGGAAGAGTTCGGCCTGCTCCCGGAACTCGGCTTCGCTCCAGAGTGGTGCGTTCTCATTGACCATGCGGCGCGTGGAGAAGGCGATCCCCTGCCCGTCGGCCATGATGTTCCCACCGGTGCAGTAGGCCGGCAGCTCATGGAGCGGGCAGGTGAGTTCCGTGGCCAGGACGCCATTGACGGCATCATCCTCTTCCCAGCCCCGTCCGTGTCCCGATCGATCGGTGTCCGGGATCTCTACGCGGCCGCCATCCATATAACAACCGCCGACCCAGGGATAGCCGTCGAAGTAGGGGTCGGTGATGCCGAAAATCCCATCGCCGTCGAAGACGGAGTGGGGACCCCAGTCGCGCGTCCAATGCGAGTAGGTGTCGGCATAGATGAACTCG
This sequence comes from uncultured bacterium, assembly GCA_964612295.1. Taxonomy (GTDB): domain Bacteria; phylum Eisenbacteria; class RBG-16-71-46; order CAIMUX01; family WJJG01; genus CAYQJL01. The sequence goes on along the minus strand of CAZTDY010000036.1, from coordinate 32,443 downwards.
ACCTGAGCGGGATCGATTCCCCAGCCGCTGAAGGTGCTGCGGGCCTGGCCTTCCTGGCTCGAGGTCTCGACCAGGACATAGAGGATGTCGTCGCTGGCCAGCTCAACCACGAGTGCCGAGGGTATTCCCAGCGGCCAGCGAATGAGGGTGCCGTCGGCGGGCTCCCACTCCGCGCACATTCGTACGGGGAGAATCGGATCCCGGCTGTCCGCGGCCCAGGCGAGCGGGGTCAGAAGCGCGGCTGCCAGTGCTACGAAGAGAGTCGCTTTGCAAAGAGACATGCTGATCCCCATCCTGGTGCGATGTCAGAGCGCGAGGTCATCCCTCGCAGGAGATGATCTCCTGTAATGATACCGCAAAGGGTGGGTGTCGGGGGCCTACTCCTGGTCCAGAGTGAGCAGGAGCTCAGAGGCCCGGCGACCGATCGAGCGATCCGCCTGCCGCATGGCCACTGCGTGAAGATAGGAGCGGGCTTCTTCGGGGCGGCCCAGCTCCAGCAGGACCAATCCGCGGTTGAAGGCCGCCGCCGGATCGTGGGGATCGATGGCGAGCGCTTCGGACAGCAGTTCATCGGCCAACGTGAGGTTGCTCTCGCGATAGGCCAGCACTGCCTGGGCGGTGATCAGCCGAATGTCGGTGGGATGGGCACGGCGGGCTTCCGCCGCCACGACGCGCGCATGTTGAAGCTGGCCGGCAGCCAGACGCCCGGCCACCACCCAGTAAGACGTCTCGGCCGAGGTGTTTCCGCCTTCATAGGCCTCCGTCACCGCGCCGATCGCCGTCACCACCTCATCACTGAGATTGGCGCCGGCTCGATAGGTCACCTGGTTCGCCCCCCCGTCCTCTCCGCCCGGAAGAACCAACCCCTGGGAGGACAACGCCGTGATCACCGGCTGAAGCAGGGAGATCTCCCTCTCCAGTTCCGATCCCGACTGGTTCCAGACCGGCGAGAAGAACACCAGCATCAGCACGGCGGCAAGAAGAACGGTCCCTGCGGCCGTGGCGGGGATTGGCCTGAGGAAGAGGGGGAGTTTGCGGGCCGCCGTCTTACCTTGCCGGCTGCGACCCCGGGCTACCGCCAGACCCTCGGCGATCGAGTTCTCTTCGGGGACAAAGGCCGCCGGCTCCTCGAGCCATTGGGCGCGGAGACGGACCGCTTCTGCATAGGCAGCGTGACAGGTTCGGCACTCCAGGAGGTGCTCACGGACCTCGGGTCCCAGATCAGATGCTTCCTGGCCCTCAGCCAGCGCGGCCAGGGTCTCTTCCGTCAAATGGTTCTCGCTCATGGTGACTCTCCGAAGCGTCCCCCGCTGTGCCATCTCCTACTCTGATGAGCCCCCTCTGTCCATGGAGATTGGACGGCGATGGCGTCTGCATTCCGCATTCCGGTCGGCATCCCCTCAGATCTCCCCGGCTCAGGAGGGCCTCTCTCCGCCCGCCGGGGAGAGGCCCATCAGGCGGCGAAGTCTCCTAATTGCCCTATCGATAATGGTATAGGCTTTTCGTGAACCCGCGAGGTCCCTCTCGATCGCGATCTGGGCAGCGGTCAGGCCCTGCTCGAACCGAAGAGAGAGGATATCCCGCTCCTCGGCCGGGAGTTTCTCGAGTTGCTCGCGGAGCTGGGTGGCCAGGGCGCGGGCCTGTTTCTCCATGAGGTCGTGCTCAGGCGTGGATGACCAGGCCCGGGTGGCGCCATCGCGGCGGTACTGCTCCAGGAATTCGAGCAAGCGGCCGGACGAGGCCCCGACCGAGGGCGCGTGCAGGTCATAGGCGATCCGGCGAAGGATGCGATCCGACAGCCGCCCCTCGATGCGCCGCAGAGCCGTCGCCAATTCTCCGGCCTTGAGAGGCTCATCCTGTTCACGCCCGGCCCAATGGCACACCGCGCCGAAGCTCAGGCCCTCTATATAGTAGAGCCGGTAGATTTCCTGGTCCCTCTTGCTGAGCGCGCGCAGCCCGGTGGGAAGCTCCCGGCGGCCAAGCCGGTGGCGCAGATGGTCGAGAGCGGCGTTGCGCGAGACCAGCACCAGCCAGGTCGACAGCCCTGCCTGCCCTCGATAGGAGGCCAGTTTCCCCCGGTAGAGCTTCTCCAGCACATCGACGTACACGGTCCGGACGCTGTCGGTATCGAACAGATAGCGGCGAAGCACCGCCTGGATGAGCCCGGAGTAGCGCAATACGAACCGGTGCCAGGCCTCTTCTGACCCGTCCAGGATTTCCTGGGCCCACAGGAGGTCGGCCTCATGCTTCTGGGATGGCGTTTCGGTCACATCGATCCCCCTGATGCTACCCTAGGGGGTTGGCTCCCGGACCGCAACGTGCAACCCATGCTGGCCAAGCCGCTTGAGGCAACCTATTCTCTTCATGATCGGTTTGACCGGTTGATTGGGCGCCGCCGGCCAGGGCGCGCGCCGGCGAGCTGCAGTCAGGTGAGATGAACACGAAACGGCATACGACAGAGATCCGCCCGTGGGCGGCATCCGCGCTCCTGGCTGGGTTGTGCTGGCTGGTTGTCTTGACCGGTTGCAGCCGGATGACGGAGACCCAGCTCGAGCAATCGGTGCCGGGACTTCGGGCAGACGTCCGGCAACATCTCGTGGCGGATGACGACAGCAGCTTCGCGCGGTATTGCCGCGAGGCGGGCGTGACCGCACTCCTCGATGCCCGCCTGATTCTGCGCAGTGCCCTGGCGACCGATTCCTCCGAAGCCTACGCACAAACCTGGTTGCACTTGGAGCCTCACCTGAGGCGCTTGAACAGTCAGTTGGCCCAAACCTACGCCTGTCGCTATGAACTGGACGAGCATGAGCGTTGGTCCCGGATGGACCCCGAAACCGCCCGCACCCTGCTCGTGCGCGAGGCTCAGCTTGATCAGATCTACCTCGATCCCAATCGACTGCTGGCCGAGAAGATTCGCCTGCTCGGCGAGCTGCGCCGCGAATTCGAGGCCCACGAGCATTGGGCCGGCGTCGTCACCAGTGAATACGCTGCCGCCGAATTCTCCGCCGCTCTGGGCAGAGAAGGTGATCAGGCCAGGCATCTGCAGGCCGCGCTCGGAATCGCCCGGCGGGAAGGGATGCCGCGGCATGCGTCGCGTGTGCTGTCCCTCCTGGGGGAGCGATACCGCGACGGCGGAGCGACAGATTCAATGGCGGCCTCCTGGGGTGAGGCACTCGAGATCGCCGAGCGGCACCGATTGCCGGAGCAGGCTGCCACGGTCTACACACTCTGGGCCGATTACTATGCCGACCGTGGTCGGTTGGCACTGGCGGCCGACCTCTATCGGGCGGCCCAAGAGGTGTGCCGGGAATTCCGCGGTGAGTATCTCGAACTGCGTTTCGTGCTCGAGGCGATGTACTTCCATGCCGAGATGGGGTTTTGGGGAGTGGTTGGACAGCTTCTGGATCGGGCCCGAGTGCTTCATCGGAAATCCGCACAGTCTCCCAGGCCGGTTGAGCGGCGAATCCATGCACTGCGCTTGAGCGAGATGGAAGCCCGGTACCTGAGCGGCCGAGGTTTGGTGGACGAAGCCGAGGAGTTGTATCAGAGGCTGGAACAGGAGACCGAGGAACCCACCTTCCGATTGAACTACCCGCGGCTGATGTACGCGCGAGCGGAGGGGTTGATCACCGCCGGCCGTTATACCGAGGCGTTGCCGATCATCGGGAAGGGGCTTGTACAAGCGCTGGCACGATCATTACCCGGAACGCAGGCGCGGTTCACCGCGCTCTTGGCGCGGGTGTTATGGAGACTGGGAAACTACCGCGCCGCCCAACATGCGCTCGATGACTTCGCAGATCTTGCGGGAGCCCTCGGCCCCGGGGGTGAACGAATGCTGCGCCGGCAGTGGATCTTCCACGCGGCCTGCTCGGCCCGGCTCGCGCTTGTCCAGGGCCGGCGCACAGATGCCCGCGAAGAACTCGCCCACGGTCTGATGCGACTCGACGCATATCTTCCCCAAACGGATGCCAGCGCCGAGGGGTACATCTTTCTCGATGCCTGCCGCGACCTTCGGCAGGCGATGCACGCCTACCTGGGATCCGATCCGAAGCGCACCTACGCGCTGGAACTCGGCTGGCGGGAGTTGGCCGGTCTCCTGGACGCGGGATCCCGAACAGCGGGCAATCCGGAAGCTGGTGAGCTTCCGCGCGCCTCGCGTGCGGTGATCACAACCCGCCTGGCCGAAATCCTCGACGAGGACGAGGCCCCCCAGGTCGATTCATTCCTGCGATACCTGCAATCCCGCGGGGCCCGGCACTGCCTCTACGCCGAGACCCCCGAGGAGATCGTTCGCTGGACGGCGCAAGAGGCACACATTCGCGTCGATACCCTGGGAATCACCCCGATCGAGCTTCGCGAGCGGCTGCGAGCGGTCACCGGACAACTGTCGACCGATCCCGGCGACGCGGACCTCCCGCCGGATGCGCAGCTCTCCTCGGACCTCGCCGACCTGGCGAATTTGCTCCTCCCTCGGACGATCCTGGATCTGTCCAGGGCGGGGCTGGGCGAAGGGCATTCGCAGGAGTTCCCTCTGGTCCTCATCACGCCTCAGGGTCTCCTGGAACTCTTGCCCTTTGAGGCGCTCAACGCCGACGACCGCGGTGGGTATCGTCCCCTCCTGGCCGGGGCCGACGTGGCCTATTTGCGGCACATGCGATTCGAGCCGCCCCGGATGAGCGGTTCCCAGCCGGTGATCGTCAGCAATCCGGCCATCAGCCCCGTGCATGAACGCCGGTATCCGGCCCTCTGCCACCTGTCGGCCGGGGAGGCCGAGGCGCGACTGGTGACCGATCATTTCCCGAATGCCCTTTCCTTGAGCGGTTCGAACGCAACCCAAGCCAGGATTCTGGCCGCCTGGGAGCAGGCCCCGCTCTTCTATGCCTCCGCCCACTTTGTTCGCGACCCGGAGTTGCCCTACATCACCTTCCTTCCGGTATCACCTCCGGCCGGGCGCTCCCGTCCCGACCAAACGCAGCTGGGCGTGTTGGACATTCGAGGGTTGGATCTGGAGCGCTGCCGTCTGGTCGTCCTATCCGGGTGCGCCACGGGGGCGCCCTATCTGGATCTGCGGGTTCTGACCCCCAGCCTGGGCGACGCCTGTCTCGATGCCGGGGCGGCCACGGCAATCGAGACCTTCTGGACCGTGCGCGACACGAGCGCCGGAAGTTTGATGAACGACTTCCTGCGTCGTTGGGCAGGGGCGGGCGACTGGTCGGTTCGCGCCCTGGGCGCGTCGCGTCGTGACCGGCTCGAAGGACCCCGCGGTGTTCGTCACCCATACGGTTGGGCGGCTTACAGCATCACCCTGGGATACCTGTAGGGGAGTGGACATGTGGGCATACTGCAACGGAGCCTTCGTTCCCCACGACCAGCCGCTTGTACAACTGACCGACCGCGGACTGACCTTTGCAGACGGGCTCTTCGAGATCACGCTTGTGATGGGGGGTACGCCGCTCTTCATGAGCGATCATCTGCGGCGAATGACTCGTAGCGCGAAGACCTTTGATCTGAACCTTCCCCTGTCCGCGGACGAGCTGGACAGGGTCGCTCGCGAGCTGGTGAGCCGCAACGGCATCGAGTTGGGCGAGATCTACATTTCGCTTACCCGCGGGGTGGACGGCAACCGGGACCATCGCTATCCGGGTCCCGGCGCCGACTCGACCTTGTACATACTCGCCTTTCCTCTGCGATCGATCAACCCGGACAATTGGACATCCGGCGTTCACGTGTACAGCTACCCGGACCTCAGACATCAACTCTGCGAACACAAGACGCTCAACCTCTTCCCCAACGTGATGGCAAAGAACCACGCCTACGAGCGCGGTGGGTACGAGGCGGTGATGTACCGCGAAGATGAACAGGGACGGTATGTGACCGAGGGCGGAAGCTCGAGCTACTTCTGCATGCACGAGGGCATCCTGCGCACGCCTGCGATCGACAACCTTCTTCCCGGCATCACGCGAGGCAAAGTGATCGGCCTGGCCAAGGAGATCGGGATCCCGGTTCGCGAAGACCGGCTGCGCTGGGAAGAGTTCGAAAGCGCGAGCGAGCTGTTTCTGGCAAGCACCGTGTCTCGCGTCATGCCCATCCGGGGAGTCGATGAGGTCGTCCTTTCGGCCCCCGGAGAGGTCACGAGTCAGCTCATGAAGGCCTATGCTCGCCTGATAGCAGAGTATCTCGACCGGCACGCCGCGGAGTAGATGCGCTCATCGCTGCTCACCCCTTGGCTTGACACTCCCTCATCACCGCCAATAGGATCCGGGCACACTAGGGGAAACTCACAAACGCACGCCCCCGGGCCCTGCTTGGGTGGGAGAAGATAGATGAAAGGTCACGGAATCGGCTCGAGCTTCCTGATGATGATCCTCTCGGGATTGGTCGTGGGAGCGCTCGGCCTCATCGAGCCTCTGGTTCGTTTCTGGAACGATTTCCATCTTGTCGGAATCCCGTGGATTCGGCTTCTGTCCCTCTATATGGGGATCGGACTCGTCTGCGGCCTGGCCGCCGGCCTGCCCTTGCACGTCATTCTGTCGCTGCGATCGATGGAGCGCCGTTCTGTTGTGATCGCCTCCTACCATGTGATGGGAGCTCTGTCGCTGGGCGCGGTCCTTTTCGCCGCGCCTTTGATCCGGCATGAGCTCCTGGGGCTGCTCTTCCCAGTGTCATACTGGGTGATCTACCCGGCCTTGGGGTTGCTGGCGGCGCTCGCCACCCTCAAGCTCACGCCCCACCTCATGCGGCCGGTTCTTTCCGGGCTGATGGGCACCCCGGGCGGGCGGATTTCCAGTTTCCATTTGATCGCCGTGCTGCTGGTCGTCGGGATGACCATTCCGCTGAGCGGAATCAGATCCCACCGGCAGAGATACCAGGAGTCCGGCCGTCCCGCCCGCGCCGAGTTTCAAACGAGACCCGGGGAACAGACGATCCAGAACCTGCTCTTCATCACGGTGGAGGCGGTGCGCGCCGATCATCTCACCTGCTATGGATACAGGCGCCAGACCTCTCCGAACATCGACTCCCTCGCCACAAACAGCATCCTCTTCGAGAGCTGTTTTTCGCAGGGGAGTCACTCCGAACTCGGTTTGGGGTCTTTGTTTACCTCGCTCTACCCGTCCATGCACGCGGTCAGGCACACGACCAACCGCGCGAGCACCCTGCCGCCCGAGATCGACACGATGTCGGAATGCCTGCGTGACGCCGGGCTCCTGACCTCGGGACTGCTCAACAGCCCCTATCTCAAGCGCGAATGGGGACTTGCGGAGGGGTTTGATCGAATCAACGAATACCAGTTCGGATACCTCGATCTGGTCCCCACCCAATTCCTGCTGAAGCTGGGATTGATCGAGGAGCCCGCCCGCGTGCCGCTGGTGCCGAACCCCCGGGCGGAACTGGTTGTGGATGACGCCCTTCGCGAGTTGGAGAGGCTGCGGGATGAGCCGTTCTTCCTCTATGTCCACCTGATGGACGCGCAGGCTCCGTTCATTCCGCCCATGCCGTTCCAGACGCTGTTCCATTCCGCGCCCGCCACATCCCGGAGTGCCGAACAGCTGTGGAATGAGGGCTGGACACTCTTTAGGCAGCTTCCGTCCGACGAGGAGGTCATTTCCCCCTCCCGGATCGGTCAGCTCATCGATCTGTATGATGGCTCTATCCGCTACATGGATAGGGAGATAGGCAGGCTGCTAGGCGCTCTGCGGGGTCTCGGGCTCGATAAGAAGACCATGGTGGTCCTCACGTCCCAGCACGGCACCGAGTTTCTGGAGCATGGTCATATCCTGCAGCGGAATCGACGTCCCTACGATGAACTCCTCCACATTCCGCTCATCGTCCATCTTCCGGACGGGGTGCAAGGTGAGAGAATCCCGGAAATGGTCCGGCAGATCGACCTGCTCCCTACGATGGAGGAGCTTTTTGATCTTCCGATATCCAAACAGGCTCAGGGGCGGAGCCTGGTGTCGCTGATGAACGGGGACCTCGAGGGGCCTGTGCAGCGGGCGTTCAGCCAGTCCTACGAGTTCCTCTCGGTGCGCACTGCGAACCACAAGCTCATGTACGACCTGGCCGCGGGGGAAGCCTACTGCTTCGGGCTTGGTGAAGATCCGAACGAATCGGTCAACTGCTACGAACAGGCGGGCGCGACCGCGGATTCGCTGATGGATGGGCTGATGGAGTTCTTGCGTCTCATCAGCGTACCTCCGGAAGGCCAAGCCGCCCCCCGGATCGATCTCCGGACACGCGAACAGCAAACGGCCGGCTAGGGCCGCGCGCTTAGAAGGCGCCCAACGGAACCGCGTCCACGCCCGGACTGAGCTGTACACGTCGCCGGCCCAGACAGACCAGAATGCCTCGCCCGACATGCCCTCCCAGCATTTGCTGAAACTCCTCGATGCTCGCGCCATTCCGGGTGGTCGGGGTCGAGGACAATATCGCGTCGATGGGGATCAACTGCTGCCCGTTATCCACCACGAAGTCCACGCGGTGACCCGCGGCGGTTTCCCAGAAGTGGATGCGGGGACGATCGCCGCGGTGGCACAGCAGGCGTGCCAGCTGCCCGGCGACCGCGGATTCGAAGAGGGGAGTCGCGGCGATACCGGCCAGAACCTGATCGGGTTGCGTCGCGTTCAGTAGGAACGCGAGCGTGCCGGTATCCAGAAAATATACGCGACAGCGGCGAACCAGCCGTTTGCCCACATCGGCGTCGAGAGGCTGTACAACCAGCACCTGCCCGGTTGACTCGAGGACCTCGATCCACGCTTTGGCCGTTTTGCCGGTGATGCCGACCTCGCGGGCCAGCTCCTCCAGATTGAGCAGCTGGCCGGACCGCGTCGCGAGAGCGAAGACGAAACGTTCGAAACTGTCCAGGTCCTGAGCCGAGCGGAGGAATCTGGTGTCGCGCTCCAGGAACTCCTGGACATAGGCCGAGTGCCAGGCTCCGGTATTCTGCTCGAGCGGGGCCAGGGCCGGTTCGGGAAATCCTCCCCGGAGGATCTGGCGTGCAGTCGCCAGCGGGCTGGGCAGGGCCAACTCGGGCTGAGGTCCCGTCGATGGAAGAAGCAGGTCGTACCACGGTCGGGTCCCTTCCGGCCGTCCCGCGATCTCCTGCAGGGACATCGACAGCAGCGAACAGATCTGGACCCGCATACCCAGCTTGGCTGCCAGGAGGCTGGCCATCGGCTGGAGCCGGGACCCGATGAGAATGTAGCGGCCAGGCTGGGAAGTCTCATGGCCGATGGCCGTCCGCAGGACATCGATGAACTCCGGTACGAATTGGAGTTCATCGAAGATGACAGGTGGAGGGAAACGGTCGAGGAGGAGCTGGGGATCTTCTTTGGCCTGCCGCCGGATGGCCGGATCGTTGAGGGGGCAATACCGGTGTGTTCCGCCGAAGAGGTGACGGACCAGGGTTGTCTTTCCCACCCGGCGCGGCCCCAGAAGCGCCAACACCGGCACCTCGGTGAGCCCCCGTCGCAGCGTATCGGCGATTGTCCGGTTGCGAAATACCATCGTCCAGGCATCCTTCCCCGTTCAATAGATCGACCGGGGGGTATTGGATCTGCGCAAAATAAGATTTCGAATCGCAATTTGCAGGAAAAGAAGACTCCGGTCAAGGCCCTCTGGAGGACCCAAGCGATAGATCATTGAAATACAACAGGTTGGCGAGACGGGGCAGGCCGAGATCATGATAGCGTTGGGTGGGTGATTGGAGCTCCGATAGTGGGATTTGGAGTGGTGCAAAATGGGAAATGCAATCCGATTTTACCAGTCTCCTCTAAGAAAGGGGGATCGAGCCCTGCCGAACTCGATTCCTGGGATGCACGAGTCTGCTCGAGGGCTTCCAGAGCGAGCTAGCGCCATCGGCCCGGGTCTCCTCTTTGTCACACCAATGTGATTGACGGGTGCGGCCGAATAGATCATGATAGATGTAAGAACGGCAATTAATATCTGTAATATATGTATATGATTTGCTGATATGCAGACATCTGGACAACGCAAACCCATGAGTTTCCTGCCCCGGCGAATCGAAGGCCCCCTCCTTGAGGCACTGCGCCGCCACCCGATGGTGGTGTTGGAAGGCTCTCGCGGGTCCGGCAAGACGACCATTCTGCACAGGCGCCTCGATCAGGACCGCGCCTATGTCAGTCTTGCTGACCCCACAACTCGCCGACAGGCCAGGTTCTCTCCGCGGGAGTTCCTCTCCCGCCTTCCCAGGCCGGTCAACCTGGATCAGGTCGAGCTTGCTCCGCAGCTGGCCTCCGCGGCAGAACGGATATTGGAGGAGGAACCTCAGGCCTGGGCGCCGGGGTCGATCCTCCTGGCCCGGACCTTGGGAGCATCCAGGGAGCCCGGCCGCCCGAAGCTCCCCGTCCTGCGGCTCTGGTCGCTCGCGGCCTCGGAGATCTCGCCACCGTCCGAGGACGATGGCCACACCGTGGCCGACTACCTGACCATCGCGCTTCGCGGGGGGCTACCGGCGCTTCAGCGAACGCCCCCGTCGCGAATCGCCGCGGAACGGCTGCTCTACCTGGATGATCTGCGGGTTCGAGATCTCGAACCCCACCTGCAGAAACGGTATCGTACCAAATCAGAGCAGTTCCTCACGTTGCTGGCCCACTCCTCCTCGGGGTGCCCCAACCAGGCCGGCTGGGCCAGGGAGTTACACCTCTCCCCAAACACGGTGAAGGCCTGGTGGGATCAGGCCCTGAATCTGGGTCTCTGCTACGAGACCCCCGCCTTCCCCGATGAGCTCGGGCCCCGGGCTCTCAAGTCCCCCCGCTTCTATATGGCCGACACCGGAATCCTCGCCGCCCTTCTCGGCGCGAACTCGCCCGAAGAGGCACTCACCGGACCGCATGCTGACCGCTACCTGTCGTCGTTCGTCTCAGGGGAGCTGATGAGGCTGGCTGCACATGAGGGGGAGGTGCCCCTCCTGCATCATTGGCGGACGGCCGATGGCACGGTGGTGGACCTCGTCTTCGAGTCTGAGGGACGTCTACACGCCGTGGTCTGCACGGTGGCTGAACGTCCGAATCGCAAACAACACAAGGCGTTGGAGCGTTTTCTCTCTCAGGTGGCTCCGGCGCGTCGCGGTCATGCCCTGGCGATCTGCCTCCGAGAGTCGCCCGCTGCCGAGGGGAAGGTGCAGCTGATTCCGGTGATGCGACTTCGCGACTTCTGATCCCGCCGCGGTCCGACCATACATCTGTAAACCCTTCTCAAGCACGCCCCAACTCCGGCCGACTCTTCTTAAAGGACGGGGGTCCCGCAAGAGGTGCACGTCTGCCACCCACCGACTTGGACCCTCTCCTTTGTTGACCAAAAAGAGCTCAGACAATCCCAGAGCAGCACTCCGGGGGAGGGGAACTATGAAGAAGGCCATGCACGCGTTCATCGCACTCACGAGTATCGTCGTCCTCGTCAGCCTTTCGGCCGCGTCCGCAGCTGACACCGTGAAGATCGGTCTCAACTATCCGAAGACCGGCCCGTACGAAGCCATGGGTCTTGATCAGTGGCGCGCTGCCAACCTGGCCGTGGAAGAGATCAATGCCGCCGGCGGTGTCATGGGTAAACAGATCGAGATGGTCTGGCGCGACTCGCAGTCAAAGGCGGATGTCGCGACCGCCAACGTCACCGAGATGATCGACCAGGATGGCGTCCGAATGGTCTTCGGTGGATCGTCCAGTGGCGTGGCCATCGCCGCCGGCAGCGTCTGCCAGGACAAGGGCGTTCCCTTCTTCGGAACGTTGACCTACTCGACCGCCACCACGGGCAAGGCGGGACATCGCTACATGTTCCGTGAATGTTATGACGCCTGGATGGGCGCCACCGCAATTGGCGACTACCTGAAGGCCAACTACGCCGGCAAGAAGTACTTCTACATCACCGCCGACTACACCTGGGGCCACACGACCGAATCGTCGCTGCGTACATTCACGAGCACCAACGACGCCGAAGCGCACAAGGGCGTCAAGACACCCTTCCCCGGTTCGACACCCGAGGATTTTCAGAAAGCGCTTTCTTTCGCCAAGATGATCAATCCCGATGTGCTCGTTCTCGTGCTCTTCGGCAATGACATGGTGACCTGCGTTCGCCAGGCCACGGCGATGGGCCTCAAGAGCAAGATGCAGATCGTTGTCCCGAACCTCACCCTCGGTATGGCCGAAGGAGCGGGCCCCAAGGTCATGGAAGGCGTCGTGGGCGCCGTTCCCTGGTGCTGGCAGGTTCCGTACAAGTACGGTTATACGGGCGGCCAGACCTTCGTATCGACCTACTCGGAGAAGTACAGTCGCTATCCCAGCACCTCGGGTGCGTCCGCCTACACGATCGTCTACCAGTACAAAGAGGCCGTCGAGCGCGCGCAGAGCTTTGTCGCCGCGGATGTGGTGAAGTCTCTCGAGAATCACCACTACACCCTCCTCAAGGATGAGCAGTACTGGCGGGACTTCGACCATCAGTCCGTCCAGACCGTTTACGCGGTCATCTGCAAGCCGGAGGCCGAGGTCATGGCCGACAAGTACCAGCTCGACTACTTCAACATCCTCAGCCGCACGCCCGGTGACCAGTCGGTAATCAGCCGCTCTGAGTGGGACCAGGCTCGCACCGCTGCCGGAAAGCCCACCTATCTGGAAGGCCTGCCGGGCGAATCCCGCACGGCTACTCGATAGGGAGCGTCACGGTAGAGGTTGAGTGCTACGGAGGGGAGCGTCATGAACATTTTGCGGATCTGGCAAGACATGGGCATTCGGGGGAAGATCAATCTCATCTTGATACCTGTCGTCGTCCCCATGCTCGCGATTGCCACGGTCGCGTACCTGTCACACCGCGACTCATCGGTGGATCATGGCTATCAAGCCATGGGACTCATCATCGACGGAACGGCTGAAAAGATCGACAGCCATCTCGAAAGGCAGGCGGGCGTCTTTGAGGAGTGGACCTCTGAAGATGTATACGGCATGGCCATCGAGTTCAACACGGTCCAGGAACTGGGGGATCAATTCACCCGCATGCTCGCGGCCGCGCCCGGCTACAGCATGGTGATGGTCACGGACGTTGATGGGAAGATACTCCAGTCAGCAAGTCGCGGCCCCTCCGGAGAGACGGCCGTCGGGGGACTCAATGGGCAGTCTGCATCGGGCCTGCTTGATCGGTCCGCCGGAGGGAGTTGGGCGGCCTTCGCCGGCTCGCCCCTCCTGCAGGCCGCGGGCCAGGAGTTCGATCACACCTACATCCTCGGATCTCCCACCAAGGGTTCATCCGGCGATGTCGTCGGCTATCTCTGCGGCTTCGTGGATTGGTCCGACACCCAGCAGATGATTGATCTGGCAAACGGGAAGCTGTCCGAGTGTGGCTTCACGGGTGCCTGGATCGAGCTGGTCGATCCCCATGGCCGGCAAAGCATGTGCCGTTCTCGGACCGAAGGCGAGTCGATCAGTGTGACCGCCGAGGCCGAGCTGATGACCTGGCTCGGGGCGGATGGGTTGGGTGATGAAACCGTGCAGTACTCGCTGCCGTGCGGAAAACAATTCGTCAGGCCCGCCTCGGTGTCGCAGATGAGTCGCTGGATGTCGGGCGAGGAACAAGCCGGTGCCGAGCTGCAGCCGCAGTTCGCGCTCACGGCCTTTGTTCCCGTCGGAGACGTTCTCGCACAGGCGAAACAGATCATGATGCTGAACGGTGCGATTGCCGTGATCGGGGCCTTCCTCCTGTTGGGTGTGTTCTGGCTGATGTCACGAAGCATCGCCGGGCCGATCCGACAGATCATCGGTCAACTCAGGCAGGGAAGCAGCATGGTCCACAATACAGCCGAACAGTTCTCGGTCGCGAGCGTGTCTCTTTCGGACGGCAGTAGCACCCAAGCGGCAGGCATCGAAGAGACCTCGGCCTCGCTCGAAGAAATGTCGACCATGACCCAGAAGAACTCGTCGAATATGGCTGAGGCCAAAGAACTCATGGCCACGACCCGGAAGCAAGTGGCGGCAGGGTACGAGTCGATGAAGCGCCTGAGCGCCGCAATCGAGGAAATCAAGGCGTCGTCCGACGAGACTTCAAAGATCGTGAAGACGATTGATGAAATTGCGTTTCAGACCAATCTCCTTGCGCTGAACGCGGCCGTCGAGGCTGCTCGGGCCGGCGAGGCGGGGAAAGGATTTGCGGTCGTGGCCGAGGAGGTTCGCACGTTGGCCCAACGTGCTGGTGAATCGGCCCGCAATACCAGCGATCTCATCCAAACATCCATGACCGGAGCGGAGAAAGGTGTGGCCATTGCGGCCGAGACCTTTGAAGGGCTCGAGGGGATCACCAAGGGCACCGAGACTGTGAATGAGCTCTTCCAGGAGCTGGCCGAGTCCAGTTCTCAACTGAGTCAAAGCATCGAGCAGGTCAACATCGCGATCGAGCAGATGGACAGCGTGGGTCAACAGAACGCCTCGATCGCTGAAGAGGCCGCATCCACTTCCATGGAGCTCAAGGAAGAGTCGAACAACATCTCGAAGATGATCTCGCGTCTCGTTGTTCTGACCAATGGTCGACACGGGGATGCATCGCCGTCGTCAGACGGACTCTTCGTCGAGGCGCAAACTCCCGCCACGTCTGCCGTGGAGATGAAGACCGTCACGGATGAAGAGCTGTCCGATTGGGCGGCCTAGAACAGATCTGAAGCGCCGGGTCCCGAGTCGTTCCCATTCGAGAACGATTTGGACCCGGCGTTTCGTTTCTTGCTAGAGATACCGCCGGAACCAGCCCGTGATTCGATTGAGCCGCTCCAGACGATTCTGCGGTCGTCCTCCCCGCGACAACCCATGAGACTCGCCTTCGAACCGAACCATCTCCACCGTTCTGCGCCGCAGCTTGAGTAACGTGAACAGCTCCTCGCCCTGCGCGATCGGGCAGCGCAGGTCATTCTCGCTGTGGATGATCAGAAGCGGCGTCTTGATCTTGTCGGCATAGAAGTTCGGCGAGTCCTTCAGGTACTTCATGGGGGTTTCCCAGGGGAGGCTCCCCCGGGAATAGACCCGGTAGAATCCGAGATCGGATGATCCCGCCTGGGTCATGACGTTGCCCACCTGCCGCTGGGTGACCGCCGCCCGGAAGCGATGGGTGTGTCCCACCATCCAGGTGGTCATGAATCCACCGTAGCTGCCGCCCAGAACGCCGAGGCGACGCCCGTCCACGTAGGGCTTGCGCACCATCTGATCCACGACGGTCATCAGATCCGCGTAGTCATCCTGTCCCCAGCGATTCTCGATGCAGTTCATGAAACGCAGCCCGTAGCCGCTGCTCCCCCGCGGGTTGGTGTACACGACGACATACCCCTGGGCGGCCAGCAGATGCATCTCGTGGAAGAAGCTGTAGCCATACTGCGCCATGGGACCGCCGTGGATGTTGAGGATGAGCGGATACCGGCCGTTCTTCCTGAATCCGGGAGGCTTCAGGATCCAGCCGTGAACGGGGACCCCTTTGTTGCGCCGTCCCCCGAAGATGACCTCCTCCGGTTCTCTCACCGACCAACGATCCATCTGGCGGCGGTTGAGCTCGGTGAGGCGAACCGCATCCGCTGAGCCGTCCAAGGAGAGGCTGTACAAGTCCCCGCCGTCGAGCATCCGGCTCGCGGCAATCACGGCTCGCCCATGTTTCGCAGAACAACCGGCGGCGAAGGCATTGATCCGCCCGCCCATCTCGAGCCTGTGTTTCCCGCCTGTGCCGGCCACCGAGTAGACTCGACACGCGCCCTCCTCGTTGACGAGAAACGCCACGCGTTCGCGGTCACGGCCACCCGGCTCGAGATAGGGGAAGAGGTAGCCGGCCCCACTGGGGACCGTGTCTGTGGCAACATGGTTGAAGGGCCAGTTGTCCAGCTTAGGGGTCAAATCGCGTGGCCGTCCCCCGCTGATCGGAATCCGATAGATGTGATGACGGTGCCGAATCCACTCTCCATCGCGGCCGAAGTGCCCAACATAGTAGAGCGCTTTGCCGTCCAAGGACCAGGCGGGGGTGTCCACCGGTCCGAATCTGCGGGTCACTTGCCGCGGACCCCGGCCGGCGGCGGACATCACGAACAGATCGTTGTTGTCGACGTGGTAGTCGGCCTCGGGGATTCGATTGGAGATGAATGCGATTCTCTTACCGTCGGGGCTCCACACGCCCTGGGTGTTGTTGTGATCGCCGCGGGTCAATTGCGCGGTGCGTCCGGCCGGGAAGCTGGTTCGATAGAGGTGCCAGCGGGCTGCCGGGAAAAAACCGTCGCCGTCGAGCTTATGGTAGAGCTCGGTGATGTGTTTGTAGGCTGGGCGCCGGCGTTTGTTCTCATCGCTCAGGCGGGGTTGTTCGCGATGGTTGAAGAGGATCCAGCGGCCGTCCGGCGACCAGCGCAGCTGGCGCACCGGACCGCCTTCCAAGGAGGTGAGCTGCCAGGGTTCGCCCCCCTGCATCGGGAGGATCCAGATCTGGGGAGGCTGGCCTTCGCGTTGGCGGACATAGGCGAGGTAGCGACCTCGCGGATGCCAGGTGGGATGCAGGTGTCGCGCCGCCGTGCGCGTCAGCTGGCGGGGCTTGCCTCCTCGGACCGGCATCAGCCACAGGTTGGCCTCATACCGATTCTGAACCAGATTCATGCGCCGGCGTACATAGACGACCTGCTCGCCGTCCGGCGACAGGGCAACCTCCAGCGGGCAGGCGAGCCGAAACAGGTCGTTGGCGCGAACGGGTCTCTTCGAGCTGGCCATGGGAACTCCTCCTTCGGTCGCAACCTCCAACGAGACAGGCCCGGCAGATCGCCGAGCCTGTGCATCGTAACGTAGATTCTCGAATCGGGCATGTCAGATTTGCCGAAGATCCTCCTGACTAGCGCCATCCGGCCAGGATGTGGGCGTAGTTCGCGCGCTCGAAGGCGCTCGGATCCGGGCTCCGCTCCAGGTTCATACTACCCTGCATCTGCTCCAGAGACTCGTAGTCGTGGGACTCGAGCCAGGAGCTGAGCTCGTCGCGGATCGTGGTCAAGACGCTCGCATCCTTCTTCAGGATCGCCGAGACGACCTGCACCGCATGCGCGCCGCACATGATGGACTTGATCGCATCGGTGCTGGTGTGCACCCCTCCGGTCACCGCCAGCGACGCATCGATCCTCTCCGACAGGATGGCAAGCCAACGCAGGCGCACAAGAAGCTCATGCGAGGTTGAGAGGTCCAGTTTGCGAGCAACCTCCAAACTCTCGATGTTGACATCCGGCTGGTAGAAACGATTGAACAGCACCAGGCCGTCCGCGCCCGCATCCGCCAGCTTGGCGGCGATGCTCGGGATCGACGTGTAGAAGGGCGACAGCTTCACGGCCACGGGGATGACGACCGCGGCCTTGACCTGCTTGACCATTTCCACAGTGCGTTGCTCGATCGCTGCGGCATCTTCGTCGGGCCGGGTCGCAATGCTGTAGATGTTGAGTTCGAGCGCATCCGCGCCGGCCTGGGCAATGTCCTTCGCATGGTTCAGCCACCCGCCGGGGGTGACCCCGTTGAGTGAGCCGATCACGGGGATATCGACCGCTTCCTTGATCTTACGAATCTGGGAGAAGTACTCCTCCGACCCCAGGCGGAACTCATCCACCTGAGGGAAGAATGAGAGCGCTTCGGTAAAGGACTCGGCCGGGACTTCCAGGCTGTGATGGGCCGCGCGTTCCTCGATCGCGATCTGCTCCTCGAAGAGCGAGTTCATGACGATCGCCGCCGCGCCGGCATCTTCCATCTGCTTCACCGTGTCCAGCTTCTCGACCATGGGACCGGAACCCGGCATAACCGGGTGTGGCAGTTTGAATCCCAGGTAATTGGTCGAAAGATCCATCTGTATCTCCCTCCTGTTGGTTCGGTTTCGCTAGTCAGCCCGGGGTTCGCCGTGACCCGGCATCCTGAGACCAGCCATGTGCTGGTAGATGGCCAAGCGCTCTTTCTGTGACTGCTGCGCGGCCTTGAGCAGCATCTTGAAACGTTCCGGATTCGCTTTCTCGACCATCCGGAACCGGGTCTCGTTGCGCATGAACTCCTCGACCTCAACCTTGGCGTCGCCCGAGTCGAGCTTCAGCGGCGGCTCGCCCTGATCCGCCCGCCGGGGATCGTACCGGTAGAGCGGCCAGAGCCCGGAATCCACCAGCAGCTTCTGCTGGGAGGGACCATTGATGAGATCATACCCATGTGCGATGCAGTGGCTGTAGGCGATGATCAGCGACGGTCCCGGATAGGAATCCGCTTCCACAAAGGCCCGGACCGTCTGCGTGTCCTTGGCGCCGATGGCCACGTGCGCCACGTAGACGTTGCCGTAGCTCATTGCCATCATGCCCAGGTCCTTCTTGGGAGATGACTTCCCGGCCGAGGCGAACTTGGCGGCCGCGCCAAGCGGCGTGGCCTTTGAAGCCTGTCCACCCGTATTCGAGTAGACCTCCGTGTCCATCACCAGGATGTTCACGTCCCGGCCCATCGAGAGCACGTGGTCCAGTCCGCCGTAGCCGATGTCGTATGCCCAGCCGTCTCCACCCAGGATCCACACGCTCTTCTTGACCAGATAGTCGGCCAGATCCTGCAGGAGGGCCGCCTCCGGAGACTTGTCACCGGCCAGCTTCTCACGCAGGGCGATCACCCTGGCACGCTGCTCGGCAATGCCCGCCTCGGAGGATTGGTCGGCCGAGACAATCGCGCCGACCAGATCATCACCAGCCTTGGAGGCGAATCCCTGAAGGAGATTCTGAGCCTGAAGCATGTGCTGATCGATCGCCAGACGGAATCCGAAGCCGAACTCCGCGTTGTCTTCGAAGAGTGAGTTCGACCAGGTGGGCCCGCGACCATCGCTGTTGGTCGTGAACGGTGTGGTGGGCAGATTGCCGCCGTAGATCGAGGAGCAGCCCGTCGCGTTGGCGATGATGCACCGGTCGCCGAAGAGCTGCGTGAAGAGCTTCACGTAGGGCGTTTCGCCGCACCCGGCGCAGGAACCGGAGTACTCGAAGAGCGGCTCCATGAACTGCGATCCCTTGATGGACTGCGGCTTGACCTTCGCTCGATCCACATTGGGCAGGTTCAGGAAGAATTCGTAGTTCTCGCGTTCCTGCTCGCGCAGCGGAAGCTGGTCCGCCATCTGGAGCGCCTTGTTCTTCAGGTTGGCCTTGTCCCGCCCTGGGCAGGTCACGGCGCAGAGGCCGCAGCCGGTGCAGTCCTCGGGCGCGACCTGGACCGTGAACTTGTTGCCCTTGAAGTCCGACGCTTTGTAGTCGACGGACTTGAACGTCTCGGGCGTGCCGTTGTTCAGATGAGAGGGATCGTAGGTCTTGACCCGGATGGCCGCGTGCGGGCAGATGAGCGAACACTTCGTGCACTGGATGCAGAGGCTCTCGTCCCACACGGGAATCGTGTGCGCGATGTTGCGCTTCTCCCACTTCGTCGTGCCGACCGGCCAGGTGCCGTCCGGCGTGAAGGCGCTGACCGGCAGGTCGTCGCCCCGGCCCGCCATGATCGTGGCGGTGACGCCCTTGACGAAGTCAGGTGCCTGATCCGAAACCACGGGGGGACGCCCGTGCTCGGCCGTCACTTTGCCCGGCACCTTGACCTGATGAAGATTGGCCAGGGTTTCGTCGACCGCGCGGAAATTGCGTTCGACGATCTCCGCGCCCTTCGAGCCGTAGGTCTTCTCGATCGCTCCCTTGATTTGCGCGATCGCCTCATCGCGGGGCAGCACCCCGGAGATGGCGAAGAAGCAGGTCTGCATGATCGTGTTGATCCGATTGCCCATCCCCGCGCCGCGCGCGACCTTGTATCCATCGATCACGTAGAACTTGAGCTGCTTCTTGATGATGTCCGTTTGAACCTCTGTGGGGAGGTGATCCCAGACCTCCTCGGTGCCATAGGGGGAGTTGAGCAGGAAGACCGCCTCCTTGGCCGCGTAGCGAAGCATGTCGAGTTTCTCGAGGAAGACGAACTGATGACAGGCCACGAAATTGGCGTGTTTGATCAAGTAGGTGGAGTGGATCGGCCGCGGCCCGAAGCGCAGGTGGGACATCGTGACGGCCCCCGCCTTTTTCGAGTCGTAGACGAAGTAGCCCTGTCCGAAGTTGTCCGTTTCCTCGCCGATGATCTTGATCGAGTTCTTGTTGGCGCCCACGGTGCCGTCGGCCCCCAGACCGAAGAAGACCGCCCGAACGACGTCGTCGGCTTCGGTGTCGAAGTTAGGGTCGACAGAAAGCGAGCTGTGGGTCACATCATCCTCGATGCCCACCGTGAAGTGGTTCTTCGGCTTGTCGTTGCCCAGCTCGTCGAAGACCGCCTTGACCATCGCCGGATCGAACTCCTTCGAAGACAGTCCGTAGCGGCCGCCGATGATATGCGGGCAGTCCTTGCTGGACCACTGCGTCCAGCCGGCATCGTGACCTTCCCGCACGGCGGTCACGACATCCATGTAGAGCGGCTCTCCGGCAGCGCCCGGCTCCTTTGTGCGGTCGAGGACGCCGATCGACTTGGTCGTGGCCGGCAGGGAATCGATAAAGCTCTTGATCGCGAAGGGCCGGTACAGGCGCACGCGCACCATGCCGACCTTCTCGCCCTTGCCCACCAGATATTCGATGGTCTCGAGGGCGGCTTCGGCACCCGAACCCATGATCACGATGACGCGCTCTGCCTCCGGATGGCCGACGTAGTCGAACAGCCGGTACTGGCGGCCGGTCCGCTTGGCGAACTTGTCCATCACCTGCTGAACCGTCTCGGGGCATTGGTCGTAGAACGGGTTGCACGCTTCCCGGGCCTGGAAGAAGGCGTCCGGGTTCTGCGCCGTTCCGCGCAGGACGGGCTTGTCCGGTGTGAGGGCCCGCTCGCGATGCGCCTGGATCAGCTTGGCATCCATCATGTGGAGCAGGTCGTCGTTGGTCAGCTCCTCGAGCTTGTTGACTTCATGCGAAATCCGGAACCCCTCGAAGAAGTGGAGGAACGGAACGCGCGAGGCCAACGTGGCTGCCTGGCCGATGCACGCGAAGTCGTGCGCTTCCTGGACCGAGCCGGAACTGATCAACCCAAAGCCCGTCTGCCGGCAGGCCATCACGTCCGAGTGATCGCCGAAGATCGACAGGGCGTGCGTTGCGACGGTGCGCGCCGAGACATGCATGCAGTAGGGCGTCAGCTCGCCGGCGATCTTGTACATGTTGGGAATCATGAGCAGGAGGCCCTGCGAGGCCGTGAAGGTCGTCGTCAACGCACCCGCCTGGAGGGCTCCGTGCACCGAACCGGCCGCGCCCGCCTCGGACTGCATCTCGACCACCGTGGGAACCGTTCCCCAGATATTCGGCTGCCCTTTGGCCGACCATTCATCCGCGAGTTCGCCCATCACCGACGAGGGGGTGATGGGATAGATCGCGATGACCTCGTTGGTCCGGTGGGCGACCGACGAGGTCGCCTGGTTTCCATCAATGGTGATCATCCGTTTCTCGGCCATGGCGGAACCTCCAATGCGTGCACTAGGCTCTCAGAGGAGCAGGAAGCCGGCGTGCGCCAGCATGATTGACCTATATAATTGAGCCGGTCCAATCTTCGGCTCAAACCCCACAGAGTTTACTCCTCCGGGCGACCCGCAGTGGGCCCAATCTCCTTATAAAAGAATCAAGGGCGGCTGATTGGGCCCGGCGGCGCCCCGGATGCCTCGCGGTTGCGAAGACTAGAATGGCAAGATTAGGACGCTGGAGGCCCGATGGTCAAGCAGGCGGATTGCCTAACGTTGCCAGCACCCCTCCCGAGCATCTATCCTGCCGACATGGTTCAACATCCAGTCGCCGTCAACAGAGGATCCACATCCCGGCGAATCGGGATTCGGCGGAAGCTCCTCTCGTGGTATCGGCTCAATGCCCGGGATCTTCCCTGGCGGCGGACCCGTGACCCATACGCGATCTGGGTGTCGGAGGTCATGCTCCAGCAGACCCGTGTCGAGGCGGTTCTTCGGTACTACGATCGATTCATGGCCCGCTTCCCCGATGCCGCCGCCCTCATGGCGGCCGACCTGCAGGAGGTTCTGAAGCTCTGGGAAGGGCTGGGCTACTATCGCCGCGCCCGGCATCTGCACCAGGCCGCACGCGAGGCCGCCACCAAGTGCGGGGGAATGCCCAGGACATACGACGCGTTCCACTCCCTCCCGGGTGTGGGAACTTACACTGCCGCTGCTGTTTGGGCGATCGCGTTTGGCGAGCCCCGCTTCCCTGTCGATGGGAACATCCGCAGGGTGATCTCGAGGCTCTACGATCTGGATACCCTCCGGGAAGCGGACCTGCGAGAAGCGGGCGAACCGCTTCTCCGCGGTCTGTCCAAGAGGCAGATTCCGGACTTCGTCCAGAGTCTGATGGAGCTCGGGGCCCTCATCTGCCTCCCGCGGGATCCCCGCTGCCGTGATTGCCCGGTGACGAGGCACTGTCTGGCCAAACGCCGCGGGACACTGGCCGACCGCCCGCCCCGCCGAGAGAGGCCGAAGGTGCCTCACCATGAGGTGGTCATCGCGTACCTGAGAGATACCCGGGGAAGGGTCCTGCTGACCCAACGTTCCCAGGATGGATTTCTGGGAGGACTATGGGAACTGCCCGGGGGCAAGATGGAGGAGGGGGAATCGCGCGAAGCGGCCTTACGTCGCGAGCTTCAGGAAGAGCTGGGCCTCTCGAAGGTGACGATTGAGTCGTACGTGGGCGCGGTGCGGCACGTCTACACACACTTCTCCGTTCGGCTGCACCTGTTCAAGGCGCGCACGCGCCAAGAGTTCGGAACGCTGAACGGTCCGAGCGATGCACGTTGGGTGCAAGCTGACCAGTTGGTGAACCTCCCCGTTCCTCGGGGGACACGGAATGCTCTTGCTTTGCTCGGATAGGTGTTTCGCAGCGCAGAAGTGTGTGTAATGATGTCTCGGTGGTCGCCTACCGGCCCGTGGAGGCGACCGGAGACATGGGTCAACATCCTGCCTGTGCCCAAGTCGAATGCCCGTCAACACCGCGCTACTGTGAGGAATCTGTTCATGCAGGACGATGTGAGTTATGACGCTGAATTGGAAGTCGTTCATGCGCTGTTCATCGGGGAGCAAACAACTGAGTCGGCAAGCAAGGTGATTTCTCGGGCTGTCGCTCTCGCGCGCACGCAGAACTGCACGAGATTCTTGTTTGATGCTCGAGAGGCACACATCCTGGACGATTTCATGGAATCGTTCCGCTTCATGTCGGATCCATCCAAGATGGGCCTGCGGCACACCGACCGGATAGCGAGCCTGTACAAGACCCAGGCGGAGAAGCACGGGTTTTCCGAGACCGTTGCCAGGAATCGGGGCTGGGAAGTACGATACTTCATCGACGAGGCGGCGGCGATCGATTGGCTGACGCACGCAGAGCATCCTGACCCGCCGGCCCCATCTTGATACCCCGACTTCCTGCCTCTAGAATGTCCAGTCTGCATAGCCCCGGCGCTCGTTGGGGTGACACGCCCTGAGACCGGTCCGCTGGACCCCGAATGGGGGCAGCGAAAGAACGCCCTTGAGGAGGAACGGATGAAGATCACGGTGTTGGGCGCCGGCATGGTGGGCAGCGCGATCGCGAAGGATCTCGACCAGGATCCGGGCTTCAGCGTCTCGGTTGTCGACCTCAGCCAGGGGTCACTGGCCCGATTGGAATCGCAGGCGCAGATACAGAAGATTCAGGCCAATCTGACGGAGAGCGGGAAGGTCGCATCCGTCATTGCTGACAGCGGCCTTGTGATCAGTGCCGTCCCCGGTTTCATGGGATTCAATACTCTGCGTGAGATTATCGAGGCCGGGAAGGACGTGGTCGACATCTCTTTTTTTGCGGAGGATCCACTGCAGCTCGATGATCTGGCCAGAACCAAAGGGGTCACGGCGGTCGTGGATTGCGGTGTGGCTCCCGGCCTGTGCAATATCATCGCCGGCTACGTCTACGACCTGTTTGACCACACTGATCGATACGTCTGCTACGTTGGTGGTTTGCCGCAGGTTCGGCAATGGCCCTTCGAATACAAAGCTGTGTTCTCTCCTCGCGACGTTCTGGAAGAGTACATCCGCCCCGCACGGTATGTTGAGTACGGGGAGGAAGTCGTTCACCCCGCTCTCTCCGAGCTGGAGATGATCGACTTCCCGGATGTGGGGACTCTGGAGGCCTTCAATACGGATGGGCTGCGCACCCTGGGCCAGACGCTGGACATCCCGTTCATGCGCGAGAAGACGCTTCGCTATCCGGGGCACGCCAATCTGATCCGTGTCTTCCGCGACAGTGGCTTTTTCGGTGCCGAGTCGGTCGAGGTTGACGGCCACGAGGTGAAGCCCATCTCCCTGACCTCGAAGCTGCTGTTCGACCAGTGGGGGCTCGCGGAAGGCGAGGCGGACTTCACCGTGATGCAGGTGGATATCCAGGGAAACCGAAACGGAGAGCGGGCCTGCTACACCTGCTACCTTCTCGATCGATATGACGAAGAGACCCAGACCACATCGATGGCGAGAACCACGGGCTACACCTGCTCGATCATCGCGCGTCAGATCCTCAAGGGGCTCTTCGATCAGAAGGGGATCTGCCCACCCGAGTACATTGGACGGGTGAGCGGCTGCTACGAAGACCTCAAGGCCGAGTATCAGAAGCGCAAGATCCACCTTCGGGAGAAGATCTCAGGAGAGGGCGAAGGCTGCGAGGGGTAGGCGCGCGCTCGCGAGCCGCCCCCGCGATCCCCACGTTTCACCGGCAGGTGACCATTTTCTCCTTCCTCGTGTCAGAAGAGCACGCACGATTGCGATCTACCGACGCGAACCGCAAGGAGAAAACCATGCAAAAGTACGGCGCTGAGTTCTTTGGAACCTTCTGGTTGGTCCTGGGCGGATGCGGGAGTGCAGTACTGGCTGCCGCCTTCCCGTCCTTGGGCATCGGCCTGCTTGGCGTTTCGTTGGCATTCGGACTGACGGTGCTCACCATGGCGTTTGCCATCGGGCACATCTCCGGCTGTCACCTCAACCCCGCGGTTTCCTTCGGCCTCTGGGCCGGGGGACGGTTTCCGGCCAAACAACTCCTGCCGTACATCATCGCGCAGGTCTTCGGCGGCCTGGTGGCGGGTGCCGTCCTTTATATCATCGCGAGGGGCGGGCTGGTTTTGATCTCTCCAGCGGTTTTGCCGCCAATGGGTATGGCGCACATTCGCCCGGTGGCTACAGCCTGCAGGCCGCCCTCGTCACCGAGATCGTCATGACGATGATGTTCCTCGTTGTCATCCTCGGGGCAACGGACAAACGTGCGCCCAAGGGTCTCGCGCCGATCGCGATCGGTCTCTGCCTGACCTTGATTCACCTGATCAGCATTCCCGTGACCAACACTTCCGTGAATCCCGCCCGCAGCACGGGTGTCGCGCTCATCGCCGGCGACTGGGCGATGTCTCAGCTGTGGCTCTTCTGGGTGGCGCCGATTGTCGGCGGCCTGCTGGGAGCGGGTGTCTACCGCCTGATCGGTAGTACGCGCGAGCGATAGGAGTTAGCGCCAAGTGACTTTTGGCGCGCCCCCGTGTCGAATGGGTAGGTGACTCCGACGTCGATCGCGGCCTGTGGGCCGCCTCACGGCGGACCCCCGGAGGGTCCGCCCGTGCCGTGGAGGGGAACTATGAATGAGATTTTCGACCAGATCGTGACCTCCGTGTCGCTGCACGCGCCGCGGATCCTGGGCGCCCTGGCCATCCTGGTGATCGGCTGGCTCGTGGCCCTGGCCATCTCGGCCGGGTTGCGCAGCCTTCTTCGCCGATCGGGCCTGAACGAGCGCCTGCCGGGATGGTTGGGCACCAGTTCAGGCGGGGTCGACGCCGCCGCCGGACTGGCCCGTATCGTCTTCTATGTACTCATGCTGTTTGTCACGGTGGCGATGTTCCAGACCCTTGGACTGACCATCGTCACCGAGCCGCTGAACGACCTGCTGGGATCACTCTTCGCCTATGCGCCCCGCCTGTTGGGTGGGGCCGCCCTGTTGGTGTTGGCGATCATCCTGGCCAGCGTCGTCCGCAAGATTCTGTCGCGCGTGCTGGAGGGGCTCGACATCGACCGCCGATTGAATCGCAGCACCGGCGCGCCGGAGGCTGACGCCGAGGCCAAGCCCGTAGCCAAGAGCTTGTCCGAGACGGCCTATTGGCTCATCCTCTTACTCTTCCTGCCCGCGGTTCTCGGAGCCTTGGGGATGCGGGGTCTCCTCACGCCCGTCGAGACGATGGTGCAGAACCTCGTCGGCTTCTTGCCCAATCTGCTCGCTGCCGCCGCCATCTTCCTGGTGGGGTGGTTTGTGGCCCGGATCGTCAAGCGCGTCGTCACCGGGCTGCTGGCCGCTGCCGGCGTTGACTCCCTGGCCGAGCGTCTCGGGGCGGCCGGTGCCCTGGACGCGACGAAGCTCTCCGGTCTGGTAGGAACAGTGGTTCATGCCCTGATCCTGATTCCGGTTGTGCTGGCTGCTCTCAATGCGCTGCAGCTCGATGCCGTCACGGGTCCTGCCAGCCAGATGCTGGAGACGATCCTGGCGGCGCTCCCGCAGATCTTTGCCGCGGCGCTGATCCTGATTCTGTCATTCGTCGTGGGGCGGCTCGTCGCCGGGCTGGTGACGAACGTGCTTTCCGGCGTCGGCTTCGATCGACTCCCGGCGGCCGTGGGATTGCGTCTGGGTGAGTCGAATGCGACCGCGCCGTCGCGCTGGGCCGGCACCCTGGTACTGACCGCGATCATCCTGTTTGCATCGGCGGAGGCCGCGGGACAACTGGGATTTGACGCCGTCGCCGACATCGTGGCGCGCTTTCTCGTGTTTGCGGGTCAGGTCGTGCTCGGCCTGATCATCCTGACGATCGGCCTCTTCCTGGCAAATGCGGCCGGGGGAGCCGTGCGCGCCACCGGGCGGCCGCAGAGCAACCTACTGGCCGGAATCGCGAGGACCGCTGTCCTGGTCCTGACCGGTGCGATGGCCTTGCGCGAGATGGGTTTCGCAAACGACATCGTCAACCTGGCCTTTGGCCTGCTCTTCGGCGCGGTCGCCGTGGCAGGTGCTCTGGCTTTCGGGATAGGAGGCCGCGAGGCGGCGGCCGAGCAACTGCGCCTTTGGCGTGAGAAGGGGAACAATTGATGAGCGATATGCAGAGCTTTCTTCAGCAGGCATCAGGCCAGTTGGGCATCAGCAGGAACCAGGCCGGTAGCGCCGTGGGTGGTCTGCTGGGCCTTCTCTAAGGACAAGATCTCCGCGGAAGACAACACCGCGCTCATGGGAGCCCTGCCGGGCGCCGAGAGTCTGATCGGTGCGGACAAGAGCGAGGCAGGTGGTGGCGGTCTGATGGGCGGCCTGATGAGCGCCGCCGGCGGCCTCACCGGCGGTAAGGTCGGCGGCGCCCTGGGTGTGATGAGCATCCTGAAGTCCGCCAACCTGGACAGCAACACCGGTGGTTCTTTGGTGAAGATGCTCTTCGATTTCGTACAGACCAAGGCGGGGGCCGGCCTCGTCTCGCGGATCCTGGAACAGGTGCCCGATCTCGAGGGTATGCTCAAATAATCGGCGTGTGTGCGCCATGACCCACCGCCGCGTGCGGAACCAACAAACCCGGGAGGGAAGACAGATGTCGTACAAGATCAGTGAAATTGAAGGTATTGGTCCTGCATACGCAGAGAAGCTCAGTGTCGCCGGTATCGAGACCACCGATCAACTGCTCGACCGCTGCGCAACCCCGAGTGGCCGCAAGGACATCGCCGGCACCACCGGTCTCAGTGAGAAGCTCGTGCTCAACTGGACCAACAAGGCCGACCTCATGCGTATCTCTGGTGTGGGCCCCCAGTTCTCCGAACTGCTCGAGGCCGCCGGCGTCGATACGGTGAAGGAGCTGCGCACCCGCAACGCCGCGAACCTGACCGAGGCCATGGAGAAGGCCAACGCCGAGAAGAACCTGGCCCGCGTCGCGCCCCCGCCCGGAACGGTCGAGAAGTGGGTGGCGAGCGCCAAGGAGATGGAGCCCAAGATCTCCTACTAGCCTGTCACGCTCAGCTGGTCATTCGACGAACCCGGCTACGGCCGGGTTCGTCTTTTCTTTGGGATTTCGCAATCGGGCCGTAGGTCAGCGCAGCAGGACCAGCCGTTGAGCGGCTTCGACGTCTCCCTGAAGGGCGCGCAGATAGTAGACACCCGCGGGTAGGGCGATTCCGTTCTGATCCGTGCCGTCCCACCAGAGCGTCCGGCCGCGCGCATGAGAGGGATGTACTCGCCAGTGACGCGTGACGCGGCCCTGCAGGTCGAGAAGCTGAATCTGCGCATCGCCCGCAACCGGTGACCTGAAGTGGATCGCTGCCTCGCCCCAGGTCGGATTGGGGAAGGCCGCAATCGACAGGTCGCGCGTCCCGCGTCCCTCGAGTCCTTCCACGGCGGAGACGGAGGAGACAGCGTCGAAGATCCGCAATTTTCCAGCGCCCCACCGATCCGGGTTGTCGGTGTACGCGTCCTGCCCGGCCCCAAGAGTGAGCCAGACGCGAAACCGCCCGCTGTCCATGTCGGGAATCAACTGACGCATGAGGGCGACCGCCCCCGCCACGTGGGGCCCGGCACTCGAAGTGCCCCCGAAGTTCACGTACTCGCCCTGGTTGAAAGGATGCAGGCTCGTGACCACCGACCCGGGCGCCGTGATGTGCACGGCCGGCGCCTCATCGATCCGTGGTCCCCAACCCGAGTAAGAACAGATGCCGGCATCTCCCTGGGGCGTATACGCGGCAACGGAAACGGCCGAGTCCGCCGTGGCCGGCCAGGTCACCGTATACCCCAAGACGACGTCGGCCCAGCTGCTGGCCGAGTACCAGCTCGAGTGGTTGTCGTAGTAGTACCCGTGCACCGCGAGCGTCGCGCCACCTTCCGGCACGAACAGGAAGGAGTAGTTGCCGTTCAGTGACTCGCCCGGCGTCTCATGTTCGATGCGGATGTCGATGCGATGCGTTCCGCGGGAAGAAACGGACAGGTAGCTGTACACCTCATAGGCGCCGATCAACTGGGTGGACCCGTCCAGGGCCAGGTTGTCCGCCTGTCCGGTGGGCACGAGGATCGCCAGGTCGGACTCAGTCTCCGCCTGCCACAGATAGGTCATCCAGCAAACGGTCGCATTGCTGGCGACGTGCATGTCGGCGGTCGTCACGGTGCTGAAGTGCGTGTGCATCCCGCCCGTGGCCAGGTTGCCCGCGGGCACGACCGCGATGATCTCCTGATCGGCGGCGTATTCGTTGAGCATGATCTCGGTGTTCGATGACCCATCCATGTATTCCCAAACCCACTCACCGTCCTCGATGAGGAAGGCATCCGGCTGGTAGGTGGCGGCCCACGCCAGGTGACCCTCCAAGCCGATCAAGAATGGGGCTTCGCTCGCATAGTCGTTGATGCCGTGGATCATCTCGGCGCCTGGGGCGATCCCACTCATACGATTGATCCCGGCCCAGCCACCGCAGACGATCCCGCTGACCTGGGTGCCGTGCCCGTAGTAGTCGAGTTCGGCCGTCAACAGGTTCGTGCCTCGCACCGCCACACTGCCGTCGCGCCCTCGAACGGCGCGGATCTTGGAGGTTCCCAGGGTGATCAGTTGCTCACCGACATCGAGCAGATCGTCCCCGTCGGCGTCGAGCGTGATGAAGAGGAGTTCCCCGTATCCCGGCTGGGTCTCGCCGAAGGAGATTCCGTAGTCGCGGACGCCGTTGTCATCGGCGTCGTTGTACAGCCAGTCGAATCCCGGATTGTAGCGGTCCGCGCTATTGCTGTAGTCCTCGGCGCCGTGGGCCTCTTCGTAGCGCAGTGCTTCCCCCGCGTCCGCCGTGCCGTTGCCGTTGAGGTCGACGGCGTCACCCGCACTGAGATCACCGGAGAAATCCTGATCAATCCATTGGACGGTGTCGCCGTCCGCGAAGAACAGGGCGGGATGGAAGTAGTTCACCCCCGTGTCGAAGTCAGCAATTAGGCGGCCCTTGCCCGTCACCGGGCGGTCGAGCTCGTCCAGCATCGCCCACACGTGATCGGCCTGAACCTGCGGCCGGCTGTTGGCGAGGGGAGGCTCCGCGTTGATTCTCCACGCGGGTGAGATGCAGGCGATATTCGGGTGCTGGGTCAACTCGGCCAGCGTATCCCATCCAATTTCTGCGGGGTATACAGTGCGGCTACCTGCCGGCCCCTCACCGTGGTCCGCGAATCTCACACCCGCCGACTGCAGCTGGGAGAGGAGGGCCCCTTCCGGAGGCGTGAAGAACCGGATCGAGACCGCGAGGAATGGCCGCTCAATGACGCTCAAGCAGGACGCGGACGCCACCTGCCGAAGCGCGCGGCGTTCCTCGGCGACCCGTTCTATCGATGAGTTGGCGTGGTTGCGCAGCAGGTCGGCCGGTTCCCCGGTGCCGAGCGCTTCTCGCGTGCGCATCAAATATGCAAGTCGCGGATCGAGATTGCCGTCACCTGCATTGGGGCTGGGACACACCACGGCCAGTAGGATCAAGGCGAGACAGATAGACAGCAGCCGCCCGGAGACGAACACCATGAGGACCCTCCCGGAGTGCAGGGTATCGTCAACGGCCAGAAGTATAGCCCGATTTGGGCGGATATGGAAACGGCGGGACCATCTGCTGATCCCGCCGCCTGTTAGGTCACCTACCGATTCAGATCGTCGTCCACCCCGTGGGTTTCCGTCGCGCCGTGGTATCCGCCGTGCGAGCGGTCGCGGGTCAGGTCCTTTTTCGTCTGGTGATAGCGCCAGAGCATGTAGACGCCCACCACGACCAGGCCGAGCGGCCAGACGTCCTCCATGAAGTCCATGTTCATACCGAAGGTGAAGCGAAGTGTCAGGAAAGCACCCACGACGAGGAAGATGACTCCCAGGGTCAACGGACTGTCCGTGGGCGGCTTGACCGTCTCCGTGCCGAGAAGATGCAGGTTGTACATGCGAGCCTTCCGGTGCGCATCGATCATGTTGAAGACCCAGAAGAACGCAAGGAAGGATCCCAGGAACGGGCCGACCGAGTCTCCGGACCGAGCGAGGAGCATGATGATCGATACCACAACCAGGATGGTGATAAAGCCAGCCTTGTAGTATCCCACGTAGATCTGTCCAAGCCCCGGCATGAGGGAAAGCCAGGCGGCCAGGGCAGGGGACTTCCGCATGGGATTCCCCTTTTCACGATCCACTCCTTGGGTCTCGAGACAGCTCTTGCACACGACCTCGCCATGCCAGTGGATTGAACAATCGCCGCACAACGACTTCTTGCATTGGCTGCAGGTCGTGACGGCGGCTGTCTCGACGTGATTGGCGCAGTTCATCGGGAACCTCCTTCGTTTTCATCGATCTCAGTCGAGCCGTTGCCCGCTGAGGGTGAGTGCAGATCAGTGGGGCCGGTGCCCTCCGGGAAAGACGGCGCGGTGTTCACCAGTCCCAGTTGCCCGAGAGTGTGTCGCGCAAAGCTGCGAACGACCGCCACCGAGGCGTTTTCGCCGGAGCGTTCATCGATCACCTCGCCCAGTGAATCGCCGATTCGATCGCGGGCGGCAAGCCACTCCCGCTCGAGTGCCTCAACTTGCCGGTCCCGGAACGCCATGACCTGCGTTCCCAGGCCTTCGACCTCTTCCGGTACCGTCGGTCGGAGATGGTCGGGGGCAAGCCGCTCTTGCGCGCTATTGCCGACCTTCTGCAGGGAATTGATGACCCTCAGAGACTGATTGCCGGCCAGGGGAGTGACGAGGAGCGCACAGATCACCGCTCCTTCCCACAGCAGCGAAGAGCGAGCAAGGAGGGCGCGCACGACCTCACGGAAACTGGCTTTGGGCCCCCAGGTGCGAGCCAAGACATCGTCGGCAAAGCTCGGGTCCGCGCGCAGCTGGGGCACCGCCGCATAGTATTCGGGCAGAGCATTCAGAACCGACGCGATGCTCCGGCAGTGCGCACATCCCTTGACGTGCTCCCGGACAATCTCCGGCATATCCGTCGGCCGGGCGGCATCGAGAGCCGCCGCCAGCTGAAGTTCGATATAGGAGCAATCGGAGCCGACCGTCCGCACGAGCGTTTCGCGGACCCACCGCTCATCATTGGAGCTGCCGGCGGGATCGGACATACGTTCGGCAGCCAGCGCATGACAGCTATCACAGTCGGCCTCGTGGGCGACCATCCGCTCGAACGCATCCGGTTCGAGTTCGCCGGCCAGGAAAGCGGGCAGCGACTTCTGGAAGGTCTTACAGTCCACTGGATCCCTCCGGCTGCGTGCCCACGGTTTCTAGCTTCAGGAGCGCCCGCGCAAGTTCGATACGGGCGCGGTGAATACGTGATTTAACGGTGCCGATCGGCAGCTCGAGCACGGTGGCGATTTCGCCTAAGGACTGCTCCTGCAGATCCCGAAGGACGATCGCTGTAACCTGCCACATTATCCTGAACCCATCTTGCTGATTGCGCAGCGCGACGGA
>CAZTDY010000035.1:0-35439 GCA_964612295.1 uncultured bacterium | reverse complement strand
GCACCTGATCGCGGTTTGTTAGCCCGTATCGGAACTTTAGGGTTGTTGCACTAGCCTTCCTGTTTCTTCGACTCCGTGCCGAAACATCCCAGCTGGCAGTTGACGATTCGAATCTCATTCTGATTGCAGACCTTGCCAATCTGAGCCGGGTTGAGGCCTTGCTGCGCCGCGTAGTCGAGCGCGTTCTTGCAGGGAAGCTTCCCGTCTTGCAGCATCGGGCGGATCGCAGCGAGGATTTCTTGATCGGTCATGATGGAGCTTTCCTTCCAGTAGACACCCCGCGACCGGCCGGATGCCGGCCGCGGGGCTTATGAAGACATCGAGGAGAGGATCCTAGAGGGTCCTCTCCTTGCAGACGATATTCATACTCTCGAGCTCGTCGAGCACCGGGTTGTAGATCGCTGGGTCCACCGGAATGTGGGCGCCGGTCATGGTGAGCTTGCCTTCGAGGATCAGCTTGGTGGCCACCGCGCACGGCAGACTGACAGTGCGGGCCATGGCGCTGTCACCATCCGGGATTCCGAAGTCGATCAGCGTGGAGGTGAGCGTCTCCTTCTTGTCCGGGAACTCGGCCTGGAACTGGTGATGGAGGACGATCATGTCCCGCTCTTTGGGCCCGTAGGGCATCTTGTCTTCCATGCGCGCGACCAGAACGTCCATCACCGAGGGAGCCTCGGGGAGAGGTTCATCGCTGAAGAGGCCCAACCACTCCATACGATGGATCATATCGGAGTCGATCGCCCAACCGAGATGGTCGGCCACCGCCGTCTTCGCATCCTTGCCCTCCGCCCCCGGGACCAGCAGGTGCGCGAGATCCGCGAAGGTCTTGCCCTTCAGGTCATCGCGCTCCGTGTCATTGGGGTAGCCCAGATCGACAACGCCCTTCAGCGTGTTGCACCAGCCAGGATAGCGAAGCGTACCGCGGAACATGTTCGTGGCCTTGTCCAGGCCGTACAGCTTGATGTACCCGAGGCAGTCACGGTTCGTGTAGCCCTCGAATTGGCCGGCATCCGGCACCTCGACCGTCTCATAATGCGAGAACAGCTCCGGCCCCGGGATGTCCACGACCTTGCCATCCTTCATGAACTTGCCCGAGTTCTTTCCGGCCATGACGACGGCGCGAGGGCTCCAGGAGAACTTGTAGCCCCACGGGTTGGTGTTGGCGTCGGGCGCCGGGATCCCGCCGCAATACGAGGAGAAGCCCACGACGGTGCCGCCGCGCTTCTTGACCGCGTGAATCACCCGCATGGCGGACATGTGGTCGATGCCCGGGTCGAGACCGATCTCATTCAGGATGATGATTCCGGCATCCTTGGCGGGGCCGTCGAGCGCCTCCATCTCGGCGCTGACGTACGAGGTGGTGACCAGCTGCTTCTTGTGCTTGAGGCACATCTTCGCCACGGTCACGTGATAGGTGTACGGGAGCAGGCTGATGGTGAGGTCGTGATCGGCGACCAGCTTCTCGAGCGCCTGCTTATCGTCCACCAGCAGCTGCAGAGAGGTTCCCCGCGGATGTCCACCCAGCAATTTCTCGGCCTTCGACACCGTGCGGGTCGCGATCGTCATCTGAAGATCCGGGACGTCCAGCAGGTACTTCACGAGGGGGCGAGTGACCATACCGGCGCCTAGAAGCAGAACCCGGCTCATCTCCCTTTCTCCTTTCCTCCGATTCCCAAGTCGGTCTCAGGTGATCTCATTGATCGGGGGGTAGCCTACCACCCCGCGGCAATCCTAGTGAACGTGTTCCTCCAGAAACTGGAACGGCTCGGCGAGCTCTCCCCGCGAAAGGACGATCGCCTTGCGCAACGGCTCGGGTAGTTTGTCCTCCAATTCGGGATCATTGAGATCCAGCTTTCCCAGTTCCAGGACATACTCGCGCAAGGAGTGGCTGAAGTGCTCGCTGGCCTCGAGTGGAATCTCGCACGGCAGATTGTCAACCGCCATCAGCACTGGGCCGTTCCCTTCGTATCCGTCCCGCACGCTGCCCGTCGCGGGTTCGTACACATAGCAGGGGGCATCGGATAGAGTCGCCTTGAGGGTGCACTCGATGCTGCCCTCGATGTCGCAGGAGATGTCACCGATGACCCGCAGGTTTGGCTGCAGGTTCGCGTACAGCTTCTTCAGGAAGGCGTTCGTGATCAGGCGCGGATACCGATCGGTCCAGAAGATGCAATTGACTAACACGTTCAGGTGCGGCGTGTGTCGGTCGAAATCGCTGACGTACTTCTCGGGGTTGTCGTAGTAGTCCTGAAGCTCGAACGGATTTCCCGCCTTTCGAGGGGTCGCCATGTGCTCTTCCTTGAACACGACCTTATAGATGTGGTGGTTGGAGAGGTTGCCCTGCTCACGAAGCCCGGCAAGTTCCTCGGGTGAGATCTTGTGAACCGGGAACAGGTCGAGAATCTCCTGGGCGCCGATCGAGACGTTTCCGTACCCGGCGAATCCTACCACGAGCGGCGTGATCCGTTCGTCGAGGCCCACGGCATTGATCTTACCGCCGATTTGGATCAGTTCGGCCTTGGCCTCGGCCAGGCTGGCGTATTCGTGCGCCATCTTCACGTCCGCGAAGGGCGTCTGGATGCCTTCGGCCTCATACCGTTTGCCGAGGGCCGACAGAGAATCGATCATGCCGGCCAAGCCTGCAAACTTGCCGAAGAAGACAAGGCGCCGATTCTCGCTGTCGGCGATGAGCTCGTAGTCGAAGAGCGTGCAGCGTTTCTCCATCATCGTCTTGAGCATCGGCATGTTGTACGGCTGCGCCTTGATCGTGTGTGAGAAGAACAGATAGGCGCGGTTATCGACGAATTGATCGGCGGGAATCTCCTTCACGCCGAGAATCAGATCGCATGACGACAGGTCCTCGGTCACGATCGCCCCCGCATTCTCGTAGGCGTGATCGGGGAAGACTCTCTTGGGCGTGGTCGTGGACGACTGCACCAGGACCTTCATACCGTTTTCTTTGACGAGTTTGCCCACATCTTCCGGGGTGAGTGGGGTGCGCCGCTCCCAGGGATTCTTGTCCTCGCGTCGAATACCAATGATCATCCCGCCTGTTCCTCTCTGCGCAACCTATTTCCTGAGACCGGGTTAGCCGCGGGTTCCGCCGGGGGCGGCGACGAAATTCGCCTGGGCAAAGCCGCGCTGGCGTCAAAGCAAGGCATCATAGCACAGCCGGCCGGGCGGGCCTAGGCGTGAACATTTGAACGCTGCAAGCTTTTCCTGTATAATCTTTTAGGTGCCTGATCCCGGTCCGGATCAGGCGGTTTGCGTCATACCCCGAAGCACGGAGGCCCTGATGGACACCGGCTACCCCCGGCTCCTCCTTTGTATGGTCGGATTGCTGCTCGCCACCGCACCGCAGGCCTTGGCCGAGGGGCGCGGAACGATGTTGGTCGATTTCGAATCGGGCACCATCGACCTCATCAGCTACGAGGATGAGGACTTCGACCCCAACGACTGGGAGCTTCAAGGCGCCAACACGTACAACGGCTCCGACTACGCCCTGAGGGTTTGGGGAAACACCTGGAAGGAATTCGCGCTGGATCCATATCCGCTGGACACGGCCAGTATCCTGCAGACGGCGATCTACTCGGCGGAGGAAGGTGAACTCCAGGCCATCGGGTTCGGCGACGGCAGCGAGAACATGCTCTTCTACGTTGTCTCCGGTGAGCAGCTCGTTCTCAGTGACCGCTGGAACGTCGTCTACCAGGGCGCCTATCCGCAGGAGACCTGGCGGGGCTACCTCCTGGCGGTGGGACAGGACTGGTTCGACACCTGGGGGTATCTGCCCACGATCACCCGCATCGTCTTCGTGAACGACCATGACGGAACGGCGCACGGCGAGACGATCTTCGATGAAATCTACGACGTCACGGGCGAGCTGCCGGTCGCACCACTGGTGGAGATTCAGCAGTTCCCCGGCCGGGCCGAGAAGCTGACCGACCAGAAGTCGGATCGCGGTGAGGACCTCTATCGGATCGAGGTGCAGTTTCAGAGCGTGGTCTACGACCCGGACAGTGAGGTCCACGCCTACTTCTGGGACTTCGGTGACGGGACGATCAGCGAGGATCCCAATCCGACCCATACCTTCACCGCCGTGGCCGACTACACGTTCACGGTGTCGCTCGACGTCACCGACGAAACAGGTCTCTTCGGTCGCGAGACCGTCCAGGTGACGGTCGAGCCGAGTGGCGGCGAGGACGGATTGATCAGTGTCAACTTCGCGGGTGACATTTTCACGGGCCGCAACTATGACGAGCCGGGCGGGCTGATCGACACCTACGGCGTCGAGTATCTCTTCGAACCCACGCTGCCGATCCTGGGAGAAAACGCCGAGATCACCGTGGTCAACGCCGAGTGTCCCTATACCGACCAGGGTGAACCCCATCCCACCAAGAGCGTTGTATTCCGGACGCGCCCCGAGAATGTCGCCGGGCTCACCTACGCAGGCGTGGAAGTGGCTCTGCTGGGGAACAACCACATCATCGACTACGGCATCGAGGGCCTGGTCCAGACCGAAGCGGTGTTCGATTCGGTAGGCATCGTGCACGGCGGATCGGGGGTCAACGCCTACTTCGCCGAGCAGCCCTGCTACTACACGCGCGACGGGGTGCGCTTGGGCATCATCAGCATGTGCAATCGCACGGGGCGAGAGTACAACTATCAGCCC
The DNA here is from genome assembly GCA_964612295.1 of uncultured bacterium. Taxonomy (GTDB): domain Bacteria; phylum Eisenbacteria; class RBG-16-71-46; order CAIMUX01; family WJJG01; genus CAYQJL01. Next base: position 30,770 of record CAZTDY010000035.1, on the reverse strand, counting down.
TTCCTCGACGCCGGCTACGACAAGCCCGGGTTCGCCTACTGGCTGCAGCCCAACCTAGAGCGATCGATCACGCAGGCCGACAGCCTGGCCGACATCGTGATTGCCTCGCCCCACAGTGGCCTCGAGTACTTGACGGCGCCCGACGACGAGTCCATGGCGCGCACTCGTCAAGAGCTGCTCGAGATGTACCCCCCCGGATCTCCGCAATGGAATGTGCCCGATCTCTCCGAGGAGGACCCGGATATCCGCATCGAGATGTGTCCTCCTTACGTTTCGGAGGCCGAAGCCCCGGACATCCAGTTCCGAGTCTGGCCCGGTATGACCGATCGGCAGCTGCGCTGGCACGCGGTCGATGTGGGTGCCGATGCGGTCATCAACCATCACCCCCACGTGCTCCAGGGCTTCGAAGTGTACAACGGCGTTCTGATCGCCCACAGCCTCGGCAACTTCATGTTCGATCTCTACTACCCCGAGACGATGCCGACGATCGCCTTGAAGGCGCTTTTCGACAAAGACGGGATCCATCGCTGGACCTTCAAGCCCGCATTCATCGACGACTGGATTCCGAGGCCCTCGCGTGGCCGCCTGGGGCGCGAGATCCTGGATCGGATGGCCGACTACTCGCGCCAGCTGGGCGCCACGGTGGGCGTCGACGATCAGTTCATGATGGGGCTCATCTTCATCGATCCGGCCGAGGCGGTTGAGGTGGTCTCCCAGTCCGAGGGGACGGTCGGCTTCTACGATGACAACGGCTATGCAGTCTCAGAACCGATCCTGCTCGCCGGCGAGGGCAGTCTTTCGAAGATCCTCGAGGCGAACGGCATCGACCTGCAGGATTGCGAAGTCTGTTGGGGTCGGGAGGTGCTCTGGTTCGGCCGTTTCGAACAGGATGCCGAAGGCCACCACATGTGGAACTTGAACAGCAGCGGCGAAGAGATCGTCGACACGGAGTTTTTTGAAGGCGAGCATTCCCTGAGACTGCATCGCGAACACAATGCGGGCGACAACGTCGTCACCCTGGTGAAGAAACACTGGCCCGCCAACGCGGACGGACGCTACAACATCAACGGCTGGATGAAGACCGAGAATGCCAGCCTGGCCAACTTCCGCGTGCGCTTCTACGGAAGCCGCTACAGCTGGAACCAGGTCGGCGAGGGCGTGATGGGCGATCCCGTCGAGGGCACAACCGATTGGACCTATTTCAGCGCAGACTGCGTCGCACCCGAGGAGACGAACTATCTCAACGTGCGGTGCAACCTCGATCCGCCGCAGGACGGTGATGGATACGCCTGGTTCGACGATCTGCGCGTGGTCGAGTGGCTGGATTGGCAGCCGCTGACGCTGCCGATGGACGTGCCCTTCCCGAACAACTTCCGCTTTGTACAACTCCGAGTGCCGGGCACCGCCGAGCAGGTGACGGTGGTCTATGAGGAAACGAAGCTCACCGACGGCGGGTTCTCGTCGGTGCCGGAGGATGAGGAGGCCGTTGCACGGATCAACGTGCTGCTGCGCGGGGCCGCACCCAATCCGATTCGTACGCACACGACCCTCAGCTACCGGTTGAGTGGCCGCGCGAAGGTCAGCCTGAACATCTACGATCCGGCCGGCCGGCTGGTGGAGACACTGGTCGATCAGACCTGGCAGCGCCCGGGCTGGCACCGCGTGCAATGGCAGGCTTCGGATGTCAGCGCCGGCATCTACTTCTCGAACCTCAAGGTGGGAGAGGAGATTCACAGCAAGAAGATGGTGGTCGTGCGATAGTGAGCACGCAGACAATCCGGCGATCTGGACAGGGGCGGCTACTTCGCGTACCGCCCCTTGATCTTGCCCCAGCTTTCGTCGTCTGAGGGGGTCGTCTCGCACTCGATCGTGGCCACACGCGTTTCCTGATAGAGAAAACCGTCCAGCTCGGGGTTCCGGGCAGTCAGTGTATAGAGGTACTGCCCCGGGGGAAGCAGTTCGTCGTTGTCGTCGCGTCCGTCCCAGATCACCGAGTAGTAGCCCGGCTGGGACAGTCCTTCCATCAACACCCGGACGGACATGCTGTCGGCGCTGAACACCTCGAGAAGTATCTCGGACTGCTGATCGAGGGCGAAGTAGATCGTGGTCACCCCCGGGTCGTTGCAGAACGGATTGGGTTCGTTCTGTTCAAGTCCCCACTCCGGAAGGACACCGAGAGCGGTGCAGGTGAAACCAACCAGAAGTGCGAGTGCCAGCGACGTCTTGATCAACCGCATGTTCCCTCCTGGGGAGGCTGAAGGCCCGAATCCGTCCTCTTGATTTTGCCATCTGGAGCGCCTACTCCTGCCTCCAATGTTATACCCGCCCGGCCGTGTTTGGGTCGAACCCCGAACTCCCACCAATGCAAGAAGTTAGCATCTGCCACTCCCTTGCCTTCTCCAGGCGCCGTGGTTGACTGGGCCCAAGACCGGTGACCATAATGGAATCACGACAACCCACCCTCCGCGGACACGCATGCAGGAGCGATCAATGGGCAAACCGGCTGCCAGACAAACGGATATGACGGTCCACGGCGGCAACATCATCTTGGGGTGCCCGAACGTCCTGATTGGTGGACTGATGGCTGCACGTGTCGGCGACATGCACGTGTGTCCCATGCAAACCCCCGCGCCGGCTCCGATCCCGCACGTCGGCGGCCCCATCAGCATGTCCTCGGCTCCCACGGTTCTGATCGGCGGCATGCCTGCGGCCTGTGTCGGCGATATGCTCGTCTGCACCGGTCCCCCCGATACGATTGCTCCACCCGGCTGTCCGACGGTTCTCATCGGCTCCGGCGGAGGGGGAGGGGCCGGCGTTCCGAAGATGGGTATCGGAGGTGGCGGGTCGGCCAGCGGACAGCCGGGTGGCGGCAGCGACGCCGAGGGCGAGGAAGAGACCAGCGAGGGCCACTACCTCGATGTTCGATTCCTCGACAAAGGCGGGTTTCATGTCGACGCTCTCACCTACACGCTGACCCGCCCGGACGGAAGCACCGCTTCGGGTCCCCTCACCGGTCGGGTTCGTGAGGACAATGTCGAGCCGGGGAATCACGAGATCGTGCTCAAGGGAATCATCGACGCGCAGTGGTCCGTCAAGGCGGCGAAGGTGGGCGACGAGGTCACGCTCAAGGCGAAGACGATCGGGATCGATCCGGGGACCGCGGCCACATTCGAGATCTACGTCAAGGACACCAACTTCGCGGACGTGCACTTAACGACCGTGGAAGCGAGCGTGGACGGCGATGCCATCGAATACAACTGGACCTTGGCGGTCGATGAAGACCTCATTCGAATTTCCGACGCAAAAGAAAAGCAGGGTGGGTACTCCTTCCCGTATTTCTATTTCATCGTCGCGGCCGACAACATGGTGCAACGCTCCGGTCTGATGACCTACGCCGACAAGATCGAACTCACCCTGAGGGACCACGAACGAAAACCTCTGGCGGATCGGCCCTACAAGCTACGTCTGGCGACCGGAGAGATCCGGGAGGGAACCACGGACGGCAACGGTCAAGCGAAGGAGGATGGTATCCCTCCCGGCGGAGCGCGACTGACCTACCAGGTTCGGCAATAGGACGGCCGCAGACGCGGTTGGGGATTCTCTGCAATGTGCAAGGAAGTCAGTGAAAGCCGGATCCTGCGCGAGTTGGAGTACCTCCTCCGCGTAGAAAGCAATACGAAGTACATCCACGATCTCGATCTGGTCGATGTCTACATCCTCGAAGTGGAGGATGTCCTCTTTCATCTCAACTCCGCGGTCATGATGCCGGCCCGGCCGCGCGGCACGGCCACCTCCACCGACGGTACCGAAGATGACGCCACCGATCCCGAAGACACCGAGATCCAGGAAAAGCAGGATCAGGTGACGGGGCTCGACGTCATCGCCATCGCGCTCAAGCAGTTCGACTTCGATCCCGACAAACGAATGCTCATCGTCGGCCACACCGACACCTCGGGCGGCTACAAGATGAACTTCGAGCTGTCGGACCAGCGCGCGATGGACGTGCTTTACCTGATCGAGGGCGAGCGAACAAAGTGGGCCAAGATCTGTGCGAATCGTCATCGGACGGAGGACTACCAACAGATCATGACCTGGATCTGCGAGAATCCCCGATTCAAGTGGCCCTGCGACCCGAAGGGCATCGACGACAGATGGGGAGGCGACTGCAAGGAGGCCACGCGGCAGTTCCAGGTTCACTACAACCAGTGGATCATCGGCGGGGGTTCCAGCGATCCGAGCGCCGACGCGCAGGCTCCGCTCTCGCCCACGCTTCATGAGGACGTGAATCGCGATCCGAGACACAAGTGGCCGGAAGAGGCCTGGGCGGCGGTCTACGATATCTACCAGGATGAGCTGAAGCACAAGCTCGGCGAGGGCAATCCTGACGACCCGCCCGAGTCGCCCTGTTCACCGGCCCATCGGCGGCTGCGCCGGAAGGTTCGCTTCGTCAGTGAGACGAAGAAGTTCGTCGGCTGCGGCGAGTCCTTCCCGATCGATGACGAGCACAAGAACGAGTACCGCTCACAGCTCAACCGGCGGGTGGAGATCCTCTTTTTCGACGACGGTGAGGCTCCGGATCTGGAGTCGGAGGACCGCGGGTGTCCCACGGATCTCAACCGCGCCCACACGAAGGATGAGTGCCCGCTCTACAACGGCTGGCTCTACATCCCCAATTACATCGACCCGGGCGACCTCAACGCGGTCGCCTACCATGTCAAGTTCGCCTACTATAACCAGGTGTTGGGCCGCCGCGCGTACGTGCCCGACGGTCTCGAGTTCAAGGCCTACGAGGATGAGGACAAGGAGGTCCCCACCGCGCATCAGCACAAGAAGGACACCTATCTCATCAAGGTCAAGGACAACGCCGATCGCACCAAGCTCTACTTCGAGTTCAACCTCGAGAACAAGTGGATCTATACGGCCGATAAGGACACGCCGCCTGAGATCAAGACCTACACGCCCGACGAGATCTCGAACATCGGTCCCGAGGACCGGCACAAGTACTATGACCTGCCGGCCAAGTGGCATTCCCGCAACTACTGGACCCGGGGGGAGGACACCGCCTTCGAAGCCGGCGATCGCTACGAGAAGGTCATGAAGGATGAGCGCGGCATCAAACCCTACGGGTCGAACATGACCTCGCCGGCGGAGCCGCTTGTCTTTTCCCTCGACGATGTCGTGCTCTTGGACGCGGCGGACGGCACCCAGGACATCAAGGACCAGAACCATCGAGGCGCGAACAAGGACCTCTCCAATCGTTCGCGGCTCAAGTTATTCGTCGTCGACGAGACCACCAAGCTGCTCAAGCTGCATCAGCCGGAGAGCGACTTCAAATCAGCGCGGATCGCTTTTCCGGAAAACCATGTGCCCAAGCCTCCGAAGGACTTGTCCGTCATCTTCTTCCGCGACGGGTTCTACACCGTCGCCGACAAACGTACGCGGGAGCTCGATCAGTGGGGCGACAAGGGATTCGTCGTTGGAGCCCGCGCCGCGTTGCGAGAGGATGCCGACCGGCACGTCAAGTGGGTGATGAGGAATACAGACGACGAGTTTGGCCGGACAGGCGACTACGAGATTCACTACTTCCACAATCTGTACCATGACGACGGGCATCCCGTTTCATTCGCCGTTTTCTATATGGGGATCAACTTCATGGCCGATCCTCGCAACGAACCCTCAACCGCGGATGCCAGCGTCAACAAGTTTGCCCCGATCCCGACCGACGCCGATGTGCAGAAGTTCGTCGACGAGGGCGTCTACCGCTCGATGGAGACCTACAACCGAAAACAATACTACCTGGAGGAGGCGCCGGCTGGGGAGCACACCTTCCTCATCAAGCCGCTCTACTTCTTCGATGAACGTGAGCACTTCAAAGCCATCGAGCCGACCGGGGGATGGCAGAACTGCAACTTCGACAACCATCCCAGCGACAATGCCACCAGCAACTTCGAGGTGCTCTATGCCCATCAGGCCATCAAGAACGCCGAGGCGGCGGCCCTGGGCGGGCGCCCCAAGATCCTGAGCCCGATCATCAACGACGACGGCGGCTCCTACTTCTGGGCGGTGCGCCGGGCCACCGAGGCGAGGCGGTATGCGATCCTCAAGCTGAGGCAGTCGGTCTATCAGCCGAAGACCGATCCGCTGGGCAAATCGGTGACCGAGCATGGCGAAACGTGGCGCATCCACGTCATGGCCCACGAGCTCGGCCACGGCACCGGTCACAAGGATGAGTATCAGAACAAGAAGTACAAACCCTACTCGACCTGCAGCCGGAGGTACCTCAGTTTCACCCAACACTACGTGCCCTATTCGATGGAGCCGAACAGCGGGTCCATGATGAACCACAACTGCGCCCCCCGGGCGCGGTACCTGTGGTACGTGCTGCACCAATTCAATACCGATGCGGCCGACGACACAAAGGACCTGCACGGGCTCATCGAGGACAAGACGTTTGCGATCCGGCTTCGGCGAGGAACCTTCGACATCACCCATCGGCGGCTCATCACCGGCGGCAACCCGTCGGTGCCTGCCGACCGGCAGGTGGCGATGGAGACCGAGGCCCAACATCAGATCACGGCCAATCCGCTGCGGCGATGCCGTCTCGAGCTCTACGACACCAGCCAGGACGAATCGGCCGTCGGGACCTTCCATGCCGCCCAGGGCGCGATGCAATATCAGGCGGTTCTCATGGTCAGGGTCTACATGAGGCCCTACTTCGTAGGAACCTGGACGAGGGCCGAGAAGAGGGCGCGCATCAATGCCGTCCAGCAGGCGTATCTGGACTGGGGAGGGCACTACCGACTGATCGGTGGCACGGGCGATATCGAAAACGTCTACGTCCACTTCCTGCCCGGTTTCTGCAAGCCGGGAGATTCGGATCAAGGCCGGAAGCACTACGACGCGCGGTTCCATGCTGGCACGGCCCACACGACCGTCCAAGCGGACCCGACACACAACGAGAAGCTGCTCATCCATCAGACCGTCACTGCGGCCAACGTCGTGAAATACTTCTTCAATCGGGGGGCAACCGATAGCGGCGAGGATGCGCTGCAGTTTCTGAAGACCTGGATCGATACGAAACTACCCGGGACCTTCACGCTCCAGAGCTTCGGGGGGCCGCCGTAGCCCGGTGGGAGGTGTTGACCAGCTTTGCTCGGGTGTAGACGAACAAAGGCGATTGCGAGAACGGCCCTGAGGACGACCGGAATCTGGTTGGTCCTCCTGGGATGTTTGGGCTTGGCCTGCGGGGAGTCACTCATGACCGATTCACAGATCCTGAACGCACGCATGTGGGGGGATCAGCAGAACCGATCCTACCTGCCGGTGAGCGGCCGGCTGACCGGCCAGGTGATCTGGTCGCGCCCCTCCGAGGACGGCGTTGCTCCTCTCAGCCTCTGTCGCCTGGGGGAGTGGCTGGTCGTCTGGTACAACGGGCGAATCGACCTCAGGCGGAGTCTGGACGGTGAGGTGGAATGGAGCACGCCGGTGCCCATGAGCGCTCACTTCGAGGCTTCGGCCACCGGTTTTGCGACCCTGGACGGCGTCGGCTATTACCGTGAGCTCGACCTCGAAGGCCAGCTGGGCGAGCGGATCGCCCTGCCGCTGCTGGAGGGCGAGGGGTTTCTCCACTTGTTGCACCGGTTCGCAGGTCAGCTTGTCTATGCCTTCCAGTTGCCGTCGCAGGAGGTGAGCGGTCCGGATGAGGAATGGGGGCCACCCCTCTATGCCCTTGCGTCGGTGACCACCGGCACGGAGAAACTCAACTGGGTCTTCGAACGCCGGGGGACGATGGCTGACGCCCTGGTGAATCCCGACGGAGACGGCGCCTGCCTGGCCGCGAAGGACAGGCTGTACCTTCTGGAGTTCCTTCCCGACGGCAAGCGCCCGAAGAACGAGGATCTGGAACCACCCGTGAACGAGGTCGGCACGGGCGAGCTGATTTCAGTCTCCTATGACCATGAGGGCAACCTGCTCGTGGTCGATAAGGTGCCCGGAAACGAAGATGAGCCCGATGAAACCCGGCTGAGCGGTCTGTCCGCCAAGGGCAAGAAGAAGTGGCGGCTCTCCCTCGGCGATCCTCTCGCGCCGGTTCAACCTCCCGTCTCATCACCGGGTGGTGACGTCTGGCTGGCCGTGGGGAATGAGCTGTGGCGCGTGAGGGAAGGGGAGTTGGTTTGGTCCGTGGAACTCCCGGCCGAACCGGGCAGAATCCTCCTGACCCTGTTGGCGGACGAGGCTGTTCTCGCAGCGGCGGGCACGGTGCTGCTGCAGATCTCTCCTGCGGGTGAGCAGATGGGCATGACGGCGCTCGAATACCCGACAAGCTGCCGGCCCATCATGGACGAGCAGGGACGAATCTACGTGGCGGGTCCCGGTGGGATCTGCTGCCTGAAGTAACGAACGAAGAGGTGGGAAGGACATGGCAACGCATACCTTGCCCCAGTTCCAGATGGATCTGCCAGAGGGCTGGCAGGATCTCACGGCCTACGTGTTTGTGGGGCCTTCGCAGGGGACCCATCAGCAGATGTTGAGTCTGACACTCGACCGGCAGGTGACTCACGGCAGCCTGGAGGAGTTCGGCCAGGAACGAGTGAACATGCTGCGCGAAGCCCATGGGGAGCTCGACGTGCTCAAGGATGAGATCATCGCCCTCCCCAGTGGAACGGAAGCCTACGAGTTCGTTCACAAGTGGGTGCCAGCGGACGGCCACATTCTGTTCATGAAGATGGTCTGCGTGCTCATCGGGGGCGTTGGATACGTCTTCTCCACCAGCTTCACCAAGCGTGGTCTGAAGACGGTCGCGATCGAGGTGACGCAGATGATCGACAGTCTCGTGCCGGCTGAAGAGGCGTGAGGTAGACGCGAGGCGAAACGACATGCCGAACGAATTCACCAAAGGGGTTGATCAGGAGCACAAGATCACCCTCGACTCGACCCTCATCTCCGCAGAATGGCGGACGGGGGCCGCCTATGGCGATCAGTCCGCCTCTTTTGTCGTGCGCACTTCCATGGTCGGACGGGGCGCTCCGGTCAAGTGCAAGGGTACGTCGGCCCAAGGTCTCGATCTCGGCATCGTGAGCGGGACGATGAGGGGAAACCAATTCGCCGGAGCTTTCGAGATTCCGGCCGAAATCGAACGCGGAGATAGTGTCTCCTTTGAGGTCGAGTTGCCGAAGAACGGTCTCAGCGGGGAGTCGAACGTGATCCCCGCTTGGCCGCCGGTGCTTGCCGAGAATCTGAGCTGGGGACAGGAAGAAGCCCGCCGGGGGGATGTGCTCGAGCTCACGGCGGATGTGCGCAACGCAGCGGATGAGGCCGAGGCGCAGATCAAGATCTACGAGTACGATCAGGATTCGGTCCACGATCGGATCGCCGAGATCCCCACGCTGGTGAAGAAGGGCAAGATCAGTCTCAAATGGGAATACCAATATTTCGAGGATACCGACGACATCCCCACCGAAGAGGACATGCAGCACTACGGCCGGTCCTACAACCCGCCTGAGTACTTCTTCACGGTGACGATCGGGGAGGAGGAGTTCGGCCGTGAGCAGGAGTCCAGTCTCCTCAAGTTCAAGGATTGGTTCGAGATCCGCCTCGCGAATCCGACCGGGAACGAGCAGTACACCCTGACGCTTGCCGACGGATCCACCCGGCAGGGGGGATTCGACGACGAGGGCTACGCGAAGGAAGAGGACATTCCGCCAGGTCGGGTCACGCTGGAGATCACGGGAGGCGAGTCACAGGATGCATGACAGCGGATCATCGGGAGGAACTTCGTCCAGCTCTGGACAGCGGGTCACGATCATCCAGTGCGTTCCCGCGGTGATCCTCTATCCGTCGTTGCTCACGCCTGAGATCATCACCGCCAAAGACCCTATCCAGCTCCTCATCCTGGCGAAGGCTGAAAACATCACCGCGCACAATATCAACTGGCAGCTCAAGATCAGCCGGGGGATCGATGAACTCAAAGGCTACTACAACCGGCCGCTCTTCACCTGCAGGGCGGAGTTGTGTATCAGCGTCGAGTTCGTCGGAGACATAAGCTCGGACATCCTGGGGACCTTCTCCTGCTTCAACGGCCGTCTGGACTTCCGAGCGCGGGACAAGTTCAAGGACAAGGGCTATACGAAACTCTTCAAGGTCAGGGTCTTCAACATTCTGGAGGAGGAAGGTCTCCACAATCTGTTCTGGTACCACCATTCCAGCGGCAGCTTTGAGGCGACCATGCCCACCAGCGGAACCGGCAGCGATGGGTGGGAACAGACCTATCACTACCTCAACACCACCGAAGACGGGAAGGTCATCCCCAACGAGCTGCAAGACAAGATCATCTGGGAAGTCCTCGAGGAGATGCACGGCGCCAACACCCAGCTGGCGCATGGCGGCAAGTATTGCTTCCAGATCGCCGGCGACGACATAGACCTGGAGGCACCCAATCTCGCCAGCCCGATTCAGTCCTTCCATCCGGTGGCCTGGCACAAAGAAAGGACCGTCTTCAACTTCGCGCAGATTTCGGATCTGCACATCAGCTCGCGCCAGTACTACTTCGCGAAGTCGAAGGCCCGGGTCATCGAGTATGCGGTGGATCCTGGAACCGGATTGGCGGAGCAGGATACGACCCAGTCCCCGGAAATCGGGCCGATGGTCTGCAGCTGCTCGAAGGCGGTCAAGGAGCTGCTGGATCAGATCGGTAGCGACGCGAACTCGCACGTCCTGCTTCTGGCCGGCGACCTGATCGATTACATTCGCAACGTCTATCAAGAGGAACCCTTCCCGGCCGACCCCACCATCAAGCAGGTGTGGGACAAGCTGGCGGTCGATGACGGGGATGAATACAAGCAGCGCTATCACGAGTTCGTGGACTACATCTCCATCTACTCGCTCCTGATCAGCTTCATGAAGCAGTACCGCAAGCCCGCGTTTGTCGTTCGCGGGAATCACGACTGCTACGTTGAACCTTACGGAATCTCCCCCCGGGCGCGCCTGGGAGCGCTTGAAATCAAGCGCGCGAATGAGGGGATTCCCGCCGATCACAACCTCACGATCTACGAGGCGATCCTGGCCTTCGGCGAGACGTATCACGTGATCAAGGACACCTCGTTCGGGTTCAAAGAGAACAAGCTGAAACGGTTGCCATGGTTCTACAACGTGCTGACCCCGTTCGCCGACTTTCTGGCCAAGCTCCCCAAACAGTGCCTGCTCGGTCTTACCTGGGGTGAGGATGAGGATGTGATCGGGCTCTTCTTCGACACCGGACAGGGGTTCTGGGGACACCTTCCTCGCGCGGACGATGCGGTCAGTGACGACCAGCTGGAGCTGGTGAAGAAGGCCCTGGCTCTGCCGACGAAGAAGTACCTCTTCACCCACTTCACCTTTGCGAGCTACATCGAGCAGATTCCCTTCGCAAGGGACAAAGAGGGTCGCATCCAGTACGATACCCTCTGGAGCGCAGGTGACCATGACATGGGGACGTTCGAAACCAATCGAAAACCCATGTATGAAGCCTACCTGGGGGGGCGGCAGTTCGATTGCGCGCTCTCCGGGCACTCGCACCGCCGAGGTGTGTATTCGATCATGCGCGTTGACAAGCGGGGGAAGAACTCGGTCAAGACGCGCGTCATGGACTTCGAGGAGTTTGGCAATAAGCCGTGGCCCCGCAAGCCCGCGGTGGTGGTCACCGATTCGGCCGGACCTCTGCCCCGGTATAACAAGTATGGGTACTTCGACGGCTGGGGCAGCGATCGGGCCGGGGGCGGCGTCGTGACCTGTGACCCGCAGGGCTCTCCGTCGAAGTTCGAAATCGTCGCAGCCGGCGCAGCTCCTCGGTTTGCGGTCGCACTGGATTACTGGGACGTGATCGCAGGCGACAAGACCTGGCCGATTCCGAATGTCGATGTGATCGCCAAGTTCGAGACCAAGAAGTTCAAGATCAAGGACGAGCAGGCCGGCACCGTCCGCTACCAGTTCCAGTTCTGGCTCAACACGAAGCTGGACGGTCACGATCTTCACAAGCTCGTCAACATCGTGGAGGTGTACCTCTATGCCTTCGCCACCGATGACCGGTGGTACAAAGTCCAACTCCACTACGATCGAACGAGCAGGACCTGGAACACGAACAGCGCGGCTGATGCCAGCACCTTCCGGCGGCGCATCGCGACGCAAAGCGAGCGGGCGGTGTTCTGTTCGGTGAAATTCTCGCCCAAGAAGCGCTCTCTCCAGCGATACGACTTCGACTCCAACTGGAACTTCGAGGTCCAGATCGACTTCAGCCGATCTGGACGATTCCTGGGGATCTTCGGGTCACCCACGCACAAGAAGTACATCGTTGAGCGCAATCGCAAGCGATCGGAGTTTCCCGACTTCAGCTGGCGCAAAAAACTCGCCGAGAAACTCGCCGGGTCTTTGCCGAAGTTCGCGTAGCGATCCGGTGTGGCAAGGCGGATGAGGACGGCTTGAATGAGCAAACCGTTGTTGGAAGAGCAGGACCGCGAAGCTCTGCAGGACATCGAGACCTTCAATCGCACGATCGGCCAGAGTGGCTGGAAGCTGAGCGAGAGACGGTTCGATGGGGAGAGCCTCGCGGGGATCGTGCTCACCGGTGCTTCCTTCACCGAAGTTGAGCTGCCTCAGATCGACATGTCCGGCTCGGCTATCACGGACTCGGTGTTCAAGTCGGTTCGATTCGACGGGTGCAACTTGTCGAATACGGTCTTCACCGGCGTCGAGTTCGACGATTGCCACTGGGGTATGCTCAATGCCCAGGGCGTCCGATTCACCGACTGCACCTTTCGGGTTCTGAAGGCCGGTCAGGTGGATGCGACGGGAGCGACGTTCGAGAATTGTACGTTCGCGAATTGTGAGGACGACTCCGGCCGGTACGAATCGGCAAGCTTTCAGGAGTGCACGTTTGACGACTGTCAGTGGCAAGACAGCTCGCTCTACTTCGCCGAGCTGGTAAAGGTGGCCTTCACCGGGGGGAGGCTGGAGAAGACGGCGCTGGCGGACGGCAAGATCAAGGAAGTGAGCTTTCGAGACGTGGTGATCGAGGACTGCGCGTTCAACGACAGTCTCATCGAGGAGTTGACCTTGACGGCCTGCAGCGGCAAGAAGCTCTCTTTCGGCGCAGCCAAGATCACCGGCCTGACACTGGTGGAGTGTGATGGGCTCTACGCACTCAACCTCCTTCAGAGTGAGTGCAACGGCCTCTTGATCGATCGCTGCCCGCTCATTTCGGAGCCGATGATCTTCGAGTGTACCGTGGAGAACCTGGTGATCCAGGAAAGCCGGGTCGAATACCTCGCTGGCGATGAATCCCGTTACACAGGCACGAATCGAATCGTGAAGAGCCAGATCGCCGGCTTGAACTTCGCCGAGAGCCAGGTTGGCAATCTCTCGATTGAGGAGACGAAACTCTTCGACTATCTCTTCGTTGATCGAACGGAGTTCGAGGCGCTCGCCCTCAAGGACATCGAATACGATCCAGAACTCGAGATCCGCGCAACGGACACGCAGTACAAGGACTCGGATGAGTTCTCAGCAAAGGCGTAGCAGCCCGGCGCGAGACGCATCCGGGCTTCAGACTCGTGCTATCGCGGCGGACCTTACTCCGGTTTGTCCGTCGTGTCGGGATCGCTCGACCGGAAGAGAGTCTTGAGACTTCCCCAGGAGGGCCGATCCGTTTCGGTGGGACACGGATTGGGGTTGCAGGTCGACCTCTCGGGCCAGAAGTCGCCGCTGAGATCGGTGCACTCCGCCTCGAAGAGGACTGCGCAATCGGTGTCGAAGCAGCACACGCGACGGTTGGCGCAGACCACCCCCGCGCAGTTCGTGTAGATGGTGTGCCAATCCCCGCTCAGTCCGTCGCATTCCGATTCCGTGATCACCTGACAGGTGTTGTTCGGGAGACAACACACGGCCGTGGGCGCGGGCCCCGGGCAGGGATTCGGAGTGCAGCTGGGTTCGCTCTCGTACCAGGTTCCGCTGAGCGCCGTGCACTGCGCCTCCGTCTTCACCAGGCACCCGCCGTCGCCGAAGCAACAGGCGGCCTGAGGATCCGGCTCCGGACACGGATTGGGGCTGCAGGCAGCTTCACCTTCTATCCAGGTACCGCTGATGGCGGCGCATTCCGACTCACTCAAGATCGTGCAGGAGCCGTCCACCCGGCAGCACACCGCCGTGGGGCTGGCCGCGCCGGTCACCGTGATCTTGACGGCATCGGTGCCGAAGTCGCAGTTCGCGGTGTAGGAGATCCAGCAGGTCCCGTCACCTTCCGGTCCTGTGATGCCCCAGCTGTTCTTCATCAGCCAGGCACTCTTGCTGTCGTCGTAGCCGATCAACAGAACCGCATGACCACCCAGCAGGGCGCCGCTGGTGTGGGTGTAGACGTCGCCAGCGCTGCCGGTGTTCCAGAAGGTCTCAAAGTCGCCGTACACGTAGTAACCGAGCCACACCGGACCCAGCTGAAGCGCTTCCTTCAGTTGAGCCTCGTTCGCGACCCCGACCGCGAGGAGCGTCCAGGTATCGACGTAGATGCCTGAACCAGTGGGGTATGGGCTGGGGCAGGGGACGGTGCCCCAGGGGGGAGAGGACGTGCAGCTGCGAGGATTCACCCCGTCGAAGTCTCCGGCGGCATAGGGGATCACGGCCTCGTTGACCGAACTCCAGTTGGAGAGGAATTCGAAGACCGTCGCCGTGCCGCCGCAGCAGCCGTCATTCTCGATGCCCCAGAACTCCTGCACATCGCATGAGATCGGAAACTGCTCGGCCAGGTCGAGCGAAGCGGACTCTCCGGCCTGGATCGCCTTCGCCTCGACGAGCCCCGTGGCGGCAAACGCCCAGCACCCTCCGCAGATGGACTGATCCTTCGGAGTGGTGATGATGCCGGAATCGCGCCAATCCAGAGACGAGGGCCACAGGAGCGGCGGGGCCCCGTGATCCGGTTGCGCCAACTGCATGGCGACCTCTCGAGGTAACGGACGCCAACCCAGGGAGGGGTTGGTCGCAGGATCTTCTGCAAGCGTTGCCGTCGAGCACAAGATCAAGCCGCCGACGAGAAGAAGAGCGATACGGGCCATCTCCAGATCCTCCAGCCTGAATGTCTATCAACGGGAAGAGTGGGTAACAATCACCCCATTCGTAACATCGGCCGGGCTGCTTCGTATAATGATTACATTCCCGTCCAGCTTGACCGCCGGGCCCTGGCCGGGTTCAATCGGCGCAGCGCCGGTCAGATCCAACCGGATGCCGGCTCTCGAGTCCAAAGGCTGGCTGCGTTTCCTCGGTGTGGTCATGATTGCCTCAGGCGTCCTGTCCGTTCTGTCTATCGTCGGTATCCTCTTTGCTTGGCTCTATATCTGGGTCGGCGTGTTGCTCTGGCAGGCCGCGGATCGCGCGTCGCAGGCAGCTCAAATGCGTGAGCCGGCCATGCTCGAGCAGTTTCTCCTGAAGCTCAAGACGGTGATCATCATTGCTGGGGTGGCCACGGCGGTGAGCGTCATCCTCTCGATCTTCGGGTTCATCATGATGTTCGCCTTCGGGTGGGCAGCCACCTGGATGGAGATGATGGACATGTAGCCACCCCCGGCATCGCGCCGGTGGAGTGACCCCTGCCTTCCACAGCCCTTTGCCGATCGCCGGGCCGGTTCTCCCGATTGGAGGGCTCGGCCCGTTTCCCGATTGAGCCATCCTGACGAAATCCCCTCCAAAGAAAGCGGTCCTGACTACCGATCACAATGGGGTGAGCCGGGCGGTGTGCATCGCCTGGCGCCGGATGCCATGTGCCTGCAATTCCAATGCTCGCGAATCGAACGCGGGGTATCAGGCTAATTGGCTGTCTCGATTTGGATTACAGGAATGATCCTGTGTTGGAGTTTTTCGTGATCGAGAAGGAGGAAGAGCTTTGGAGAACCAACCGAACTACCAGCAGAGCAATTTCGCATGGGGATGCCAGCAAGGACCGCAGGGCCAGCAGCCCCAATTCGGCCCCCCTTGGGCATTTCAGGGTCCCGGATTCAGCCAGGCGATGATGGGCCAGACCCCTACGCCTGAGCAGTCCGAAACACCCCCCGAGGGTGCCGAGAACACCGAAGCTCCGCAGCAGAACGAGGAGTACCAGCAGCAGCAGCGTTTCGGCATGTTCGGCCAGGGACAGTACCAGGGCAATCAGGGCTCCGGTTGGATGCCGCCGTGGAACTACTCGTGGGGATTCCAGCCCCACTGGCAGCCGTGGCAGTTCGGCCAGTTCGGCCAGTACGGCCACCCGATGCAGCAGAACTATCAGTACAGCTATCCCATGAGCTTCGGTAGCTACGGCCAGCAGAGCCAGTACGGCTATCCGATGCAGTATGGCCAGCAGGGCCAATACGGCTATCCGATGCAGTATGGCCAGCAGGGTCAGTTCAGCTATCCGTGGCGGAACTGGAACTACAGCGCCGGCCAGTTCCCCATGTATGGACCTCGTCAGTTCGGCTGGCAACGTCCCTACAACTGGGGCTGGAGCAACCAGCAGTACGGTAACTTCAGTCCGTGGCGGCAGATGTGGCCGCAGGGCCAGAGCTTCGGCCGGGGTTACGGGCAGTTCGGTGACTCGTGTCCCGTATGGGGTTATCCTTACAGCAGTTACGGCATGAGCGGCATGTCCCCGTGGGGCTGGGCTGGAACCCAGCGCCCCTGGGGAGAGTATTCCTACATGCCGGGCATGGAGTTCCCGGCAGCGGCTTAGCAGCGGAGGCAGCCGCCCACAAAGCGAAAAGTGCTTCTCACAGCTACGCGCCTCGTTGATTGACGGGGATCCTCAATGCCGGCTTCAGCGCCACAGCTGAGCAGGATGTCAAGAGGACGCGCCAAACATGAGGCTCTCGCCTGCAATAGGGTCGGAGGCCCGCGCAACTAGCGGGCCTCCGATCAGTTAACCTCGAATTGTAGCCCGCCGAATCGGGGCGGGGTTGTCCCAACTCCAAGAATGACGCAAGATTGCCCCGACTCTGGTCGTGGAGAGACTCATTCTTCGGCACAAATCCGGGGGGACCCATGTCGGCAGAGGCGAACGCCGCAACGAAACGATCCATCAGCGTCTGGAAACAGGGCGTGGTCTTCGAGCACCAAACCGCGGGCAGCGTCGCCTACCGCACCGACGCCCCGCTGGACGGCAAAACGGCCTCCGAACTCGAAGGACCTACCCCGATGGAGATGATGCTGGGAGCGGTCGCCGGCTGCACGGGCGTGGACATCGTTGCGATGCTGGGGAAGATGCGCCTCACGTTGCGCGAGCTCCGCATCGAGGTGACTGCCGACCGGGTGGAAGATCATCCCCGCATCTTCAACCGGATCCATCTCCACTATCATATCGAAACCGATCCGCCGGATCTGAGGAAGGTCCACCGTGCGGTTGCTCTGTCCGCAGACAAGTACTGCTCGGTCTCTGCCATGCTGGCCGGGGTTGTCGATTTGAGCTACACGCTCCACCACGCTGGCGAGCAGCAGGTGGGCACGATGCATGGGGCTCACGAATAGGAGGGGCCCGGCGTGAGCGATGAACCCGTTCCGATCCCGATCACAGATGCGCTCGACCTGCACCTCATCGCCCCGCGGGACGTGAAGACGGTGGTGGAAGAGTATCTGTGGGAAGCGGCGGGGGCCGGGTTCAGAGAGGTGCGCATCATCCACGGCAAAGGCATCGGTGTGCAGCGCAGGGTCGTGGCCGGCGTCCTGGCGAAACACCCCGCGGTGGAATCCTACCAGCTGGCATCAGCGGACCGTGGTCATTATGGAGCTACGGTCGCAGTCCTTCGATCAGACGTGACCCGTCCCGAAGAAGAGGACTAGAGCCGCGGGCCTACTGCCCCGACGGCTCGAAATCCGCGATCGACCGCTCGAGAAGCTCTTTGGTGTAGACGTAGTTGTGTGCCCCCGAACTGCCGTCCTTCTCCACGATCGTCGCATTGTAGAGTGCATACCAGTAGGACGTGTAGAGCTTGTCGTCCTCCGTGGCTCTATCGAGTTCATCCTTGAGCTGAGCGAGGAGGTCGTCAACCTCCTCCATCTGCGTTTCGACGAAGTCGAAGTCACTGCCGGAGGCTCCGCCGTGACACTCGGCGCAGCTCGCCGGATCGGCATCAAAGGTGTGTCCACCCTTCCTGGAGGTCGTCGGATAGTGGCAGGTGACACAGCTGCGCGTCACCGCGTCGGCGTGCTCGCGTGAGGCGACGGAACCACCGTACGTATATCCGTCGTCACCTCTGAGAATGTTGCTCTGGGGTGCGTGGAGATCATCGGGGTAAAGCGGATCGAGGTTGTCGTCAACGTGGCAACCGGCACAGGTTTCGAGGAGGAAGTCTCCCATTGCCAGCTCGCCGTGATTGCCGAGCACGGTGCCGTACCTGTCGGCGAGCGGACCGTGGCAGGTCTCGCACTGAATGCCGTGCAGGGCGGCCACCGGTTTGTCGTCGAAGCCCCCATTGTATCGATTCGAGCCGTCCTCGTTGACGTCTCCGTAGCCCACGGTGTGACACTGCAGGCACCGGTCCTCGAAGTTTGCGCTGGCCTCGACGCCGTCATAGGCGGTGTAGTGGGCGGTGGTGACCCATGCGTCGTAGTTGTCACCGTGCCCGTCCACGCCATGGCATTCCAGCCCGCAGTAGGAGGCGCCGGTGTAGGTGGGCTCGTGCCCCTCGCGCGGAAGGTAGGCCCGCACGGGAATCTCGCGACTGAGCGCTGCGCTGCCCTCTTCATTGAAGGCCACGACCGAAACGGTGAGCAGGGTCGGATCGTCCGGCGCCTTCATCCGAATGTAGTTCGTATTGTGATACAGGATGCGACCGCCGCTGATGATCCAATCGAACGTGACGCCACTGCCTGCGTCCTGGGCCCAGAACCGCAGCGTGTCGCCGACCGTGGTCGATTCCGGCGAGGCGATGATCTCGGTGATTCTCACGGGGCTACTGGGGCAGGCCGGGCAACTGTCATCGTCTGAGCATCCACCGGCCAACATGGCCGCCACCGAACCCATGAGAAGGAGGGCGAATAGGCGCTGCCTCATCTAAGATCCCCCGGCTGAGGTCAAAAAAGCGAACACCCTCGTGGGTGCTGGATTTCTGCTATCATCGGCCATCTGCAAGAACAGGCCGATTCTATCGGCAGCGGCCCCGATACGATAGCATTCATTCTCACCCCCGCCCGGCCGGGTAGTTCCTGACAGGAGGGGCACTTGAGACCAGGTCCTCGAGATGAGGCGCCCGCGGGCGCCTGGCCGGTCGATCACACGGCCGATATTGCCTTGCGGGTGAAAGCCCCGTCGCTGGAGGAGTTCTTCAGGCACGCGGCGCTCGGACTCGTCTCGCTGATGGCGGATACCACTGCGATTGAGCCGCACGATCGCCGCTCGATCGAGCTCTCCGGGCTGGATCTGGAGGAGCTGCTCGTCTCCTGGCTTGGGGAACTCCTGCACGAGTCAGAAGATAGAGGGGCTCTCCTGGCGGGCATCGAGGACCTGGCGCTCACGGTGGATGAGGATCTGTGCCTGCTGCGCGCGGTCTGCTGGTTCGAAGCCTGGGATGAGAAGCGCTATCCTCGCCGGTCGGCGATCAAGGCCGTGACCTATCACGGGCTCTCGATCGATCCCCGGTCACGCGACGGTTACGATCAGACGATCGTCTTCGACACCTAGCTCGCAGTTCCTACCAACGATAACCGAAGCGCAGCATAGCGCGCGTTCCGGCGCCGATGTCACCGGCCGTCGTTGTCCAGAGCCATTGCAGGTCTACCCGGCGGCTCGCGCGGTAGGTGCCGGTGAAGCGGAACCACTGCCCCTCCTGGTCGGCGGATTCGGTTTCGATTCCCGTGAAACTCCGGGTGCCGTAGCCTGCGCCCAGATGCAGGCGCCGTCCGAATCTGCGCCGAAGATCGACGGTGGGGGCGTGGCTGCGCACAAAACGACCGTCCGCATAGGAGTAGCGCAGAAGAAGGCTGCAGCCGCTGCCGCAGACATTGCTCAGCCTGAGATCCGCGTTTCCGAAGAACGGCTGCTTGTCCTCGTCCTCCCGCACCCGGTAGCCGGCCCTCGCGCCGCAGCGAATCGATCGAGAGAGCTTGTAGCGCAACCCCAGGCGTAGCCCCTGTTGCATCGCATCGGCGAACAGACTGTCGGGGATATCCCGGTTCTCGTCCCGCCGCACATTCTGAAAGTGATCATAGCTCAGGTCGATGCCCAGCCGGGTGTGCGGATGGTACTGAACGAGCGTATTCAACCGGGCCAACGCGAGTCTTTGCTCGCCCGGCAGCCGGCGCCAGTTGCGCTTGATATCAACCTCGAGATCCTGCCGAAGGCTGAGCTTCGGCCCGAAAAGGAGCGCGCATCCGAACGTGCCGAACTCACGGCTGATCCGACCCGAGCGGTATTGCCCGACCAGGGCCACGGTGCCCTGACTGCGGCGACCCGCATGTCCCGGCCCGTTGACGCTGAGAAAGGCTCCGTATTTCTGCCGGCTGAAGTCCGGCTCGCTGTTGCTGAGGCCGGGTTCCCCGCCGCCCAGGACGCCGAACCGCCAGAAACGATCGACGCGGTACTCGAAGAGTGCTCCATCCCAGTTTCCCGCGCCGGGAAGATCGGCCGAGAACAGCCGGCCGAGGTGAATGGACACCGAACGCGCCGGATCGGCATAGGACAGGCTCGCGCGGTAGACGCGATGCGTCCATTCGGTCTCGGGGACTTCGGTGCCGAAGGCCCGGTTCCGCTGGTTGTACTTCGTCCGCATCCGCAGGTGGAAGGCGAAAGGACCGGTCCTCGGACGTTTCCCCGAGATGCTCAGATAGACACTCGGCTGGTGAAAGGTCTCGGAGGTGCTGCCGTTATCTCCGAAATACTGCCATTCCAGTGCGGCCCGGCCATGAACCTCGAACTTGGTTTCGCGCGGTTCCAGCTTGATGGGCTCGCGAAACTCCTCGGCGGCCTCTCGCTTGACGAAGATCGTTTCTGGGGGCGGTTGCGGGGCCGGCACAAAACTCGCCTGATCGCCGACCTCGAACTGCTCGTCCTCAAGGATCCCCACGATCTCGCAGGATGCGGAGTGCTGTGCCAGGTAGATGATTCTGATCTTGCCGATCACGCGTCCCGCCCGCCGGACGTCGAGTTCGGTGTCGATGGTCAAGCCATCCGCCTCACCCTTGTCGAGATAGACCGTGTTGTGGGAGGCATAGAGAATCTGGGCGATGGGCTCGGCGTCCTCCTGAGCCGCTGCCGGGCCGACCTGACCTGCCACGCCGAGGGCGATGAGCGCCGCCAGGATGCCCCACAGGCGGGTCAGCTGATACGTCCCGGGGTTGTTCTTGCTGCTCATCGCAAGATCCCCCTGTCTTTGAAGGCGTACTCCCAGCCGTTCGGCGTGTGGCAACGATCGCAGGTTGTGGGTAGGCCCTCCTCCAGATGGTTCGGGTCCTGGGTCCCCTCGTAGTCCGCCGCGTGACAGCTGTAGCAGTCCGCTGCCTGGCCACCGAAGGGACCGGCTCCGTGGCATGATTCGCATCCCGCGATCGTGTGGGCGCCGTAGGCGGGGAAACCGGAGACCGCGTGATCGTAGGAAACCACTTGCTCGAATCCGGTTGGTTCGTGGCACGTCTCACAGTGGGTGGGCAGACCGTTGCCCGCGTGCACCGGGTCGCTGGCACTCGCGTAAGCTCCCGAGTGACAGCTGTAGCAGTCGGGCGGCCTGCCGGCAAACGGTCCGTTGCCGTGGCAGTGTCCGCAGGCGAGGGTCGCATGGACTCCGTACATCGGGAATCCGGTCGCCCCGTGATCGAAGTCGGACACTCCGGAGAAACCGGTTACGTCGTGGCAGAGCTCACACTCGGTGGGAATCCCGTTTCCGGCGTGCGGCGGGCTTACTGCACCGGAGTAATCGGCCGCATGGCAGCTGTAGCAGTCCGGCGATCGTCCGGCGAACGGACCCGGTCCATGGCAGTCCTCGCAAGACGCCCCGCCGTGTTCGCCATACATGGGGAAGCCCGTGGCGCCGTGGTCGAAGTCGCTGACACCGGCGAACCCCTGGGGATCGTGGCAAAGGACGCAGTCGGTTGGAATCCCATTCCCTGAATGAACGGGGCTTTGCGCCTCGGCGTAGTGCGCAGCGTGACAGTCGTAGCAGTCGTCACCGCGAGGATCGGGGCGGTTCGCTGTGTGACACCGTCCGCAGTCATCGATCGCGTGACCGAAGAGGAGTGGGAAGACCGGCGTGTGGTCGGGGGCGATCGCATCGGACCAGGCCAGGCTCATCACCGAATGACACTGTTGGCAATCGGTCGGGTACCCCGCGTGCGCATGGTCGGGGGCCACTGTCGCCTGGTAGTCACCGATGTGGCACTGGATACAATCGGTGGGCAGCCCCACGAATTCGTTCCACTGCAGCGAATGGTGGCAGGCCTCACAGTCGATCAGCGCGTGGCGACCGACCAGGGGGAACCGGGTCTGCTGATGTTCAAAGACCTGTCGCGCGGACTGGCGCCACCCCTGTTCAGTGTGGCAGCGGGTGCACTCGACCCCCAGCTCGCCTCGATGCACGACGTCTTCGTGACAGTCGGCGCAGCGAACGCCGATTCGTCTGAACTCCAGGTGCTCATGACATCGCCGGCAATCCAACTCCGCGTGGGTCCCGCGAAGCTCAAAGCCGGTGACTTCATGTTCGAAGACCATGTCGGGGCGGAGCACCTGCCAGTTCTCGGGCGAATGGCAGTGCGAGCAGTCGAAACGGAATCCCTTGCCGTGTGTCGCCAAGGCGGCGGAGATGGCCGGGGTTTGCGCGCCAGCCTGGGTGGGAAAACACCCGAGCATGAGGACGACCAGTATCAGGATCCGCGAGGCCATCATGGAGTCCACCGCCCGAGTTTGCTGGCGACGTACCGCTTGACCGAACCGTCCAGGTCGTGACAGGCCCGACACTCCGTCGACATGGGCTTGAAGCGGCGGAATTCCTGTCCATCCGGGCCCACCTCGAGACGATGACAATCGCGGCACTTGGCTTCCTTGTGTTTGCCCTCCAACGCGAAGCTCGCATCACGCGCGTGGTCGAAGAGTGTGGGTTTGAGCTCCTCGAGCGTGTGACAGTCGACACACTTCTTCCCGACGAACTGGTTCTGATGCGCTTCGGTGTGACAGGCCTCGCAGTTCGTGCTGTCCGAAATCATCTTCACGTAGCGCACCCGCTCAAGGGGAGTGGTGAGATTCTCTTTCTGATGGCACTGGGGACATCCCACCTCGGTATGCCGGCCGGTCAGCGGGAATTTCGTCTGCGCATGATCGAATTTCACCTCGGTCCATTTGACGGGCGCGTGACATGCGGAACAGGTGAATCGCTCGGCGATCTCATCGATGTGCCCCGTGGGGGGATCCCGGTGACAGCCGGCGCACTCGAAAGAGGCGAACTCAAGCCGAACGGTCTCGACACCGTTGATGAGATCCTTCTTGTGGCAGCTGTTGCAGGGGACCGCCCGATGGGAGCCCTCGAGCGGGAACCGTGATTCGCGGTGCGCGTCAATAGTATAGAGCACTCGGGAGAACCCGGAGACTTCGTGACACACCTCGCAACGTCCGCCATCGGCGCGGTCGGCGAGCTGGCCCTGATGTTTGTCGGCATGGCAGTCCTTGCAGGTGCCGAACGGCAGGGGTTCGGTATAACGACCGGATTTGTGGCACTTCAGACAGAGGTCGCGACCCGTGTGCGCGGGAATGCAGCCATGGAGGCCCTGCAGGGCGAAGTCCGTCTTGGAATGGTCGAACGGCGCATCGGGGATCAGCTCCCGCCAGTTCTCCTGATAGTGGCACTTCGCGCAGTCGGTGTCGAATTTGCCGGCGTGAATATCCGTGTGGCAACCCGCGCAGGCCTGGGGCATTCCCAGGAAGCTCTCTTCGACGCGGGCCCGCTGGGTGATGCCGGGCAGAGAGAGGTTGGGCTGATGGCACTGGCGGCACCGCAACTTGGCGTGGGCGCCTTCCAGGGTATGGCCGGTGCTATTGTGATCGAACGCCTGCATGGCAGTCGTGTCGGCCCAGACGGCCAGCTTCTCGAGATCCCCCTGATGCTCGCGGTGACAGCCCTCGCATAGGCGCTGCTCCCGGACGACCATGTTGTAGTGGTACCCGTCGCCGCGGTCCAATCGAACCTGGATCTCGGCGTGACATGACAGGCACTTGGTCTTGCTGGGACGCTGCGTATCGCCGTGACACTTGATGCAATGATTCTGACCGATCAGATGTTTGTGAACACCGGGCAGCGCCAGCATGCGGTCGAGCGGCAGGCCCCGCTGTCCGGCCGCCATTCCCCCCACGAGGAGCAACGCAACTGTCAGCACGATGGCGCGCCTCACTCGTCAGCTCCTCCGTCGGGTAGGTTGTCTTCTGCGGGGGGAGCGTCCTTTTCCTGCCCGGCCTGCGGCGCATGGTGCTCATGCTCCTCATGCCAGCCCGTGATCATCCCCTTGACCAACGAGGTAAGACTGTCTCCCGTGCTGCCCAGGTACATGTGAACGAGGAGGAAGACGGATCCAAAGAAGGCAAGGACGGTATGACCCACAGCCATGATCCAGACCGATCCGATCCCCAGGATCTTGCTCGGCAGCACATCCGGCACGAGCAGAAGCACCCCGGTTGCGCAGATGAGGGGGACCAGCCCGAACATGACGGCATCATAGGCCAGTTGCTGCATGGGGTTGAATTTGCATTCCTCGTTGGACGGGAAGGGATGGGGCTCTCCGCGCATGATGCCCACCAGGTAGAAACGAACCTGGAGCAGCACCCGGCCGATCAGGCCTTGCAGGGGCGGAATGTAGTGTTTCCAGTTCCCGGAGACGAGGTTCATGAACACAAAAAAGAGCCAGAGGCCGGTCAGCACCAAGCCCGCGACATTGTGAATGTAGGTCGCGAGCTGGAATGAGATGACGAAGGGCTTGTCGACATCCGCGAAGTGCATACTGATGCCGGTTGGAATCAGAACCATGAAGGTCAGCGCATTGAGCCAGTGCCAGATGCGCACCCACAGGGGATAGAGGTAGTGGCGCGTACTCAACGGCGTGCCCTCCTCATGGCGAAGAAGATCCGCAGCGACGCGTGACCACCCAGTCCCATGATCGTTGCCACCAAGATCAAGAAGCTTCCCCGGTCCAGCCAGACATTGCGGGTGCCGCCGATCACATATGTGTCCCCGAACATCACGGCATTGATGAATCCGAACCTGTCACGTTCTTCGGCGACCTGAAACTTGTAGAGCGTTGTCAGCAGGATCGAGTCGCGCGCATGACAGACGATGCAGTTCTTTTCGGATCGTTCCTTCGACAGGATCTCATGGGTGAAGGTTTCGCTGTGGGCGGTGTGGCACTCCACGCAGCGGATCGATCGCCAGTGGAGTTCCACGTTCGGGAGCCAGCTGTGTGTTCGTAGAATGACCGGGAAGACGCGTTCCGTCAGCTTCTCGAATTGGCTGGGGTCGTCGTGGCAACTCTGGCAGATCATGTTGTCGTCGTAGACGATCTGGCTGACGGCCTTGTCCGGGGGATTCAGGTCGAACCGGTGCGGATCGTGGCACGTGTAGCAGTCGAAGTCCTTGCACTTCTTTTCCACGTGAATGCTGGCCTGGTATTCGGCCGAAATGTTCCGAACCCGGAAGAGCTCATCGGTTCGGTCCCGTTGATGGCAATAGGCGCAGTCGAAGTAGCTGCCTTTCGTCGTTGCAGCGTGAGGGTAGACCTCTTTGCCCACAATGTGGCAAATGCGGCAGACCAGCTTCCCGTGATTCGATCGCGTGAAGAAATCCGGGTCAATGCGATAGTCGTGCGGTTTGGACGGATCGTAGATCTTGAGCGGATCGATCTTTTCTCGTGCCAGGTCGGCGCCCGGAGCGTGGCAGCGAAGGCAATCTTCGACCGTATAGAGCGTATCGGTGACCGCCTCCTGGGCGGCCGCAGAGGCCAGACTCAACAGGGTCGAGCTAAGCGCTATGATAATCGTCGTGGCTTTGAGTCTCATACCCCTCTGACCTTCCAAGACAGTATGACAATACTGCGGAAGGATGCATCCGCGTCAAGGCGAATGACGGCATTGACCACGCATCTGGGAATCTGCTCCCGACGCAACAGAGTTACTCTACGCCAAATCCCCGACCGGCCAGTTCTTGGTTGCCACCGTGGGGGCGGGAATCTACCTTTTGGTTTACTAGATCTGGTTCGCTTTTCGATCAGGTCCGGTGACAGGAGGGCTCATGGGTCGTATACGCTCGTTTCTCAAGCTTCTGGCGATCAGCCGGATCGCCATCTTCGGCGCAATCCTGACGACCTTCTCCTTCCTTGCCTACTTCACCCTGCTCATTGGTGAGCTGTTCATCTTCACCCCCAACCCTTATTGGGGCCTCGTCCTCAACATGGTGTTCCCGGCGATCGCGTTTGCTGGACTCGTGATCATTGCGATCGGAATCCTCTTGAGAGTGCGCACGTTGGGGGCCGGGCTCTCCCCGGCGGCGATTTTGGAAGCCCACGCCAAGAAGGAGCAGATCAGCCCACGTTACTACGTGCAGATCGTGATCATGCTCACGATTATCAACATCCCGATCTTCGGTCTCATCAGTTACCACGGCTACCACTTCACGGAGTCCCGCGAGTTTTGTGGTGAGCTGTGCCACGTGGTGATGCACCCGGAACTCCATGTCTACGAGCACTCCCCGCACTCGGAGGTGAATTGTGTTGCCTGCCACATCGGGGAGGGGGCCACCTGGTTCGTCAAGTCCAAGCTCAGCGGGATGCGGCAGGTGTACGGCGTCTTGACGGACGACTTCTCCCGGCCGATCGCCACCCCCGTTCACAACTTGCGCCCGGCGCGGGATGTATGCGAAGTGTGCCACCGGCCGGAGATCTTCCACGGCAATAGTCTACGTGTGCTTCAGAAGTTCGCCTCCGATCGGGAGAACACCCGCACCTATACGGCGCTGAACATGCATGTGGGGGGAGCCGGCGAAGGCTACAAGCCCCACGGTATTCATTGGCATGTCAGTCGTGACCATATCGTGCGCTACTACGCGTCGGACCGGCGGCGCGAGAAAATCGAACGTGTCGAGCTGACGACAGCCGACGGCAAGAAACGCGTCTGGACCCGGCCTGCCGATGAGAGCACACCGGAGTACTTCGAACCCGAACCGGATCCAGACCACGAGTCGCATGGCGAATTCCGGACCATGGACTGCATCGACTGCCACAACCGTCCCACCCACATCTACCTGGATTCCGGGGTGGCCCTGGACCGGGCCATGACCCGAGGGGACATCGACCCTTCGATCCCCTGGATCCGCAAGTTCGGCGAGGAGGTCATCACTCGCGACTACGAGACCAAGGAAGAGGCCTTCGTGGGGATTGCCGCGATCAAGCAGCTCTATGAAGAGCGGGAGCCAGAGGTGTGGAACGCGTATCATCCGGAGATCGAAGAGGCTGCCGCGGCCCTCGAGGCGATCTACGATCTGTACGTGTACCCACACATGAACATAAAGTGGAACACCTACCCGTCCATGATCGGCCACCCGACCCCCTCGACGTCGGCCTGTTTCAGGTGCCACGACGGTATCTTGCGAGATGAAGAGGGGGAGACTATCCGCACCGACTGTGAGACATGTCACTTCGTCTTGGCTCGGGACGAACGTGACCCGGTGATCCTGAAGATGCTCGTCGCCGAGTAGACCGGGGTGTGATTATGTTTACATCGCGAATTCGCTCTCGGCTCGGGTGGATAGGGGCTGGTCTGGCCCTATTCGTGCTGGGCACCGTTGGGGGGGCCTCGTGGCTCTGCGTGGACCCAGCTGTTGCCCAGAGCGGATCGGCGCTGCGTGACGACCTGCCCGCAGGTGTGTTCCCGGACAGCCTGCCCGAAACGACGCCGGGGTCCTCCGTTCACACCGAGGTGCCCGACAAGACGCGGCGGGATTTCCATTCCGACTGTTTCGCGAGCGGGTGTCACGCGCAGCTTCGAGAGCTTCCCTGGCTCCATGCGCCGTTCGCGGTCAAGGGGTGTCAGGCCTGCCATGTCTTGAACGGGCCGGCCGGGCTGCACAAATTCAAACCCACGCAGCCACTGGAGGAGATCTGCTCCTCATGTCATCTGCCGCGCGAACCGAAAGCGGTCCGGCATGAACCGTTCGCGAAGTCCCAGTGCTACACGTGTCACAATCCTCATGGTGGACCGAACAAACTATTCCATCAGGAGTCGTCGCTCGCACTCCTCTGCGCCAGCTGCCACGATGGAAAGGAACATGACGGCAAAGTCGTTTCGGCCGGACCTCGTGCGGTTGCCTTTCCCCATGAACCGGCTGCTGATGGAGACTGCGTGGGATGCCATTTCTCTCACCAGTCGGACTACGAGGATCTGCTCGTCCGCGAAACCAAACGGGACCTCTGTCTTGGCTGCCACCGCAAGATGATTCCCATGGCCTCGGCGTTCGACGGCCAGGCGGACGGTTTTCAATTGCCCGAGACGTTGCCGGTCGGCCAGACCTTCGACGTCAAACGTTTGAGTCGCGTCGGGGATATCCCCGACCCGCGGTCTCCGGACAGTCTCTGCTACTATGTCACCGGGCCGCTGAAGAACGTCGACCTTCCCAGGTCGACTCAAGCCGACGACCTTGCTTCCACAACCCACCTGGTCCTGGTGCACAAGCCGGTTATCAGCGACTGCGGGGCCTGCCATGCTTCTCACGGCAGCGCTCACAAGGGGATGGTCAAGGAGGAGCAGAAGAAACTCTGCCTGAGCTGTCACAAGGAGATCGCCGAACGTCTCCCGGCGGCGCGCAGCCATCACGAGAAAGCCATGGCCGAGGGCGGGTGCGACCTGTGTCACGCCGGCCACGGCGGCCTCTTCGGAGATCTTCTCCGGGAGCCGGCGCGGAAGACGTGTTTGAGCTGCCACGACAAGCCCATTCAGATGCCCGGCGGGCGAGAGGTTGCCGACATCCAGGCGCAGATTCATGGTGCCCAGGCCATCCACGAGCCGGTGCGGGAAGACTGCGGCGCTTGCCACTTCATGCACGCCTCACCCGAACCGAAACTCCTGCGCGGGCGGTACGTGGAGGACAACTACGTTCAGTACACTGCGGAAACTTACGGGTTGTGCCTGTCCTGCCACAACGACGACTATGTGGAGGATGAGTTCACGACGGTCACCAAGTTCCGTGACGGCGCCCGCAATCTGCACTTCCTGCACGTCCACGACGAACGCGGGCGATCATGTGTGAACTGTCATGACTCGCACGCGAGCCCCCGGGCGAGCTTGATCAGCGAGACCATCCGGTTCGGCCCCAACAAGTGGCCCATGCCGATCGACTACGTGAAGACGACGACGGGAGGCTCCTGTAGCGCCGGATGCCATCGTAAGCTCGCCTATGACCGGGAGCACCCCGTCAATCCGGAGAACCCATCGTCTGAGGAGTGGTCCGCTTCGCAGTGATGTCGCCCTCCGGCCGACAAGGGCTGGCCGTCCAAACGGAGGATCCACAGCATGAGACGTCGTCTCCATTGGCTCACCCTGACCAGCTTACTTCTCGCCCTCGTCCTGTTCACGGGATGTGACGGGGAACAGGGACTGCAGGGTCCGACCGGACCCATGGGCCCCGAAGGGCCGGAGGGTCCTGAGGGACCGGGAGGGGATGAGGTCGAATACACGTACTTCGGTGACTTCGGCGCGCAATGCACCCATTGCCACGGGCGGGTTGTGCCCGAAGTGTCACTGACCGCTCACTCGCGTGCCTTCGCGAGGATGGACGCCGAGAGCCAGGCCGATCCCTTCTGCCTGAGATGCCACACAACCGGTTTCGATTCAGAGGTTGCGCAGGGTGACACGTCCATCGTGGAGTACGGGCCGGACCTGTACGGCAACGATGACTACTTCGGGGTCGACACGGACGCCGCCGCCGCGCGGCGCGGCATGCTCGAGGGCGTTCAATGCGAATCCTGCCATGGTCCGGTGGGACCGGACTTCACCGAAAGCGCGGTTCGCGTCTCATTCTCGACGCCGCTGGCGGACAGCGACGAGGATTTCCTCTGCGGGCCCTGCCATCAGACCCAGCTCGAGGAATGGCAGGCGTCCACGCACGGGAGCGTGACGGCGACCCTCGAGGAATTCAACAGCCAGCCCTATGCGCAGGACCCCGAATGCGATTACTGCCACGTCGCTGAGGGCTTCATCGTGGAGAATGATCCGGGGCTGGCCGGCTACGATATGGGGCGGACGGTTCATTTCATTGGTTGCCAGGCATGTCACGATCCTCATGTCGGCGCCGAAGGTTCAGGCTACGAGTACCAGATGAGAACGGAGGCGGCCGTGGTGCCGGCCTACGATGTGGGCGATCCCGAGGCTCGCACCATGGAAGGATATGGAACGGGCCAAACCTGCGCGCAGTGTCACCACGCGCGCCCCGACAACGCTGCACTGGCCAGCCAGATTGCGAACGGCGCGTCGAAGTTCGGCCCCCACTGGGGCCCGCAGACGGATCTCTACATTGGGAATGGCTGCTACGAGATCGAGGGGTACGACTACGACCGAACGCACATCCACCAGTATGCACCGTCGGGCTGCGTGAATTGCCACATGAACCGCGAGACGGACTTCCACGGTGAGGATCAGGAGCACGCCACGCACCGATTTGGCGCCCACGTCGATGCCTGCAACGGGCACGGGTGCCACGCCGCGATCCCTGACTTCGATTCAGTGGTGTCCAACGTTTTTGACCTTCACAAAGAACTGACTCACCTGTTGCAGT
>CAZTDY010000034.1:0-35847 GCA_964612295.1 uncultured bacterium | reverse complement strand
CCCGTTTCCACAAAACCCCCTTCTTGCTGTTGTGGTTGCGTCTCTGAGGGGAATCTACTGTCTTCGCAGCGCGGTGGTGATGAGTTCTCCTTCGGCAGCGGCAGTTACCCGCATCTGTGGAGCCACCAAGGCCGCCTCTGTCTGACTCAACACGAGCTTCTCATCAATCCGTTCGTCGTCGTGCGCAGGACTGTGTGAGAACAACATCAAATGACGGACCCCGGCCTCGCCGGTGGCCGCGATCATATCGAGAAAGTTGCTGTGACCCCAGCCGGTGTTCCGCGCCCACTCATCGGGGAAGTACTGACTGTCACTGATGCAGAGGTCCACTCCGTGAGTCAGATCACGCCAATGCTGCCCGTGACCCGAGGAGACCCGAGCTTGCGTACCTGCAGCGTCCAGATCGGAGAGATAGGCAATGGAGGCTTCCCCGGCCGCGCCGCTCACGCGGATCCGAAATCCGAGGGTCGGCCCTGGATGGGGGAGCGGAGCGGGCTCCACGTGAAAGGGCCCGATCTGAACAGGCCCCTGCAAGGCATGTGGGTGGATCTTGGCTGGGACTTCGCTCAACTCGATGGGGAAGTAGGGTGCCGACATCTGGCCGTGCAGCATTCCGCCGAAGGCTTCGTCACTCGTCCCGGGTCCGTAGATGTGGATGGTCACATCCGGGGAGAGCAGCGGCGCAAAGAAGGGGAGCCCCTGGATATGATCCCAGTGTGCGTGGCTGAGGAGGAGATGCAGCACGCGAGGTCCCTCGAGTCCTGCCGCCATGAGCGCGTGGCCCAGTGTGCGGATGCCCGTTCCCGCATCCAGGATGAGCAGCTCATCGCCGAGCTCCAGATTCAAGCAAGGCGTGTTGCCGCCGTAGCGGACGGTCTCGGGTCCGGCGGTGGCAATCGAACCTCGGGTGCCCCAAACCCGGGTTCGAACGCCCTCGATCAGCAGGCGAGCCTGGGCGACCACGAGGTCGGGATCAGGATGGCCCACCAGGTAGGCGGCGCCTCCGAGGTGAAACGTGCGCCGGCTATCCATGCCAAGAGACACCGGCGCCAAGGCCAGGATGGGCGGCCACGCGCCCTGAGGCGATACTCGCAACTGACGCAGTCTGTCGAAATCACCCTCATGCAGGTCGACGAGAATGAGGTCGAACGGCGCCTCCGGATGGTCCACCACCTGGTAGCCGGCGGAGGTCAGCGCTTTCACATGGGCATCCAGGGATGATGAAGAGTGTCCCAGACTCAGGATGCGCGCGCTCATTCCGACTTCTCCGCCCTTCGATTGCTCAAGACCTTCCTTCTCCTTCGTCCTTGGCCCCCACGACCCGGAAGATACTCAACTTGTCTTGCTTGCCCTTGACCTGTGCGGCGGGCAAGGCCTCGGCATCGATTCGATGCTGGCTGCGCAGGTAGGTCTCCTCACTGATGATCACCTCGCCGCCCTTCGCAAGTGCGCAAAGGCGCGAGGCGACATTGACCGCGTCGCCGATCACCGTGTACTGCAATGTCTTACTCGAGCCGATCGCGCCGTAGGCACACAGCCCGGTGTTGATTCCGATGCCGACCTCAATCGGCGGCAGGTTCCCCAGGCAGCGGGCCTGGTTGAACTCGGCGAGCACCTGCTGCATTTCGACCGCGCACCGCACGGCCGCAGCCGGAGCATCGTCATGCTCCACCGGCACGCCGAAGAGCGCCATGATCTCGTCACCGACATACTTATCGAGGGTACCGTTGTGGCTGAAGAGCACTTCGACCATCAGCTCGAAGTAGTCATTGAGCAAGCTGACGATGTCATGGGCATTGGCGTCCGCCGTCATCGGGGTAAAGCCGCGGATGTCCGAGAAGAGGATCGTCACGTCGCGGGTCGTGCCTTGGCCGTCGAGTTCAAGCCGGCCCTCGATCATCTGCTCGACCATCCCCGGCGAAAAGAAGCGTTGGAACTGCGCGCGCGTCTTCGCCTCCCACTCGATCTCGGACGCCAGCTTGGCGTTTTGGATCGCGACGGCAGCCTGGGACCCCGATGCCGGCGAAGAGGTCGAGATCCTTCTCACTGAACGCGTTGGTCGTCATCTGCGAGTCGAGGTGCATAATCCCGAGCAGATCATTCTGATACAGCAGCGGCACGCACATCGTCGAGCGGATCTCCTGGGCCACAATACTCTCGGCCTCCGCAAACCGGCTGTCCATCATCGCGTCCGAGGAGAGGACCGCCTGCTTGTTGCGAACCACCTCGTTGAGGATGCTCTTCGAAAGGAGGATCTGCTCCGCCCCACCCGCACCCTTCTGCTTGACCACGCGTGGGACCGGAACACCCTCTTCGTTCATCAACATGATCACGCCGCGGTCCGCCGGGAGCATTTCAAAGGCCGTATTCAGGATCTTCTGAAGCAACCGATCAAGGTCGAGTTCGGTCCCCACGGCCTGGGCCAGCTCCCGGGCGATGCGGAGCCGCTCATAGTCGCGGCGAAGCAACTGCTCATTGGCGACGTCATGCTCGGGTAGGAATTCCTTCTCCGCCTTGGCCTCGATTCGCCCTTTGATGTGGCTCTGTTCCGCGTCGTGACAGATGGTGACTTGTGGATCGGCCGACAAAGCCTCGGGGTCATGGAACGTCAGCGCGGCCGAGCCAAGCCTGATCTCATCTCCGTCCTTGAGCACACGCTCTTTGACTCGACGGCCGACAAAGGTCCCGTTGAGACTCCCCTCGTCCCTGAGCCGGAAACGGCCGTCGGGTGTCTGAATCACTTGGGCGTGATTCTTGGATATGCCCCGATCGGGGATATGGATCACGTTATCCGGGCTCCGGCCAATGCTGGTGACGGACCCTAATTCGAACTCCCGTGCATCGTCCCCTGAGATCAGAATCAGTTTAGCCATGATATTCCCTACGATATGTCGCGGATGCTAGGTGAACGGACCGTCCACGTAAAGCACTATTGCCAGGGGGATTGGGGCTGTGGACTGTCTGCTACGTGAAGCTCTCGGTGAAGAGGCGCGCCTGCGGGAACCGCTCGTCCAGGATGAACTCACGGCCGATGTCGCCTTGACCAACGGCCTAGCTTTCCCAGTGCTGATCGCCGACGCCGGAACGCTGGTTGCAGCTCCGCGCGACCACGAACAGGTAATCGGAAAGCCGGTTCAGGTAGACGAGCACGTAGGCCATGGGGCTTGCTTCCAGAATGGCGCTCTCCTCGGGTTCCGCATCGTTGCCGGCGGCGTGGAAGGCGACGACCCGGCGTTCGGCCCGGCGGCAGACCGCCCGCGCGACCTGCGCCCAGGTGGCGCTGACGTGGCCCCCCGGCAGGACGAATCCCATCAGGTCGGGAAGCTCGTCCTGCAGTCGGTCGATCGCTTGCTCCAGGCGCGCGATGTCCTCATTGCCCAGCTGGGTGAGGTTGTCGAGGGCCGGCGAATCGGGCGTGGTTGCCAGGTGGGCCCCCAGGTGAAACAGGTCTGACTGTATCTGGGTCAGATCGGCCGCGAGGTCTTCCCAGGATCCGTCCAGCGAGGCGATCAGGGCGCCCAGATAGCTGTTGAGCTCATCGACATCGCCGTAGGCTTCGATCCGTGCGTCGGACTTGGCGACCCGTTCCCCGCTGAAGAGGCTCGTGCGTCCACGATCACCGACACCGGTATAGATCTTCATGATTGCCTCCTCCAGAGGTCGTCCAGGGCATCGGCCAGGTACTGGTATTGCTCGATCGTATTGTAGATCTGACCCGAGATCCGCACCATTCGCCTGGCCGGGTGGGGCCAGCGAATGATCGGTACCGTGATCCCGTAGCGCTCGTAGAGCTGTTTCTCCATCGGATCATCATACCACTCGTAGTCGGGCTTCTCGTCGCCGACCCTCGCGGGCAGCTCGTGCTCCAGGATCATTGATCCGAGGGACGCGATCATCTCGCCCGGGCAGGGCAGATCGAGCCCCAGCGTGCTGCAGAGGATCTCGCGCCCCTGAAGCACCAGGTCACGATTGTGGCGGCGGAGGGCCTCCCAGCCGCCGCCGAGCAGGGTGCCCATGAATTCGATGGACCGGGGGATACAAAGATAGGGCGTGGGATCCAGCGTTCCCGTCCAATCGAACTCGAGATGGTAGCGAGATCGATCGGTACGCTCGGAGTTCGTCCCGTGGCTGATCACCATGGGGCGCACTTTGGCCCGCGCGGCCTGGTTCACGTAGAGGAACCCGGCCCCTTTCGGTGTGCAGATCCACTTGTGGCAGTTGCCGGCGTAGTAGGTTGCGCCCAGCTCCTCGAGCGCAAGCGGGAGCATCCCGGGTCCGTGAGCGCCGTCGATCAGGGTCTCGATGCCGCGCTCCCGAAGCGGCGGGATCAGGTCAGCGACGGGAAGCACCATGCCGGTCGCACTGGTGATGTGATCGATCATCACCAGTCGCGTACGATCCGAGGTCGCGTCCATCACGCTGCGGACCACCTCTTCGGGATCCGCGAGCGGGAAAGGAATCGGCACGACCAGGACGCGCGCCTCCCGCTGGGCGGCGACGACATCAATCGCATTGCGGCACGCGTTGTACTCGTGATCGGTGACGATGAGCTCGTCGCCCGGACTGAGCTCGACCGAGCGCAGAACCGTGTTGATCCCGGTCGTCGCATTGGGAAGCAGCACGACGTTGTCGGCCTTCGCTCCGATGAAGGTCGCGAGTGCGGCGCGCGCTTCGTCGAAGAGCAGCTCGTAACGGCGCACGAAAAAGGACACCGGGTCCCGTTCGAGTTGGGCTCGCAGCTCGCTTTGGAGGTCGAGTATCGGTGTCGGGCAGGCCCCGAACGATCCGTGGTTCAGAAAAACTGTCTCGGGATCGAGCGCCCAATGGCGCGCGAACTCCGCAGGGCAGGGTCGTTTCATACCGGCATTCTAGTCCACGACCAGCACCCGTGTCGACTGTGCCCCGTGGGTGGTCTGCAGGTGCGCGAAATACACGCCGCTTGGCTGCCGCGCGCCGCGATCACCCCGGCGGTCCCATTCCCAGAGGGTCATCTCACCACCGATCGGACCGTTGTGGAGCGTACGAACCAATCGTCCGTTAGCATCGACGACCCGCAGGGAGGCCTGCTCGGAGGGAAGTCCCCGGTAACGCAAGAATGTGCGGCCCGCCACCGGATTGGGATAGGCGGAGAACGCGATTGTCGAGGTCTCTGGTGTGGGGGCGGACGCGGGGCTGGTGTTCTGGAAGAGCAGATTGCCGACGCTGCTGTCCCAGTTGGTCACCCCCAGGTCGAGATGGGTCGAGTAGGTGTACTCGATCTGCACGTTTCCGGCGCCGGTGGGGGCGGGGGTTGCCAGCGAAACCCACCCGTTCGCCAGGTGCACGACGTACTCGTCGGGGTCGAGGGGAAGGCCATCCACGCGAACTTCATCGATTGAGCGCACCGGGGCGTGACCCAAGGGGAAAAACGTGCGCACGCCGTCACCACTCGACACCGTCAACCCGCCCGGTCGCAGCCAGGTATTGTCGACGTCGCCCCAGAACATGTTCTCGATGACCGTTACGGTGTTACTGGTCCAGGCCGGGCTGCCGGTCAGGTCGCCGCCGGTGTTCTCGTAGATGAAGACATTGCCCCACCAGCGTCCGCAACCCAGCTCAGGGTCGCCGTCGAGATCCAGATCACACCACGACACATGCGAGCCGTAGCCGCCGCTATTCGAGTTCCAGGCGGGAGTGGCGCCCAATGCACCCGTGCTATTGCCATAGACTTTGAACTTGCCGGGGCCACCCAGCTGGCTGTTGTCGGCGACGGCGAGTTCGGGGAATCCATCCCCATTCCAATCGCCGAAGGCGGTCGTGTTGCCGTACTGAGGCAGGTCGGTGTTTTCCCAGGAAGCGGTGGTCGCGATTCCGCCTCCGGTTGTCTGCGCATTCAGGTAGACCCGCATGGGGGCCGACGTGCCGCAGAAGGCCACGTCCATATCCCCGTCCTGATCGACGTCACCCCAGAACACGTCGAGGGCGTAGTCGACCTCGTCCGAGACCCAGGAGGGAGAACTCTCCAGAACGCCGTTGTCGTTGAAGAAGATCCGCTGCCTCTCGGCGTGGTTGTAGTAGTCGTCGCCGCATGCACAGGCCAGATCCAGGTCACCGTCTCCGTCGGCATCCCCCAAAGCGACCGAGAAGCTGTAGATGTCCTCGGCGATCCAGTCGGGGGAGGCGCTGAACGCGCCGGCGCCGTTGTTCAAGTACACTTTGACGCGACCGGGCTCGCTAAATCCGCCCGGACCGATGTAGACACCCACGGCGACGTCGGGCATTCCATCTCCATTGATGTCGCCGATGTCGAGGTGCCCGTGGTAGTCGATGTCGCTGCTGCTCCAGGTTGGATTCGCGGGAAGGGTGCCGTCGCCGTTGTTGTGGTAGATGACCACCTGCTGGCGATAGATGTCGTTGCCGTTGGCGACCACCATATCGAGCCACCCATCGCCATCGATATCAGCCCAGGCGCCGCCCGTGGCCACGTGGTTGTTGGGGGTCGATTCCCAGATCGGGTCGGGATCGAGCGGAATCTCGGCCTGCGAGGCGGAGGCCAGGCACAGCCCGGCCAGGGCCAGAAGCGCGGCAACCCAGCGGGGCCGCGGCGGAGTCTGAGACCGGTGATTCGCGTAACTCGCTGCGTGGTACATTGTTGCGTCCCTTCTCTCCTGCTGCGTTCCTTGGTCAGGCCGGACAACCGACCGTACATATCATTCTAGCACGATCCGGGACATTTGGGGGCGGGCCACGGGCAGGTTGGCATGCAACCTCGCGGAGCCGGATTTCGTCTTGAGGAGCATGGAGGGGCACTCAAAGGAGCCAAGAAGGAGCAAATGCCATGAAACTCGCATCATTGCTGTCGGCCTCGTTTTGGGATTGGTCACGTTGGTTACCGGCACAGTCCGGGCCGATGACGAGGCTTGGCTGCATATCAAGGTGGACGAAGGCGGCCGGCACGGCGAAAGCGTGCGCATCAATCTGCCGCTCTCGCTGATCGAAGAGGTCCTGCCGCTGGTCAACACGGACTGCGGCGGATCCGAGGTCTCCCTGAAGGCCGGCAAACTCAGTATCCACGCCGATGACTTCGACATCGATCTTCCCGAGCTGCTCAAAGCCGTGCGGAACGCGAAGGATGGCGAGTACATCCGGGTCGAGAGCCAGGACGAAAACGTGCGGGTTGCCAAGCAGGATGACAAGCTGATCGTCCACGTCGACGAAGACGACGAGCAAGTGCGGATCAACCTGCGCCTGGATCTGGTCGAGGCGATGGTGATCGACGGTGAAGATGAAATCGATCTGGTGGCCATGGTTCGCGCCCTTCGCGACCAGGGCGATGAGGACCTGGTGGTTGTCGAAAGCGATGACGAGAACGTCCGTATCTGGGTCGATGACAAGGACACGATTGACTAGGGGAGGCGTGTCATGACGAAGAACACGCAAAGAGCGCTGGGAACGGTCGTCATCGTAGTGGTTCTGCTGCTGACCCTTGGGGCGGGGCTGACCTGGGCGGTCAATCGGGCCGGTGTCATCGAAATCGACATTCGGTCAAAGGGACCGGGCGGAACCGATATCACGGGGCTGCGCATTCCGGGACCTCTGGCTGAAGCGGCCCTGGTATGCGTGCCCGGCCACCTCTTCTGCGACCTGGACGATGAGGTGAGCGAGTGGATGCCGATGATGCGCGGGGTCTGCGAGGCCCTGGAACGGCAGGATGACTTCACGCTGGTGGAAGTCTACTCCGATCGCGAGAACGTCCGTGTGCGCAAAGAGGGCAACTGCCTCGTAGTGGACGTCGACACGCCGGATGAGCGCGTGCATGTGAAGGTGCCGATCGGCTTGGCCGACGCCGTCGCCCGCAAGCTCGACGGAAAGTTTCTTTAGGGGCCCTGGCCAAACAGGTGCCGGGGCGGCCGCCGTGCCGCCCCGGTGCTCCCCCTTGCTTCCCTCTCAGGGCGCTTCCCCCAACAGATCCTCCAGGTGGCGCGCATCCTCGTCCTCAGCCACCTGCTGCTTCACCTCGGCATAGTCGTCCCACAGCTTGGAGCTGAACTCCTCGCTCTTCTTGTGCGCGAGCGCACCCGAGTCGTGACCGCGCATGCGCATGTGCCGCAGATAGGAACGGTACGGATCGTCACAGGTATAGGATCGCAGGGTGTAACGCGCCACAAAGGTTCCGCACTCCGAGCACTCCACAAACACCTCTACGTCGTCGCCCGGACTCACGTGAACGTAGTTGAGCATCGCGACCGCATCGCACTTGGGGCAGTGCTCGCGTTTTGAACGTCTGATCTGGGTCATGGCGTACTCCCTTCCTTCCGCAGTCTAGAGGAAAGACGGCAGCAGGTGGTGAACGAGTTGCATGTAGGCGACCGCAATCAACACGCCCACGACGGTGACGACCACCCCGGTCTTGCGCATGTCGCGGGCCTCGATGAGCTCGGATCCGTAGGCAATGGCGTTCGGAGGGGTACTGATCGGCAGGGCCATGCCGAAGGAGGCGCAGAGGGCCACGGGGATGACCATCGTCTGGGGGGCCGCCACCGCGGCCGAGAGCCCGATCGGCAGGATGATATTGCTGGCCGCCGTGTTGCTCATGACCGTGGCCATCACGGCCACGATGAACCCGAGCAGGAGGACGCTACCGGCCAACGACATCCCCTCTGGAATGAGGCTGGTGGCAAGGGTGTCGGCCAATCCCGTCTGTTTGATTCCCACGCCCAGGGAGATGCCCCCTCCGATCAACAGCAGGATGTCCCACGACAGCTCGCGCAGTCGCGCCTTGGGGAGCAGGCCGGCGATCGCGAAGACCACCACCGGCACAAGCGCCACCAGCGCTGCTGGAATGCCGTGCCAGGCATCGGTCACCCACAGCAGCACGGTCGCGAAGAACGTGGTGTAGACGAGACCGCGCCTCGCCGTGCTGGGCCGGTCGGTGATCTGCATCTCAAAGCTGTCCCGGCGGATGGGGAACACCACGCTCAGCAGTAGATAGGTGAACAGGAGCAAGACGAGCATGACCGGGACGCCCATCAACATCCAGGACAGAAAGGTGACCGGGGTGCCTGCATCGGCCAGAAGACCGATGGCGATTGCGTTGGGTGTCGTTCCAATAG
Organism: uncultured bacterium; assembly: GCA_964612295.1. Taxonomy (GTDB): domain Bacteria; phylum Eisenbacteria; class RBG-16-71-46; order CAIMUX01; family WJJG01; genus CAYQJL01. The sequence goes on along the minus strand of CAZTDY010000034.1, from coordinate 26,755 downwards.
GTGTGCCGATGCCGCCGATGTTGGCGGCGAAGGGAATCGCCAGCATGAGCCCCCGTCGCAGATTGGCCTCCGGGGGCATCTTCCGCACAAACGGCAGGACCGTGGCCACCATGATGGCGGTTGTAGCGGTGTTGGACATCCACATCGACATCGCCGCCGTCAGGAGCATCATCCCAAAGAGGATGACCGGTGGCCGGGTGCCCAGCCGCCGGAGAATCATCTGGCAGAATTCCAGGTCGAGGTTGTTCTTGCTGAAGACGCTCGCCATCACAAAACCGCCGAAAAGAAGCACGACCACGGGACTGGCGAATGAAGCCAGAAACGAGGAGTACGGGAGCGGCTGGGTCCCCATCCACTTCGCTCCCGGCCCCAAGAGGACGCCGGACAAGAAGGCGGCCAGGATGGCGGTCACGTAGAGCGGCAGGGGTTCGGCAATCCAGTAGAACACCGTCACGGTGAAAATGCCGGCCATGATCCGCTGCTGCGGCGGCAGTGAGGGCATGAGCGCGTAGACCAAGAGGGCAAGCAAAGGCCCGGTCAGCAGGCGCGCCCAACGGCTGGTCAGGATACGCAGCATGGCGATCATCCTCGAATGGACTGATGTGCACGGCGCCCGCCTCCAAGGGCGGGCCGAAACCAGACAGAAGAGTCTACACCCGCGCAGGGGCCTGCCAATGTGAAGGCTTCTAATCCAAGAGAATCGACCTTCTGTTTCGCTCTGCCGGCGTGATGTCGGCTCCGTCATCGGGTACGATGGACGGCACGAATCCAGAGGGGAGGAGAGGATCATGGACGCAGAGCAGTTCCGCCATCATGGACACGAGGTGGTCGACTGGATTGCCGACTATCTTCGCGACGTGGGTGAATACCCGGTCTGCCCGGCCAGCAAGCCCGGGGATATCCGCCGTGGTTTGCCGGACTCGCCGCCCGAGCAGGGCGAGCCCATGGAGAAGATCCTGGCCGATTTTCGGAGCCAGATCCTCCCCGGCGTGACCCACTGGAACCATCCGCGCTTCTTTGCCTACTTCCCGGCCAACCACAGCGGCCCTTCGATCCTCGGTGAGATGATCTCCGCCGCCCTGGGCGTCAATGCGATGGTCTGGCAGAGCTGTCCGGCGGCCACCGAGCTCGAAGAGGTCGTGATTGACTGGGTGCGGCAGCTCATCGGCCTCCCGCCGTCCTTCGCGGGCGTGATTCAGGATACGGCCTCGACGGCCACCCTCTGCGCCCTCCTCTGCGCGCGCGAACGATCCACGGATGAGGCGATCAACCGCGGGGGGTTCGCCCGCTGGCCTGCGGATCGACCGCTGCGCGTCTACGCCTCGAGCGAGGCCCACTCCTCGGTGGCAAAAGGGGCCAAGATCGCGGGGTTTGGAGCCGAACACGTGGTTCCGATCGCCGTCGACCAGCACTACGCGATGGACCCGGATGATCTCGAACGACAGGTGAAGTCCGATCTCGCCGCGGGGTACACGCCCTGCTGCGTCATGGCGACGGTGGGCACGACCTCGTCGACCGCCCTGGATCCGATCGAACCGATCGGACGGATCGCCCAGCGCCACAATCTGTGGACGCATGTCGATGCCGCTCTGGCGGGCAGCGCCGCCATCCTGCCCGAGAAACGCTCGATCCTGGATGGGATCGAACGGGTCGACTCGTTCGTGTTCAATCCGCACAAGTGGCTCTTCACGAATTTCGACTGTTCGGCGTTCTACTGCCAGGATCCGGCGCTCCTGACCCGCACCTTTGCGATCACCCCCGAGTACCTGAAGACCGCCGTGGACGAACAGGTCACCAACTACCGCGACTGGGGCATCCAGCTGGGCAGGCGGTTTCGGGCGCTGAAGCTCTGGTTTGTCCTGCGGAACTACGGCGCGGAAGGCCTTCGCGGCAAGCTGCGCGAACACCTCGCCCTGGCGCAGGAATTCGCCGGCTGGATCGACGAGAGCCCCGACTTCGAACGACTGGCCCCGGTGCCCCTCAATACGGTCTGCTTCCGCCACCGCCCGAGCCGGGGGGCAGAGGACGAGTCCTCTTTCGATGCCCACAATCGGTCGCTGCTCGAACGCATCAATAGGGAAGGGACCGTGTTCATGACCCACACCAGTCTGGGCGGGGTCTATTGCCTGCGGATCAGCATCGGACAAACGCAGACCACAAGGGAAGATGTGGTTCGTGCCTGGGAGGTTCTCCTGGCCACCGCTCGCGCGGACGGTTGACAACTTCGTTGCGAAGGGGTAGTCTATTACCTCCATGGACAATTACGTATATTAGGGATTAGCAGGGCTGATAGGGCTTCGGTCCCCAAAGCACTCGTCTTTCTTGGCAGAAGGGGAGAGACATGAGGATCACGACCAAGGGTCGCTACGGACTTCGCGCGATGATCGATCTCGCCCGGCAACCTGGCGATGATCCCGTTCTGATGGGCGGCATCGCCGAGAGGATCGGGGTATCCCGGAAGTATCTGCACGCGCTGCTCACGTCTCTGCGAGGGGTCGGCCTGGTCCGTAGCGTACGAGGAAGCGGTGGGGGGTACTGCCTCACGCGTGATCCCAAGAACATCACGGTGGCCGAGATTCTCAGCGCCCTGGAAGGCCATCAGACACTGGTCGACTGCATTCAAGACCCCGAAATCTGTCCGCGGTCTCGAACGTGCGCCGCCCACGAGCTCTGGGAGACACTGGGCAACGTGATCCAGGAACATCTCGCGGGCATCCGCTTAAGCGATCTCTCCGACCGGTGCACCAAGCTGGAGAGCAAGGCGAGCGACTAGGCGGAGAGAGCATGACGACCCCGTCCCCGCTGCGTGCGCACACTCATTCCGACTCCCTGGACAAACAGACGCGGCTGATCGAGCTGCTGCGCTCCCTCGAGAGCGTGGTTGTCGCATTCTCCGGGGGAGTCGACAGCACCTATCTGCTTTCAGTCGCGCGCGAGGCGCTTCCCTCGGGGGTCCTGGCGGCGACGGTCAAGTCGGCGCTTCACATGAAACAGGAAGGCGCGGACGCCGCCGAGATCGCCGGGCGCCTGGACGTTCCGCATCGGGTGATCGAAGCCGACCCGCTGGCCGATCCCGAGCTTCGGGCCAATCCACCTGAGCGCTGCTACATCTGCAAACGAGCCCTCCTCGGTGACCTGGTCGCCCTGGCGGAAGCCGAGGGATATGCGGCGGTGATCGAGGGCAGCAACGTGGACGATCTGGACGACTATCGTCCCGGGATGCGCGCGGTGCGCGAACTCGCCATCCGGTCACCGCTGTTGGAGGTCGGTCTGACGAAGGCGGAGATCCGTCAGCTGGCCCGCGATCGCGATCTGCCGAACTGGGAGAAGCCGGCGATGGCCTGTCTGGCCTCGCGTATCCCGTACGGTGAGCCGCTTTCTGCCGATCGTCTGTCGAGAATCGATCGGGCGGAGAATGTGCTTCACGGCTTGGGGTTTGCTCAGGTGCGGGTTCGCGACCACGGGTCGGTCGCCCGGGTCGAGATTCCCCCGGCGGACATCGGCACGCTTACCGATCCCCGCCTGCGCGAGGAGGCGGCGAAGGCACTGAAGGAGATCGGCTACACGTTCGTCACGATCGATCTCGAAGGCTACCGAACCGGTTCACTCAACCAGGAGTTGGACCAGGGCGGCGCATAGCGCGAGCCCCCAATCACCGAGGAGAAGAGGGTGGAAGCGAAGACCGTCAACTGGACTGTGACGCAGGTTCGCGGGGACCGAATCACGCAGACCGAGGATCTCGTGGCGCATGAAGAGCCTCTCGAGATGCAGGTCAATGAGGCACCCTGGATGGTCGTGATGCGCACGCCCGGTGACGAGATCGCCCATACGGCCGGACTCCTGCTCGCGGAAGGGCTCATTCGATCGGGGAAGGACCTGCGGACCATTACCTTCTGCGAAAGCGGGAATCAGAATCGCGTGCGGGCCTACCTGACTCCCGAGGCGCCCGGATCGAGTCCCGGCGGCGCACCCAAGGCCGCGTTCTTGAGCAAGTCCAGCTGCGGTCTGTGCGGCAAGGAGATGCTCGAGGATATCGCCCAAGGAATCCAGGTTTGCCGAGATGACGTGAAGGTCACCCGCGAATCGCTTTTTCAACTGCTGGAGCAGACCATTCGATCGCAGGAGCTCTTCGCCTCCACGGGAGGCGCGCACGCCGTGGGCTTGCACAGCCTGACCATGCAGCGACTCGGGTTCGCCGAGGATGTCGGTCGTCACAATGCCATGGACAAGGCCGTCGGACAGGCGCTGTTGGGCCGCAAGCTCGAAGAGGTTGCTTTGGGGATCGCCTCGAGCCGGGCCAGCTTTGAGATGGTGCAGAAAGCCGCGGCCGCCGCGATTCCGATTCTCGCGACGGTCTCCGCCCCAACCGATCTGGCTCTCGCCGTTGCGGAGCGTGCGAAGATGACCCTGGTCGGCTTCCTGCGGGGAGACCGCATGAACATCTACACGCACCCCGAGCGTATCGTGCTCTCGTAGACTGGTTGAGATCAGCCTTTTCAGATCGTCCTCCTGGGGGGACCCTCCTCAAACCCTTGGAAAACAAGGGGTTCGTCCGCCGATCCACGCGAAGCCCAGGCCTCCTCCCTACCCGCACAGGTCAGGCAAACGGCTGCATGTTATCCATTTGTGCCATTCAAGGGACGAAGAGAATATGGGTAAATGTCGAGTTCGAGCGGGGGGTTGCCGACCTAAATGAGCAACAGTCCCCGCGCTTCGCACAAAGGTGGGGCACACACATGAAATGATCGTTGGCCCGAACTGACTACAGTCGAGGAGGGATCATGATGAGCAGTACCCATCGTCGCCGGGCGTGGCCCGTGCCGACACTCGCGGGCCTCTCGCTGGGCCTACTGATGCTGCTGGTGACCCTGCCCGCTACCGCAGCTGATGTCGCGACCTCCGAGCACCCGCGTAGCATGGCGGACATCAAAGAATCCGGCTATCTCCTGCACCTGGGCGTGCCGTATGCGAACTTCGTGACCGGCGCCGACGATGGGCTGGACGTTGAGGTCATCAGGCTCTTCGCCGACTACCTTGGCGTCGAGTACGTATACGTCCGCACCAACTGGAAGGAAGTGATTCCCAGCGTGATCGGCCACGAGGTGATTCGCGACGGTCAGGAGGTCCAACTGGGGGACGCTGTTGCAGTCACCGGGGATCTCATCGCCAACGGCCTTACCCGCATTCCCTGGCGGGAAGAGGTGCTGGACTATTCCTACGCAACGTTTCCCACGCAGATCTGGTTGCTTGCTCGAGGCGACAGCCCCTTCGATCCGATCGTCCCCTCCGGGTCTGCGGAGGGCGACATTCAGCAGGTTCAGGCGCTCATGAGCGGCCGCACCGTCCTGTGCAAGGCGAATACCTGTTTGGATCCCTCGCTCTACAGCCTCGATAGACTGGGTGCAAAAGCGGTTCTCTTCGAGGGCTTGCTGAACGAACTCGCGCCGGCGGTCATCGATCGCAAGGCGGAGACGACGATCCTCGACGTGCCCGATGCACTCGTGGCGCTTCGCAAGTGGCCGGGGATGGTGAAGGTTCTGGGGCCCGTCTCTCCTCCTCAGGAGATGGGGGTGGGTTTCCCGCAGCAGTCGACCGAACTGCGCGAGGCGTTCAACTCCTTCTTCGCCCAGCTGTGGAATAGCGGCGACTATCTGGAGTTGGTCCGCATCTACTACCCGACGGCCTTGGAATATTATCCGGAGTTCTTCGAGGGAACGATTGGTGATCCGCAGACAACCCGGATGGCCGAGACGAAATGACAGGTTCCTCCGTCAAGATTGACCCGATTGGGCCTCCGTCGGAGCAGTCCTCACCGCTCTCGGAGTGCCGTCTATTGGGGAAATGGCGGTTGGGGGCGCTGGTCCTGCTGGCCGGCATCCTGGTTTCGTTTATCACCTATCTGCTGATCAAGGACTACGACACACGGCTCGTGCATCACGAGTGGGCGTTGGACACGCACGCGCGACAGACTGCCGAGTTGGGCGCCTCCTTCAGCTACTTCTTCACCGAGCGCGACCATGATCTGCAGAGCCTGTCAGCCCACGGGGTGATCCAGACCTACTTCAACAACCGCGACCTTGGGATGTCGATGGAATACGGCCTGCGAGTCAGCCTCCTCGAGATCGCCGAGCGGATGGATCTGCTCATTGACTCGAAGCAGGCTCATGGAAGCCAAACCTACGATTGCCTGGCGCTGCTTGATTCGTCGAATAAGTGTCTGGTTGCCCGGGGCCCCGATTCCCCCAAGTCGACGCTTGTCGACGAGTGCTCGCGTGAACTGATCGACCTGACGTCGGATCGAATGGGACTGTTCACCGCCTGTCCGGCCGGAGAGAAGCCGACGGTCGGTCTCGCCGTTCCGTGCTACTACAAAGAACGCTATGTGGGCCGGGTCATCGCGCAGCTCTCAGACGATGCTCTTCAGGCATTGTTCTGCCGCAACACCCTGCCCGCCGATCGTATGGCCTGGCTCACGCTTGGGAATCGACTCATCGTGGGGCCCCGTGCGCCCCACATCACCCGGGGGCTGGAGAACTATCTGGGGGAAAATGTCCTCCCGCCTCATCATCCCGTGGTGACCGCCCTCCCCGAGGCCGTCGGACACAATGCGAAGCTGATCCTCGTACAGGCTCCAGTGGCCGGAACACTCCTGCGCGTGGTGCATCTGACCTCCTTGGAGGACGTCTTGCCCGGACCCGCGCCGCAACGGGTTCTCGTGGCAATGGGAGCCTTGGCTCTGGCGGTTCTGATCGCGGTGATTCTGGTGGTGCGTAGCACGGCCCGAAGTCTGCTTCTGAGCTCTCGCCTGGATCGAGAGTCGAAGCTGCATCAACAGGCCATTCAGCAGAAAGACCACCTGGCTCGTGAGATTGCTTTCCGCAGACAGGCGGAACGGGAACTCCGCCAGGCGGTGGAGATCGCAAGGCACAGCGCATCGGCGAAGGGCGAATTCCTCGCCAACATGAGTCACGAGATTCGTACGCCCATGAACGGCATCATCGGGATGACCGATGTTCTGCTGACCACGGAATTGACCGAGGAACAGGATGGGTACGTACAAATCGTCCAGCGATCCGGCGAATCTCTGCTCCACCTGATCAATGATATTCTGGATCTCTCAAAGATCGAGGCCGGAAAACTCGAGATCAAGAAAGCGCCTTTCGATCTGCGTCAGTCCCTTCAGGAGTACTTGGAACCTCTTCGCCTCCGCGTCGAAGCGAAGGGGCTCGCGTTCAACCTTCGAATTGCCGAGGACGTGCCTCCGTTCGTCTATGGCGATTCGGGGCGCGTGGGGCAGGTCTTGACCAATCTTCTGGGCAACGCGCTGAAGTTCACGGAAGCGGGTGTGGTCACCGTCGAAGTGTCGCTCTGCGCCGAGGTGGATGGCGAAGTGCGCGTGCAGTACCGGGTGAAGGACACGGGGGTCGGGATTCCGCCGGAGAAGATCCGGTCGATCTTCGATGCCTTTGAACAGGTGGACGGTTCCACCACTCGGGAATACGGCGGCACGGGTCTGGGGCTTGCGATCTGCACCCGCCTGGCGAGCTTGATGGAGGGCAGGGTCCTGGTCGAAAGCCAATCCGGCCAGGGAAGCACGTTTGATTTCCAGGTGCCCTTTGCAGTGGCGGAGGACGCGGGCGTCAATGAGGAAGGGGAGGCCGCCTGAGAAGGTCAGCAGCCTCGCCCTGAAGCGTTCCTACAGCCGCGAGACGAATTCGATCCGCACACCCTTGAACGGGGGCTCATAGTGGCAGACCCCCCCGGCACAGGTAATCCCGCCACGCTCTTCTCCCACCTTCAGGATCACCTCATGGCTATAGCTGAAGGTCATCGACAGCTGGGCGAGAAACCACAGATCATCCCCGTCGTACTCCCGCACCGGCTCGGACGCCGAGATCACCGAGAGAGTAAGCGACTTGCCGGAGGCATGACTCAACGTGAGGTCCGCGGTCAACTCCGTGTACTCGTCGCGAGCCCCTTGCAGTGAATCATTGCGGGCGTAGACATGCCCCTTGGTGGTGATCGACATCTGCTCGGTAAGGTAGTATCCGACATCGTAGGTGAAGCCGTAGTACTCGCGTTCGTCGTGGCCTTCGAGACGTTTCTCGCCGATCCAATCCCCGCCGAGCATGACCGAGCCGCTGCCCCACCAGTCCTTGCGAACCGTCAGGCCGAAGGCGCCGCGCTCGGCATCATCGTCTGAGGCCGACGCTTCGGCGAAGGACCCGTTGGCGTCGATCGTGAAGTCCGATCGAGGACTGGCGGTCAGGACCGCTCCGAAACCGCGTTCGTCGCGGCCGTTGTTGATCGGGGTGCCCTCTTTGTTTGCCGGTGGGGGCGTGGAGTAGTCGAAGTCGAATCGGTCGTAGTCTTTTCCTTCCAGTAGCAGCACGTAGCCGGGGACGCCGAGGGTGAGCGACCCGTACAGGGCCTCTCCGTCCTCGGCCTGCGTTCCGGTCCAGCCGCCTCGTGGGTCCCGCTCACCGCGACGCATTCGTTTTGCGCCCTCGACGTAGAAATCCAGTGCGCCATGGATGAACTGAAGACGACCGCCGGCCAGCTCTTCGATCGGACGGTGTCCGCGAAACTGCGCTTCCGCGTCGCCGCTGGCGTCCAGGCGCACGTACCCGCCCCCGATGCTGAGCGGATCGGCAACCTGCAGATCGACTTCCGCTCCCGAAAGGAGATCGTCGCGCGCAAGCGTGTCATCATTTCGCGGCCGGCCGACGAAGCCCTGTCCCGAGACCCGGTTCCAGTTGACCGAGCCATTGAGCCCGTCGACATCGCGGTCGAGACGGACCTCGTCCTCCTCCATCGCCCTGAGCAAGAGGCCACGGCCAAAGGTCGTGCAGAAGTTTCCCCCGCGAACGGAGAAGTACTCGTCACTGTATTCGGCGTAGCGCCGGACGAGCTCGGTTTCCCTCTCCGGGTCCCACGTGGTTTCCTCGTCGAACTCGAGTCGGGCGCCGACCAACCAGTTCTCCGACTGATAGTGCACGTCCAGCTGATTGAGGTACTCCGCGGCGCTGAGGGAATCTTCGACCCACAGCTCGAAACGATTCCCGCCCGAGACGGTACCCGCGGCTCTCTCGGTGCCGAACGCTCCCAGCACCAGCAGCGTGAGGGCCCCGCCCACCGCCAAACGACCGATCCGCCCGTGTGCACGAACTCCTGTTAGCACGCGCCTACCCCCCTACTTTATGCTCTCGCCCTCTTGCGAAGCGCCCGCCGCCAGGAAAGAGCCCTGCGGCAGGGGAATCATCGCCGACTGAAGAACCTCGCCGTAATCCTGTTCCTGCAGGAAAGCGACGACGTGGAATTGTTCGAGAGTCCAGCTCTCCTCAATCGTGAACTGGCTCGTGACCTGCGGGCTATCTCCACCGGTCAAGGTGACCGCATGGACGTTGGCCCGCCGGGCGACATAGCTGAAGATCTTGTTGGGCGGAACGGGCATCTCCGCCTCATGCTCGAGCACGACGACGTGGAGATCCAGGTCGCGCGAGTCCATGTCGGCGATCGTCTCGATGTCTACTGTGACGTCGATCTGTTCGGCCGTCGCGCTGGCCTGCACGGTGACGTCGACCGGAACCTTGGTGGCGGCCTGGGTGAGGTAGCTGGCCTTGTAGTCCTCGTAGGATTGCTCCACGGTGGTGGCCCCCACGAAGCGCTCGTTGCCGCAGAAGATCACCGTCGGCCAGGCGGGGCTCCCGCCAAAGCGTGCGTTGTACGCGGTCTCGCGCAGGTCGGTTTCTTCAATGCCCAGCCCGCCGACATCGCCATTGGCCGGATGCCAGTGGATCACGGCCAGGGCTTCGGCAGTCTCCTCGTCGTAGAGCTGGTCGAGGGCCTCCTCCGCTTGCGGGCAGTTGGGGCACCACCAAGTGGTGAACATCTCGCCCAAGACGGTTCGGTCGAAGCCGACCGCGGAGCTGGCCGTCTGGATGTCGAAGGTGAGGGTTGCCGTCTGCGTGGGATCACCCGTGGACTTCACCGTGACGACGATGTGGGCGCTGCCTTCACTGCCGGGAATACAATCGATGATCCAGTCGTTGTTCGTCTCGCCCGTCAGAAGGGGGAGATCGAGATGATGTCCAATGCAGTAGCCACGCTTGTCGCAGATGGAGAGGGCCCAATCGCCCGGTACGGTGGATTGGTCCGTGTCGATGTCGATGCTGAGGAGGTCATCCGTTTCGCCTGTATTTTCAAAAATCATGTCGGCGACGACGGCCACATCCAACGGGACGTCCTGGAAACTCGTGATCGGTGCGGTGGCCGTGAAGCTGTAGCCTCCGGCCGACTCGGTCGAGAAGTGAATCCGCAACGTGTCGGTCAGCGACGGATCGCCGAGCGACTGCACGGTGATGCCGACCCAGCCCTCACCCGGCTGAAGAGCATAGAGGTCGATGACCAGATGCTCTTCCACCTCTGCGGGGGTGAGGTAGTGATCGTAGGGCGTGGGGAAACAGAGCCCCTCTTCGATGCACAAGAATGCTGACCATCCCGCGGGAAGGCTCTGATCGTCCGCCGGCAGATCGATTCGCAGGGTGTCGCCCAATGTGCCGGTGTTCTCGAATCGCAAGTGTGCGAAGAAGGGGTCGTCGCTCACCTCGATCACGTAGCTGGTGTCGGGGGCGGTGAAGCTGAAGCCGTAGGTGCCCGGACCTTCCTCCTCGACCTTGGCCATGGCCGACTGCGCAACCTCTCCGAAGTCCGGCTCCTGGAGGATCGCAACCACGTAGAGCTGATCCTGATTGAAGGAGGGATCGACGGTCAGCGACGTATCGTGCTGTTGGCCCGCTGGTGTGGTCACCGTGATCTGCTGTTCGGACACCACGCGAGCCACGAAGCTGAGTGTGTCGGGACCCGGCTCGCCGGCGGGCTTGGGAACCTTGTGCTCGACCAGGACGACGGTCAGATCGAAGTCCTCTTGCAGCAGCGCATCGGCCGCCTCGACCTCGACCCCCACCTGCACGCTGCTTCCTACCAGCACGGGCGACAGGGTGACTTGGGTCTGGGCGGAGATGGCGGATTCGCTGTCGAATCGGTTGCGATAGTGGTCATAGCTATCGGCCGTACCGCCCATGATGGGGGCGATTCCGTTGAACATCGCGGTCGGCATTCCGATGATCTCACTGTACTTCGCAGCATAGGCTTCATACCGATCATCACTCTCGGGTATGCCCAATGCATCGGGAAGTGTGCGGGTCGGATGCCAGTGGATGACCGCGAGGCTGGCCGGTCCTTCTTCATCGTAGAGATGATCCAAGGCTTCCTCAGCCTCGGGGCAGTTGGCGCAATCCAAGGAGGTGAAGAGTTCGGTGAGCACGACGCGCTCAAACTCCCCATCCGATGAACCGGACACCGGCAGATCCTTGCCGCATCCGATTCCAAGAACGCCCAACGCCAATCCCAGGAGCAAGAGACGCTTCACTTGCTCTCCTCCTTCCGCAAGGTGGATGTGTGCCGTAGGGTTGCCAGCGCGCGCCTCGTCCGGTCTCCCGGGAGGCGAGTGGGCTATCCCTGCTCCGCAGACTGCTTCAGCAGCTTCTTGATTTCCTTCTCGTAGGCGGTCTCATCGCCCGCGCGGTAGCCGACGTGGCTGTAGACGATCTCGCCTTTCGTATTGATCACGAAGGAATGGGGGACGGGCTTGACGTGATACAGGCGCTTCACGTCGCCTTTCCGATCGAGCAGGACGGGGTAGTTCAGACGTCGGCCGGTGATCCAGGGCTTCACCTTCGAGATGGTCTTGGTGCCGTCGATCGAGACGGCCAGGACGGTGAAACCCTGCTCCTTGTACCGGTCATAGAACCGCTGGAAGTGCTTCATCTCTTCCGGGCAGTTCTTGCACCAGGTGGACCAGAACGTGAGGAGGACGGGGCCGTCCTTGTAAACCTCCGAGAGCTTCACGGTCTTTCCATCCAGGGTGTCCAGCGTGAAGTCGGGGGCCGCATTCGAGTCCGCCCCCGCGACGTGTACGACTGCAAACACCAGACCGATCAAAAGGAACACCATGACGCTGCGCATGAGACCTCCGGACAGGTTGACCGAGTCTATCTCGGCGGAAATCATCGGGGTTTTTACCCCCCTGGTTACGTACACATGGCTAAGGATAAGTAAAAAGGCTAGCTGGATCAGGTTCCATTGTCAATCAGGGTCGCAACCGGTTGGCGAAACTGTGCCGCGTCGTGGTTGAAAATCCGGATCCGGCAATCTATGATGTTTGAAGAAGTTGGACCTCAATCCCTACCTGGGGGGTCTCGGCCCGACCTGCGGCCGAAGGCCCAGTCACCCCGGACGAGATCGCTAATGGCAGATATGTTGCATAAAAAGAGAGACGGTTCGGTCACCTACAAGAAGCTCCCGGCGCGCCTAAAGGCCCGCAAGCGCAGGGTCTGCTCCGATCCGATCCGTCCCCTGGCCCTGGGTGAGCACAGCACAATCGCCGATCTCGTCGAATCGATGGCCGACATGTCGATCCAGGCGAGGAACGTCGGACTCTGCGCCCAGGTGCTGAAAGGCATGTACACCGATCCCAAGCGCCCGACCGTGATGTTGGGGCTCGCCGGCCCGCTCATCGCCGCCGGATTGCGCAAGGTGATCCGCGATCTCATCGCCGCCGGTGGGGTGGACGTCCTCGTTTCCACCGGGGCGATCCTCTATCAGGACATCTATCAGGCGCGGGGATTCAAACACTTCAAGGGCACACCCGACGCGGATGACACCGAGCTGCGGGATCTTCATCTCGATCGGATCTACGACACCTATGTTGACGAAGACATGTTTTGGGAAACCGACAGCTGGATCGGTCGTCAGGCAGACGACCTGCCCGAGGGCAATTACTCCAGCCGTCAGTTCATGGATCACATTGCGGATCAGCTGGACGATGATGAATCCATCGTGGTCACCTGCCGCCGCATGGGTATTCCGATGGTGGTTCCCGCGATCAACGATTCCTCAATCGGGATCGGCCTCACCGAACACCGCGTCCGCGCCCTTCGGGATGAGCGGGCGGGGGTTTCCATCGATTCGATCCAGGACAATCACGAACTCACCCAGATCGTGGTTCAATCGCCCATGACCGCGGCGATCTATGTCGCCGGAGGGGTTCCGAAGAACTACATCAACGACTCTGTGGTGATGAGCTACATATACGGGCTGGAGCGCGGGCACGACTACGCATTGCAGGTGACGACCGCGGTGACTGCTGACGGGGGACTCTCGAGTTCCACGCTCAGCGAAGCGCGCTCCTGGGGAAAGATCAAATCGGCAGCCCGCTATGCGATGGCCTGGGTAGAGCCCAGCGTGTCGCTGCCACTATTGGTAGGCTACGTTTTCGGACGTCGACTTACCGTGAAACGCCGTCCACTCGCCTACGAGTGGGATGGATGTCACCTTCGGTCTCTGAAGGCCCTGCGCCGCCGGCCCCCGAAGCGCCGGTAGGCAGTCACGCGGGGCCGATCTGCCCGTTTGCTGGAGGCCCGACAACAGTAGAGCGATGGTCAAGCGTGACCAGCGCTCCGGAATTGCTATCCCCTGTGGGAGGTTCTCGTGGTCGACAAGACAAAGTACAATGCCGACTATCTGCGATCCAGAGCACCGGCCCTTTTTGACGAGGTCAAAGAGGTCGATGATCTGGGTCACTTGCGGGCGAAACTTTCCGGTTTTGCCAATCAAATCCGCTTCGACACATTCAGCGGGGCGGACTGGGAGGCGGGTCTGCCCGTCGTTCGCGTTCGAGATTGCGTGCGGGCCTTCCAGGGCCTCATTTCAAGGCGTTCAGATGCAAAGGCCGGCTTCAGCGTCGTGCAGGCAATCTCCGACGTGGCCCGGGGCCGGGCCCGTCCCGATCTGACCCCCGCATTCTACGCGGACCTGTCCTACATCATCCTGGGCATCCACGGGCGCGGGCCGGGACTGAGCCCGGCCGACCGGTTGCTGACGGTCAGCAAGCTCAAGGGCCGGCAGGCCGCGCAGGAGCGTTCCCAGCAGCTCGACGAGCTTTGGGCCGGCCTGGACGTCATCGTTCAGCGCTATCCCACGGGGATGGACAAGGAGGTCATCGCGCGCCGCGTGCGCCGCCGCGATCGGATTCTCGAGGCGTTCGGCGGGAGCGAGGAAAACTGGGACGATTGGCACTGGCAGCTCAGAAACACGATCCGCGATGCCGAGACGTTGGCCAAGGTCGTGGACCTCTCCCCGCGGGATCGGGATGCCATCGTGAAGGCCGCGGACCGGCATGTGCCGATGGGGGTGACCCCATACTATGCGTCACTCATGGATGATCGACCGTCCGAACGGGACCGGTCGATCAGGCATCAGGTGATTCCGTCCGACGACTACGTTGAAGGCCTGTGTCAACTTCGCGAACTGGATTCATCCGAGCTCGACTTCATGCGCGAGGAGGACACCTCACCGATCGACCTGATCACGCGCCGCTATCCTCAGATCTGCATTCTCAAACCGGTCAACACCTGCCCGCAGATCTGCGTCTATTGCCAGCGCAACTGGGAGATCGAGAACGCGATGGATTCGCGCGGCTTCCTGCCTCAGGCGCAGATCGACGCCGCGATCGAGTGGATCGCCGATCATCCTTCAATCCGTGAAGTTCTGGTCACCGGCGGCGATCCCTTCGTTCTCTCGACCGGACGCCTGCGGCAGATCCTCGATCGACTCGCGGTGATTCCGTCCGTAGAGCGCATTCGAATCGGATCACGGGCGCTGGTGACGGTGCCGATGAGGGTCGATGATGAATTGGCGGATCTTCTCTCGCTGTACTCGATCCCGGGCAGGCGGGAGGTCTGCGTGGCGACCCATGTGCAGCATCCCTATGAAGTCACCCCTGCCATGATGTCCGCGGCTCAGCGTCTGCGTTCGCGTCGCATCCCGGTCTACAACCAGCTCGTCTACACCTTCTTCAACTCCCGCCGGTTCGAGGCCTGTACGCTGCGCCGGCTTCTTCGCTTGATCGGCATCGATCCCTACTACACCTTCAATGTGAAGGGTAAGGACGAGATGCGCGCCTATCGCGTGCCCGTCGCGCGCCTCCTGCAGGAACAGAAGGAAGAGGCGCGTCTGCTGCCCGGGCTTTCGCGAACCGACGAAGCGGTGTTCAACGTTCCGGGCCTGGGCAAAAACTACCTGCGCGCGGCCCAGCATCGTGACCTCCTCTCGATCCTGCCCGATGGCTCTCGTGTGTACGAGTACCATCCGTGGGAGAAGAACATTACGGGAAGTCTCGAGACCTATGTCGGTCCGGATGTTCCCATCCTCGAGTATCTGGAGCGCATCGAGAATATCGGCGAGGATCCGACGGAGTACGAGAGTATCTGGTACTACTTCTAATCATGTGGAGGTGGAGGTCATGGCCGGACTGCGGATCATCGCCACGCCGATCGGAAACCTCGGCGATCTGACGCCGCGCGCCCTCACCGCGTTTCGGGAGGCGGACCTGATCGCGTGCGAAGACACCCGCAAGACCGGCCTGTTGCTCTCCCGCCTGGGTGTAGATCCGCGCCCGCGACTCCTGGCCTATCACGAGCACAATGAACAGCGAACGACCGAGAAGCTGCTCGAACTGCTGAGCGCCGGGCAGACGGTGGCCCTCTGTTCGAACGCGGGATATCCGGGGATCAGCGATCCGGGGTACCGCGTCATCCAGGCCGCGATTGCCGCCGGTCATCCGCTGGAGGTCCTTCCCGGGGCCTGTGCGGTCGAGCCCGCCCTGCTCTATGCGGGCCTGCCGACCTCCAGCTACACGTTCAAGGGATTCGCCCCCCGCAAGAGTGGAGCCCGCCGCAAATTTCTGGAGATGGACAAAGACCAGGTCCACACCTTGGTATTCTACGAGTCGCCCCATCGCTTAGCTAAATTCCTGGCCGAATGCCACGAGATCCTGGGGGATCGGCCGGCGGCTGTCTGCCGGGAACTCACCAAGAAGTTCGAGCAGATCTACCGCGGCTCGCTATCGGAACTGGCCGAGCAGTTCGCTTCTGCGAAGGTCAAGGGAGAGGTGACCGTGGTGGTGGGCGGGCGGACGGATCCGCGCTGAGGCGGCCGCGTGCAGGCCTAGGGGTGGGGTTCCCTTGTCCGCCGCAATCGGCTAAGATTCCGGACTACGGTAGCCCAGGGCTGCCGCCAGGCCTTGATGGTCGGCTCGTGCCGACCGGGGCCACGCCACAAGCGCAGGAAGACGGAGGATCTGATGAAAATGCGTGCCACCATCTGGTTGAGTGCGATTCTGGTAGGTTTGCTCCTGGTTGCCGCCGATGTGACCGGTCCCGGAAGCCATGGCCCGGCCGGCGCCGCCGCCCAGGGACAGGCCCTGCTTGTGGATAGCGACTTCGAGGCGAACGAAAACGGGCAAGCGCTCCGCAGCCGCGAAGATCCTCAGGGGTGGTATGAGAGCCGCCGCGACGGTAAGGAAGGCCGCCTGCTGCTCAAGCTCAGCACCAAGAAGGTCGGGGGAAACGCCACGCACAAGGCGATGATCAAGGCCAGCCCCGAGTTCAACACCTATGTGTCGCAAGCGCTCAGTTCTTCCCAAACCGGATCACTTGCGCTTCAGTGGGATCTCTATGTGAAGGAAATCCTGCCGCCTTTCAATCGCTCAGCGTTCCAGATGCTTGGAGACTCATCCGTCAAGGGACGGGGGCCGAACGGCAACGGAGCCGAACGTTTCGTGTTCCTCGGCTTCATGAATGCGGAGCAGGAAGGCAAGATGAACCTGTTCGCCCTCGAGGGCTATGCGGTTGACGAAGGTGCCGGGCGGGGTTGGGATGACCGCACCGTGCTCATCGAGGGACTCGATCTGAAACACTGGTACACGGTTCGCGTGGATGTGAATATCGCGGAAGGGTTTTACGAGGTCTCGCTTCCGGGCGTGCACGACACCCCGATTCGGGTGAAGGCCTACAAGACCAAGAAGTCGCCCATTCCGGAAGAGGTCACCCACGTGAGCTTCGCGTCGTGGAACGACGGACCGGGGACCTTCTACGTAGACAACGTTCGGCAGCCGTAGGAGTCGACGACCCGTCTAGCCGGCGGGCTTCACTCCTGCCCCGGGCCGCACGCGAGGCTCTTCCTTCCAATCCCGGGGGCGGGCGTCATCGGCCCACGGGAACGGCATGGGGCCGCCCTCTTTGCGCCTGAGCCATCCGATACCGCGCTGTGCCGCCGGCTGGAGATTGGCCACAAACCCCTCGGCCCACGCCACGGCCTGAAAGTCGATCACCGGCAGATCGTCAGTGCAGATCTGGGTGCCCTCCAGCAGCTCTACTAATGGTCCACTGTCACAGACATATCCTCCCGTGAGGACTCCCGACCTGCCCAGCCCATAGCGTTCCAGCTCCGTGAGCAGCGCCGGTTGAGCATAGGCCTCATCCATTGCCTCCGCCTCGAACGCGAAAGGCTCGTTGGCTCCCAGAAGGAAGACATAGTTGTACCAGGACCCCCTGGGCATGCGGAATACGGCGACATGCGGGAAGACGTCACAGAAGGTCATGGCCACCGTACGACCCGTCCCGGTCAGATTGCCGACGCCAATGCTCGTGTACCCGCCCGATGCCAGCCGGCTCCGGCAAAGCTCGAAGTACTCCCGGCTGTATAACGCGGCCGTCCCGGTCACGGCGGAGATGAAGCAGTCGGTGATCAGTAGATCGTATCGATCTTCGGTCGTGGCCAGGTAGGCCCGTGCATCATCCGCAAGAATCTCGACCCGCGGGTCTTCCGCTACATTGAAGTTGTACTCTGCAAAAAGCTCTGCCGCGCGGATGACCTCCGGCGAGATCTCCACACAGGTCACCTTCTC
The DNA here is from genome assembly GCA_964612295.1 of uncultured bacterium. Classification (GTDB taxonomy): domain Bacteria; phylum Eisenbacteria; class RBG-16-71-46; order CAIMUX01; family WJJG01; genus CAYQJL01. The sequence continues at coordinate 8,946 of CAZTDY010000034.1, read as the reverse complement.
GGTACGCTGATCCACGGCCGCCGCACCCGTGGTCACCCCGGATGCGTGTCCCGCGACAAAGACCCGCTTGGGGTCGGGATGAAGCGCGGCCGGCAGAATGGACAGCACGGTGTAGTATTGCTGATGGAAGTACTTGTTATCGGTCACACTGGCGCCCAACAGATTGATGTAGAGCGACAGGTTCTTGAAGCCGTCCTTTCTTGTCGTCTCCTTCACCACGGTCACCGTTGCGGTGTGCCCCTCCTCATAGGAGAGAATCTCTGCACTGCGATTCTTCACGACCGGCAGGCTCTCGATCAGGGGGCGCGGATTGAGGACGAAGACCCCAATCAGCAGGAGCGCTCCGGCGATCGCTGACACCGGCACCAGGATCCGGCGGGACCGACCCTGTTCGCTGCCCAGGAAGAGAGCCAAGGCCATGAGGACGTTGACGAGGGCCACCAGCAACATGCCCTTGACCATGCCCACCGCGGGCAGCAAGAGGTATCCTGCCGCGAGCGATCCCAGAATCGCGCCCACGGTGTTGACCGCGTAGGCGTCACCTAGCCTCCGTCCCAACGCCTCCAACCGCCGGGCGGTCGACTTCATCAAGAAAGGAAAGGTGAAGCCCAGGATGATCGTGGGCAGGAGCAGTGCCGCAGAGGTTGGGATGATCTTGGTGAAGGCATCGGCCAGGACATTGCCGGCGCCCAGGTGATCGACCATTGTCCTGGTGAGGGCCGGCAGCTTGTCCGCAAAGGCGAAAGCCGCCACCATGGAGAGGCCGCCCAATAGCTGAATCCACCCCACGAAGACGAGGGGAGAGCGGCTGCGGTCCGCATACACCCCGGCCAGCACAGATCCCAGGAAGAGCCCCAGAAGGAAGACGACCAGAACCGTGGTGAACGCAAACACGCTGTTGCCGATCGCGAAATTGAGGGCCCGGGTCCACAGAACCTCATAGGCCAGTCCGGTAAACCCGGACACGAAGAACCCCGCCATGGCCAGCAGCAAGAACGTACTGGGACGAGCCTGGGCCCGGGTCGGGGGTGGACCATCGGACGACTCGTCCGCGATGGGTTTCGGTTCGGCTTCGGCCTGCTGGTGGGGTGCGACAAAGGAGAGGACCAGCGCCGTGAGGGAGGCCATCAGGTTGACGGCAACGGCCAAGAGGAACGTGTTCCACACCCCGAAGGTGAGGATCGAGTAGTATCCCGCCAGGGCGGCGCCCAAAACGCCGCCGAAGATATTGATGCCGTAGAGCGTGCCCAGGCCGCGCCCCAGGGAGTCGATGCTCCTGATGTAGAAGCGGGCCATGAAGGGCAGGGTGGCACCCATCATGGTGGTCGGGACAATGAGGATGACTGCCGTGGCCAACGCCCGACTGGTGGTCACCAGGGCCGGTTGCCCACTGAACAGGCTGTACAGCCCCAGGTAGACCGATCCCGAAGTCGACAGAAGAAAGGGCGTCGCCAGCGCCGACAGTGCAATCAGGAGCTCGGCCAGAGCGTAGAAGCGCAGTGTGTTGCCGACGCGATCGGCCAGCCGTCCGCCAATCCAGCCCCCGAGTCCCAGGCCACCCATGAATGTGGCCAAAATGGTGCTGACCGCGATCGCGGAGCCGCCGAGGACAAACGTGAGTTGACGGCACCACAAGACCTGGTACGCGAGCGCACTGGCTCCCGACAGGCAGAAGATCAGAACCAAGAGTGGGCCGTAGCGCACGCGCGACTGCAGCTGCATATCTCCTCCCGGACTCAAATACGGGCAACCAGTATCAGGACCTGCTGCCTAATGTCGGCAACAGGCCCCTGATACTCGATTCAAGACACTGATACTAGCGGAAAAGGACGAACCGGTGGATCACCGATTCCGGCCCCACATCGAGGCGGATGAAGTACATTCCGGCGCTCAGAGGCCCGCGGCCGTCACCGCCCGCCGCTCCTGGGAGCCGAACATGATGGACGCCCGGCGCCGCATCCCCGTCCATCAGATAGGCGAGCACCCGCCCCTGAGCATCGAAGAGCCTCAGCTGGACGGCGCCGGCCCGGGGCACCTGGAAGGCGATTTCTGTGCCCGGACGCGCGGGGTTGGGCGTAACCAGCATCAGGCGAGTCGCTTCGGAGAGCGGTCCGTTCTCGATGCCCTGGCCGGAGATCTCGAATCCATCCACGGTGATGTCATCGACGTACCAGCCCTCGCCCCCCGTATTCCCGTCGGACCCGAAGCGGAAGCGGAACTGTGCGTCGCCCTCATAGGTCGACAGGTCGAAGCTGACCTCATGCCAGCCTTGGCTGCCCGAGAAGACTCCGGTCTCAGGGTCGAAGGGCCCGCTGCCGCCGGTATTGCGGATGAGGTAGGGATAGCCGCCCTCGGGCGTCATCATTTCCCACCCGCCGCCGGTATTGATCTCGACCAGACCGCCATCATAGGCGTAGCCGACATAGTAGGAACTCGTCTCGGCCTCGATCCATTGCCAGAAGGTGAGCTCGGAGTCGAGTCCGAGAGGGCAGGTTTCGGTGACCAAACCGGCGTCGAGAGAGCCCGCGTAATCACCGGCCCCCGTGTCGCCGCACTTCCAGCTGGTCGCGCCCCCGGAGGTGTGGTTTCGGGTTGTGCTCAAATGCCACTGGTCGCCGAAGCCACCGGTCACGGGACCATGGGTCCAGTCCGAACCACCCTCCATGTCCGCCGCCAGGTAGATCGTCACCGGCGCCACGTAGAAAGCGAAACAGGTCACCGGCGCATCGGCGGGATCGGTTGTCTCGTTGTTCGATTGATCCGTCGCCCGGACATAGTACTCGACGAAGCTGATCTGCGATTGTCCCGGGATCTCACCGGTGTAGGTGCCGCGCGAGGCGGCAGTCATCTCCACCTCGGTGAACGCGCCGCCATCGATCCGGTAGAGCAGGGTGACCTGCCCCAGACCCATGTTGTCGGTGACATTTGTCTCCACCACGTAGGGGCCGGCGGTGTCGTCGGTGCTGCGCAGCTCGGTCGTGCCGCTGATCATCGGAGGCACCAGATCCTCTTCGATGACGAACTCGAACGGTCCGTCGGGCCCCACGATGGGGAAGTCCTGTGCGCGGCCGGAGTAGTCCTCGGCGTGAACATAGTACTGAACCGTCGTGCCCATCGGCTGGGCGGGAATCGCTGCGTAGAAGGAGTCGGTACCGGCGATCGCGCTCATCACCTCGTAGCTGAACGGTCCGGAGCCGCCGGTCCGCCAATAGACCCGAAGCTGGTCGGCGACCAGTCCCAGTTCGCTGTGGTCGACGATCTCGGCCGCCACCTCATAGGGGTCCGTGGAGTTGGCCGTGTTCAGCATCGGGCGCGACCACACATAGAGCATTTCGAGATCCGCGACGCCCTTGGCACGACAGTGCAGTGCATCGGTGGATTGCCACGAGCCGGTGAAGCCCAGCACCTCGTAGCCCGGCATCGCTGCCGCGTAGCTGGCCAGGGCTTCATCATCCCAGCTGCTGCCGGTCACGGGCACCAGGACCTTCTTGTTGATGATGAGAGAATTGGTGTAGGGCTCGTTGTTGGGCGTGTAGACGCGCACCACCTCGAACGGCCATCCGTACGAGGTGACCTGATTGGCGAAGTAGTCGGCGGTGTCCTCGATCTCGTCGTATTGCGCGTGCGACGGCGGCACCTCGCGAATGAGCACCTTGTCCACCGCGAGGAACTTGCCCCAGCAGTCGATGTGGTCGATGTACGTATTGTTGGGATCGGGAACCACGTGGTAGGTGTGGATGCCCAGGTAGTCCGAGACGATTTGATCGATCTCCGCGGGCGTGTGTCCGGGGTTTTCATCCCAGATGAGATCGGACGAGGCGCCGATCCCGTGTCCATCGCACATCCAGTTGCCGCCCGCCGTGATGAGATCGGGACCGTAGGCGTCGATGCCCAGGAAGGCCGCGAATTCAGTGGGGATCTCATCGTCATTCGGGCGGGGACGATTGTAGATCACATCGACGATGCCCGGTGCGAGATCATTGTCGAAGATGTACCAGGGGCCGTAGTCGCGGGTCCAGTAGGAGTCGGTTGATTCGTTGAAGAAGACGACGTTGTCCATGTTGACGCCGGCGTTCTGGAACGAGGACTGCGCACTGCCCTGCTGACTCGAGGTGACGATGCAGTAGACGATCGTGTTCTCCGCGATCTCGCGCACGATCGAGGTGCTGATGCCCAGCGGCCAGGCGATCATCACCCCCTGCATCGGTTCGAATTCGGCCACGTGGCGAACCGGCTGGCTCGTCGGGGGCGGCGTCTCGCGATGGGTGAGCCCGATCTCGTCGAGGATCAGCATCTCCTCGGGGGTCAGGCCCTGAGGCAATGTGACGGTTCCCGGGGGCGCCTCGGCCACGTCTTTGTAGGTTTGGGCCCAGGCCGAGGGCGCAGAGGCCGTGAGCAGGCCCACGAGCATCAGCAAGCAGAAGATCGTGGCGACGCGGGGATGACCGGCAGTTGCCTTCATCGTAGTTCCTCCCTCAAGCCAGGTCATGATCGGCAAGCCTCGGACGAGGCATTCCTAGTCCAATTCTACCATATCGAGGGCTTTTCAGCGTTGCTAAGTATGAAGGTGTGCTAGGATTGCCGGGATGAAGGCTCTCTAGAGACGGCTTGCGGCAGGAGTTTTGGACACTTGATGGACGTACGGAAACGCCACCCATTCGGCGGGCGAGACCGCCTCCGTGGTCTCAGGTGGATCCGTGCCCACGCCGTTCCTGTCATTGCCTGTGTCGTGGGTCTGGGCTGCCTCGGTGGCCTCTCCTGCGACTTGGGAGAGCGGCCCACGACACATGTCATCCTCATCACGTTGGATACCACCCGGGCGGATCATATGGGCTCCTATGGCAGGGAGCTCGCCTCGACGCCCAACCTCGACCGTTTCGCGGCCAGCGCCACCCAGTTCGACAACGCCGTCACGCCAATTGCATGTACCCTTCCCTCCCATGCCACCATCCTCACCGGGCTCACGCCCCTGCGGCATGGTGTCCGCGCCAACGGGACCTTCAGAGCTTCGGACGAGTGCGTGACCTTGACCGAGATCCTCGGGGAGAGGGGCTACACGACGGCGGCGTTTCTCAGCGCATTCGTGTTGGACAAGAAGGCCGGACTCTCCCAGGGGTTTGATCACTACGACGATGACTTTGAGGAGGAACGCCGGGCGCACGACACGACGGCGCGTGCAATCGCCTGGCTTGATTCAACGAGATCACACCCGGACACTCGAGAACGGCCTCTCTTCCTATGGGTGCACTATTTCGATCCACACCAGCCGTTCGAGCCGATCGAGCCGTTTGCCTCCGCCACGCGCGGGACTCCGTACGATGCCGAGATCAGCGCGATGGACGCGAGCGTGGGAGACCTGCTGGCGGCGCTTGATCGACACGATCTCTCGACCAATGCGCACATCGTGATCGTGGCCGACCACGGTGAGAGCCTTGGCGAACATGGCTACTACGATCACGGTTTGCTGCTCTACGAGAACGACGTGCAGGTGCCATTCTATTGGCGCACCCCGGGACAGCAAGATGGCCAGCGGACTTCGACCTTGGTGGGCACCGTCGACATCTTCCCGACATTGCTGGCGCTGTTGGGCCTTGAGCGAACCGAGGATGACGAAGGCGCCTCGCTCGCCGCTTTGCTGAGGGGTGAGGTCCTTGAAGATCGCCCGGGTCTCTACATGGAGACGATGCTCGCGTTCTTCTGCTACGAGTGGAGCCCGCTCTTTGCCTGGCGGACCGCGGATTGGAAGTACATCGAGGCGCCCGTGCCCGAACTGTATGATCTGCAGGCCGACCCTCTCGAGCTTGAGAACCTGGCCGAAGCGCAGGGTGGCAAGGCGCGCAATCTCGCATCGAAGCTGACGGAATACCGGGCACGCTGGGGGACCACCGAGGTGTCCGAGCAGCGCAGCCTGACCAACCGTGAAAAGGAGAAGCTCGAGAGCCTGGGATACATCGCGGCCTCGGTTCCGAATTCAAACCAGCTCTACAGCTCTCTGCCCAACCCGGCCGATCACCTCTACTTCGAGACTGAATTGGTCATGGCCTCCGCCAGGCTGGGAAACCAACGCTGGCAGCGCGCGCTCGACATCTATGAGGTTGTCGCGGAGGCGATCCCTCGCAGCCCCGTCGCGACGTTCGGCATGGGGCAGGCCCTGGTCGGTCTAGAGCGCCATGAGGAAGCGCTCCCCTGGCTGGAGAGGCATCTGGAGCGAAGCCCGGACAGCTGGAAAGGTCATGCCGTCAGAGGGGATGCTCTGTTTGGCCTCGAACGGTACGCGGAGGCAATCACGGCCTACGACATCGTCTCCCTCCAGGACCGGGGCGACAAACGAATCCTCAGACAAATCCACAGCTACATCTTCCTGCAGCGGTACGCCGATGCGCTGGCCTTGACCTGGGAGCGCCGGATGTTTGGAGTGGCCTTCCGTCGGATCGAACCGTGGCAGACGCATACCCGCGCCGTCCAGGTCCTGCGGAAGTCCGGCATCGAGCGCCCCGCTTCAACGGATCGCGACTTCGAAGAACAGATCTGGGCGTTGGTGCAACTAAGCCTGCGGCCGCAAGCCGGCGCCCTGGCAGAAGAGGGGCGCAATGGCCGCGGCGCTGCGACGCAGGCCGTGATTCGAGGGCATCTCCTCTTTGGTGCGGAGCAATGGGAAGACGCGCAGCAGGCGTTCGAAAGAGCGGTCTCCCTCGGATCGTCGTCAGTGTCGCAAGTGTTGGCCCATGCCTTTGCACTGCGCCGCCTCGATCGACTGGAGGCTGCCGAGAACCTCTTGAGGGGGGGCATTCGTGATCTGGTTGACGAGGAGGGGCGCCTGCATCATGAACTTGTTCGGGTTCTCACCAAGCAGGAGCGTCATGAGGAGGCGATCGATGTTCTGCGGGAAGCGACGACGCATGGATTGACGGATCGCGACCGACTGATCTGTGACAACCTGCTCCGGCCTCTCTCGACCTACCAGGATTTCCGAGACATCCTTGATGCTCTGGGGGGCGGCGACTCGCTCGCCTCGCCCCAATAACCCTCCAGCGTCGGCCACCCACCTGCATCGCTGCCGGGGCCGCCCGTGCGGCTACACTGGGCTGTACCGACTCTCCGCCACCTGATCAGCCCTGATCGTGTGCAGACGCCCGTTGGCCGATAGGTGTTCCACCAGGTGAAAAATGAGATCGGCACGATCGGGAGCCTCCAAGCGAGATGCGATCTCGTTGACGGTGAGGGCCTCCGCTCCCGCTTCCGCAAAGAGTGCAAGAATCCGACCCTGTAGCTCCAGCACCTGCCCCGCCGCTTTCTTTCCGGCTTCCACCCCCGGTTGATGGTAGGCGTTGATGCCGACCAAGGACGCATAGAAGCCAACAGTTCGTTCGAAGAGCGCGATGAGAGCTCCCAGGGAGAGAGCGTTGGTTTCAGCGATCGTGATCGTCATCGATCCGCGTCCCGCGTCGCTCAGCGCTTCGCGGGTGCCCAGCAGAAAGCCGAGCAGGAAGTCACCCGAGGTCACCCGAGGCTCGACCTCGATCGAATGGCCGGCGCGATCCCGCAGCACTTCGACGAACGTGACGAAGAAGTTGTCCGCGCCTTCGCGGAGCTGCTGCACATAAGCGTGTTGGTCTGTCGAACCCTTGTTGCCGTAGACGACCAGGCCCTGGTGGACGGTCTCACCGGCCAGGTTCTTCTCCTTGCCGATCGATTCCATGATGAGCTGCTGAAGGTAGCGGCCCATCAAAAGGAGGCGGTCCTTGTAAGGGAGGATGACCATATCGCGCTCTCCCTGGCCGCCGCCGGCCAGGTGCCACAGCAGAGCCATGCGGGCCGCCGGGTTTCGCGCGGGATCCTCCAGACGCGTGAGCTCATCCATGCGGCGGGCGCCCTCTAAGAGCGCATCGATATCGATTCCCTGAAGCGCGGCCGGCAACAGGCCGACGGCCGAGGTGACCGACGTCCGGCCCCCGACCCAGTCCCACATGGGGAAGATCTCCAGAAAGCCCTGGTCCTTGGCCTGTTTGTAGAGAGCGCTGCCCTCGCCGGTGATCGCAACCGTCTGCGCGGCGAAGGGGAGGTTCTGCTGCTCGAAGGCGTGCTCTACCTCGAGTATCCCGTTGCGCGTCTCCTTCGTGCCCCCCGACTTCGAGATCACCAACACCAACGTCTCGGCGAGTGAATCGCGCAGGCCGCCCAGGGTGCGGTCGATGCCGTCGGGATCGGTGTTGTCGATGAAGTGCACCTGCATCCGATCCTGAGGACCGCCCAGCGCGTCGCTGACCAGCTGCGGGCCCAGCGCGGAGCCGCCGATCCCCACGAGCAGAAGCTGTGTGAACCGGGCGGGCGCGTTGGCTCCCGGCGGAGCGATTTTGCCGGCGTGGATTTGCCCCGCGAAGGCCTTGATGCGCTCGCGGGTCTCGGTGATGGCCTCGGTCAGCGCCGGCTCGGGGGCGCGCTCGGGGGCCCTGAGCCAGTAGTGGCCCACACGGCGCTTCTCATCGGGATTTGCGATCTCACCGGCCTCCAGGGCCTTCATCTGGGCAAAGGCGGCGCCCAGGGGCCCCTTGAGGGCCTCCAGATCGGCTCTCTGAACGGGCATCCGGCTTGCGTCGAACCGAAACCCCAGAATCGGCTCCTCGATCAGCTGCTCGCAAAACTGCTCCCAAGGGACGGACATGGCTGCTCCTTTCTTCTGAGTCGGCGGGAGGATAGCCGTAGATGCGTGGCGAGGGAAGCCCCTGTGCCCCGGGGCACAATTCAGGTCCGCGGGACTCCGGTGGAAGCCGTAGGCCTGCAGCCGCCCAGGGTGTGGCCCGGTAACTGATTGAATTGCAGTGTGTTGCGCCTTTGCATGAGACGCGGTCGCGGTCGCGGTTAGACACAATGGAACGGCTGGGCCCTTCGGTTTAGGTTGTGGCCCGGGAATTCGATCTGATGTTTGCCCAATCATGCTCCAGGGGC
>CAZTDY010000033.1:0-37920 GCA_964612295.1 uncultured bacterium | reverse complement strand
CACGCTATCCTACAGGCTCATTTCATGTTGGAAGAGGCTGCTGATTGACAAGGGGACGTCGGATGTCATACCGTAGCCGTAAGTTCCATCAGGGCTTCGCGGACAAAGTTTTGGCAAACGACAGGAGTTTTCGGGATCCACAGTCAAATCTCAGCGCAACAGCAGCATCCTCATGCTGTTCGCATCATCGCCGGCCCGCAACCTGAGAACATAGGTTCCCGGACTTACATTCTCGCCTGCTTCGTTCCGGCCATTCCAGGAGACGGATTGGGGGCCTGCCACCTGAGAGGTCTTGACCAAGGTCCTGACCTTCCGTCCCATGACATCGAACACATCCACCGTCACGGGACAGTCTCGAGACAACCGGTAGTGAATGGTGGTTCCCTGGGAGAATGGATTGGGGTAATTCCCATCCAGCTTGCAGGCGGCCAACGGCCCTTCCGGCGCGGCGCTCACCGGATTGTACTCGAAGGCGCCCATGTCAGGTGCCGAGCCATGGTACTGATCCGGGCTCAGATCGATCAGGACCTCCCCGCCCAGGGCAAAGTATGCCGTACCGGCATCGATGCAGGGGGAGTCTTCCAAGAGCTCGAAGTCAAGATTGGACGCGTCGGCAAACCTGGGATTCTCGTCGATGTTGTTACTGCCCGTGGCTCCGGAGGGCATCGTCAAGTCACAATAGTAGATCTCGGCTTCTCCCCCCCAGTCCAGGAAGATGTCATCACTGTACATTCCATGGTTTTCGTAGACAATGCTGTTCAAGAAGTACCCGGTTGCGTAGGCGAGATTCACGGCTCCGCCATCACCGGTGACCGCGGTATTGCCTGACAAGGTGCAGTTGATCAGATAGATGGTGTTTGTGAATCCAAGGGTATTGATCGCTCCGCCGCTGGAGTACATCGTATAGTTGTCTGCAAAGAGGCAGTTGATCATCTTGGTTCCCGTCACCCCATAGCAGGAAACGGCGCCGCCCCCATACCCACAATCATTCGCAATGAACACGCACCCCACCATCTCGGTGTTCATGTCCCCGGTGAACTTGATTGCCCCGCCTTCGCCATAAGCGTGATTCCTGACGAATGTGCAGTCGCTGAATCGGGTCAGAGGTCCTGATGGACTGCCTGTGCCGGCTGCGTACACTGCGCCCCCCATGCCGTTATCGTCGCCGGTGGCATCGTTATCCGCAAATGTGCAGTTTGAAACCAGTGCGTCGGCATACAGCAACGCCAGGCCGCCGCCGTGAATGTCGGGATAATCTCCGGCAGTCTTCCCGTATTCGATTCGGCAAAACGACAGATTGCTCATCTGGCTCGAATCAACCCGGATTCCGCCCCAACCGGTGGTTGGATTGTCGGTCGTGAAATGAATGGAGTCGCCTGCAGCGCCGATTGCCTGGAGATTGCCGTTGACCGTGAGCTTGTAGTGCCCCTGGAAGTTGACTTCTACTCCCGGTTCAATCGTCAGGACCAAGCCCGACGGAATGGTGACGTTTCCCGTCACCAGATAGGGCGACCCAGCAGAACCCCAGACCCCCGATTGACTACCGCTGACCTCGGTTTGAGACCAGGCCAGCTGCGGAAGGGCCAACAGAACGAAGAATGCTATTCGTTTCACCGGTTATCTCCATGGTGATGTGAGCGGATGCGAGTGCATCTAGAAGAGGAGATTATACCATGATTCCGGGGGGGATTGAGGATAAGTGCTAGGAGCGACTGTTCTCCTGAGGCCCTTCGATGCCAGCTTCATTAAAGAGGGGAGGTGGGCGGTCAAGCTGTGATCTCTGGGTGCATGGCACTAGCTGCATTCGAGTTTTCGGGAGGCGGCAGGGGCTCCGCATATCAAGCTCTCCGCGTGGGTTTCGCCAGCGAGAAGATCCGCTGATTCTCTCCGGCTGGTGATCTGTCTCGCCCGGAGTGCTGACGAGGTTTTGGCAGACGACAGGGAATACGGTTGCTTCCGGGATCACCTTGCGGGATAAAGCAATCGGAGAGGGCTCATGCCCACCAGATGCGTGACTGATTGAAGCACGGCGGCGACCATGCTCGCCCGGGAAGGAGTAGCCAAATGCGCGCAACAAGCGTTGGCTCCGGTGTTGAGGAGCGTGAACACTGGTCATCACGGCGCACGTTTGTACTGGCCGCCATCGGTTCGGCCATCGGGCTGGGCAACATATGGCGCTTCCCATACATCTGCTACCAAAACGGGGGCGGCGCATTCTTGGTCGCCTTTTTCTTCGCGCTGTTCACCGCCGGTATCCCGCTGCTCATTCTCGAATTCGGTCTTGGCCATTCCACGCAAGGGGCCGCCCCGAAGGCGATGCGCAAGATCCACCCGAAGATGGAGTGGTTCGGCTGGTTTGCCACGGGGGTCGGCTTCGTGATCTGCACCTACTACGCCGTCCTCATGAGCTACTGCTTGAACTACGTGTGGCACTCGGCGACTCTGGCGTGGGGCGAGAACCCCAGCGCGTTCTTCGATGCCACCATCGGTATCACCCAGGTCACCGGAGAAGGAGCACGGCCCTGGGCTTTGGGCTCGTTCATGCCGTGGATCTTCATCGGGCTGATCATCAGCTGGATCTGGATTGTCCTCTCGATCTGGAAAGGCACCAAGACGGTCGGCAAGGTGGTCTATTTCACCGTCCTGGTTCCTTGGGCGATTCTGCTCATCTTCGTTGTCCGCGGCATGACCCTCGACGGTGCAGGCGATGGATTGCGGTTCTACCTGACGCCGGAGTTTGCCAAGCTCCTTGAGCCGGAGGTGTGGCTTTCAGCCTACACCCAGGTCTTCTTCAGTCTGTCGGTCGGTTTCGCCATCATGATCGCCTACTCGAGTTTTCTGCCGCGCAAAGCCGACATCGTCAAGAGCGCGTTCATCATCGGCATTGGCGATGTCATGACGGCGTTTATCGGAGGCTTGGCGGTCTTTGGTGCGCTTGGCTATAAGGCCCAGCTCGCCGGCGTCCCCGTCAGCGATGTAGTCGCCAGCGGTCCCGGGCTGGTGTTCGTCACCTATCCGGAGATCATCAACAACCTGCCGATGCCGCAGCTCTTCGGCATCCTCTTCTTCCTGATGCTGCTCACGCTGGCGATCGATTCGGCGTTCTCGCTGGTGGAGGCGGTGGCGGCCGCGGCGATGGACAAGTGGGGCTGGTCGCACCGCCGCACCAACCTGACCGTGGGCGGTATCGCGCTGTGCCTGGGGATGCCGCTCACCTTTGGTGTCGGCCTGCACTGGCTGGACATCGTTGACCGCTTCATGAATCAGATCGGATTGTCACTGGTGGTACTGGGGGAGTGCATCCTGATCGCCTACTACTTCAAGAGCGAACGCATGCGCCAATACGTCAACAAGCTCTCCGATTTCGGTATCGGCAAGTGGTGGAACATCTGTGTAATGCTCATCACCCCGGTGGCCATTCTGTGGCTCTTGGGCTCGGAAGTCGTCGCGCGATGGAAGGAACCGTACGGTGATGCCGGCCTACGGTCCCAAGAAGTCGTCTTTGGATGGTTGGTGGTCTTGTTGATCCTCGTGGTCGGGCTGCTTCTCGCGCGTGTTCGGACTCGAACCAAAGAGGATGCGGGCACGGAGTCAGACTCAGCATACGGGGTGGATCGCGAGAGCGAGTACCATTAGTCCAGCGGTGTCCTCTGCCAAAACCTCATCCGAGTCCGATCGAACCCGGCAGTGAGTGCATTTGAAGCAGGGGAGCGTGTTCCGATTGCTGGATTCCCTGGGGAGTCCTACCGTAAGCTCACCCGCTTAGAGGACCGGACATAGGCAGAGCTTTCTGCATCGTGGACCCTTCCCCAAGAACTGACACCGAAACTAGAATCACCCGGCCCTCGAGAGTGTGCCCCGGAGGCGGGTCAGGGGCGAGTTGCTCTGGAAATAGGAAACGGCTGTGCTATACTTCCGAAGGCAGTCTGGACCGTCTGTACGGTCGGGCGCTTCAGCTGGGCAGCGGATGGCTGCGCGTAAAAGCAACCCCGACCGACAGATCCGATCCAGCGAAGGGAGCGGTTGCCGTGCTGAACGATGCTGCGTTGGTCCTAAACCGCAGCTGGTATCCGATCGGAACGACGACCGTGCGGACCGCGATCTGCATGATCTACCGGGCCGCCGCACGGGCGTTTGACCCTGAGGACAGCCAGACGCACGACTTTGATTCGTGGACTTCTTTGCAGGTCCCCGACGGGGATCCCTGCATCCGTACGGTTCGCCTCCGGATCAAAGTGCCCGAAGTCATCGTCCTCACCAACTACGAGGCCCTTCCGGACCGCCGCGTCCCATTCTCCCGGCGCAACATCTACCGGCGGGATCACAACCGCTGCCAGTACTGCGGTGCCCGACCCAAAGTCGCCGACCTCACCATCGACCACGTTCTGCCGCGTTCCCGGGGAGGCCTGTCGACCTGGGACAACTGCGTCCTTGCCTGCCTGGGCTGCAACCGGCGAAAGGCGAACCGAACGCTGAGAGATTCGGGAATGCACCTCGTCCATGTGCCAAAGGAACCGCACTGGACGCCCATCATCACCATTCCCATCACGCAGCGGAAGGCGGCGTGGGAGCAGTTCATCTCCGAGCGGTACTGGAACGTCGAACTCGAAGCCTAACTACATCGTTCGCTCGAGATGCTCGCGCAAGGCCGTGGCCGTGAGGCTGTGCGGATGGGCCAGAAGCGTGTGCGCCCTTCCCTCGTATACCACCCGTCCGCCCTCGGGACCGGCGCCCGGCCCCAGATCGACCACCCAGTCCGCAGCCCGGATGAGATCGAGGTGGTGCTCGACCACCAGCACCGAGTGCCCGTGGGCAATCAGCGAGCGCAGAGCTTTGAGCAGCTTCTCGATGTCGCGCGCGTGCAGCCCCGTCGTGGGTTCGTCGAAGAGGAAGAGGTGCCGTTCACGGCGGTGGCTCTTCGCCAAGAAGGATGCGAGGCGTAGCCGCTGCACCTCGCCGCCGCTTAGGGTTGCGGTGCTCTGCCCGAGCGTGATGTAGCCCAACCCCACCTCCCGGAGCGGCCCCAGGCGTTCTACGATCTTCGGTTCCTTGCGGAAGAAGCGGGTCGATTCGTCGACGGTCATCTCCAGGATGTCGGCGATGTTCTTCTCGCGCCAGGTAACCTCGAGAACCTCCCGGCGAAAGCGGCGGCCGTTGCAGGCCTCGCAGGTGACCTGCACGTCCGGCAGGAAGTACATCTCGAGCGTCTGGGTGCCGACGCCCCGACAGGTTTCACAGCGCCCGCCGGGGGTGTTGAAGGAGAACGCGCCCGGCGCCAGGCCGTGATGGCGGGCGCCGATCGAGGTGGCGAGCAGCTTGCGAATCTCCGGATAGGCCTGCACGAATGAGATCGGATTCGAACGGCTCGAGCGGCCCAGGAAGCTCTGACCGACCAGATGGACTTCAGTGATGTGCTCGAATCCGGTGATCGCCCGCGCCTCACCGACATCCTCGACCGGCTGTCCTGAGGCGCGGAGCCAATTCCGATAGATCACCCCTTCGAGCAGCGTGGACTTGCCCGAGCCGGAGATTCCGGTGATCGCCACGATGCGCCCCAGGGGCAGATCGATCTCGGGGATGTCGAGATTCTGAGCGCGAACACCCGAGAGCCGCAGGCTGGGCCCCGGGAGGAGGGGGCCGGCAGGCCCTCGCGTCACCGGCGCCTTTTCCTTGAGCCAGGTTGTGACCGCCTCGGCGCTCCACGGGTTCTTGAGTGACCGCCGGCGCGCGGTCTTGGGCACGCCGCGCAGTTCGCGGCGGCGTTGCCGCTGCTCGTGCAGCAACTGGGCCCGGGCCGCGTCCTCTGATGAGCCCTCAGGAGAGGCGATGAAGAAGAGCGGGTTCTCGGCGAGGAACGGGCGGGGATCACCCTCGTAGATCTTGCGGCCACCCTCGGACCCGCCCCCCGGTCCGAGCACGATCAGATGGTCCGCCCCCGAGATGATGCCCGGGTCATGTTCCACCACGACCACCGTGTTCCCCATGTTCGTCAGCTGGTGCATGACGGTCAACATGCGCATCGAATCGGTGGCGTGCAGGCCCACCGTCGGTTCGTCGAGAATGTAGAGCGTATCGGTGAGCGAACTTCCGAGGGCGGCGGCCAGCCGAACTCGCTGCGTCTCTCCGCCGCTCAACGTGCGCGCCGCCCGTCCCAGGGCCAGGTAGCCGACCCCGACATCAGCCAGGTAGTCGAGCCGCCCGAGAATGTTGGTGAGCAGCAGCTTCACCGACTTGGCGACCTTCTCGCGCTTCGTGAACCGATCCAGCCTCGCGATCACCTCGTCAACGGGCAGTGCGTGAAACTCAGAGATGTTGATCCCATCGACCTTCATCGCCAGCGCCTCGGGCTTCAGCCGGCTTCCCCCGCAGTCCGGACAGGTCACGTATCCGCGGAAGCGGGAGATGAAGATGCGCACATGCATCTTGTAGCGCTTGCGTTCGAGTTTGGCGAAGAACCCCTCCACGCCCGGGAAGTCGTCATCTCCTTTGATCACCCAATCCTGCTGGGCGCTGGGGAGCTTGCCGAACGGCACATCCGTGGGAACATCGCCCTCGCGCGCGGCCTTGAGCATCCGGCGATACCAGGCGCGGGCCGAGGGCACGCTGAAGGGCACCACGGCATCGTTGCGCAGATTTCGGCGAGGATCGGGAACGACCTTCTCGCGGTCTAAGGTAATGACGCGGCCGAACCCCTGACAGGTGGGGCACGCTCCCAGTGGGCTATTCCAGGAGAAGAGTCCGAGCGACGGGCGGGAGAGTTTCCGCCCGCAGGCCCCGCAGGCGAGGCCCTCGCGTAGAGGCCGCTCAGCTGCGCCGGGCTCCAGGGGGTAGATCAGGCACTGCCCGGCGCCGATTTTCCAGGCAGTTTGCAGATCTTCGGCCAGACGTTGGCGCCGGGTACGGCCCGCAATGACGCGATCGATCACCAGACCGCGAATCGTCGCCCGGCGCGGGACATCTTCGATCTCGACCAAGCCCTTTCGGGTGAGGACCCGGCCGAAGCCCTGTTTCAGGAGCAGTTCGAGATCCTTGGCGCGCGGTTGTTCGGCGAACGGTGCGACGATCGCCAGCCGGGCATCTGCGGGATAGGCGCGCACCGCTTTGATCGCATCGGCCATCTCGGTGCGCACGGCAGCCTGTCCGCAATCCGGGCAGAAGGCCTTCCCGGCGTGGACGTAGAGCAGGCGCAGGTGGTCGCTGAGTTCGGTGATGCTGCCCATCGTCGAGCGGGCGTTTCTCACCGCGCCCATCTGTTTGAGGGCGATTGGCGGCTGGATGTGGCCGATCGCCTCCGCCTCGGGACGCTCGAGACGTTCGAGAAACTGCCGGGCGTAGGCGCTCAGACACTCGACGAAACGGCGCTGCCCTTCGGCGTAGAGCACGTCGAAGGCGAGCGTGGACTTGCCCGAACCGGAGACGCCGGTAATCACGGTGAGCCGGCCGCGGGGGATGCTGCAGTCGATACCCTGCAGATTGTGCATCCGCGCGCCGCGAATCTCGGTGGCCGTCGATAGCGTCCCGGCTCCCTTTCTGTCTGGCTTCGGTTTGGGCATCTTCTCCATCCAGCCTTCGGCGACGACTCAATCGAGTGAGTATGCCACACCGGACCTGAGACGCGGTAGGAGTCCCGCGGGATCTCTCCGGCACCGGTCGCGGCTCAAACTGCTATAATCCTCTCAGTGACGTTTCCGTTCCTACGCGATGGTGAAAATGAAAGGACGGTCCGCCATGAGAGAGAGCCTTGTCTCCCTGAGCCTCGTTGGCGCCCTGATGGCCACGCTCGGCTGCGCGTGGCCGGTCCATGCAGACGAGAATGATCTGAGTGGCGGGGTCTTCATCATGCACTGCCCCCCGGACCTCGTGTACACAGTCGAATCGCCCGAGTATTGGTGCGAGCGGTACTGGGACGAATACGCGATCAGCTCCTGCGAACAGCAGAACCCATACATCGATGCCGAGGGATCTGTGATCTGGTACGTCCTCTCGGCCTGGACTGAGGAGAAGCGCTGGTGCGGCACTGAGTTCGGATTCGCCGGCTACGATCCTGCCATCTTCGGCTTCGCGGAATGGGGTCCCTGTGGCCCGGAGCCCCTCTATGAGCTCTCTACGGATGGTTGGCCGGGGCCCGACCGAGGGCACCGCCTTCGTAACGAGCGGCAGTGAGTGGAACGGCAATTACGTGCCCGTCTATTGCTTCGTCGGATACGCGTACGAATCGGGACTCATGCCGCTGGGGCTGGATCCGGTGCAGGAATTCGCGGGTTGGGGTACTTGCTATCCTCCTTGGCCGGTGACAGTTGACGCGATTTGCCTGCCGTCCCTCGGCGTACTCACGGATGGACTGCCCTGCTGCCCAGAAGAGCCCACGCCGGCCACACCCTCCTCGTGGGGCCAGATCAAGGCGGTCTACCGCTGATCCGAAGTGGCCGACCAGGCGTGGGCCCGCCATCCATGGAGGAATCCAATCGACCCACTTAGGTCTTGAGTATTCTCAATGAATTCCCGAATATCCCAATGGATCGCAGATGCGAACCAAAACGACCGTGAACCAGATCAGGGAAGAGCTGTTTACCGTCTGTGGAGGTGCTACGCACATGGAGACGTCGATACCCTCGGGCGGTACGGCCGGACTTCGCCGGCTGTTTGCCAACTCCCATCGCCTGTACGCCCGCGTCGACAATCTGCCCGGTATGATGGATCAGCTGGCGCAGAATCTGGTCGACCTCCTGGAGGAGATCGATCCGAAGCACGGACAGGCCGACCATCTGCTCGGCGCAGCGGGCTTGATTGCCCGCCGCCAGGAAGGTGTCTTTCGGCCGCTGTCGCTGAAAGGTCGGCCGGCGCCGGAGGAGCTGCGCAGTTTTGTCGAGCATGTCGGGCCGGGCGACATCGAACGGCCGACGGGCATGATGGGGTGGAGCGTCGCCCGCCGCCGGGTCCCGCTGCGCCAGGGAGACAAGTGGTTCGTGGCCTCGCGCGACGACAGCCGCGACAGATGGGAGCCGATGCGTCCGGCGACCGCCGATGAGGTGGCGGAGATGACGCAGGCCGATATCAAAGCCTTCCCGAGCTTGCAGTCGCAGATCGCGGTTCCGATCCTGGATCCGGAGATGCGTGGCCAGGCGCGCCCCCGCGATGCGATCGGCATCCTCAACCTGGAGAGCGATGAACTGATCTCGCCCGAGTTCTGTGACTTCCTGTTGGGGTACAGCGCGTCGATCGGATACCCGCTCCGAGTCGCTTTGCGGCATCAGGATCTCAGGCGCTTGTCGCGGGGACTGGCTGAACCCGTCTCTCGGGCCAGCCTCGCGCGCATGCTCCTCGATACAAACCTCTACTACCTTCCCCACGGCCGGCGCCATGGACTGGTGGCCCTGCGCGACTCCCGCGATGACGAGCGTTTTGTCGTCGAACGTATGACCACCCGGGACCTGCCCGAGGAGATGCTGCGTGCCTACCGGTCGGGGAAACTCGCGCTGACGCTGGGCGACGGCATCTGGGGCGAGGTCATTCGGACCGGTCGGACGCAGTATCTGCCCGACGTTTCGCGATCGGTTCGCGAGCAACACCATCCGATCTGGACTGAGACCCAGTGCTCACTCGTCATTCCGTTGGTGTCAGTGGAGGGGGGACCGGTTCTCGGGTTGCTGGGGCTGGAGAGTGGGGAAACCTCCTACGCGTTCTCGACCCAGGATCAGGACTTCTTCAAGACCACCGCTTCCCTGGCCACGGCGGTGGCGGCCCGGATCGAGGAGACCCGTCTCGAGTTTGCGGAGGCGGTCCGCGTTCTGGCGTTGCTCAAGAAGCACAAGAAGGACCAGCTCGCGGACATCCCCGAAGACCAGTTTGTCCGCATCAACGCGATCTGCCGGGCGTTGGTGAGGAGTGGATTCGTTTTTCACAAGGCGGCCGAGGAGTGCCGTCTGACCGTGCACATTCTGCGGGAATACACGTCACGCTCGCCGCGGATCATCGATGTCGATGCTCTTCGCACCCTGGCCGCGCGGCGCGAGGGGCGGCATGGGATGGACACGGCCGCAGGTTGGATGGATTAGAAGGACACAGCGATGGCTTTCGCTCCCCAGGGGGACCCCGCGCGGGTCGATGTCTGTGAGATCTTCGCCAGCATTCAGGGCGAGTCCAGTCTGGCCGGCTGGCCCTGTTTGTTCATCAGACTCGCGGGCTGCCCCTTTCGGTGTTGGTACTGCGATACGACCTACGCATTCGAACCGGGCGTGAGTTATTCGGTGAGTGAAGTTCTGCGCCAGGCCCTTGAACAGGGCCTCGATATGGTGGAACTGACCGGCGGCGAACCTCTGGCCCAAACCGGGGCGTGGCGCCTGGCGACCGAGTTGGCCGATCGCGGCTACCTGGTGCTCATCGAGACTGGGGGAGGCGTCTCCATCGCCGGACGGGACCCTCGGGTGCGCATGATCCTCGACATCAAGACGCCGGCGTCGGGATTCTGTGACAGCCAAGATCTCGGCAATCTCCAGCACCTGCTGCCGCACGACGAACTCAAGTTCGTCCTCTGCTCGCGGGAGGATTATGAGTGGGCTCGCGTGATGCTCGAGACCCGCGACCTGACGAGCCGGCATCTCGTGCAGTTTTCACCCGTCACCCTCGGCGACGGTATCGAAGCGCCGGACGGCGCCGAAGGCATCACGAAACAAGAGCTCTCGAAATGGATCCTGGAAGATCGGCTGCGGGTACGATTGAATCTGCAGCTGCACCAGTGGATCTGGGGACCAGGGACCCGGGGAGTCTGACAAGGGAGGTCGCGTGTCGGGACAGGGACCGTTTCGCCCACCCGGGGTCGAGGAGAAGGGCCCCGCGGTGGTTCTGCTCAGTGGAGGGCTCGATTCGGCGACCAGCCTGGCCATCGCCCACGCCGAGGGCTGGCGGTGTCACGCGCTGACCGTGCGGTATGGTCAGCGTCACGAGCTCGAGATCGACTGCGCCCGCCGTCTGGCCCAGCGATTCGACCTGCCGGAGCATCGCATCCTCGAGTTCGACCTCGCCGGCTGGGGCGGGTCCTCGCTGACCGGGGACGGTCCGGTGCCGCGGGCCACGGAGGGGGCGGAGAAGGCCGATTCGATCCCGTCGACCTACGTTCCCGCACGAAACACCATCCTTCTTTCGCTGGCGATGGCCTGGGCCGAGGTTCTCGAAGCCCAGGCGATCTTCGTGGGCGTGAGCGCGGTCGACTACTCCGGTTATCCCGATTGCCGCCCCGAATTCATCGCCGCGTTCCAGCAGCTGGCCGAGGTGGCGACGAAGACGGGCGCGCTTGGGCAGGCCCCCACGATCCGCGCGCCCCTCATCAACAAGAGCAAGGCGGAGACGATTCGATGGGGCCTCTCTCTCGGTCTCGACTATGGACTGACCTGGAGCTGTTACGATCCGCAGCCCGGGCCGCGTCCCTGTGGACATTGTGATAGCTGCCGGCTGCGGGCGCGGGGCTTCGCGGATGCGTCCGCCCCGGATCCGCTCACGGCGGCCTTCGAGGAGAAGAAGTAGATGCAAGTCGAACTCACCCGGCATTTCGAGTTCAATGCCGCGCACGCTTTGCCGCAGGTCGGCGACGAACACAAGTGCCGATCGATTCACGGACACAACTTCACCGTCGAAGTTTCGGTTCGCGGTAAGGTGGATCCGGAGCGCGGCTGGCTGATGGACTACGGCGACATCAAGGCCCTGGTCGGACCGCTGGTCAAGCAGCTCGACCACCGAATGCTCAACGAGATTCCCGGACTCGAGAATCCGACGTCGGAGAATCTGGCGCGCTGGTTCTGGGATCGCCTGATCCCTGACCTCCCGGAACTCAGCCGCGTCACCATTTGCGAGAGTCCCGGCAGCCAGTGCAGCTACTGGGGCGAGTCCTGACAGGAGGAGACCGATGAGTGCTGATCGTGTCCCGACCGCGGAGCCGGGTGCACTGCTCGAATTCTCGATGACGCCGTTGGACAAGGGGGCCTCGGTTAGCAAGTACGTGGCCCGCAGTCTGGAGATCATCGATCAATCCGGTGTGGCCTACCAGCTGGGACCGATGGGCACCTGTCTGGAGGGATCCTGGTCGGAGGTCATGGCGGTCATCACCAAATGCTTTGAGCGGATGAGTGATGACTGCGAACGCATCTCGGTTTCGATCAAAGTCGACCATCGCCGCGGCCGGGCCGGCCGACTCAAGAGCAAGATCGCGTCGGTGGAAAGACAAGTCGGCAAATCGCTGCAGGCCGGATCTCATTCCGAGGAGGCTTGATCGACGGGGAGAGACGAACCAATCGCGGCGCCAGGTGTATTCCTAAATACGAATAGGGCGGCCAAACGAATTTGACCGCCCCCCAGCCTGGCGGGATCCCCAAGGCGCTCCTCTCACCTACGCGTATTCCCAGGCGGAGGCTTGTCCCTGGCCAATGTCCCGTGGGCCAGCTCAACCGGTGGCCTTCTCGAACCTCC
This sequence comes from uncultured bacterium, assembly GCA_964612295.1. Classification (GTDB taxonomy): domain Bacteria; phylum Eisenbacteria; class RBG-16-71-46; order CAIMUX01; family WJJG01; genus CAYQJL01. Next base: position 25,461 of record CAZTDY010000033.1, on the reverse strand, counting down.
GTAGGTTCCGGCCTGTTGTCACATCCGGTGAGACACCCCGGCTGGGGTATCTCCCTCGGGCCGTGCTCTGATACGGCTCCACTTGATGCTACGCCCGTTGGAGAATAACGAGCTTTCTTGGGTCGCTTCTCAATGTTGCTGCGCTCACTTCAATACTAGCACCAATCGTGCGAAGATGTCCAGTGTCAACTCCCAGCGGATCCCCGAGCGGCCTGGTCTTGTAACTGTTTTTGTGAGAATGAATTAGGGAATATGTTGAGAACGAGGATACGGCTGACTACACCTCCTGCACCCTTTTAGGGTATCATTGGTAAACATTCTGAGCGTGGCCCAGCCTGCCGGGGGGTCGTCCAATCTCCAGGCCATTTTGGTTTTCGGGGAACGTCTCTGGGTTATCACAAGAGAGGGATTCCATGCCCGTATCCAGCCGAGATCGTTTCGCGCAACGCCGCTGGAGCCGTAAGAAGAGCCGCCCGCCTTGGCCGCTCTGGGCGGCACTCGCTTGCTTCTGCATCCTGCTGGGGGCGTTCTTGATTTCCGCGGGAGGCGTGCAGGAAATCCTGAGTTCTCTTGTCCGCACGAACGTGGCCCCATCCAGTGAGGTTGAATCCACGACCCAGGCCACGGCCCCCATGGGCACGCGGCCGGAACACAACGGGCTCCAGCCAGGGCGCCGAACGACCGAATCGCTTCTCGCGGCCGACCTCAAGCCACAGAAGATTCGCTCGCGTGCACAAGGAGACGGGCTTCCGCCCAAGGCGCCCAATCCTTGGTTCTTCTTGGAGAGAGCCTATCCGCACGGAGAAATCCCTCTCGGTCAGTGGCAGCAGGCTCAGATTCAGGCCACCCAACTGCGGGCCCAGGCCTCGCGGGAGGAAATGTGGGAGCCCGCGGGTCCCACGAACATCGGCGGGCGGGTTACCGACGTCGCGGTTCACCCGACCGATGACGACATCGTCTACGTTGGTGCGGCCGAGGGCGGTGTCTTGCGGTCGACCAACGGTGGACAGAACTGGACGCCGCTCTGCGATGACTTGCCGTCGCTCTCGGTCGGTGCCCTGGCGATCGATCCTTCGAATCCCGATGTCATCTACCTCGGAACGGGTGAGGTCAACCCGGGCGGCGGAAGCGTGGCCTACGGTGGGCTGGGAATGTTCCGCTCCGCCGATGGCGGCGACAGCTGGGAGTCGATCGGGCTGGAGAACAGCGGTTCCATCGGCCGGATTCGGGTCGACCCTCTCGACCCCGATCGGATCTTCGTGGCGGCCACCGGCCACCTCTGGACGGCGGGCCCGGATCGCGGCGTCTACCGCACGACCAACGGGGGCGCCAGCTGGGAGCAGGTTCTCTTCGTCAACGACTCGACGGGCTGCGTGGACCTGATCATGAGGCCCGACAACCCCGACGTACTCTACGCTGCCGCGTGGGAACGGATTCGCCGGCCGGAGTACTATCGATACGGTGGCTCCGGATGCGCGGTCTACCGCTCGACGAACGGCGGCGACAGCTGGCAGGTGGTGGGCGGAGGATTGCCGAGCCCGAACAGCAATGACGGCCGGATCGGCCTCAGCCTGTGCGCGGCCCAGCCGGATGTCATGCATGTGGTCTACGCCGATCGGATCGGCTACTTCGACGGCCTCTACCGCTCGACCGACGGGGGGTACTCCTGGTCGCAGACGAACGACGGGGCGCTGAGCAACGTCTTCGCCTCCTACGGCTGGTGGTTCGGCAACTGCCGCACGCACCCGGTCAACCCCAACACGATCTTCGTGCTCGGGCTGGACTTCTATCGCAGCACCAACGGGGGGAGTTCCTGGTCTGAGGTGTCGGGCGGCATGCACGTTGACCATCACGGCCTGGAGTTCGGCCCCGGCTCGAGCCCGGTCATCTACAACGGCAACGACGGCGGGGTCTACCGGTCCACGAACGGCGGCTCGGCCTGGACGAAGTCGCCGAACATGCCCATCACCCAGATCTACCGCGTCGCGCTCGACGCCGGGAATCCGAACGCCCTCTACTGCGGTACGCAGGACAACGGCACCAATCGCACGCTCACCGGATCGCTCAACGACTGGGTGCCCATCTTCTGGGGTGACGGCTTCCAACCGCTTGTGCACCCCACGAATTCGAATCGGATCTGGGCCGAGTACCAGTACGGCAATCTGTATTACTCGAGCAATGGCGGGAGCTCCTGGAATTGGGCGCTCAATGGAGTGAGCGGGTCGGACCGCTTCAACTGGAACTCGCCTCTCGCCCAGGACCCGACCGATCCGGACCAACGATACTTCGGCACCCAGCGCCTCTATCGCAGCACGGGCACCACCAGCTGGACCAGCATCAGCCCCGATCTGACGGGGGGGCAGCATCAGGGGAACTCCGGGCAGGTGGACGGCATCCTGACGACCATCGGTCCGTCGCCGATCGACGGCGACGTGATCTGGACCGGAAGCGACGACGGCTATGTCCAGGTGACCGAAAACGGCGGCGGCAGCTGGTCGAACGTCTCCGCGGGCTTACCGGATCGGTGGGTCACGTCGGTCCGCCCCTCGCCGCACGTGCGGGAGACGGCCTACGTGACGATTTCAGGATTCCGCTGGGGCGAGTCGCTTCCCCGCGTCTACCGGACAGACGACCTGGGGGCTTCCTGGACGCCGATTGCCGGCAATCTTCCCGATGCGCCGGTCAATGAGATCCTCATCGATCCGCTGTCGGCCAACCACTTGGTGGTCGCCACCGACGTGGGGGTTTTCCGCACCTGGAACGGCGGCGCCGTGTGGGAGGCGCTCGGCGCGGACCTACCGAACGTCGTCGTCACCTGCCTGGCCTTCGAGGCCGCGAGCCGGCGGTTGTACGCGGGCACCTATGGGCGGAGCTTCTTCGCCTGCACGCTGGAAACGATGTCGGACGCGCCGGCGCAGCCGGACACCAGTCCGCTGGCACGTTCCCTCCTGCTGTCGCCGCGCCCCAATCCGGCCGTGCATGAGACACACCTGCAGTGGTCGCTGCCGGAGGCGGGCACGGTACAGGTCGACATCTACTCGGCCACCGGCCGCCGCGTGTGGTCCAGCGACGACCGTGCGGCATCCGCGGGCGAAGGTGGTCTGCGCTGGGAGGGCGTCGACCAACACGGCCGCCGCCTGGGAAGCGGCGCGTACTTCGCGCGGCTCATGGTTGACGGCGTCGAGAAGGGGAAGACCACGATCTTATTGCAGAGGTAGGGTGTTGCGGTCCGCGTGCCTCCCAGCCCGCCTCGGTCGCAGCGGACTACCAGCTTGCTGCCTAGTTTGTGCCCCGGGGCACAGTGCTCGGTCAGGACAGTCGGACGGTGGGCCGGACATGGTGTCCGCGTCCCTTAAGAAAACAAGGTCATTGCCTTGTATTCCCAAGGGCTCGCGAAGCACACACGGCGCCCCCAGGGAGGCGCTAGATCTCGTCGGTGAGCTTCAGATACTGCTTGTAGGGGATCGCCTGCCAGCTTTCTGCCTGGGCCGCACCGTGCAGGCGGCTGATCAACGAGACCTTGGCGGCCGTCTCTTCGTTGGGAGCCTCGTAGACGTCCAGGAAATCGTATTGGCCCAGCAGAGCGTAGTGGGAGATGAACTTGACCTCGGGGCACTTCGCCTTGACCTGATCCAGCCAGGCCCGCCCCAGCTCGGCGCGGTTCTTCATTTCCTTGCCCACCTCGGGCGACAGCTTGGTCATGAGGATGAAGGTTGCCATAACGTTCTCCTTAACCGTTTGAGCAGCTATTCGTTAGACCCTCACCTCCACAATAGCACGGACCCGGCGACAGTCCAGCCCCGCTGCTCGCGAAGTAGCTGGCCGCCGGCATTCGGACCCGTGGCTGAACCGGACCCCACAGTGGCCGATTCAGGCCAATCGCCGTCCCTTGAACAGGATACGCGTCGCCAGCTGTGGTAGAATCGTATCGAAACCAACCTGGCCCAGTAGGGTAGGAGAGGGGCGACCAATCAGGAGGGGCGGGGAGGTTCAGGTGGGACAGATATCTATGCATCGCATCCTGATGAAAACAGCCCTGCTCTTGGTCGCGCTGGCCGGCGTCGCCGGACTTGGGTCAGCGCCTCTCGCGCAGCTCTTCGAGGTCGTGAACGTCACGCCGACCCCCAATCAGCCCGGAGTGGGCTGGGGCATCACGCTTTCGATTCAATTCACCCATCCGGTCAATCCGTCCACGATCGACAACACGTCCATTCAACTCGTCGGCGCCTTCACCGGCCGCGTACCCTTAAACTTCAGCCTCTCGAGCGACGAAAGCCGGGTGACCGCGTATCTCTCGCCGTCAGACCCCGTCCGGTTCAGCGCGGATGAATCGGTTGAAGTGCGCATCACCCGTGCTGTGGAATCCGCCGCCGGAGATACGCTCGAGACGCCCTGGAACTACCACCTTCGCACCTACACCGTACACGGAACGGGCTACTTCGAGGATCACCTGACCCTGGTGCCGGGCTATGGCGCGGTGTCCGTTGAAGCAGGCGACCTCAACGGGGACGGGCTCTTCGACCTGGCCACCCCGCACATCAACGGGCGGCTGACGATCTTCCTCAACACATCGCCGCCGGAGGGCCGCCCGCTGAGCTTCACCGAACACACCTTCTGGATCGGCAGCAGCCTGAGCACGGTTCTGCTCAAAGATCTCGACAACGATGGACTGAAGGATGTCATCGTGGCCGATCAAGACGCCGACCTGCTCCGGATCGGGATCAACCTCGGTGACGGTACAGACTATTCCTGGTCAACCCTGCCCACCTGCAATCATCCCCAACGATTGCGCAGCGGCGATTTCGACGGCGACGGGAACACCGATCTGGTTTTCCCCTGCCAGTACGATGAAAACCTCTACGTGCTCTTGGGTGATGGTCTGGGTGGGTTTGAAGATCCCGTCGTATTCCCGGTGCTCGGCGGCTGGGCGATCGACATGGAGGCGAGAGACCTCGATCTCGATGGCGATCTCGACCTCGTGATCACCAATGAGCTTAGCGAAGAGCTGATCGTGATGCGCAACGGGGGCCCCGGTCTTCCGCTTGCAGAAAGGTTCAGCGTCACGAGTACGATGCCGCTCACCGCCGCCCTGGGGATCGCCGTGGAAGACTACGACGGTGATGGGCGCCCTGATGTCGCGGCCGGCACCCTGAACAACGCCAGCGTGGCGGTGTGTCGCATGTTGCCTGGGTGCAGGCTGGCCGATCCGGTCCTCTACATGACCGGTTGGAGCCATTCGCACAAGCTGCGCGCGGTCGTGTCATTGGACTACGACGGGGACGGGGACCATGACCTTGCGGTGGTCAACTCGGACTTCAGTCGATGGCGGCTGATGAACAACGATGGGAGCGGCGTGTTCTCCGCACGCTCCGACGACGAGGCGCCCGAACGGCCGATCCTGCCGCTGGCGGGCGACTTCGACGGGGATGGAACCGTGGACATCGCGATCCCCGGACGCGTTTCGGGCGAGTTGCGCATCTTCCTCGGTCGACAGGACCCTGCCGACATCGCCGAGAACGAGCCCTGGTCGCAGGAGGAGCCGGCAGCCTTCACCGCCGGGCCGAATCCTTTCCAGGACCGGGTGATCTTCCGGCTGGCGGGCGGCGCGAGCGGACGGCTGGAAGTCTACAGCCCGACCGGTCGGCTTCAAACGAGCTTCCAGGTGGAGAGCCGAGGGGGCCACCCCCAACAGATCGTCTGGGACGGTCGTGATCAAGCCGGCCGCGACACACCGGCCGGGGTGTACCAGGTGCGCCTGGTGACCGCCGAACAGGTGTCGGTCTCCAACGTGATCCGAATGAAGTAGTCGCACACGATGAAGAGAAACGACGTCGAATACATCACGCGCGAACTGCTCGCGGACCTCACCCGTCGCGCCGAAGAGGCGCCGCGAGGCCGTACGAATCACAATTTCCACGAGTACGACGATTCCTATCAACGCATGCTGAATGTCGTCCAACCCGGCTCCTACATCAGACCGCACTGCCATCGCGATCCGGGCAAGGGGGAGAGTTTTGTCGTGCTGCAGGGCGAGATTGCCTTCTTCCGGTTTTCCGACGATGGAAAGGTCACCGAGTGCAGACGGCTGGGTCCGCAGGCTGAAGCGCTGGGTGTCGATCTGGTGCCCGGCGTCTGGCATGCGTTCTTGGCGATCGAACCGGACACCGTGGTGTTCGAGGGCAAGAACGGGCCCTACGATCCGGCCACCGATAAGCAGTTTCCGGACTGGGCTCCCGAGGAAGGTGCTCCAGAAGCACGCGCCTACCACGACCAACTGCTCCGGCACGTTCCTTCAGCCTAGCCCGTCTCCCGCACGAGCGCATCGACCGCCCCTCGCCGGCCGAACACGATGATCCGATCGGCCGGATTGAGCACGGTATCGCGTTTCGGAAACGCCAGGCGGCTGTCTGAGCGATCGCCCACGCGATCGACCAGGATGATCTGCACGCCGCGTTTCTCCCTCAGCTGCAACGTCTCGAGTGGACGTCCGCAGAGGTGGGGAGGCGCCTCGGTTTGCGCGAGGACGTAGTCGCCGACCGTCTCCCAGGTCCTGAAGCGGGACGCTGATTCGATGCGGGATGAGAGCGACCCGGCCAGGTCCACCTTGAGGATCTCCTTGTTGTAGGCCTTGATCACATCCTGTCTCTGAATGAACCCGATCGGGACCATCGACTCCCCGGCCGCCACGACCGGCAGTTCCTCGAAGGTGCGTTTGCCGAACTGCCGCATTGCACAGTCCAGGGTGTCGTCCTCTTGCAGGAAGACCACCGAACGGGTCATGATGTCTTCGGCGATGGCCACGTGCCGCAGCGTTTCCAGGTCGGGTAGGTGCGGCCGGAGATCATCGACACTGATCACTCCCTCGAGATTGTGCTCTGCATCGACCACGAAGAACTCGTAGTGGCGAGAGTTCACCATGCGCTGATAAAGGTCGGTGATGGGCGCGGCCAAGGGGACGGTCTCGATGTCACTGCGCATGATGTCCTTGACCAGGACCTGCCTAAGGACGTTGACCTCCTGCCCCGCAAACAGGTCGATGCCGCGGCGTATGAGTTTGATCGTATAGATCGACTCGCGACGCAGCCGCTGCGCCAGAAACGTCCCCAGAATGCAGGAGACCATCAGTCCCGGAATGACGCCGTAGTCTCCCGTCAGCTCGAAGATGATCAGAATGGCGGTGATCGGCGCGTGGGTCGCGGCCGCGACCAGTGCACCCATGCCCACGACCGCGTAGGCGCCGGGATTCGCCATGGGGAAGGGCGCCACGAATTGGGCCAGATGCCCGACCGCGCCGCCCAATGCCGCGCCCATGAACAGCGAGGGCGCAAATACGCCGCCGGAGCCGCCCGATCCCAGGGTGAGACTCGTGCCCACGATCTTGACCACGAGTAGAATCACGAGCAGTCCCAGCGCAAGTTGCCCGTGGAGGGCGGCCGTGATCGTGTCATAGCCGACACCCATCACCTGCGGCAGAGCCAAACCTAAGAGACCGATTCCCACGCCACCCAGCACCGGTTGGATGTAGTCGGGCAGGCGCTTGAGTCGCTCGAAGAAATCCTCGGACCAATGGAGGATCTGGACGAACATGACGGCTGCGAAGGCGGCCAGCACGCCCAAGACCGCGTAGGTCAGGAGCTCCGCGGGGTTGACGATTTCGTAGGCCGGAATCTCGAACGCGGGGATGTCGCCGAGGAGCGTCCGCGCGATGACCGTAGCACTGACCGAACTGATGACGACCGAACCGAACGCGCCCAACCCGAACTCGCCCAGGATCACTTCGGATGCAAAGAAGGCGGCGGCGATCGGCGCATTGAAGGTGGCCGCGATCCCGGCCGCCGCGCCGCACCCCACGCAGGTGCGGATGCGCGGGGTCGATAGGTGAAGCAGCTGCCCCAAGGTCGATCCGATAGCCGAACCGATCTGGACGATGGGCCCTTCGCGTCCGACCGCGCCGCCGGTGGCGATACAGATCGCGGAGGCGAACGACTTGGCGATCGCGACGATCGGCCGGATCACGCCGCCCAAACGCGCGACGGAATTCATCACCTCCGGCACCCCGTGACCCTTGGCCTCGGGCGCCAGGAACTTGACGATGAGTCCGACGAGCAGCCCGCCCGCCGCAGGGACCAGGACGCGCAGGTACCAGGCCGAACGTTCGATCTTCTCGAGCGGGGTGCCGTCCGAACCCCAGGACAGGTCTTGCAGGGTTTCGATGAGCCACCGGAAGAAGACGGCGCCGAAACCTCCGGCCAGTCCGATGAGGACCGCAATGAGAATCATGCTGCTGCGGTCACCCAGCCGGATGCGCCATCGCCAGAGGGGCGAACCCGAGGTCAGTTTGAATCTGTTGCCCATGGGCCTCCGCCCTATCAAGACCGGCCGGTGTGCGCCAGCTCGCGCACCAACGCCTTGGTGAAGCGCCAGTACTTCTGAACCGAAGCGATGCTGACCCACTCGTCGGGCGAATGGGCGTTGGTGATCTTGGGTCCGTAGCTGACGATCTGCAGGTTGGGATACTTGTCCATGAAGAGGCCGCACTCGAGCCCGGCATGGATGGCCTCGAAGCGAGGCGTCTCTTCGAAGAGCTCGGAGTAGACCTTGTGCACCGACTGCTGCATCGGCGAATCCAGGTCCGGTTTCCACCCCGGGTAGCCGTCCCCATGTTCGATTCTGGCGTCCGCCAGCCGGGCAACGCCCCGCATCTGGATGAGCACCTCATCGATTGCCTGACTCGTGAATGAACGCGTCGAGCAATGCAGGTGATAGCCTTCCTCATCCGTGTGGAGAACCCCGATGTTCGAGGAAGTTTCGACGAGACCGATCAGCACCGTACTCAACCCGAGAACCCCGAAGGGCAGCGCGCACAACAGATCGATGAATCGCCGCGTATCTTCAGGGGAGGCAAAATGGGGAGAGGCCTCCTCACTCGGTGTGAGTTCGACCTCCAGGTCGGGGTCGGCCTCCCCAAGCTGAACCCGGATCTCGGCCGCGCAGGTGTCGATCGCCTGCCGGAAGGCATCTTCGGTCCCGGGTCTGATGCCCACCACCGCCTGGGCCTCGCGGGGGATGGCATTCCGTTTGCTGCCGCCCACCAGCGCGCCCAGGCGAATCGCGCCCAGGTCCGGTGTCTCGAGCGCCGCGCGCAGAAGGCGCCCCAGCACCTTGATGCCGCTTGCCCGCTGGCGATGGATGTCGCCCCCGGAGTGTCCCCCGCGCAGCCCCTTCACCTGCAACGTCAGCGAGGTGAGACCGTCTGCGGACGACCAGCCGATGGGCAGGTGCAGCTGCGTATCGCGTCCGCCGGCGCTGCCGATCGTGAAGCGTCCCACCTCCTCGGAGTCCAGGTTGAGCATGAGGTTGCCGGTGAACAGGTCCGGCGCGATCTGACTGGCGCCCGTCAGGCCCGTTTCCTCATCGACGGTGAAAAGCAACTCCAGCGGGCCGTGGGTCGCTTCGGGATCGTCGAGCATCGCGAGGCCGGTCGCCACCCCGATGCCGTTGTCGGCACCCAGGGTTGTGCCCTCGGCCGAGACGCGATCACCGTCGACCTGAATCCGGATCGGATCGCGGCTGAAGTCGTGGTCCACGTCACTGTTCTTCTCGCAGACCATGTCGACATGACCCTGGATGACCAGTGTCGGCGCACCTTCCAGGCCCGGGGTGGCCGGCACGGTGAGGACCCGATTCCCAACCGCATCGGCGCGAATGGGGAGGTCCCGCTCCTTCGCGAGGGCGTCCAACCAGGCCATCACGCGCTCTTCATGTTTCGAGCAGCGCGGGATCTCGGAGAGGCGGGCGAAGTATCGCCAGAGGTGTTGCGGCTGAAGGGCAAGAAGAGCTTCGTTCACAAGGGCCTCCAGGTCGCCTGACAGCTCAGGACGTCGGCTGCATTTCGGCGCGGTTCGGCCGGCCGGCCGTGGCATTCCAGCGGACTCGGCCGGGTCCCGGCAGGATCGAACGGAAGATGCACCACTGCCCCGGACAGCTCAACAGATGTTCTCCCATGAGCGTCGCGAGGGTCTCCATCACGGCAACCACCTGGCGGCGGGAGAGGGACTCCTCGCCTCCGAGCGCGTCTCGCGCCGGCTCCACCGGGCGATGGATGCGTACATCCTGTTCCATGAAGGCCGTCCTCCGTGAAAACACCGGGAGGATCGGGACCCCGGCGAGATGGCTCAGCCGGGCCGCGCCGTCGGCCAGTCGAACGCGTCTTCCCAGGAGATGCACACCCACCCCGCGCTGGAACGATCCGCCGTCCAGAGGCAACGCCACCAGATCCCCTCGATCGAGAACTCGCAGGAGGTCGCGCAATCCATGACGCGTCGAGACCGATTGGACCGCCCGCCGTCGTTTGGCCTCCTTCACGACACCGGAGAGAAGCGGTAGAAACTGGCGACCCGTGGGGGCGACGATGCGCCTCCCGTGGAGGGCGGCCAGGGAACTCAGATGTTCCCAATTCCCGGTGTGCACCCCGGCCAAGATCCATCCGCGCTCGCTTCTGTTCAGACGCTCGAAGTGCTCACGTCCCTCGATCTGCCAGCCGCTGGCGATCTGCTCGGGGGGGAGGGAAAGCCCGCGGAAGAACTCGACCACAAAAGTGCCGAAGGCATCAAAGGTCTGGTGCACCGGCGGGTCTTGTCCCGCATCCAGGCCCAGGTAGCGCAGATTCTCGCGCACGACGGCGACCTCGGCCGGCGATGCCAGTCGCCGTGCGCGGCCGATGGCCCTTCCCAACGCGGACGAGGTCATTGCGTCTCGTCCTCGGAGGAAGCGTCTTCCTCCCACTCTGCCGCCAGGCGCGCCACTGCCTCTTCGGTCGCGAACTCGATCCAGTCGAGGTAGCCGGGATTGCCCGAGACAATCGGCCAGGCGATGACGGCCGGCACTTCATAGGGATGAAGCTCCGTCAGCGTCGACTCGATGACGGCGATCAGCTCGGCCCGCGTCTTGAACAGCGCGGCCACCTCGGTCTCGTGCTCGATCGCGTCCTCCCACTTGTAGATCGACTGAATGGGCAGGAGGTTGGCGCACGCGATCAGGGAGTTGCTGACCAGCTCCTGGCAGATGCGCTTCGCCGTCTCCTCGTCCGGAAAGGTCGTGTAGATCGTGACGAACTCGATATCCATGGTTCATTTCTCCGGTTAGCAGACCAACCGAACCATAGCACCGCCAGCGGCGCGCTCAACCGCGATCGGGGCCCTCGATCCGAGCGATCAGCCACCGCTCCACGGCCTCCCGATTGCGCCAGTAGAGCGCGAGGACCGCCGCCGCCATCGCGATGATGAGGATCCACCCGAGGAGAGGCAATCCCGTTGCCGTGGCGCCCAACCAGGCCGAAGCGAAGTGCCCCGGCAGCCGGGCGACGACGATCAGGAGGAACATCGGGACCAAGGGCAGGTTGCTGAGCCCCACCGCGAAACAGGCTAGATCATCGGGCAAAAACGGTAACAGGAAGAAGAGAAAGAAGAACAGCGGTCCCCTCCGCGCCGCCCAGGTGTCGATTCGGACCAGGGCCGGTCGGGGCGCCCACCGCTCGACGGCGGGACGGCCGAGCCAGCGGGCCACGACCAGCACGACGGCACACCCCGACGCCACGCCGACCACGGTGTAGAGCGTGCCCTTCCACAGGCCGAACGCCAGGCCGCTGACCACGCTCAAGAGGTGGCCGGGGATGGGTGCCAGCACGACCTGCAGAAACTGGAGCCCCATCAGGGCGATCGGGGCCCGTCCGCCCTGCGCGATGAGAAATGCCTCGAGCGATTCGCGGCTCTGGAACAGCCCGGGACCGTGGCGGGCGAACAGCCAGCCCAGCCCCAGGGCGAGGCCCGCGCCCAGCAGGACGAGGATGACGATGCGCAAGTGACGGTTCGGATGGTCCGTGGCCATGGGGCCCCCTTCCGCGAGAAAGGTAGAGGGGTGGTCCGCAAATCGCACCAAAAAACCCTTGCGGCAGCGGCTCACGGTCTCCGATACTTGACGTGGAGTTGTTAGGCACGCCTAACAAAGGTTGAGATGGCTAACGAAAGACCAACTGCAGGAATCGGCGGCTCGCGGCCCCCCAGGGGCGATGAGCGCCGCAGCGTTCTCTCCGCTTCGGGGGCGCACGTGAGTGCGTCGAACCCGAAGGAAAGCAGTCGCACGCTCAGCGAGACCCTCGAAGACTACCTTGAGATCATCCTTGCGCTCGCGCTCGAGAACCCGGCCGTCCGCGTTCGCGACATCGCCCGGGCGAAGGGCGTGCGGATGCCGTCGGTGACCGCGGCGCTCAGGCGCCTGTCCGAAAGGGGCCTCGTCAGCTATCAGGCTCGAGAGTATGTGGGGCTCACCGCTGAAGGAGAGGGCATCGCCCGTCGTCTGACCGGCCGGCACCGCTTCCTGACCCGGTTCCTGCACGAGCTGCTCGGGGTGCCCGAGGATGTGGCGGAGCGCGACGCGTGCGGTCTGGAGCACCACCTGTCGGCCCAGAGCCTGGATCGCCTGGCTGCCTTCGTGGAGTACATCGACACCTGCCCGCAGGTGGGAGCTGCGTTTCTGAGTCGCTTCAAGACCTGTTTCAACCAGCCCGAATCGCTGGCGACCTGCAGCGAGCGCTGTACCGAAGGGTTCGAAGGCGAGCAGGGCTTTGCGGGGCAGCGGGAGATCCACGCGATCAAGACCCTGCCGGCCGGATCCTGCGGCGACATGGTGAGGATCAGGGCCTCGGGGAAGCTGCGCGACGGGCTTGTCGAACAGGGCCTGCTTCCGGGCTCCCGGGTGGAAAAGCGCTCAGGCGAGAAAGGGCGAGGGCCGGCGGTCGTCCGGGTCCGGGGCCAGGACATTCGCCTTACTGCGCGGGAGGCGGCCGTGATCTTCGTCGAGATCACATCAGATGAAGATGGGAGCCGAAGTGAATCGGCCTGAACGAACAAACCCTGACTCAGGGGATCTGCCTCTGACCGAGCTGCGCCGCGGTGACGCCGCCGTCATTCGCGTGCTGGGCGGCACGGATGCATTCCAATCCCGCCTTCGCAACATGGGCGTACGCGAGGGCGAGGAGATCGTGGTGATCAAGTCCGCGCCTCTCGCGGATCCGATCGAGTATTGCCTGGGCGGCATGCACATCAGCCTGCGTCGTAGGGAGGCCCGCGAGATCTGGGTGGGTGATGTGAAGCCCGGTCAGCGTTGCGGCCACGGACGGCGGGGCGGGCGCGGTCGTCGCGGGGAGATGGGCCCCGGTGAGTGCAGGCGCCGCTGGTTCGGGTGGCGCTAGCCGAAGAGCGGACGAAACGCACGAGGCGAGGTATCATGGATCAGAAACCACGCACGATCCGGGTCGCGCTGGCAGGGAATCCCAACTCCGGGAAGACGTCGGTCTTCAACCTGCTGACCGGTATGCATCAGCAGGTTGGGAACTGGCCGGGCGTGACGGTCGAGCGCAAGGTCGGGCGCGTGGAGCATGAAGGCTACGTGTTCGAACTGGTCGACCTGCCGGGCACCTACTCTCTGACCTCCTATTCGATCGAGGAACGCGTCGCCCGCCAGTACATCCTCGAAGAGCGCCCGGATGTGATCATCAACGTGGTCGACACCGCCAATCTGCGCCGCAATCTCGATCTCACCATGCAGCTTCTCGAGATGGGCGTGGATGTGGTGGTCGATCTCAACATGTGGGACGAGTTCACGAGTTCCGGCGCGCGGATCGATCTGCAGCGGATGGGGGAGCTGCTTGGCGCACCGGTCGTGACCACCGTCGCGCATCGCGGGGAAGGGAAGCAGCAACTCCTCGACGCCGTCGTGCGGCTCGCGGAGAACCGATCGGAACAGCATCGGCACGTGCCCGTCTCGCACGGCACCTCGGTCGAGAAAATCCTGGTCGAGCTCAGCGACGAGCTGCGGAAGATCGCGAGCGACTCCCTGCAGGTGCCGGCCCGCTACCTGGCGGCGAAGTTGCTCGAGGGTGATCCCCACATCGTCGAGATCGTCCATAACCGGCTGCAAGAGACCGGCGCGGCCCGCGATCTGCTACTGAGGGTCGAACAGCACCGCGATCGCGTTCGAACGGCCACCGGCCTGGATCCGGCCCGGGTGATCTCCGAGGGGCGCTACGGTTTCATCGACGGTCTGCTGCGCGAGACCCACCATGCGCCGCCCCTGGATCGGATGGAGCTTTCGCGCCAGCTGGACCGCGTCCTGACGCACCGGGTGCTGGGGCTGCCGATGTTCGTCGGCTTCATGTGGCTGCTGTTCAACACCACCTTCACCCTGGGGGCCTATCCGGCGGTCTGGATCGAGACGCTCGTGGGCTATCTGGCCGAAGGTGCCCGGGCGATCCTGCCGGCCGGCTGGCTGAGCAATCTGATTGTCGAGGGGATCATCGGAGGGGTCGGCAGCGTGGCCGTCTTCATGCCGAACATCATGATCCTCTTCCTGGGGATCTCCATTCTGGAGGACTCGGGCTACATGGCCCGCGTGGCATTCATCATGGATCGGGTGATGCACCTGTTCGGCCTTCACGGCAAGTCGTTCATCCCCATGTTGATGGGGTTCGGCTGCACCGTGCCGGCGATCATGGCCACCCGCACGCTGGAATCTCAGCGCGATCGTACGCTGACCGCGCTCCTGATCCCGCACATGTCCTGCAGCGCGCGCCTGCCGGTGTACGTGCTGTTCGCCGGCGCCTTCTTCGGCAGCCAGGCGGGCAACACCGTTCTGCTGCTGTATCTGCTTGGCGTCCTCGTGGCCCTGGGCATCGGTTACCTCTTCACCCGCACCATCTTCAAGCACCAACGTGTCTCCTTCGTGATGGAGCTGCCGCCCTATCGCTGGCCGACCCTGCGCGGCATGTTCATGCACATGTGGGAACGATCGCGCGTCTACCTGCGGAAGATGGGGGGCGTGATCTTAGTGGCCTCCGCGATTCTGTGGGTGCTGGGCACCTATCCCATCAATCCGGCAATCGAACAGCTGGACGCGAACATCGCCGCGCAGACCGCCGCGGGGGCTTCCGAGGCTCAAATTACTGAACTCGAGGTCCATCGGGATGCGGCAGCGATCGACTACACGATCATCGGTCGGCTAGGACATGGCATCGAACCGGCCATCGCCCCGCTTGGATTCGACTGGCGGATGGGCGTGAGCCTGCTGACCGGTTTCATCGCCAAGGAGGTGGTGGTTTCTTCCATGGGAGTCCTCTACCAGGTTGGGGAGGACCCCGACGGGGGCAAGGCGACGCTCACGGAGGCGCTGCAATCGCCCGAGAGCGGGGTGACCCCTTTGACGGCATTCGCCTTCATGGTCTTCGTGCTCCTCTATGTCCCTTGTGTGGTGGCGGTCGCGGCCCTGAGCCGCGAGCTGGGGGGGCGCTGGATGGTCTTCGACGTCGTCTACCAGGTCGCTCTGGCCTGGCTGGCCGCGTTCGTGATCTATCAGGGGGGAAGGCTCCTCGGCCTCGGATAGGCCGCCGCAGGCATCTTTCCCCGGCTGCCAAGGGGCAATTCTGCTAAACTTGGGATAGGTATACCCAAATCCCGGCATCCTGCGCTCGATAAGGGGGAGAACCATGCTGGATCGGACAAGGAAGGCTCAGCCAATGCGGCCCAAATCCACGGTTGCCGTTGCGCTGGTCCTCGCCCTGGGCCTCTTCTTCCCTGGTCTCTCCGCTGCGGGCTACGGCCAGGTCTTTCTCGACGGCTACTTCGAGGAGTGGGACGCACTTCCGGTCACCTGGACCGATGGGCCCGGGGACGGCGGCGCAAGTGGAGTCGATTTCGTCAACCTGTGGGTGACCGAAGACGACGACTTCCTCTACATCTGTTTCGAAACGACCGGCGAAATCATCCTGCAAGAGAGCAACCAGCTCGCGCTCTATATCGACAACGACCAGAACACCGCCACCGGGTATCCCATCCCGAACATGGGTGCGGACATCGTCTGGGAGTTCGGCGATCGGATCGGCTTCCTCTTCTACGATGCGACCTACGTGGACATCGATTGGGTGCCCCTCCGCCTCGCCGTAGGGCCGACCCACAGCGGAACCCAGTTCGAGTTGTGCCTGCTCAAGTCGGCCATCACCGGTGGTCACCCGTTTTTCCCCCAGGATGACATCAATATCCAGATTCGCGACGCGAGCGGCGGCGGCGACTGGATTCCGGACATGAACACGGTCATCCCCTATACACTGAATCAGGGCAGCCTCGACCCGCCGGAGACCATCGAACTCACGCGCACCGCGGGACCGATCCGGCTGATCACCTACAACGTGTATCAGGATCGGTTGTGGAACTACTGGGCGGAGCCGTCCTACGAGCGCATCCTTCAGGCGCTCGATCCGGACGTCATCGCCTTCCAGGAGATCTACGATCACAATGCGACGCAAACGCGCCAGCAGATCGAGGGCTGGCTCGGCACGGGTTGGGATGCATCCCAGGTCAGCGACAAGGTGTTCCTGACGCGAGGGGACATCATCGGCCAATGGTCGATTGCCGGGGGACGGGCCGGGGCGTTTCTCTCGACTCCGGTCGGGGACTTCGATCACGACTTCCTGACGATCGATTGCCACCTGAGCTGCTGCGGAGCCGACGAAGACCGTCAGATGCAGTGCGATGCGATCATGGACTTCATTCGCGACGCACGCACTCCGGGTGGGCAACTCGATCTCACCGCGGATAATCCGATCATCATCACGGGCGACATGAACTTCGTGGGGCTCAGCCGGCAGCTGGTCACGCTGCTGACCGGGGACATCGAAGACGAGGCGACCTACGGCCCCGACTTCGCTCCCGACTGGGACGACACCGACTTCATCGACCTCAAGTCGCGCCAGTGCACGAACGGCCTGGGCTACACCTGGTACAAGGAGTGGAGCGATTACGGCCCCGGGCGGCTCGACTTCATCATCTACAGCGACAGCAACATCCAGATGCCGGTTCACGGCATCCTGCAAACCGAGTATGCGCCGCAGGCCTTCTTGAACGACTACGGCCTGCAACGCGGCGACAGCGAGGAGGCCTCGGATCACCTCCCGCACTTCGCGGACTTCACCGCCGCCGAGCAGGGCATCGTGGACATCTGGCCGACCAGGCAAGGGGAGATGCGCCTGTCATTGGCCGGTAGCAGTCTGGTCACCGGACCGGTCGAGCTTCATCTCGAGTGGGGTGGGGACGCGGCTGCCGGCGGCCTGCCGACCTGGCCCAACGCAGGGCTTCGCGTTTCAGTGCACGATGTTGCCGGGCGGCTTCTGACGGAACTGCGCCCCACAGCCCAAACCGAAACGGGCTTCACGCTTCGGTGGGACCGCCAGGATGAGCAGGGCCGGCCCGCCACCCCGGGCGTCTACTGGGTTCGCGCCATCGGAGGCGGCCAGGTGACCACGACGCGCGCACTCATCGTGCGCTAGTCCCGCGCGGTCTGTCCTTTCGGGGCGTCTGTTTGAGGCGCCCCGAATCCATGAGCGCTCTGCGCAGCAGGAAGTCGATCTGCGCATTGACGCTGCGCAACTCGTCGTCTGCCCAGCGGCGGAGCGCATCGAGCACCTCTGGCTCGATGCGCAATAGGTATCCCTTCCTCGCCGGCACGCGGATCACCCCCCCCTACTGGTAAAGCGACCCGGTGTTGATGACCGGGTGAGGATCGCGGTCGCCGCACAACACGACCAGCAGGTTGCTGACCATGGCCGCTTTGCGTTCCTCATCCAGCTCGACCACGTTCTGCTGCGCGAGCTGATCCAGAGCCATCTCGACCATGCCGACCGCCCCTTCGACGATCTTCTGCCGGGCCGCGATGATGGCGCTCGCCTGCTGGCGCTGGAGCATGGCACTGGCGATCTCCGGAGCGTAGGCCAGGTGACTGATTCTCGCTTCGAGGACATTCACGCCCGCTTTGCCCAGACGGTCCTGCACCTCGATCTTCAGCTTCTCAGCGATCTCATTCGTGTGGCTCCGCAGGGAGACTTTGCCCTCTTCGTGCGCGTCGTAGGGGAAGGTCGTGGCCAGATTCCGCAGGGCGGCTTCGCTCTGGACCTGCACATAGTTCTCATAGTCGTCGACCTCGAAGATCGCCTCGGCCGTGTCGACCACCTTCCACACGACGACCGCCGCGATTTCGATCGGGTTGCCGTCCTCGTCGTTGACCTTCAATCGACCGCTCTCGAAGTTACGCACACGCAGGGAGACGCGCTTGCGGGTGGTGAAGGGGTTGTTCCAGCGAAGCCCCGGCGTCTTGATGGTCCCCACATACTTCCCGAAGAGCTGAATGACGCGCCCCTCGTTCGGATTGACCACAAAGAGCCCCGCCAACAGGAGGATGTCCACGCCCAGAATGAGGAGTGATGTCACCAGCCCGAAGACGTTCTCGGTCTGAATTGACGCGATGAAGAGCAGCACCGTCAGAATCGCGATGATGATGCAGACAAACAGCATGAGGTACCCGGGGGCGGACGAAGCCTTGTGTTCACGAATCATGGCGTTCTCCTTTCTCTGATATCATCTTGATATCGTTATTCTATCACTATGATATCGTACCGACAACCGGGATCTTTATTCGCGGTTTTGGGGGGAGGAAGGTCGATGGGGGGGCAACTGCTGGTTCGCGGAAGCGGACTACCAGTCCGCTGGCACCCGTTGAGAGCGGCGCAACGCGTTGTTGTGCAAGCGATTAGGCGGAGAGGCTGATTGTGCCCCGGGGCACAATCGACCTCTCCAACATCACTGGCAGGTTACCGCAGGATCTGGATCCGCTTGACCGCCGTGCCTCCAGGCCCGATCCGGCGGACGAAGTAGGTGCCGTTCTCCAGCCTCAGGTCGCGAAGGTCGACCCCGACCTCATGATCTCCGGCGAGGAAACGCTCCTGAGCGATCTCTGCGAGCCGGCGGCCGTTCAAGTCGAAGAGCTCGATCCGCTGCTCTCCAGCTTCGGCGGTCCGGAACTGAACGCTGAGCCGGTCGGAGGCCGGATTCGGCGACAGCCGCAGCCCCAGGCCGCCCACCGGCGTCGACGGCGTCGAGTCGTCCACATCGGCGTAGGTCGGTGCTTCGTAGTCCCAGATGCCGCGGCAGTAGGTTCCGAAGCGGGCGACATTGATCTCCGGCACCCACTCGACGCACCAGTACAGGTGAAGGGGCGCCTCCGTGCCGCCGATGTTCTCCCACTGCATGTCGGCCAGGCTGCAGGCGTAGGGTCCGGCCTCGGTGGCCGCGAAGAGCATGTCCAGATTCTCGCCGCCGATGACCAGGCCGTAGACCAGCGTGGAGGGCAGGCCCGTGCCGACGCCTTCCCAATCGAGACCCCCGTTCGTCGTCCGCCACACCGGGTGCCCCTCGTACCCGCTTCCGCCGACGTAGGCCACGTCGCGATCGTGAGGGGAGGCGACCAGCGCCGTTCCGTAGAAGTAGTGCTGAGAGGGGCCGTGTCCGGCCTGTGCCCAGCTTGCGCCGGCATCATGCGAATGCCAGAGGAGGCCGTTGTTGGTCGCCACGTACCAGTAGTCCGGATCCGCCGGCGAGAAGGCGAGTGCCGACGCATAGGAGCTGCCGGTGAAGGCCTGGGGCAGCTCGGTCATGGTGTAGGAGTAGCCGAATCCTTCCCGCTCATAGCGCCACAGGTGATCCCCGCAGAAGTAGAAGACGTCGGTATCGGATGGATCGGCGACGATAGGCGGCATCCAGCTGTGAGACGTACTGGGGAAATCGATGTAGTGCAGAGACGGCGGATCGTGCTCGTTCGCCTGCAGCAGCACGAAGCCTGGATAGACCGAGTAGAGCCAGTAGTGATTCCGGGTCGCGGAGGTCAGGTGACCGTAGTCTCCGCTGATCAGCTGCTCGAAGTAGAGATTGGGATCTCGGCGGTCCGGCTCCGATTGTTGATACCCCTGATCCTGTGAACCGGCCGCGATGAGATACGGATCAGTTTCGCTGGTGAAGACATCGTAGTACTGGCTGATCCCCAGGCCCCACATCGAGATGTTCAGCACCGTCTCGCCGCTGTCGTAGGATACGTAGGTGCCGCCGTCGGTGTTGAAGAAGGTGACTTCCTGTCCGTCGATCCAGTAGATGTCCAGTCCGGGGTTGTCCGCATGTAGCTTATGCTCGGGGTCCCCGTAGTACGCGCCCCACGCATTGATGTAGTCGAAGCTGCCCCCGCCATTCGTTGAACGCCAGCATTCCACGCCGGCGTAGTAGACGATGTCGGGATTGGTGATCGAGCAGTTCATCGTCTCCCAGAAGTCATGGATGTTGTAGCGGAAGCTCCAGTTTGCTCCGCCGTCCGTGGAGCGGTACAGCTTCCACTGCCCGCCCTCTAAGCGCGCGCAGTAGAGGGTGGGCGCTCCAGCCTCGCTGCCGGCCAGGAGGACGTTGTTGGCATAGTTCGTGGACACCACGCCCACCTCGCTGAAGGTGTCGCCCTGATCCTGCGAGACGTACAGCACACCCTCCGACACCAAGTAGAGGTCGCCTCCGTTCACGCGGTCTATCCAGATGTCCGCCTGATTGGCGGGGAAGTAGTGAACGTACTCGAAGTTCAAGCCTCCGTCGCTCGAGCGGAAGAGCAGGCGTCCGTGTTCGAAGGTGTCCGGCCCGGTCCAGACCCGCGATCGGCTGAGCCAGTAGACAGTGCGGGGATCGGCCGGGTCGTTCAGGATCCGATCGTGATCGTAGACGTTGTCCGGCATCCCCCCCGGCACAAACCAGGTTTCTCCATCGTCGATCGAGGCGAACATCAGGTCGGAGTCGAGCGTGAGGGTGAAGATGACCTGCGGTTCCTCCGGACCTTCACCGGCCGGCACCACTAAGAGCATGTGCGATCCCATCCCCAAACCGTCCGAGATCGGTTGCCAGTTTTGCCCGTCGATCGTTCCCTTCCAGACACCGCCGCGGTCCGATCCGACATAGAGGTACTGGCCGTCGCCGCTGGGGGCGGCCGCGTGGGTCCGGCCGGCCAGGTTTGCGCTGCCGATTTCGGTCCATCGATCGGTGCGCGCGCCGCGCTCGACCTCGCCGAAGCGCGCCAGAGAGGATGCCCGCCGGTTCTCCTCCTCGATCGTCTGCCAATCGGTGTCGGGGGAGCAGTAGTGCAGCTCCTCGAGCCACTCCTGCCGGTTGCGGCGACGCTCCCGCCGGTCCTCTTTCCACTGGGCGATTTCGGTGGGTGGGGGAGGTGTTTCACCGCGTGCCGCGGCGAGCCGTGGATCGTCGGCCCGATCGGCCTGGGCCAGGTCGAGGGCCCGGGCTTCCACAGTAAGCGCGCCGGCGGATGGATCGTCTTGAGCCCGATCCGGGAGCGCGAACATGGCAACCACCACCGCGGCGGCAAGACCCACCGTGGTCCACAGGCCGATTCTCGAAAACTTGGAGCGACTGGGCATGACTTCAATTCCTCCCCGGACGACGGGATTGAAGGCGAATGGGCCGACCCCGGCCCGCAAGAGAACAATCCGATTAATTGTAGCACGGAACCGGGCCCGGGGGCTGATATGAGGGCCGCTAGCGGACCCGAAAGGTCTCCACCAGCGCCTTCAGCGCCGCCGGATCCAAGAACCGCGGCTCGGAGCTGTGGAATTCAACCGCGTAGCTCAGACTGTCGTAGGCAACGACCGCCTTGTACTCCAGGCTGGCGAGTTTGCCCCTGTATACTTGGGTCTCGAGCCAACCCCAGGCCGCTCGGCCGTCGATCGTGAGATCCTCCAGCGGTCCGTATTCGAGATATCCGTAGCGCGACGCCTGGGCGTCGTGGGCAGCCGCGACCTCTTCCCGAGACACCGCGCCACGATAGGTTGTGAAGTAGATGCTGCTGTGCTCCTCGTCCCCCATGGTGACCCAGGCCTCCTGGCGAAGCTGCCACTCATCGGCAAGTATGTTGCGGGCCTTGCTCGCGTTCGCGTCGAACATGAACCCTTCGGGGACCTTCGGGATTTGGGGGCCTTCGCGCTGCGGTCCGCTGCAGTGGAGATTGAGTCCTAGCGCCAGGGCGCCGATCGTGTAGGCGACGATCAGGTGCGCGCGAGCCTTCGCGGATCGATGGATGCTGGGCATCGGGTACCTCCTTGCCGATGAAAATATCGGCCGGCCGCGTTCGAAACGGAGGATCAAAATGAAGCTCAGCGCCGCAAAGATGTACTTCGCCCTGATGGTCTTCGGCCTGACGATCTTCGTTGGCTACCTGCTGAGCGGGGGCGACTTGGTGCCCGGTTCGAAGCCAACGGTGGTCATCAACTTCGGCATGTACCCCGAGGACTTCGAAGGGTGCCAGGTTTTGATCGACGGCCATCCTGCGGGAGAACTCGCACGTTTCGGAAACAACTTCCGCACGGCCTTCGAGGTTGAGGACGGCGACCATCTGATAGAGATCGCTCACCCCGAGTACGCCTGCGAACCGGCCTCGATCACGGCAGGAAGGGGCCTCGGTTCCGTCACACTCGTGCCCGACTTCGAATCCCGTCTGACCGCGGATGCGAAGGACGAGGTCTACATCGCCCTTCGCCTCTAGCCCGAACATGAATACTCCGGGCTGGCGCCTTCCCGCGCGGCTACGGCTGCGCCCGCTCTCCCAGCGGGATGATCGCGGTCCCCTCGCGCTTGGCACGATGCCAGTAGAACCACATGTCTTCGGTGACCGCGCAGCGCCCCTTCTTGGAGTGGGTCGCGTGCGCGTTGTAGGTCCAGGAGAGTCCCTCCGATCCGCCCCCGTTGCGCGTCGTGACGAAGAAACGGTTCGAGACACGGCCGATCGCGTCGGCCTGCCCTCCCGGAGAGCTTTGATCCCCGCCACTGGGATCGATGGGAACCCACCCGTAGCCCGGCAAATACACTTCCGCCCAGCGATGGTGAACGTCGTCTGTGCAGGTGTCGTCTCCGCGCACGGCGGCGCCGGCTTCGTAGCGGGCTGGTAGTCCGCTGGCGCGGCAGAGGGCGATGTACAAGAACGCGTACTCGCTGCAGGACCCGGTCCCACGTTTGATCAGGGTCTCGGGAACGTCCCAACCCCCGACGCGTTCGTACTCGAGGGCGCCGATCACCCAGTCGAAGATCTTCCGCGCGATCCAATAGGGGTTCTTTTCGTCGCCGACGATCTTCGCGGCCGTCTCTCGGATGAGATCCGACCCGACCTGGAGTCGTTCGCCGTCGGCCGTGTAGGCTTTGCGAATAGCAGGCGGAATCTCATCGAGAGTGCCCACCCGGTCCGGAAACACGAGGAAGTTGATGGTCCCGATTTCCGCTTTCGCGCGGTAACCCACCTCGAATCGTTCCCCGGCGCCCAGCGCCTCGCGGCGGAAGGTTGCGATCGGCTGGTCCCACGCGTCGGCCCAACGCTGCGGCTGGGCCGATCCGAAGTCCGGGCCGTCCAGTAGCCGCATGTTCTCGCTCTCTTCAGGAAACGCAAAGTGAACGGCCGCATCCAGCACCTCGCCCGGACCGTGATTCTCTAAGCGATAGACGACCTTCACCTCCGCCTCACGCCAGTCTCGCGTTTGATAGAAGCGTGCTTCTCGCGGGGCGCACAGATAGACGATCGCCTCTTCGAAGTCTGCGATCCACAGGCGGCCGTCCGGCGCGGGGGCGATCCCGCAGGGGTAGGGCCCGGGAGATTGAAATCCGGTCAGCACCTGGCCGCTCGAAGGCTCGACCATGTAAATGCGATCGTTCCGGCGCTGCGCGACCCACAGGTAGGTGCCGTCAAAGGCCATCCCCGTCGGCAGGCTGCGCGGGGCATCGAAGTAGGTGAGCGCGGTACCGTCTGCTGCAATGAGACGGTAGAGGTCGTGCTCGCCGTCATCCGCCAGCCAGAGAGCCTCGCCGTCCCAGGCCAGCCCGAGTCCCGTCCCGTTCGGTGTGGGGTAATCGGTGAGCGTGACGCCGGTCTCGGGATCGAACTGGAAGATCCGGCCGTCGAAGTCATCGCAGATGAAGAGCTTCCCATCTGCCCAAGTCAGGCCGCGCGGACGGTAGCAGGGTGCGGTCAGCGTACTCAGGATTTGACCGGATTCGGGATCCAGCTTGAGAAT
Organism: uncultured bacterium; assembly: GCA_964612295.1. Taxonomy (GTDB): domain Bacteria; phylum Eisenbacteria; class RBG-16-71-46; order CAIMUX01; family WJJG01; genus CAYQJL01. Next base: position 1,487 of record CAZTDY010000033.1, on the reverse strand, counting down.
GTCTCCGGACTCCCAGTCCGCTACCCACAACGCCTCACCGTCCCAGGCGAGGTCCCCGGGGTTTGCGGTCGGAAGTGGGAAGTAGCGGATTACCAGTCCGCCGTCATCGGAGGTCGTGGCAGGCGCCGGCGCTGAAAGCAAGACCAGTCCTGCAAACGTGAGGGCGGCGAGGGCGAGAAATCTCATCGGAGCCTCCTTTCGACGTCCTCATGGCTATCAGGTCTGCACCCCGGGTTCAAGTGCCCACCATCATGATCGGGGGATGAGCACTGAGGAGGAATGGCGAAACAAGGTGAGGGTCCCGTGAGCCGCTGGTCGCGCCACCTTCTCTTAGGCGATCACACTGCCGCCGGATCCGGCGCAGCGCCTGTCAGGTCGGCTTTGCCCCTGCGGCGCCCCAGCTCAGTGCGCACCTCGTTGGCTCTCGCCTCGGTGATGGGGCAAGCCATCACCGTCCAGATAGCGATGGCCGAGGTAATGATGGGGATGACTGCGTCGCAGAGCCGCATCATGCGGATCGCCTGGGGCGCCTGATTGCCCTCCAGCGCCACGTCGAAACCGGTCGCGTTGAGCAGTTAACCACTGCCTGGCGGCCGGTTCTAGAAGCGCACGCCCCCGAGGAAGTAGAGGCCCTTCGGCGTCTCCTCTCCCCACGCGCCCGTATTGTCTTCAGTCCAGATGTTGCTGATGCCCTGCACATAGCGGGTCTCGACCAGGAGCGAGACGCTGCTGGTCGGTATCTCCAGCCCGGCGCCGACCGACCAGGCCAGGGCGGTCGACTCCATGAATTCCTTCATGTCGTACTCGTTGTTCCAGGTCGTCCGGGGAAGGCCGTTCCAAGTTGTCGCTTGTGAGTTGGCCTTCAGCAGAATGCCGAGTTCGATCCCCCCGAGGAAGTAGGGTGAGAACGACTGGCCCCCTCCGCCGATCTTCAAGAGAGGAGAGATCACCAGGTAGTCGAGATGCAGGTCGGCCTCTTCGCCCTGGCTGTATCCTTCGTGGAAGGTCTCATGTCTGGTGTGAACCCCTTTGCGCACGTAGAGCACATCGGCATCCACTCCAATTGCCCCTCCAAACCCGAAGGAGAGAACGGCCCCGCCGATTGGGGCGGCGATCGCACTCCGATCCTGGTCGGAAGGGGGATCCTCGAGATCCGTCTGGGCCCGATTGACGCCGCCCTTCAGTCCAAACTGAAAGTCGACTGCCATCGCCGGGACTGCCGTCAGGAAACTGATTCCCAAGATGATCACAAGCATGGTCTTCGCGTTCATCGCCCACTCCTCCCATTTGGGTATTAATTGACGGTATGAATGATCGGAGCAGGGCAGGGGCTTCTTGATTGAGCGCGGTCGCGCAAAGGAGAGCAGCGGGGAAAGGTCTGACAAAAGGAAAGCGGGCTACGGCCTAACGCCATAACCCGCTTTTCTTTGATCTTAGCGGGGGTTGGATTCGAACCAACGACCTTTGGGTTATGAGCCCAACGAGCT
>CAZTDY010000032.1:0-38265 GCA_964612295.1 uncultured bacterium | reverse complement strand
TGCACAAGCAAAGGAGTCCTCGCTATGCTGAAAACGTTGGACACCACTGAGATGACCTACACCCTATGGACTGGCGGGGTCCGGCGCCGGTTCCCGATTAGATTGTTATCGACCCCTTTGTTGGCTGATGACGGTGAGCGCGCGGGAACATCCGGCCGCGAACTCGCCCTTCGGCTCGGCCATGAGATAGGCGCGGAACTCGCGTTCTGCCTCGTCCAGCTTCCCCGTGGTGTGGTAGTAGGCTCCCCGCACGAAGTGGGTGGGCGCGTATTCCGGATCGCGCTGGTGGGCCACCTCCAGCCAGCGGCGGCACTCGTCGAGGCGTCCAAGCCCCAGCAACATCTGCGCGTGGTCGGAGGCCAGCGCAGCGGAAGGCCACATGTATTGCGAGGTGATCTCCAGCTCCCGCAGCGCCTCCTGCGCGTGACGCGCCCGCCGGTGCTCCTGAAAGAGACGATAGTGACGCTGGCCGAAATCGTAGAGGCCTCCGGTCCGGTCCCTGGGAATCTCGGCGAAGATCTGCTGCTCGAGCGGATTCATCACGGCCTTGAGTTGCTCGATGCGCTCTCTCAGATAGGCTCGCGCTTCGTCGTTGTCGTAGCAGTTGGGGAACGGCCACTTCGCCAGTTTGAACTCGTCCGTCAAGTGCAGGCCGGCGGCCTCATCGAGCGCGGTCATGCCCACCCGCCCCAAGTAGGCGGACGGGGACTTGAGCCGTGAGGAGTCCGCACCCAACGCGCAGGCGATTTTTGCGGCGATCCAGGCATGTCCCCAGCCGTAGGGATGCACATGTTCGGTGAAGAACCGGCGCCCGGGTCCGCGGGGGAAGTCCTCGTAGATCATCCGATCCAGGTCGACAAAGGTGAGCCGGTGTTTGCCCCGCTCCTCCCATTCCCGCGCGATCTCGCGGAGCACATCGTTTTGTTTTGTTCCGGCCCGGAATCGAACGGCGTCCAGATCCCGCGCGGCGACGTACTCCCCGAAGGCGGCCGATGAGTCGCCCGCGGCGTCCAGGCAACGCGCGAGGCGGAAACGAACCTCGGCGTATTCGGGGTCGAGATCCTTGCACTGACGAAAGGCGGTAATCGCCTCGGTCCACTGCGCGGCGTCCATCTTCCGGACGGCGCTATCGAACAACCCCTTCCAGGCCGCCTGCTGGTCCTCGGGGAAGTCGCAACCGTGGGCCGATCCCATCGGGGATTGATCCCTGATATTGCTGACCAGCGTGCACAGGATGACATCGATGCCCTTGTCTCTCGCCGCGCCCAGCATCTCGAGGATGTTGGCACGGTAGAACTCGAGCAGGCGATCATGTTTCTCGCTGCACTCGGGAACCAACCGGTCCTTCATGAGCCACATGCCGAAGCTCTTCTCGCCTCCGTCTTCCGCCGGCGCGGGACGGAGGGACCCCATGGCGTTGCGTACCACGCGCACCAGCCGCAGATTGCGGAACCAGAGCCAGAACTTCGCCGGGCCGCGGGAGGTGAACGCCTTCTGAATCGGTGAGTCGACGCCGTCGGCGCCGTAGGCCTCGTTGTGGCCGGTGTAGATCAGGATCGCATCGGGTTCATACTTCAAGGCCTGCCGGTGAAGAAGCAGCACATCCAGACTCGAGATCGCCACGACCCCGCAGTTGGCCACCTCGTACGACCGTTCGGGCTGGGCGTCGCTGAGCATCTCGCCCAGCAGGCGGGGAAACGCGGTCTGGGCGCCGAAGGGATCACCCACTGTAGTCGAGGCCCCCATCGCGATGATCCGGTAGCTGTTCGGCTGACGTTCTGCGGAGAGCAGCTCATAGGCCGGAGGTTTGGTGGCCCAGGAGGGAAAGAAGAGCTCGCTGATCCGGCGATTGATCAGCCACAGGTCCTCGCTGCCGGCCTGGTGGCGGATGAAGAGATCCTTCGGGGGACCGTAGCCCACCACCCCCAGGATACCCTAGGTTGCCAGAAGAAGAAGGAGCAGGAAGAGGATCCCCAGCGCCATCAGGAGAAGCTTGGCTCCCCAAGAGGTCTTGACCGGTCCGAGCCACCACTTTTTCCGAACCCTGAGAAACATCCACAGCTCTTTGAGGATGCCGGCCTTGCTCATCTTTGGTCTCCCCCTCCTCGCAGGCGCGCGCGTTGCGCGCCCTTAGAACATCCGCTCCATCTGCTCGGGCGCCGGTTTGTCCTTCGAACGATCGTGCCAGTAGGTCTCTGCGCGAGAATCGAACCTAATAGAGAGGGGGTCTTTCCTCAGCAGACGCAGAACAAGTCCGGCGGGCACAAAGATGATGATGAACACGATGCCCAGGATCACCCGGGTCATGACCCAACCCATCGCCCGCGCCGCGATCATCCAGACCCGCTCGATCGGACGGAGCAGGGTCGGCACCAGAAGACCGGCGAGGCCCAGCAGCGCGCCCGCCCCACCGAGGTAGGGCCAGGCGGGTTTGTCGCGCCAGAAGAGCAGCGCCGCAAACACCAGGAAGGCGATGCCGACCGTCAACCCGAAGCGGCGAAGCTGACTGCGCTCAATCGAGTTCGAATGTCTGGTGCCAGTCGAGTTCATCATGTTTCTCTGGCTGGTCCTTCTTGTGCAGCAGATACGGACCCAAGATCAGATAGTCCATCTCGGTTCTCATGAAACACTTATAGGCATCTTCCGGCGAACAGACGATCGGCTCGCCGCGAACGTTGAACGAAGTATTGATCACCAGCGGGACACCCGTGCGTTCGCGGAAGGCATCGATCATCTCGTAGTAGAGCGGGTTGTCCTCTTTCGACACCGTCTGCAGCCGGGCCGTGTAGTCCACGTGCGTGATCGCGGGCACATCTGAGCGCGGAACGTTGAGCTTTGCGATCCCGAACAAACTGTGTTGCTCATCGGACATCGGGATGCGCCTGTCTTCGCGCACCGGCGCGACCAGGAGCATGTAAGGGCTGGGGCGGTCGGCACCGAAGTACTCCGCGGCGCGGTCCTCCATCACTGACGGAGCAAAGGGCCGAAACGATTCGCGGTACTTGATCTTCAGATTCATCACCGACTGCATCTCTGGCGATCGCGGATCGCCGAGAATGCTGCGCGAACCAAGCGCCCGGGGCCCGTACTCCATCCGGCCCTGGAACCAGCCGATGACGTGCTGCTCCTCGATGAGTTGGGCGATGCGCGGCGCGATCTCATCGCGCGCGAGCCTCTGATGGGGCAGCTGATAGCGTGTGAGGAAGCTCTCGATCTCATCATCACTGTAGCCCGGGCCCAGGTAGCTTGCCCGTTGGCTGTCCCCCTTCTCGGGGCGCCTGCGCGGCTGCTGCCGATAACGGTGCCACGCCAGCAAAGCCGCGCCCAGGGCACCTCCGGCGTCTCCCGCGGCGGGCTGGATCCAAACCTCTTTGAACGGCCCCTCGCGCAGGAGCCGGCCGTTTGCCACACAATTGAGCGCCACACCACCGGCAAGGCACACGTTCGGGTGCCCGGTGACCTTGTGGACGTGCCGGGCCATACGCAGCACGGACTCCTCGGTGACCACCTGGACCGATCGGGCCAGATCCATCTCGCGCTGCGTCATCGGGCTTTCCGGATCGCGCGGTGGACCGCCGAAGAGATCGGCGAACTTCTGCGAGGTCATTTTCAGGCCCGCGCAGTAGTCGAAGTAGTCCATGTTCATGCGGAAGGAACCATCCTCTTTGAGATCCATCAGGTGCGAGAGGATGGTGTCCACATAGCGGGGTTCCCCGTAGGGTGCGAGGCCCATGATCTTGTATTCGGCCGAGTTGACCTTGAAGCCGGTGAAGTAGGTAAAGGCTGAGTAGAGGAGTCCCAGGGAGTGCGGGAACCGCAGCTCCTTGAGAATCTGGACCTCGTTTCCCCGGCCTTCGCCGTAGGTTGTCGTGGTCCACTCCCCGGCCCCGTCGAGGGTAATGATGGCCGCCTCCTCAAAGGGCGACGGGTAGAAGGCCGAGGCGGCGTGAGACTCGTGGTGCTCGGAGAAGAGGATCTTGCCTTCGTAGCCCGGAATGGCGCCGGCGATCTGCTCTTTCATCCAGAGCTTCTGCTTCAGTCACAGGGGCAAGGCCATGATGAAAGAACGGAATCCCCGGGGAGCGAAGGTCAGGTAAGTCTCGAGGATCCGCTCGAACTTGATGAACGGCTTCTCGTAGAAGACGACCAGATCGACCTCGGCATCGCTGAGGCCGGCCTCTTCCAGGCAATAGTGAACGGCATGCGTTGGGAATCCGGGGTCGTGCTTTCGCCGGGTGAACCGTTCCTCCTGGGCAGCCGCCACGATCTCACCGTCGCGGATCAGTGCCGCGGCGCTATCGTGGTAGAAACATGAAATGCCCAGAATCCACACGGGTCTGAAACCCCTTCTTGTCCTCAATCCCCCGCCCCGCCCAACCGGCCCGAAACACCGGAGCTGGCAATGAGACCATACCTTACAGGATCGCGGGCCGGCTGCCAACGTCAGAGGCGAGTCCGCTCCGGGGCCAGCCTTGGGCTCAGGAGGCACACCTTGCTCTCGGCCCCCATCCGCCTTATGCTCACCTGCTGTATGAGATGCGCCCGATGTTGCGCGTTTCTTTGTTCTTAGCCCGCTGACGGAATCGGCTCAAGCAGAAGGGAGGCTTCCCGTGGATCCCAGAGTAAGCAAGCTGGCCAAGGTCCTGGTCCACTACAGCCTGAAGGTCAAGAAGGGGGACTGGGTCCGGATCGACGGCGCCTATCTGTCGGAAGACCTTCTCCAGGAAGCCTACCTCGAGGTGCTGAAGGCGGGGGGCCATCCAATGCTGCGGGTCGGGCTTCGAGACGTGGGCCGGCTATTTCTCCAGAATGCGAGCGATGAGCAACTCGCGTTTGCCTCTCCGGCAATGGATCTCGAGTTCAAGAAGGTCGACAAGTTCCTCTTCGTCATGGGCGGATGGAACACCCGCGCGATGACCGGCGTCGACCCGGCCATTACGGTCAAAGCGCACAAAGCTCGCGAGAAGCAGTTCAAGACTCTCATGCGGCGCACGGCCAATGGTGATGCTGCATGGGTTGGAACGCTCTATCCGACGAACTCAGCCGCGCAGGAAGCCGAAATGGCCCTGGCCGACTACGAGGACTTCGTCTATTCGGCCTGCTTACTCGACAAACGTGATCCGGTTGCCGAATGGAAGAAGATCTCGGCGAAGCAGGCCAAGATCTGCCGCGCGCTCAGCAAGCTGAAGACCATTCGGGTGGTCGGTCCAGACACGGACATCAGCTTCGGTGTTGCGGAGCGAACCTGGGTGAATTGCGACGGCAAGATCAACTTCCCGGACGGTGAGGTCTTCACCGGCCCGATCGAGAATTCGACCCAAGGACATATCCGCTACGCCTTCCCGGCCGTCTATGGCGGACGGGCCGTGGAGGATGTGCGGCTCACGTTCAAGAGGGGCAAGGTGACCAAAGCTTCTGCGGAGAAGGGCGAGGCATTCCTCAACCGGATGCTGGATACCGATCCCGGCGCCCGCCGCGTTGGCGAACTGGCGTTCGGAACGAACCCGGCGATCAAGACCTTCACTCGGAACGTGCTCTTCGATGAGAAGATCGGAGGCACGATGCACGTGGCCATCGGGGCTTCGATCCCCCAATCGGGCGGCAAGAACAAGTCGGCCGTCCACTGGGACATGGTGTGCGACACGCGCAAGGGCTTCACGATCTATGGGGATGGAAAGCCGATCCACAAGGGCGGTAAGTTCCTTATCGGCAAGTAGTTCCCGGATGCGGATCCGGACCTGTCCCCCCTTGTGGGCAGTGTGCTAGTCTCCGCGGGATTCCTCGAGAACCAAACATGAGCGGCCCGGTCGGATGACCACGGCTTTAGGAGACCGGAATGGCAGAGAAGAAGACGCCCGCGCGGAAGAGCAAGCACTCCCCGACGCGCGCACCTGAGTTGTCAAACGAACCAACCAAGGCCCCCGGCCTGCCGATCCCCGATCTTCTCGATCCGGCCACGATGGATCCGCTCCTGAAACCGAAGACGGTCGCGATCGTGGGAGCCTCTCAGCGTGAGGGGTCCATCGGGCGCGTCGTCTTGCACAACATCATGGAGTCGGACTTCAACGGCATTGTCTATCCGGTGAATCCCAAGGCCACGTTTCTCCACAGCATGAAATGCTACCCGAGCATTTCCGCCATTCCGGACGAGATCGACCTGGCTTATGTCATCGTGCCCCGCGACTACGTCATGCCGGTGGTCGAGGAGTGCGGAAAGAAGGGCGTCAAATCACTGTGTGTGATCAGCGCGGGCTTCAAGGAAATCGGCGGCGAGGGCATCAAGAGGGAGGAGAAACTCCTCGCCCTGGCCCGCAAGTACGAAATGCGGATGGTCGGGCCGAACTGCCTGGGGCTCGTCAACATGACCCCCGAGGTTCGTCTCAACGGGACCTTCGCGCCCGGCACGCCCGGAAGCGGCGGATTGGCGTTTCTGTCCCAGAGTGGAGCGCTCGGGGTCTCGCTTCTCCAGACGATGGCGCGACTGAACATCGGGTTCAGCTACTTCGTGTCGATCGGGAACAGCGCGGACGTCAAAGGGGAAGATCTGATCGCCTACTGGGAAGACGATCCCTATACCGACGTCATCGCCATCTACATGGAGTCCTTCGGTGACCCGCGCACCTTTGGCCCGCTCCTGCGCCGCACCTCCCGCAAGAAGCCGATCGTGGTCGTGAAGTCGGGGCGCACCGCGGCCGGAGCCCGCGCGGCATCCTCCCACACCGGCGCCCTGGCGGCCGCCGATGCCACGGTCGACGCGTTCTTGCAGCAGTGCGGCGTCATCCGGGCCCAATCGATCGAGGAGATGCTCGGCCTCTTGACCGGGTTCTCCCGGACTCCCTTGCCCCAGGGCAAACGGGTCGCCATCTTGACCAACTCCGGCGGACCGGGCATCATTGCCACCGACGCGCTGGTCACCGGCGGCATGGAGATGGCCAAGTTCAGCGACAAGACGCAGAAGATCCTCTCGGAAATGCTGCCGATCGAGGCGAGCGCCGCCAACCCGATCGACTTGACCGCTTGGGGCGTCGCCAACACCTACCGTGAGATCCTGCCGATTCTCTTTGACGATCCCAACGTCGACATCATCCTGGCGATGTTCGTGCCGCCGATGATGGTCGACCCAGCGGACGCGGCACGTGCGATCGCGGAATCCTCGCAGGGACACGAGAAGCCGGTCTACGGTGTGATCATGGCCGAGGAGTCCTCCTACCAGATGCTGCCGCGGGAGATTCCGGCCTGTCCGCCGATCTACCCCTATCCCGAGATGGCCGTCACCGCCATGGTCGAGATGTACAACTACGCGCAGCGGCAACAGCGTCCTCGGGGAAACCTCGTCCACTTCACGGTCAAAGCCAAGGAAGCCAAGCAGATCGTCCAGGCCCACGCCAAGAAGGGCGGCGGCTATCTGCCCACGGTCGACTGTATGCGAGTTCTGGAGTGCTACGGATTCCCCGTTGCTCCGGTCGTCGAGACCGAAGGCCCCGAGGAGGCGCTGGAGGCGGCCAACAAGATGGGCTACCCGGTCACCTTCAAGGTCGGCGGCCACATGTATGTGCACAAGTCCGACATGGGCGGTGTGATCCTGAACATCAAGAACGACCTCGAACTTCAGGGGGCCTATACCCAGGTCAAGCGCCTGATCGAGAAGATGGGACAGGATCCGGACAAGGAGAAGGGCCTGGTTCAGAAGATGGTGAAACCGGGCAAAGAAGTCATCCTGGGCGTCAGCAAGGATCCCAAGCTGGGCCCGACGATTCTATTCGGGATGGGTGGGAAGTACGTCGAGGTGCTTCAGGACGTCACCCTGCGCATTCCTCCGATCACCGACGCGGATGCGGATGATATGCTGCACTCGATCGCCGGCTACCAACTGCTCAAGGGGGTCCGCGGCGAGAAGAGCGTGGATCTGAAACTGCTGCAGGATTCCATGCTGCGGCTTTCCCAGATGGTAATGGACTTGCCGGAGATTGCGGAACTCGATCTGAACCCGTTCATCATGAACCCCAAGGCATCCGATTGCGCGGTGGTCGACGCGAGGATTCGGGTGCGCGGATAAGGGCTGTCGATGGCCAGAATTCTGCTCGTCAAACCGCTCTTTCCCTATCCGCCGCATCAGGGCACCCGGCGTGTGTCGCTGGCGTTCCTGGCGGATCTGGCCGGCGAACATGAGGTCACCTACCTCTGCCAGCGGGAGACGAGGGCGGAGGCAGCCGACATTCCCAAGATCGAACAGCTCGGCGTGCGGGTGATCGCGCCACTGATGCCCAATCACCGCTCCCCCGTTCACAAGCTGGCCCACAAGATCCGCAATCTCGCCCGCAGCCGATCAAGCGGCATACCCGCCCTCTGCTACTACTGGTCGAATCGCGTACTGCGCGGCGAGCTCGAACGGCTCATGCGCGACTGGAAACCCGATCTCACGATCCTGGAGAACTGGGAGACATTCCGCCTGCGCGATGCCATCACCACCGGACGCGCGGCTCTGCTGGCCCACGATGCTGCTTTCCAGATCCGTGAACGGGAGGCAGAGGCGAGCGCCCCGAACGCCTCGCTGGCCGCCGCGGCGCGCAAGTACAAGGAGCTCGAGGTGGGCGCCTGGTCGCGGTTTCCCGCGATCCTCTGTCTGACAGGCGATGACGAGGCGGTGATCAAGACCGAACTTGCTGCAGCTGGTGCGTCCGCGCTCGTGCAGCATCTGCCCGTTCCCGTGAGCGGAGAGCTCTTCAAGGCGGGGCGACCTTCACGGCCCGGCAAACGGGTGGGTTTCATGGGCAGCTTCCGCGCCGACTTCAATCTCGATGCGCTTAGCTACATCACCGATGAGATCTGGCCCCGGGTGCGCAAGGAGATGCCCGATGCACAGCTCCTGATCGCGGGGAACGGATACGAGGGTGAGCTGAAGGCGCGCGCGCAGGCCGTCGGCGGGCAGTGGTTGGGTTTTGTGGATGATCTGGCCCAGTATTTCGCAGATCTGGATCTTCTCATGGTGCCGCTGCGTTTCGGGGGTGGCGTGCGAATCCGCATTCTCGAGGCGCTCGCCGCAGGGCTCCCCACCCTGGCGACGCCGATTGCGGTCGCCGGCCTCCCGCTGGAGAGTGGCAAACACGTTTGTGTCGCCCCAGATGCCGACGGAATCGCGCGTGAGATCCAAGGCCTGCTTGCCGATCCTGAAAGAGCGAGGGTATTGGGTGAAACCGGCCGCGATTGGTGCCGGGCCCAACACAGTCCCGAAGTTCTGAGGCCCAAGCGTCTGGCGGCCGTCGCCCGCATTCTGGATGAGGTGCATGCCTGAGCAGAGCGCACAGACCGATCCTTGGTTGGTGGACCCCACACCCCTTCCGGTCTCCCCACCGGTAACGGTCGGCTTCCTGGTTTCCACGCTGGTGACCGGTGGCGCTGAACGAGTACTCGAGCATCTCATCCTCAATCTGAACCCTGACCACATCCGGCCGCGGCTCTACACCCTTCGCGACCCAGGTCCCATCGGCGAACTACTGGCCTCGAAGGGGATCCCCCTGCGCTCCGGACTGGGACCCGGCAAGCCGCCGGCACCGTGGGTGCCGCTCAAGCTGGCCCGCATCTTCAAGCAGGATGGCGTTCAGGTGATCTACTGCCTGGATCACACCAATGCGGTGATCGTCGGAGCGTTTGCGGCCATGATGCGGGGCGGGCTACCGCTCTTGATGCCGGTCCACACCACCGGTCAATGGGGACGCGACTCGATCCCGAAGCCGATGCGCCTCGTTCTCGGACGAATCACGCGCATTCTTTCAATCGCCGAAGCCCAGAAGCAATACCTGATCGAGCATGAGGGAGTCGCCGCAGAGCAGATCACCATCATCCGAAACGGCATTCCGCCGCTCGATGCAGATGCCCTGCCTTCACCCCAGGCGGCACGCGAGAAGCTGGGCATCGGGTCAGACGACACACCGGTGATCGGGATCCTGGCGATGCTGCGCCCGGAAAAGGCGCACGAGAACTTCCTCGAAGCGGCGCGGCTCGTTCGGCAGCACCTTCCCCGGGCGGTGTTCCTGATCGTCGGCGGAGGTCCGCGGCAGGCTGAGCTGGAGCGGTTGGCCGCCGACCTGGGCATTGCCGATCAGGTGAAGTTCCTCGGCGTGCGTTCCGATGTTCCCGAGATCCTCCCGGCCTTCGACCTGTCCGTTCTGGCCTCCCATCCCAAGGTCGAGACGCTCCCCCTTTCCCAGATGGAGGCGATGTCGCTGGGCATTCCCGTGGTGGCAACCAAGGTGGGCGCATTGCACGAGCTGATTGATGAGGGCGTGGAAGGACATCTCGTTCCGACGGGTGACCCGAGCGCTCTGGCCGATGCGATGGTTGCGCTCCTCGCGGACCCCGATCGTCATCGCGCAGCAGGCCAGGCCGCGCGGAAACGCGTGCTGGCCGAGTTCACCGCCACCCGCATGGCCCGGGAGACCGAGGCGGTGATTTGGAACGCTCTGGCGGGCCGGTAACCCTTCTTGCGGATCCAGCGCCGGCGGCTCGCTTCCCTACTTGAACATTCCTTTGATCGAACCCCAGGTCGATTCGTTGAGCGGGGAGGGTTCGTACCATTCGATGCCCGTGATATCGAGGATGTAGTCACTCTCGGGAACACCGTCGAACACCGACGGGCCGACCCAGAGCCACAGCTCCTGGCCTGCCTCGAAGCTGTACGATAGGGTCACCGGCTCACAGATACCGCCCGTCTCCAGAACGTACTCGTAGTCGGTGCAGTCATGGTCGACGACATAGAAGTAGATGAACTGAAGCGGGAATTCCGCTGTGCACGTCGCCGAGACCTCGCCGCCCACCCCCGTCATGGTGAACCAATCCGTGTCCCGATAACTGCTCCCCTGATAGATGAATGTGCAGCTCCTGCCACACATGGCGGCGCAATCGCCGTCGTAGGCTTCGATCAACGACCACTCCGTGCCGAGCATCGCACATCCGGATTTGTAGTAGTCCTGGTACCCATCCACACAGGGGGGTTCTCCCTCGAGCAGCGCACCGTCCGGGCATTCGACAGTGCAGGGCCCCTCCATCTGGGAGATATCGACCGAATAGGTGCCACACGCCCCCCCGTACCCATCCACCACGATGTAGTAGGTGTGACCCGCACTCAGCTCCAGGAACTCGATCCTCGAACTGTAGACATAGCAGGGCGCGCTGAAGTGCGCGTCGTCGTTACAGGCGAAGGGATCACCCGGCGTCCAGTAGTCCTCGTAGACATAGACCTTCGTGTCGTATTCGGAATAGCAGAGATCGATGGTGATGACATCGTCAAGTTGGGGTGTATACGCGTATACGACATCGCCCGAGGTCGAGCCGCTGTAGGGGCCTCGCACGTCGCCGTCACATCGCCACCCACCGCGGTCATGGTGAACCAGTCGGTGTCTCGGTAGCTGCTCCCCTGGTAATGATATGTGCAGCTCAGGCCACACATGATCGCGCAATCATCTTCGTACGCCTCGATCAGCGTCCATTCTGTACCGAGCACGCCACATCCGGAATTGTAGTAGTCCTCGTACTCATCCACACAGGGCGGCTCGCCCTCGACCAGCGCACCGTCGGGGCATTCGAGAATGCAGGGTTCTTCGGGGGTGACTTCGAGCTGATAGTCACCGCAGTCGCCGCCGTAGCCATCAACCACGATGTAGTAGGTGTGTCCCGCGAAGATGTCCAGCAGATGAATCCTCGAGCTGTAGGTGTAGCATGGAGGGTCGAAGTGTGCGTCGTCGTTGCACGCGAACGGAGCGCCAGGAGTGTGGTAGTCTTCATACACGTAGACTTTTGTGTCATACAGCGACCAGCAGAGATCGATCGTGATCGTCTCATCACCCCCCGGAGAGTAGGCGTAGACAACGTCGCCCGAAGTCGATCCGGTGTAGGGACACACCTCGTCGTAGTCGTCGTTGAAGCCGCAGGTGTTGTCGAAGCCCGTAAACGGGAGGTCTTCGATCACCCAGGACTCTTCAATGGTGTCACCCTCGACCCGGCCACTGTCGTAGTGAACGCCCGAGGGGGTCGAATCCTTCACGTGGTGATTCTCAAGTGGAGTAGAGGCACTCGCGACAGAGCCCAGAAGTACGGAAATGGTCAGCAGAGCTACAATCTTCATCACAATAACCTCCGCTGGGCACGCGCCGAGGCACACGTCCGATTATCTTGCGATTGTGACATTCATCCGATATCGCCTGATGACTTACCCTCGAGGAGTCCCTTGCTAAGGGAACGGGTGGATCCGCCCGCCATCAAACGTGCACTTTCCTGTTGGGGTAATTGTACCAGAGAAGGGCGAGAACGAACATCGGCGAGCTGCGGTGAGAGGCGCGGCATGTTGGGCGAGTAAAGGGGCGTAAGTGCCAGCGCAGCACCTATCTCCCACGCAGGACCCCTTCCAGCCACTCGATGACCATGTCCTCGACCAGGATATACTCGTTCGTTTCGAGGTGACGGAATCCGTGCGAGGCCTGCGGGATGATCTTGATCTCGTACGCGGTGTGGCCTCTGGCTGTCATACGTTCCCGGATGACATCGACACTCGCCCGAACGGGGCTGGCAAGATCCCCTTCCCCATACACGATGAGCCAGGGAACGCGCACACGGGAGAGTTCGGTCACGTAGTCCCGTCCCATCGAATTGTAGAAGGGTGCAAGAACCGTCACCTCATGCAGCTTGTCTCTGGCCGGAGGAAGGTAGTAGCTGTCGACTTCCTCGGCAAACGTTGCGGCCACCGTGGCGATCTCGTCCAACTGGGTCGAGTCACCGCGCGCCAGAGCCGCGTGATGCTGCCGCCAGAGCGGTATGACCGCGTTCATCAGGGAATCGGTCGCTCCTGATTCGCGGAAGCCGTTCTCAAGCCCGTAGAGCCTGGTTTCTGCAATGGGTGTGAAGGGCGCCGACAGGCTGACCACAAATGCGACCGCCGAATCGCGCGCGGCCGCCAGGGCCGCGATGCGCCCCCCCTGGCTGAGCCCGAGCAGTCCAATGCGCTCCCGATCGATCTCGCCACGTTCTCTCAAGAACGATACCGCGGAGAGCGCGTCGTTCACGAAGTCGTCATAGGTGGATTCCTCGTACACGCCCCCCGACTCACCGGTACCCCGCTTGTCGTAGACAAGCACCGCGTAGCCGTGCGGAATAAACCGATTGGCGTAGTAGTCGGAGGTGGAGCGGTGGGCCTCCACGCGGTTGCTTCCCCCATGCAGGATGATCAGTGCGGGATGGGGCGCCTGTTCGTCGGGCAGGCGAAGGTCGCCGGCGAGCATGGTGTCGCCACTCTGGATCTGAACACCATGTGTGGCAAGGCAAAGCCACAGCAGGAGCGTGGATCCGCTGATCCCCATCGGCTGCACCTCGAGTGTTGTGCTACCGCCTCGAAAGCCTCGCCAACTGCTGCTGAATCGTGGCCGCGAGCTGGGGAGAGGGCCCGGCCTGCAGCGCCTTCTGAAGCACCTCCCGAGCTTTGGCAGGATCTCCCATCGAGGCAAGGGCGATTCCGTAGTTCGTGAGGTATCCGGCTTCCAGATACCCGGTGGCGTAGGCCGCCCGATAGTGGTCCACGGCCTCGCGGCCTCGTTTCGATTGATGCAGCAGCTTCCCCAGCTCCGCATGCGCCATGCCGTTCTCCGGCTGGATCGCGAGGAGACCGTTGTACAGATCGATGGCTTCAGGCATCTCACCGCGGCGCGTCAACAGTGATGCAAGTTTCACCGCCGCCTGGCCGTCACCTGGATCGATGTTCAAGGCCGTGCGCCAATGTCTCTCTGCCGTTTGGATGTTCGGTAAGTCCGAGAAAGAGGCCGACGGCCCCGCGGCGGTCAGCTCCTGAATCCCATCCTCCCAAGCCTGATTGCCGAGCAGGGTGTGTGCCGGGGCCGAGCGTGGATTCGCTTCCAGGATTTCCAGCGCCAGGGCGATCGCGGCGGCCGGCTGGTCGACCTCCCATTCGTACTGCATCAGCAAGACCTTGGCCGCTTCGGCCGAAGTCGCATCTTCGGCCGTCGCCATTTGGTCCCTGAGAAACTGCCGCCCACGCTCCACTTCCCCCGCCTCTCCCAAGGCCCGCGGCATGAGGCTGATCGCAGCCCCGAAAGAGGAATCGAGTTCCAGGGCCTCATTCAGGTAGCTCACGGCCTCCGGAAACTTCTTCGCCTGCAGACAGGCGTTTGCCATTTCGACCAGGATCTGCGGATCGCTCGGAAAGTGCTGTCGCAGCTTCGCATACGGACCAATCGCACGCTCCGGTTCCCCGAGCATGACCAGCGTGGAGGCGTAAAGCCGATTCGCCTCCGGGTTGCCCGGATCCTCGCGAAGAACTCCTTCCAGCACTTGACGGGTCAGCCACGGGTTTTGGTTCTTCAGAGACGTGCGCGACTTTGCGATCTCATGGAAGAGCGGCATGAGCACCTTGGGATCCCGGTCATTGACCGGGGATCCGCTCGGAGTTGCGCTCCCGAAGTAGCCGAGACTCCGGAGTTGCTCAGCGGTTTCCTCATCGGTCGCATGGGGTGTCGATGGGACCTCCTCGCTGATGAAGAAGTCAATCCACCTGTCAAGGGTTGCCGCCAGCGATGGGTGTTTCTCATGGAGATTCTCGAGCTCCCCAGGATCGGTCTTGAGATTGTAGAGTTCTCGCTGTGGCGCACGGACATAACTCCAGTCCTTGAGACGCACACCGCGAAGCTCACACCAGGCACACTCAATAAACGGCACGAGCGTCTCCTGGTAGGCGACCAACGGCCCCGGCCAGGCGTCCGTCACCATAGGCAGCAGGCTGGAACCGGTTCCAATCGCACTGTCCTCTGCGAAACCCAGCCCGTGGATCACAGTAGGCGCGACGTCCTTGAGTCGTACCACGCCTTCGATGCGAACGCCGCGTGTCTTGGATGGCTCAATGCCCGGCCAATCGCCGGGCGGGATGATCAGCATCGGAACATCCATGGTCGGTCGGTAGAGGAGGATGGCGTGAAACACCTCATTGTGTTGGCCAAGCGATTCACCGTGGTCCGCAACGACAAAGATCCAGGTGTTCCTCCGCAGTCCCAGATCGTCGACCCCCCGCATCAGCCGACCGACCTCATCGTCCATGTAGGCGACTTCACCGTCATACGGGTTCTCAAAGCGACTGAGAAATGGTTCCGGAGGATCGTAGGGAAAGTGGGGATCGAAGTAGTGCGCCCAATGGAAGAACGGGCGGGGCTCGTCCGCGGTCACCGCTTCCCGAATCCAATCGAGCGCGATGTCGGTGACGTCGCCTGCGCGCCTCTCCTCGGCGTCGAGGTGGGTCGCGGGTTCCGGGAAGTCGTCGTCATAGGTCTCAAACCCCTGCGCCAGGCCGAAACGGCGCGCGACCGGAATCGCGCCGAGCGTCGCGCCGGTCGTATAGCCCTGCGCGTGGAGAAACTCGGTCACCGTTGCATACTGGTCATCGAGTACGAAAGCCCCGTTGTTGCGCACTCCATGTTCGCAGGGATCAAGGCCCGTGAGGATCGTGGCGTGCGAGGGCAAGGTCACCGGGACCTGCGCGGTCGCGTGTTCGAACAGAATCCCTTCAGAGGCAAGCTGATCAAGATTGGGGGTAATGTCTTGTTCAAAACCATAGCACCCGAGATGGTCCTGCCGCGTCGTGTCGAGGGTGATGAGGAGGACGTTCCAGGGTCCTCCCGTCGCATCCAATGGACTCCAGGGTGCCTGAAGCCGCTGGGGTTCGGGCAGATCGACGGTGGGTTCCGATGCACAGCCGGCCAGCAACGCTGCAGTCAGCAGCAAGAGTGCTCCGATCGCCCTGGTCTTGATGAACGGCAAACCTGCCCTCCTCTTCCTCCGCGGCGGCCTATTGCGCCGACAGTGTCGCCAGATGTCGTTGAATGGCCGACGCAAGCTGCGGGCTCGGCCCGGACTGGAGAGCCTTCTGCAGCAGGGCCCGGGCTTGCGCCCGATCTCCCGTGGCAGCAAGTGCCAGCCCGTAGTTGGCCAAGTACCCCGCTTCGAAATATCCCAAGGCATAGGCGATCTGATAGTGCGGGATCGCCTCCCGGCCTCGCTTCGTACGTTGCAGCAGCTTCCCCAGTTCCGCGTGGATGATGGCGTTCTCCGGTTGAGTCTCGACAATACCGGCGAACATCTCGATCGCCTCGTCCACTCGGCCACGGTTCGACAACAGACTGCCCAACCGGACTGCCGCAATCACTTCATCCGGATCGTTTTCAAGAGCTATCCGCCAATGGCGTTCCGCCACGCTGAGCTGCGGCGCATTGTAGTCGGGCGGCGAAGAGCCCGAGGCGGTCAGCTCCCGCATCGCCACGTCCCACGCCTGATTACCGAGCACCGTGTGGGCGGCCGCCGAGCGCGGATTCGCTTCGAGGATCTCCTCGGCGACAGCGACTGCGGCCGTTCGGTTGTTGACCTCCCATTCATACTGCATCAAGAGGATCATGAACGCCTCGGCCGAGGCCACATTGTCCGCCGCTGCGACCCTATCCTGCAGGAATCTACGTCCACCCTCGACGTTTCCTGACTGCGCCAAAGCGCGCGGCATGAGATCGATCGCCGGCTGGAACGCCGAATCGAGAACCAAAGCCTCCTCCAAGTATCCCACGGCGTCCGCAAACTTGCCCGAATACACCCCGGCGGTTGCCATATCGACGAGGATCTGCGGATCCTGGGGATAGTGTTCACGCAACGTCGCGTACGCGCGCAGCGCTCGCGCATGGTCCCCGACCATCGTCAGCGCTGCCGCATAGACCCGATTCGCCTCAGGGTTCCTCGGATCCTGGCGAAGGACATTCTCGAGCAGCTGGCAGGCCGCCGCCGGATTCCGGTTTCTCATCGCGGTCCGTGCGTTGCCAACGTCCGTCGAAAGCTGAATCAACTCCTTTGGGTCGCGATCATTGACCGGGGACCCACTCGGAGCGGCACTACCGATGTAGCCGAGACTGCGGAGTTGTTCGACCGTCTCCTGGTCGATCGCGTTGGGCGAGGCCTGGACCTCATCACCGGTGAAGAAGTCGATCCATCCATCCAGGGTCGCCGCGAACCGCGGGTGTTTCTCATAAAGGTTCTTGAGTTCCTTTGGATCCGCGCCCAGATCGTAGAGTTCTCGCTGCGGCGCCCGGATGTAAGTCCAGTCCTTGAGCCGCACACCGCGAAGCTCACACCATCCACACTCCAAGAACGGCACCAACGATTCCTGATACGCGACCAACGGTCCCTGCCAGGTTCCGGCCACCATGGGCAGGAGGCTGGAGCCGGTCCCGATCGCCCGATCCTCCGCAAGTCCCAGTCCATGGATCAGAGTCGGTGCGATGTCCTTGAGCCGCACCAGGCCTTCGATGCGCGCGCCGCGCACCTTCGACGGCTCAATGCCGGGCCAATCGCTGGGCGGCACGATCAGCATCGGGGCATCTTGGGTCGGCCGGTAGATGAGCATGGAGTGGAACTCTTCATTGTGTTCGCCCAGCGCCTCGCCGTGGTCCGACACGACGACGATCCATGTGCTCTTGCGCAGCCCCAGACTGCTGAGTCCCTCGAACAGCCGGCCCAACTCGCTGTCCATGTAGGCAATCTCGCCTTCATACCGGCTCTGCGTGCTGCTGAGAAAAGGCTCGGGTGGATCGTAGGGGAAGTGGGGATCGAAGTAGTGCGCCCAGTGGAAGAAGGGCCGTGACTCACCGGTGTCGACCGCAGCCTGAATCCAGGCGAGCGCGATGTCCGTGACCTCGCCCGCCCGCCGCTGCTGGGCATCGTACTGGGTGGGCGGCTCCGGGAAATCATCATCGTAGACATCGAAGCCCTGCGCCAATCCAAAGCTACCCTCGAGCGGTATCGCCGCCGGCGTCGCCCCGGTCTGATAGCCTTCTGCCTGGAGAACCTCGGCCAGCGTCTCGTACCGATCATCGAGTACGAAAGAGGCGTTGTTGCGCACACCGTGCTCACACGGGTCCAAGCCGGTCAGGATGGTCGTGTGCGCCGGCAAGGTTACCGGAACAGGCGTGACGGCATCTTCAAATAGAATGCCCTCGGAGGCGAGACGATCCAGGTTGGGTGTGATGTCCCTCTCGAAGCCATAACATCCCAGGTGATCCTGACGCATCGTGTCGAGCGTGATGAGAAGCACGTTCCAGGGACCGCCGGATGTGTCGAGAGGCTCCCAGGGACCTTGGATCCGCCCTGGTTCAGGTAGGTCGACGGTGGGCTCGGACCCACACCCGGCGAGGATGCCGACGAGCAAAAGGGCGCTGAGTCCGATGATCGGAACCCAAAGCCGGCCACTGGGCCCAGGCCGAATCGTACGCCACGTATGCCGCTTCCGCACTCCAGTACAGTGCACGCTCTTCCTCCTCCAGTGTGAGGCGCTTGTCCAAGCAGCACACCGCGTCTGTTGTGGCCTCGCCTCTTAACGGGGCCAGAGTATACCTCTCCCTTCCAGGTTGGTCCAGAGATCCCAGTGATCGGGCGGAGCAGAGAACGGCGCTACCGGTCGCAGAACCGGCAGCGCCGTCTCTCACCGCATCAGACGCCTTCGGCGCAGAACGATCTTTGGGGGGGCTCTCACCTGATCAAAGTGATCGCTCTGCGTTGCTGCACCGTCCCCGCAGTGAGGTTCAGGAAGTAGGTCCCGGCCGGAACGGGCCTCGACCACAGGTCGCGACCGTCCCAGGTGACATCATATCGACCGGGAGCATGGGTACCCTCCGCCAAGGAGCGAAGCAGGCGGCCCTGTGCGTCGTAGATTTGCAGCTGGATCCAATCGGATTCCGCCAAGGTGAAGGTGATTCGGGTCGTCGGATGTCCCGGGTTCGGCGTGCAGGGTAGCAAGGCGGCTGTGATCGACTCGCCTTGAGGATCGTCACCCACATCGCCGCTATCCGGTTCATCGATGAGGATCGGCTCATCCGCAGCGACATCATACAGCTCGGTAATACGCCCGCTGGGCCAAACCACCCGGACCAGCGCGGCCGACTCCGCGTCCCCCAGCCCGAATTCCTCGGTCATGGAGTCCTGCCCGAGCGAGCCGGTGCTTGCACTGACCTGCCGAATCTGGACATTTCGCTGGTTCTGCCCCTCGGTCGTGACCTCGATCCGCGCCCCAACGCCGAACTCATTGGACACAAGCCCATTCAGGTTGACGTGCAACCAATGATGGCCGTTGGTTTGGAGATTGGTGAGGAGTGTGTTGTCCGCACCCGCTGCCTTCTCCACGAGCATGAGGTCGACATCCCCATCCAGATCGTAATCGGCCAACGGGCAGGAGAAGTGACCGCCGTCGGGCATCGGTTCCGGATCGTCGATGATACTGAACTGGCCTGAGCCATCGTTCAGCAAGAGCACGTTGGTGTCGGCATCATTTGCGACGTAGAGGTCGAGGTCACCGTCGAGATCGAAGTCACCCGCGCTCACCCCTCGCCCCGGCCCAGGATCCCCCTCCGGCCCTACCGTGGCATCCTCGAATAGGCAGCCACCCAGATTCCGCAGGAGGCGGTTTGAACCATCGTAGTTGGCGAGGTAGAGATCCAGGAGCCCATCGTTGTGGAAATCGCCCCAGATCACACCCCGGCCCTGTCCAGTATCACCCAGGGGGCCAGAGGTCACGTTCACGAATCCCATCTCTTGGTCGTTTCGCAGCAACAGGTTGGATCCCTCGCTGATCACGATATAGAGATCGGGGTCACCGTCGTTGTCACAATCCCCCCAGGCAGCCCCGACGGACAGGAATTGTTCCCATCCTGGTTCTTCAACCGGTTCGTTGATGCTGAAGATCAACCCTCCCTCGTTGTGGTACAGGAGGTCGCTTGACCCGAAGTTGGTCAGGAAGACATCCAGGTCTCCGTCGCTATCGTAGTCTGCCCAGGCAGCACAACGGCCCAGCCCGTCGTCGGCCATCCCTTCGGGCGTGACGTCGACAAAGACTCCCTCACCGTCATGGCGGAACAGCTGGTTGGCCATCCCGGAGTTGATCAAGTAGACATCCTGGTCACCATCGTTGTCTGCATCCGCCCAGGCGGCCGACACGCTACTCGCGCCGGGCGCCACCAGCGGCCCGATGTCCACGGCTTCGAATGAGCCATCCCCCACGTTCCGCAAGAGCCGATTCTCGCTGTTCGCGTTGCAGATGAAGAGATCCATGAGCCCATCGTTGTCGAAGTCAATCCAACTGACGGAGCGTCCCAGATCCTCGGTTCCCAGCCACGGACAGGGAAAGCCGTCACACCAATCATTCCAGTGCTGCCACCATCCCCATTCGACCTCGTCCGACACGCCGGAGGTCTGCAGGCGCGGTTGTGCAGGATCGTTCGGCCCCTTCGTCGTTTCGGTCGCGTAGACCCGTGCATCGGAGGGCAGTGGTTCCGCCTGCAGCGTCCAGCTATCTTCAGTCTCAGAGACACTCACGTGACCGTAGTACAGGCAGCACTCATCGGAGGTGTCATAGAAGATCTGGATGCGAGTGATCACATCCGGCGGATGGGTGTAGCCAATGCTCCCCGACACGACCCCTACCATATCACCACCCGGCAGCATGATTGCATTGAACGCCGAATAGACCTCCGGGGGTGGCAACATGTCGTTTCCGCCATTGACGAGGACGATGGGGTCGCCCGCGTTTTGACAGATGCGGTTCGTGAGCACGCGATTTTGTACCGGCGTTTCCAGTGCTCCCGCTTCGCCGATCTTCACTCCCGGCCCTCCGTTGTACATGATCACATTGGGGGCTCCTGCTTCACTGGCCCAATCGCCGATCTCGTTGTTGATCATCCCGTCTCCAAGCCACACGCCACCCGCCGTATTGCCCATGGCATCTCCCGCGGCATTTGTCCCGATGAGATTCTGGACGATGTAGTTCTCCTTGCTGCGTTCATCGGAGACGGCCCGGATCCCCCATCCGTTGTTATTGCAGATCGTATTCCCCATCCCGGTTCCGGTCCCCCCGATCCGATTCCCGCCACTCTTGACGGTGACACCCCCGACATTTGGAAGAGCCGCAGTGTCCAGTTCATCCGTTCCAATGTGGTTTACATAGATCCGGTTGTCATAGGCGCCATTGAGCAGCCGCACTCCGCTGCTCCCGTTGTCTCCAATCACACATTTGCGGACGAAATTGACGCTCGCGCTATCGTCGATCACGACGCCGGCATGGACATTCCCCAGCAGGCTGTTGCCAGCATCCGTGCCGATATAATCACGCAAGAGCACATTGTCGCTCGTGCCCACCCCGGAGATGATCACGCCTCGCCCTTCATTCGCCGAAATGATGCTCTCCCAGAGCTCGTTCCGCTCGGGGATGTAGTCGGGACTGTCGATCAGTGCTACGCCCGCGAAGTCCGTACTCCCGTCCCCGTTGTACATGATGGTGTTGTTGGGGCCGATGGTGTTGTCATCCGTCTGGGCATAGATACCGAAACCGTGATTGCCCATCGGACCGCCGGCACTCAGGACACCAATGAAGTTGCCGGAGATCGAGTCTTCGTCCGACTCTTCCATGAGCGTGATCCCGTTGTGGTCGTTGTCCACGATGAGGTTGTCGAGGATGTAGTTGCGAGGGCTGGCACCGCGCAGGCGCACGCCGTCGACGTTGTTCCCCGCCGCAAAACCAACCTCATTGCGACCGATGTGGTTTTGGCTGATCACCGTCTCGTGAATGATGTACGGTTCCTCGTCACCAACACAGAGAACACCGTTGGCGCAATTCCCATAAACGTAGTTTCCGTCGATGACATTGCCCTCGAGGGTCGCGCCCCCCGTCTCTGCGCCCGTCACCAGCCGGACGCCATTGGTTCCGTTGGCGTAGATGTAGTTTCGTTCACCGTCTTGGTCGACTCCGACTCGGTTGAAACTGGGACCCGCAATGAACTCGACCCCTTTGCCCTGGTTCTCGAAGATGCGGCAGTTTCGAATGACGTTGTTGTCCGTCCCCGAGCCGGGAACGGTAATTCCGCTGCCGTTCATGTAGAGGTATACCCGCTCGCAGGACTCCGGACCTGGTGTTCCGATCTGATTCCCGGTCTTGCCGGAGTGAATGTAGATGGCAGGGCCGCAACACTCGCGGATCTCCAGCCCCGTGATCACACAGTCGTGGGCCTCCACGTAGAGCCCTGGGCATGCCGGAATCAGATCCCCCAATAGCGTGAAACGGGGCAGGTCCGAGGGGCAGGGATCTCCGCCAGTGTTCTGTTCCCCTCGGATCTCTGTACCGTCGACAAAGAGGTGCGGCAGCTCCGAGGTCGGCCGGTAGGTACCCTCCACATCGAAGATGATCGTATGGGGACCGTTTGGGAGCGTGTTCGCCAACACCAACGCGTCGCGCAGCGTCACCGCAACCCCTTCGATGAGAGATGTGACGACAATCTCATCCGCCAAACACGGGGAGAAGGGACTTGGGCCAACGATGAACATGAGCAAGGCCGCGATCACGAAGGCCACCGGCCCGCGCTTCCTGACGGCACCCTTCCGGTCGGGTGTCAGAGACTCAGACTCCATCGTCCTTGACTGGCGAAACACCTGTTCGAGACCGCGCATGGCTCACCTCCTGCGGCAACAATCCGGGGCGGAACCTAGACTTCCTTACTCCCAGACGCGACGTTCGGGCACGCAATGCGCAGGCGAGGAGGGGGACCTGCAGACAGAACGACGCAACCCCTTGCCATGCAAAGAATTGCGTCGACAGGCCCTAGAACGGAGAACTGTGTTAGCGGTCCAGCGGCACCACCTGGAAGAGCGCTTGTCCAAAGGTCACTTCGGCGGAATCGTCGATGAGGATCTTGGCGATCCTACCCTTCTCGGGGTACTCGGCTCCGCCGTAGGTGATCTGGTTGAAACACTTCATGACTTCAACCAACCCGAGCACGGTCCCTGCACCGACCTCGGTCCCGACCTCGACGTAGGCCGGAGAATCCGGCGAAGAGCGGCTATAGAAGATACCCTCGGAGGGCGCGGTGATCGTGATCAGGTCGGCTGCCGCATCGTCTCCCCCGGCGCCGTCGGCGGCAACGGCCGAACCGCCTCCGCTCACATTCCCCTCAAGCGCCCGCGGGTCCAGGCGGGCCAGGGGCTGGTCGAACTCGACCGGCGTGAGCTCATTGGGGATGCAGGCCTCCGTCACCCGGCCGTGATGCCCCCGCGGGAGTCGCAACGCAAAGCGCTCACCGAGAATCTTCATCGAGACGACGCGGTCCAAGGGATTGAGGAATACCTCAGTGCGCGGGCACCCGTCGGCCAACCCGACCACCGGAGAGGTCACCAGAAGGAGACCGGGATTCTCTTCGTCCTCGCGGACGAGCGCCAGAAGTGTCTTTTCTGCCATGTGCGACCCTAGCTCCTCTGATCCGTGAGCACGCCAATGTCGTGCATCGACCAAATCCTGGGGTTCTTCACCCGCCGATATCCGATCGTCTGATAGGACATCTCGACCAGTGTCATGAGATAGGCGCGCAGCTCGTGTGCGGCGACAATCTCGTCGGTGTCCAGTTGACTGGCAGCCTTGTACGGATCCATGTCCGACTCGATCCGCCCCTCAACCTCTTTCATGCCCGCCTCGACTTGCGCGCGTTCAGCCGGATCCTGGGTGGTGATGTTGAAGTTGTCATCCAGCCGCGTGCGATAGGTGCCGATCGCCAGGGTGCGCCCTTCCATCACCGCCAAGCGGGCGAGGGGCGTCGAGATCTGCACAAACGGTTCATATGGACGCCCAGTCATGGCGTAGTACCCGGCTCCCGAGGCCTTTCGCAAGAGGACCGTGATCATCGGCACGGTGTTCGTCGAGTTCGTATACAAGAGATTCGAGCCGTATCCCAAGAGCCCGTGCTTCTCGGCTTCCAGCCCGATATCGAATCCGGAGATATCCTGGAGCCAGATGATCGGGATCCCATCGGAATTGCAGGACCGGGAGAACTGGGAGATCTTCGCGATCCCTTCCCGGTATAGAATCCCCCCCGGCCGGTTACGCTTCTTGATCTCTGGATGCGGCGTGAGTTTCTGATTGTTGGTGATGATGCCGACGTAGAGGCCGCCGATCCTTGCGATGCCGGTCACCATCTCTTCACCGGTGTGCGGCATCACTTCCCAGAAGAGCGAGGCATCCACCAGCCGCGCGATGATCTGACGCACGTCATAGACCACGCGGTGATCGGTCGGCAGGAGGCCGTTGATCTCGCAGGTAGGGAATCGCGGATCGGCCGATTCGAACGCCTGCCGGTAGTAGGCCGCGCCCGAGGTGGGAAGCTTGGCGATCTCCTGGCGGATGCGCAGGATCATCGTCTCATCGTCGGGCACCCGCTCATCCGCGCAGTTGGAGAGATGAACGTGGATATTGGGCCCACCGATCGTGAGCGAGGTGATCTTCTGCGACTTCGCTCCCTTGATGAGCGCCGCTCCCGCGATGACCATGTAGGCCTGCTCGGTCATGAAGAGCTTATCGGAGATGATCGGCATGTAGCCGCCGCCCGCAATACAATCGCCCAATACCCCTGCGATCTGAGGGACGCCGCTGGCCGACAGCAGCGAGTTCATCTTGAAGATGTATCCCGCGCCCAGCTTCCCGGGGAACGTGTTGGCCTGTTCGGGAAGGAAGAGCCCGGAGCAGTCGACCAAGTAGATCACCGGCAGCTTGAGCCGCAGAGCCACTTCCTGGGCTCGTTCGATCTTCTCGGGGGTGAGCGGCCACCATGAGCCGGAGGCCACCGTATTGTCGTTCGCGATCACCACCGTCAGCCGGCCGTGCACCCGCACAAAGACGGTGATCACGCCGGCCGAGGGCGAGGTGCGGGGTGGATCGCCGAAGGTCTTGCCGAAGTTGACGAAGGTGTTCAAGGGGAACACCTGGCTACCCGGGTCTTTCATCTGTTCGATGCGTTCCCAGGTCGTCAGCTTGCCCTTGGCGTGGACCCTGTCCACGTACTTCGGGCCCCATCCCTCGCGGACTTCAGCCCGGCGGTCCATAAGGACCTGATTGACCTGATCCATCCGCTCGCGGTTTTCTTGATAGGTGCGCTCATCGAGCGCCTCTTCGACCGATGTACCGATCGGATGAAGGATGACCTTTGCCACAGGCGGGATCCTTTCTAACCCAGCAGTCTCTCAATGAAACCGGTGTCATAGTTGCCGGCCGCGAATTCCTCGTTCTCCATGATCTTCACGTGAACCGGGATGGTCGTCTTGACGCCCTCGACCTTGAAAGCCTTGAGGGCTTCGATCGTGGCCAATCGCGCTTGCTGGCGGTCCGGTCCCTTGACGATCAGCTTCGCGATCAGAGAATCGTAGTAGACCGGAATCCGGTATCCCGGTCTCACGTGCGAATCGACGCGCACCTCGCCGCCCGGCACGCTCTCAGGCGGCTCGAATCCGGAGACCAGTCCCGGCGACGGTTTGAAGTCTTCGAAGGGGTCCTCGGCGTTGATCCTGCATTCAATCGCATGGCCGCTCAGATTGACCTCTTCCTGCGTGAAGCTGAGCCGTTCATTGGCCGCGATGCGAATCTGCTCGGTGACCAGATCCCGACCGGAGACCATTTCGGTCACCGGGTGTTCAACCTGCAACCGTGCGTTCATCTCCATGAAGTAGAGCTGGCCGCCCTGATCGCGGAAGAACTCCACCGTACCCGCGTTTCGGTAGCCGATGATCCGCAGCGCGTGCCGGATACGCTCACCAAGATCGTGCCGCGTCTCGGCATCGACGACCGGCGAGGGTGATTCCTCGACCAGCTTCTGATGCCGCCGCTGTGCGGAACACTCGCGCTCACCCAGGTGCACCACGTTGCCGAACGCGTCGGCCATCACCTGGAATTCGATGTGGCGCCCGTCGACAATGAACTTCTCCAGGTAGAGACCCGGATTGTTGAAGGCCTTTTCCGACTCGAGGGAGGCCTCTTGATACATCTGCCCGAAGGCTCCCGCCTCCCGCACGATACGCATCCCCTTGCCGCCTCCGCCGGCGGTGGCTTTGAGCAGCACCGGGAAGCCGATCTCACGCGCCAGTTCGAGTCCGACCTTCTTGTTGGGAAGGGTGCCCTGGGAACCGGGGATGACCGGCAGCCCGGCCTCGCGCATGGTTTCGCGGGCGGTGGCTTTGTCACCCATAGCGCGGATCGCAGCGGCGGTGGGGCCGATGAAGGTCATCTTGGCCTGTTCGCACAGCTCGGCGAACAGCGCGTTCTCGGCCAGGAATCCGTATCCAGGATGTACGGCACAGCAGTCGTATTGGTCGGCCGCCTGGATGATCCTCTCCATCTGCAGATAGCTCTCCGCGCTCTTCGGCGGACCGATGCACACGGAGCGATCGGCCTGCTCCAGGTGGGGTGATCCGGCATCGGCCTTCGAGTAGACCGCCACCGTCTCGACCCCCAGTTCCCTCGCGGCGCGGATGACCCGCAGCGCAATCTCACCGCGGTTGGCAATCAGAATGCGTTTGAACATCAAGTCTTCCCTTGTAGGCGTTGTCTGGTTAGGAAGAAATCCACTTGGGCTTGCGCTTCTCGAGGAAGGCGTTCATGCCGTCCTGTCCTTCATCGCTCATGCGTAACCGGGCGATCACTTCGGCCGTGAACGGGCCGTTCTCGTCAAGGGTGCCCTCCCCGATGCCTTCGATGAGTCGTTTGGTCACCTCCAGCGCGTGGGGGCCGCCGGAGAGGATCATCTTGACGGTGGCTTCGACCTCGGCGTCGAGACCTTCCGGCTCGGCCACGGAATTGAGCAACCCCAGCCGGACGGCCTGCTCGGCGGTGAAGCGTTCCCCGGTCAGGAAGTACTGCCGCAGGTTCCGCTCGCCCATTCGTTTGAGCAAGTAAGGCGAGATCGCCGCGGGCGTCAGGCCCAGCTTCGTCTCGGTGAAGGCAAAGACCGCATCGCGTGATCCGATCGTGATATCGCAGGCGGCCACCACGCCCGTCCCGCCTCCAATCGCATGGCCGTTGACCCGTCCGATCACGGGTTTGGGGCAGCAGTAGATCTCGCGCAGCATACGAGCGAGCTGGAGAGAGTCTTCGTAATTTTCTTCGTACGTGTAGTCGACGACGCGTTTCATCCAGTTGAGGTCGGCGCCCGCGCAAAAGGCCTTCCCCTCACCGGTCAGAATGACCACCCGGATGGTCTCGTCGTCCTTGATCTGCCCGAACGCTTCGAGCAGATCGGCCAGCATGAGATCGTTGAATGCGTTGCGGATCTCGGGACGTGCCAGGACCACGCGGGCGATCGAACCCTGCCGCTCGAGACGAACGGTACCGTGGATCATGCTCCCTCTCCTGTCCGGCGGATGACCCGAGAGATCGGTGACAGGTCTCTGGTCCCCGGCGGCGGCGGTCTGAGCATGACCCAAACCGCCGCCCAGCCGGATTCCAGTCGTTTACTGGCGGACGGGTACGGCTTTGTAGCCGTAGTTGATGACTCCACCCTCGCCCTCGGCGTAGATGCGCCGGAACTCGAGCTGTACCTGCAGGCCGATCTTGACCTCATCGAAGTCGGCATCGACAATCTGCGCTGTCAGGCGCGGGCCGTCATCCATCTCTACAATCCCGACCGCAAAGGGGGCCTGCCCGCCGAACTCATCACCCGGGGTGCGGATGATCGTGTGGGTGGCCACCTTTCCTGTACGTTTCATGCGGAATGTCTCGAACTCCCGCCCCTTGCACGAATCACAGATCAGCCGCGGCGGGAAAAACGCTTTGCCGCAGCCCGTGCAGCGGGCGGCTTCCAGTCGGTAGGTTTGCGGGTATGCACGCCATGCTCTCGAAGGGGGCATTACATCACCTCCAAAATATGAACGGTGCAGCTACCGCCGCTGCCACCCATGTTCTGTGCCAATCCCACGCGGGCGTCCTTGACTTGACGTTCGGCACACTCCCCGCGTAGCTGCTCAACGACTTCGACGATCTGCGCGACGCCAGTCGCGCCGACCGGATGCCCCTTGGACTTGAGGCCGCCGCTGGCGTTGATCGGAATCCGGCCGTTCAGCGCGGTTTCACCCGCCTCGACGGTCGGACCGGACTTGCCCTTCTCGCAGAAGCCGAGGGCCTCCATGATGAGCATCTCGGCGATCGTGAAGCAGTCGTGCACCTCGGCGAAGTTGATGTCCTTGGGACCCATCTTCGCCATTTCGTAGGCGCGCTCACCCGCCACCTTGGCCACATCGATTGCCGCGAGGTCTTCGCGGCTGTGCAGCGCAATGGTGTTGGTGGCGTGGCCACTGCCCAGGATCCTGCCGGCCGGCTTTTTCGTGTACTCCTTGACCTTGTCGGCCGGCACCAGAATGGCGGCCGCCGCGCCATCCGTGATGGGCGAGCAGTCGAGGATGTTCAAGGGGTCTGCCACCTTCACGGAGTTCAGCACCTGATCGACCGTGATCTTCATCGGGAACTGCGCCCGAGGATTGTGGCTGCCGTTGTCGTGGTTCTTGACGGCGACCTGGGCGAGATGCTCCCGCTTGGTCCCGTACTTGTGCATGTGAGCCACGGCCATCATCGCGTAGAGGCCGGGGAAGGTCACCCCGCTGATCCCCTCCCACTTCATGTCCGAAGCGGTCGACAGGGCGTGCGTGGCCTCGCCGCCGCTGACGTCGGTCATCTTCTCGACGCCACCGGCCAGAACACAATCGCTGATGCCGCTGGCAACCTCCATCCAGGCCAGGCGGAACGCCAGACCACCGGAAGCGCAGGCCGACTCGACGCGCGTTCCCGACACCGGGACCTGGCCGAGATAGTCCGCCATCACCGACTCGAGGTGTTCCTGCGAGGCGAAGATACCGGGGCTCATGCTGCCCACGTAAAATGAGTCAATCTTGTCAACACCGGCGTCGTCCATCGCCAGCAGAGCAGACTCGACGAAGATGTCGCGAATCGACTTCGTCCAAAGCTCGCCCCACTTCTGCATTCCGACGCCGATCACTGCAACGTCTCTCATGATCGTTTCCTCCTACTCACCGCGTAGACGGATTTTGCGCCGGAGCTTGGCGTACTCGCCGTACTCGACAAACCGGATGTTTTCATCCAGGAGAAAGCGCGTCTTGGGCGCCAGGTCCTGAACCTTGGTGATGCGATCCTGCACGGTATAGACAAAGCAATCGCTGCCGGCGCCTGAACCATAGGAACACATCATGATCTTGTCGCCGGGCTTGGCCACGTCCAGGACGGCGGTGAGACCGATCGGCGAGGCACCCGAGTAGGTGTTGCCCAGATCGGGAACCACGCGCCCCACGTCGATCTGCTCGAAGGTGAACCCGAGCATCTTGGCGACGCGCTTGGGGAACTTGCCGTTCGGCTGATGGAAGATGGCATAGTCGAAGTCTGCCGGCTTCATGTTGGCCTTCTTCAGAAGACCGTCCACCGCGCCGATCACCGTGCGGAAGTAGGCCGGCTCGCCGGTGAATCGTCCGCCGTGCGACGGATAGAACTGGTGCTCGCGGCGCCAGAAGTCGGGCGTGTCGGTCATGAACGAGAAGGTCTCGTCGACCGTCGCCAGCATCTTGTCATCCTCGTCACCGAAGATGAACGCCGCCGAACCGGCAGCCGCTGAGTACTCGAGGGCGTCGCCGGGCGCGCCCTGCGACGTGTCACCGCCGATCCCGAGGCCGTACTTGACCAGACCGGCTTTGACCAGGCCGTGCGCGACGAACATGCCCTCGGATCCGGCTTTGCACGCGAACTCGAAGTCCGCGCAGTGACAGTCGGGCGTGGCGCCGATCGCCTCCGCAACGGTGACCCCCGAGGGTTTCACCGCATACGGATGGGATTCGGATCCCACGTAGACACACCCGATCTCGGCTGGATCGATATCCGCGCGGACGATTGCGTTGCGCGCGGCTTCGACCGAGAGGGTGATCGTATCCTCATCCAGGCCGGGAACCGACTTCTGCAGAAGCTCTAGTCCCTTCTTGTAGCTGGGCGCGTCGGCTCCCCACACCTTGGCGATCTCTTCGACTTTGATCCGCCGGCGGGGAATATGCGCGCCATAGCCGATGATACCAACGGCCATGCTTCGCTCCTCCTTCCTACCCGATCCGCTCCCCAACGCGTGCTTCACACGCGCATATGAGCGCCCTTGCTGGACGCACATGTCTTCTATTTGCACCCTCGCCGAAGCAAAGGTTCATCCGCGGAACTCAGATTGATCGTAGGAGGTCGTGAAACCACGCCGGTCGTCCCGGCGCCGGGAATGGAAACCCAACCCGTCCCCCCGGTCCCCTACGCGCAGAGCGCGCCGGCCCATTACGGATCGGCCCCATCCACCTGGCCTGAGGCTGGCTGGCGGACAGTCCGTGTCCGGATAAGCCGAAGTAGAGATACAGGAGTCGCCAGCGTATCGCGGCGGGGGGCCGATGGTCAACGTCGAAGCACCGAGCGGCTTAGCCGCCGTGAGGGGCAGCGAGAAGCGGGCCTCGGAGGGAATGGCACATCCCCGGACCCTCCTCGGCGGACATCGGCGTTCCCCGGGAGGATGGGCAGACGCCATGCCTCGGACACCCCTTTATAATGAGTGCTTAGGTCGTAACTGACTATACCTGACCCCGGGGTCGAGTATCGTCACTTGCGAGTCAACTTGTATAAAACTAAAGAGTTACGTCGCGCGCGGGATCCTCCGCAGCGGATTACCAGTCCGCTGCCCAGGGGTTGCCCCGGGGCAAGCGGCCAACTGTAGTAACCACAATTGTTTGTAGCCTCCACCTCAGTCAGCCGATATGCGCCGAGGGCTGGTCGTTCGCAGCTTGACGGTCGCGCTGCGGCGCATACGCACCCGAGACGGGTCACATTGATGTCGGATGCCAAATCTTCCAGAATTGTGGACAGGGAGGCCCACGATGAGACTGTGCACGACATTCGCGGCGTTGACGATCCTGTGCCTTGCGTTTTCACCAGCCCCACGCGCCCACTACCCACTTCCTCCTGTGATGACCGGCGATCTCTACGTTTCGAGCTACTACAACCATCGCGTGTGCGTCTACGACGCTGACGGCGCCCTACTGCGTGACTTCACCGGCGGAGGGCTCACGCACCCCCGAGGTCTCGTCCACCGACCGGGGGGCGAGGTGTACGTGGCGAGCCAGGACACCGACGCCGTTCTCGTCTTCGGCCCCGACGACACGTTTCTCCGCGCTCTCGATCCGCCGGATCTGGATGGCCCGGCCGGCATGGCCTCGGGCCCCGATGGGCTCCTCTACGTTTGTGCTGCGAACAGCAATCGCGTTTACGTCTTCGACGCTGCGGACCAGTGGAGCGGCCTCATCATGGGCGGCGGTCTGAGCTGGCCGAACGGCGTGGCCGTCGATCTCCACGGAGACATCTACGTCACCAGCGTGAACACGGACGATGTTCGCAAGTACGATGGCGACGGAACGTTCATCACCGCAATCGGCGGCGGAGGGCTGGATCATCCTACGGGGCTGGCGATCAGTCCGGCCGGCATTCTGTATGTCGCGGGAAGCGGATCGAACAACGTCACGCGGTATGCCCCCGACGGCACGCCCCTTGGCGCAATCGAACATGAGGATTTCGCGAGCCCGCAGAGCATTGCGATCGATGAAGAGGGCCGGATTCACATCAGCCAGTTCTTCTCGGATGCGATCGTGGTGTTCTCGCCTGACGAGGTGTATGAGCAAACCCTGACTCTCGGCGGAACCGATGCGCCTCGCGGCATCGCCTTCTATCCCAGCGATCCCGCGAGCCTCCCCGAGGGTTCATGCGCATCGGGCGTGACGCAACTCATCGCCGAACCTACGGTCCTCCAATCTGCCACCCGGCTTCGGATGGAGCTGTCCCGCCCGGGCCAGATCAGCCTCGTTCTCTATGATGTGCTCGGCCGGTCGGTTCGAACCCTCGCCGCGCGTGAATTCGGCGCCGGCAGGCATGAAATCGGATGGGACCGGCGGGACGGCAATGGACAGCGAGTCCCCTCGGGTGCCTATCTCGCACTCATTCGCGCGGATGCCGCATCCAGCACAATCCGCCTGCTCGTCGTGGACTGATCCCCCGGCAGCAAGCCGTAAACCATCATCGCCCCTCGTGCGTCATACCTACGGGACACTTCGCGCCTTTCCGCAACCCCGTTCCGGCCGCCAGCGTAGGGTTCTGCGACTGTCTCGCTGTGAACGGAGGCGTCCGCGGATGCGTTTATCTTGTGGTGGCGAGTATGGGGGCAGGAAGATGAAGTCGCACTCCTGGAGGATCATCGGCGTAACCCTATTGGGGCTCCTGGCGGTGGCTCAATCGTCGGGCGCTCAAGAAGAAGAGAACGGCCGGCGCGTCTACTTCACGAATCGGGCAGGCACGCCTCCTCAGATCGACGGCCGCCTTGACGACCCAGCCTGGAGCAGCGTCGAATGGTCCGGGGATTTCGTTCAGCGGGACCCAAGCGAAGGCGAACCACCCTCGGCTCAAACCTCATTCAAGATCCTCTACGATCAAGAGAACCTCTACGTCGCGTATCGCGCATACGATCCGGAGCCTGACAAGATCGCCAACATCCTCAGCCGCCGGGATCACTTTCCCGGCGATTGGGTCGAGATCAACATCGACAGCCTTCACGATCTGCGAACCGCATTCTCCTTCACCGCCAGTGTCTCGGGAACCCAGGGGGATGAGTTCATCTCTGATGACGGCAATCGATGGGACGGCAATTGGGATCCCATTTGGGAGCACCGCGCCAGAATCGACGACGAAGGCTGGACGGCAGAGGCGAGAATTCCTCTCAGCCAGCTTCGCTACCCTGATCGGGAGCAACACGTCTGGGGCATTCAGGTGCAGAGGCGCATCTACCGTCAGGAGGAGCGCTCCACCTGGCAGCAAATCCCCAAGGAAGAAGACGGCTGGGTCAGCAAGTTCGGGGAGCTGCGCGGCATCACCGGAATCCGCCCGCTCAGGCGCATTGAGCTCATGCCCTACGGGGTCACTCGGGCGGAGCGATTCGAGAAGATCGAAGGTGATCCCTTCCACGATGGATCGAGCGAGCACATTTCAGCCGGGCTCGACGGCAAGCTGGGCATCACGGGCGACCTGACCTTGGACTTCACGATCAACCCCGACTTCGGACAGGTCGAGGCCGACCCCTCCGAAGTCAATCTCTCCGCCTTCGAGACCTTCTTCGATGAGCGGCGCCCCTTCTTTATCGAGGGAAGCAATATCCTCAACTTCCGGCTCGCGCCATCCTACGCGTGGGGTTCCCACACCATGACGCGTCTCTTCTACTCGCGCCGTATCGGACGCGCCCCCCACTACCGGGCCGACTGGTACGAAGACGGATATGTCGATCAGCCGGACAACACCACGATTCTCGGCGCTGCCAAACTGAGCGGCAAGACGGCCGGTGGCGTGTCGGTGGCAATCCTCGAAAGCGTGACGAGTGAAGAGAGCGCGACGATCGAACTGGACGGCGAACGCCGGGACCTGACCGTGGAGCCCTTGACCAACTACTTCATCGGCAGAGTGCAGAGAGACTATCGCGAGGGGCGAACGCAGATCGGGGGCATGCTCACCGCCGTCAACCGGCGGATCGAGGATGACCATCTTGACTACCTTCACGATGCCGCCTATGCGGGAGGCGTCGATGTTCACCACGCCTTTCATGGGCGCGCCTACTACGTCGCCGCGCGGGTGGTCGGCAGTACGGTTCGCGGTTCTGAAGACGCCATCCTGCGCACCCAGAGCGCTCCTGCGCGTTACTACCAGCGCCCCGACAATCCGGGGCAGGCGATCGATAGCACCCTCACGTCCCTGGACGGGCACGCCGGTTCGATCATGATCGGGAAGGGCGAGGGAAACCTGATGGCCCAGCTGGGCATGGCCTGGCGCTCACCGGGCTCCGAACTCAACGACGTCGGGTACCTGCGCAACACCGACGAGATCAACCAGTTCTTCTGGGCCGGCTACCGCATCCGCAATACGCGTTGGATCTTCCGGAACGTGGGATTCAATGTGAACCAGTGGCTGGACTTCGAATACGACGGCGGTGAGAACCTGTACCAAGCTCTGAATTTCAATGGCCACGGCAACTTCACCAACAACTGGAATTTCGATTGGTCGGCCACGCGCCAGAATGAGCGCATCTCGGTCCACGAGCTGCGCGGCGGGCGCTCCATGAAGCGCGCCGGCGCCTGGGACATGAACGCGAACTTGAACACCGATTGGCGCCAGCCCATCTCGTTTCACGCCGGCAGCTGGGGCTCCGCCAAGGACGATGGCGCGGGACAATCGAATAGCTACTGGGGCGGCGTTCGCTTCCGGCCCAGAAACGCCATGACCATCAACTTGAGCCCGTCCTTCTCGCGGAGCCGCTCAGAGTTCCAGTACGTGACCACCTTGGAGGATGATGAGATCCGCTACATCTACGCGGACATCAACCGCAAGACGTTCAATGTGGAGTTCCGCGTCGACCTGGCCCTCAGCCCGAGGCTCACGGTCCAGTACTACGGCGCTCCCTTCGTCTCCGCCGGTGAGTACAGTGACTTCAAGCGCGTGACCTCTCCGCGGGCGGACAGCTTTGAGGATCGGTTCATCCGCTTGGCCGATGGGGTCACCTACGACGAATCGACCGAGGTCTACTCGGTCGATGAAGACGGGGACACCGTCGCCGACTACAGCTTCGACAAGCCGGACTTCAACGTTCGCGACTTCAACTCGAATCTGGTGGTGCGGTGGGAATGGTCGCCCGGCTCGAGCATCTATCTGGTCTGGCAGCAGGCGCGGTTCGGTTATGCGCCGACCGGGGAGTTTGCCCTGCGGGAAGACCTGGACGGCCTCTTCGGAGTGCACCCGCACAACATCTTCCTGATCAAGGTCAGCAAGTGGTTCAATCTGTAGCCGGGCACGCTATCCAATTGCGCCTCACTACCGAATCACCCGGATCGTGCTGTGGCTCACGAGATCTCCCGCTCTGAACCTGACCAGGTACACGCCGCTGGGGAGATGTTGCCCGCGACTGTCGCATCCATCCCATCTCAGCAGACGCAACCCGGCTGCTTCGGGGCCGGACAATGGCGTGGCCACGTGCCTGCCGGCGGCGTCATAGATACAGAGTTGGGCGTGACCGGCGGTCGGCATCCTGAAGCTGAAGGAGGCCCCGGCCCGGCAGGGATTTGGATAGCTGTGCAATAGGAGCGCCAGAGGCGCCTCCGGATGCTCGATGTCCATCGTGTCCTCACAGTCCCGCTGCGACTTGAGGAGATAGCCGATCTCATCGGCCGTGACAATGTAGTCGCCCCAGACCGCCGACTTGCGCGCGCCCGTGTCGTTCTCGACGCCCCCGAGAATCGTGCCGACCAGCATCGGCTCGGTCGGCTCCTGCAGGTTGATCACGTGAATGCCGAAGCTGTATCCCGACACGTAGGCGAAGTGCTCATGGATCACGATCCCGATCGACCGCGGGCGGGGGAACACGATACGCCCCATATCCACCGGACTGGTCGGATCTCCAACATGAAAGCAATGGAGACCCTCCCGCTGCGCCACGTACGCATAGGGCCCATAGATGCCGACGTCGAGGGCCCCTCCATAGTCCACTCCGTCGTCGGGCTGCGCCGCGATGAAGGGGTTCTCCGGATCACTGACGTCGATCACAACGAGCCCCGGTCCCGAACCCCAGCCAGAGACACCATAGAGGTAGTCCCCGACCAGCGTTAGGTCGCTGAGTCCCCCCGGCACGGGAAGTGTCGTGACGGCCGCCGGGTTGAACGGATCGCTGACGTTGGCCACCAGCAAACCCACGTCCTCCAGCGCGACGAACGCATAGTCGCCGGAGATCTGCGAGGAGATGCCGACGTGGTCGTGCTCGAGGGTCCCGTACAACAGCGGCGTCTGGAAGTCGTCCAGGTAGACACAGTGAAACCCGCCTTCATCGGTGGTTACATACAACATGTCGTGATCGAGGGTGATACTCGTCGGCCACCCGGGTACCGGCTCCGTGTTGACGATCATACCGCCCGCGGCGAGGTCCACGACGACAACCCCGGCATCCATATCCGCGACATAGGCCTGGTCGTAGCCCACCGCCACATCCATGGGCACCGAGAGGGTTGCGTGTTGCTCGGCGATCGCGAAGTCTTCGATCCCGCGCCAGAGAACATCGACGCCGGACACTGTGTAGGCGATCGCCGTGTAGATCCGATCGGCGGTGAGGGCCAGATCGATGCAGTAGCCGCTGAGCGGATAGGTCCCCAGAAGCTCCGGGGCGTCCGGGTTTCCGATGTTCACGGCGCGTAGGCCATGACTGGTCGCCGCAAGGTAGACGAGGTCGCCGGCTCCCTCGATATTCTCTACACCACCGCTGATACTCACGGTCCCCTTCTCCTCGAACTCCGTCGGGCTGATGTACTCGAAGACGGTCAGGGCATTGTTGTAGGTACCGGGTGTCGTGAGTACGGCCAGATAGTCGCCCGCAATGGCCACACCCCAGGGACTGGTGAGCCCGCTGATGGTGTGTATCACCGCCGGGGGATCCGCTTCCAGGTCGATGATCTTCACCCAATCCTGGTAACTCCCCATCGCCACGTAGCGGTCACCGGGGAAGACGTCCACATCGTAGGGGCCGTAGCTGGTGTCGACGGTTGCCACCAGCGCGGGCGCGTGCGGGTCGGTGACATCAACCACGCGGAGACCGATGGTGTTGTCCGCAAGAACCATGGTTCGGCCGGCCAGCTCGCCGCGCTGGATGTACACGCCCGCATAGCAGGTGGCCAGCGCGACCGGGTTCGAGGGGTCGGCGATCGAAACCACCGTCAGGGAGTCGGAGCGAACCACGTAGAGGTAGGAGCCCTCCAGAACGAGATCGACCGCCCACCAGCCCTCGCCGATCTCACTCAGGTGTTGCGGCTCGTCAGGTTCGCTCAGGTCCAGGAGCTCGACAGCGCCTCCCTGAAGCACGAGCGCCGCGAGAGCTCCCTGCACGTCGATCGAGTAGACGTAGTCGGTGTCGGACGTGTAGTGGCCGTGTAGTGGATGTAGCTGTCGTAGTAGTCGCAGTCCTGGGCGAACGCCGGACCCGCTATGCCCATCGCCGCGAGCAAGATTGCAGTCGTCGCCACGGGCGAGGGTCACCTTGACCCCCGCGCCAGGGGCAGATTATGCTCTGCAGGATGCTCCGGCTACGGAGCGTTGGGATGATGCGGTCTCACTGGGGAGGTGCAAATGTTCACAAACTTCGACCTGACCGAAGATCAATTGGCCATCAGGGACACGATTCGTCGATTCGCTCGCGAGAAAATCGCGCCCATCGCCGCTGAAAAAGACGAAGATCAGAAGTTCCCTGAAGAGACGGTCAAAGAGCTCGCCGAAATGGGCATGTTCGGGATCGGTTTCCCCGAGGAGGAGGGCGGTTCCGGTTTCGACACCTTGAGTTACATCATCGCCGTCGAAGAGCTCGCCCGCATCGATGGATCCCACGGCATCACGCTTGCCGCGCACTGCTCCCTGGGCGTATGGCCCATCCATGCCTTTGGGACACCCGAACAGAAGGCCAAGTACATGCCCAAGGTCTGTTCGGGCGAGTACCTCTCCTCTTTCGGCCTGACCGAGCCGGGTGCGGGGTCCGACGCCGGCGGCACCTTGACCACCGCGGTCCGCGACGGCGACGACTGGGTCTTGAACGGCACGAAGCAGTTCATCACGAATGCGACCTACTCGGGCGTGCTCGTGTGCACCGCCAAGACGGATAAGACCGCGAAGGGTTCACGCGGCATCTCGGCATTCCTCGTACCCACGGATGCGCCGGGCTTCAGTCTCGGCAAGAAGGAAAACAAGCTGGGACTGCGCGCTTCGGATACGCGCGAACTCATCTTCGAAGACTGCCGCCTGCCGGGCGACTCGCTCCTCGGCGAAGAAGGGCGCGGCTTCCCCATCTTCATGAAGACCTTGGACGGCGGGCGCATCTCGATCGCCGCTCTCGGCCTGGGCATCGCCCAGTCGGCGATCGATGCCGCGGTGCCCTACGCCATGGATCGGAAACAGTTCGGAAAACCCATCGCCGAGTTCCAGATGATTCAGACCTACCTTGCAGATATGCAAACCGAGACTACCGCCGCGCGCCACCTCACCTATCATGCCGCGCGCTTGAAGGATGCCGGTCGGGGCCACAGCATGGAGTCGGCGATGGCCAAGTACTACGCCGCCGAGGTGGCCATGCGCGCAACCACCCTCGCCGTGCAGATTCACGGCGGTTACGGCTACACCAAGGACTACCCTGTCGAACGTTACTTCCGTGACGCCAAGCTCTGCCAGATCGGAGAAGGCACGAGCGAGGTGCAGAGGATCGTCATCGCACGGGAGCTGATGAAACTCTATCGGGACACATAGATCAG
>CAZTDY010000031.1:0-39303 GCA_964612295.1 uncultured bacterium | reverse complement strand
CTAGGGAAACAAGTGGGCGCATTGACCGTCGAGATGCGGCAGGGAGATTCACTGCATCGGCCAGCCTGAAGCTACCGGTCGCGAGCGCGCTTCTCGCGAGCCGGAATGCGGGCGAGCACATCGCGGGCCGATAGAACAAGCCGCTCGGTCGTGGGCCAGTCAATGCACTTGTCGGTGACCGAGACCCCGTAGCGCAGCTTGCTCAGGTCTTTGGGGATCGGCTGATTGCCGGCCTCTAGGTAGCTCTCGATCATGGTGCCGAAGACGGAGGTATTGCCCTCGCGCAGTTGTTCCATCACAT
Source organism: uncultured bacterium (assembly GCA_964612295.1). GTDB lineage: Bacteria > Eisenbacteria > RBG-16-71-46 > CAIMUX01 > WJJG01 > CAYQJL01. Next base: position 39,002 of record CAZTDY010000031.1, on the reverse strand, counting down.
CAGCAAGTGCGATCTCCTGGCGCGTGTGATCCTTGCCGCTGTTGGCGTGACTGCAGTCGACCATGATGAGGGGATCGAGTCCCACCCGCGAAAGCATCTCTTCTGTTTCGGTCACGGTGCCCCGTTCGTAGTTGGGACCGTTCTTGCCGCCGCGCAGGACGATGTGCACGTGCCGGTTGCCTCGCGTCCGCACGATGCAGGAGATGCCGTCCTCGTTGATTCCCAGAAAGCGATGGGGCGCACTCGAGGAACGCATCGCGTTGATGGCGACCTGCAGGTCCCCGTTCGTCGAATTCTTGAACCCGATAGGGAAGGACAAACCGCTGGCCATCTCTCGATGGGTTTGCGACTCGGTTGTCCGCGCACCGATCGCACCCCAGCAGACGAGGTCCGCGATGTACTGGGGCGTGATGGGATCGAGCATTTCCGATGCGGTCGGCAATCCAATTTCGGTGATCTCCGCCAGGATCGCGCGCGCGCGCCTCAGCCCCTCGGACAGGTTGCAGCTGTCATCCAGATCGGGATCGTTGATCAGGCCCTTCCACCCCACCGAGGTGCGCGGCTTTTCGAAGTAGACGCGCATGACGATGAGAATCTGGTCGGCGACCTCTTCACTAAGGGCTTTCAAGCGGCGGGCGTAGTCAAAGGCACCTTCCGGATCGTGGATCGAGCACGGGCCGATGACCATCAGGAAGCGCGGATCCTCCCGCTCCATGATGCGGACGATCTCCTGGCGGCCCAGCGTGACCACCTGGCTCGACCGCTCGGTGAGCGGCACCATGTGCCTCAGCTGCTTGGGCGTGATGAGAGGATCAAACCCCTCAATGTGCAGATTCTCGGTCCGCTTCAGGATCATCATGGTCCTCCGGTGGGATCCGCGGATGCGCGGACCCGGCCTCTCCCGCGCAACACGCACCCCGGGAAAAGCGATCACCAATTTTACCACGTTAGACCCCTGTCCCACCGGAGAAAGAGTGCGATTGGCTGAGTTGAACCGCTTCATACTGCGATTTCAGGGCCAGGGCAGCGGGTTTTGGACGGTAGGTGCACCTTGGTTTCCTTTCGATCTGTCCTTCCCCTTGGCTGGACCATATAATCCCGACCATCTGCTGTGATCAGGGACGACCGAGGTGGTTTTCGAAGATGAAGCTGACCGTGCTCTTAGGCCCCGCGGGTTCGGGGAAAACGTTCCGCTGTCTGGAAGGACTGCGCGGCGCCGAGCGCAACGGCCGGCGAGGCCTCCTCTTCGTTCCCGATCAGTTCACCTACGCCGCCGACCGGCTGCTCTTCGAAGGTGAGGGCTTTTCAGGCACCCGCAAGGTCCGGATCTTGAGCTTCTCACGGCTGGCCCACCTGGTGTGCCGTCAGCCGGCGATCTCCGAGATGGGCCGGCGGATGCTCCTCAGGCGCGTCGTCCATGAGATGGACCGCGAGACTCTCGGCCCGGTCGCAAACCTGAGAGGCCAGATCGGGCTGGTCGATGCGCTGGCCAGCGCCATCAAGGAGCTTCGCGCGATCGCCGGCCCTCACACGGCATCGCGTCTGGCCGACGCGGCTGGTGACGATGCGAAGCTTATCAGCTTGAGCGAGATCATCGCCGCCTACGACCGTCATCTGGGCGCCGCCGGACAGGTCGACCCGCAGGATCGGCATCACCTCGCGGCGGGACTGCTTGCCGGTAGCGGATTCGGCGACGGGGCCCCGGTGTGGGTCGACGGCTTCGCGAGCTTCACCCCGGCTGAAAAGGCACTACTCGAGGCGCTGCTGACCATCGCGAGCGAAACAACGATCACGCTCTGCTGCGATCCGGCCGATGCGAAGACCGCTCGCGGGTTGGTGGCGGAAAGGACCCCTCACGGCGTCGTGCCGGGATCGCCTGAGTTCATGCGCGAATTGCGCAGCGGACTCCCGCGCCCGGTGTTTCTCCCGACGCTTCGCACGTTGCTCTGGCTGGACACGATTTCGGGCGGATCCGGTGCGACTGAAGGATTGCCCAGCTCGGATCCACGTTTCGATGCGCAGCCGGCCCTTGGTGAGATCGCGCGAGGGCTCTTCCTTCGAACCGCCTCTGTGAAGCCTGCCGCAGCGGACTCGAGCACAGCTGGAGCAACCGCGACAGGTTCCACCGCAGCGGACTCGAGTACAGCGGTCTCCATTGATTCACCGGCCCATCCCTATGAGGAAGTTCGCGATTGGGCCTGCAAGATCGACCGATGGACCCGCCTGTCGGATGAGCCGATCCGGTATCGCGACATCGCGCTCCTGGTGCGCGACATCGAAGCCTACCGGCCGCTGATCAAGGAGATCTTCGGCCGTTACGGCATTTCCTACTTCATCGACGAACGCCGCGACATCACGGCTCACCCGATCGTACGTTTTCACCTGAGCGCACTCGAACTCGCCGCGAGTGGATGGAGTCGGGAGAACGTGCTGTCGATCTTGCGCAATCCGCTTCTGGGCCTGTCGCCGATGGCCTGCGATCTGCTCGAGAATCTCTCCCTCGAATACGGGATCGAATACGACGTCTGGTTCCAGACCCGGTGGGAAACCTACCGGCTCCCCGACCGGGAGCAGTTCGAAGTGGACCCGGCCGATGATCCTGAGGAAGGCGCGGACGCGGATCGTCTGCAGGCCAAGGTCGACCGGGATGAAACCAGGCGTGACCTGTCGGCCAAATGTATCCGGGCCGAGATCCAGCCCCTTACTGAGCGCCTGCGACAATTTTCCAGCGCGTGGAGTGATGACGGCGGGTCCTTTGCCGAAGGGTCCGCTGCGTTGCGCAGTCTGCTTGTGGATTGCCTGCGCCTCGCGGGGACCGGCGACCGTCCGCCCCCCTTCGAGGAGTCGTGGAGTTCCGAAGAGGAAGAACAGATCCGAACGCTCCTCGAGGGCACCCTCGATCTGGGCGAGGAGCTGTTGGGCGGCCTGGCCATGGACGTCCACCTCTTCGCCAAACTGATGCGGGATGCGCTCACCGGCGCGACCGTGGGGGTCACCCCGCGGAGTCTGGATGCAGTGGTCGTGGCGGAGCCGCGGCGGGCCCGGGTCAATGAAGTGCGCCGGGTGATCCTGGGTGGTGCGCAAGCCGGGAGTTTCCCCCGCGTGCCGGTCCCCGACCCCGTGCTGACCGATCCTGATCGTGAGCAGCTTACCGCGCAAGGCCTGCCGATCATGCCGGTGGCCGACACCCATGTGGAGGAGGACCCCTATCTCTTCTACATCGCCTGCACGCGGGCGACAGAACGCCTATGGGTTACCCGGCCGCGCACGGACCTTTCCGGAGACCCGACCGAGCCGTCCCCTTACCTGCGCGACCTGGCCCGAGCGGCGGGCGTAGCGGATTGGAAGTCCGCTGCGATGAAGCCGAGCCCCGACAAGGCAATCCAGCCGCTACGGGATTGCGTGCACGCCAGCGAACTGGCGGCCTCCCTGGCCGCGGCGAGCGCTTCGATGACGCCGCCGGATCGGGCGGCCCTGTTCCAATCCGTGGAGGAGAAGCTCGCACCCGAGCCGGGGATTCTCACCCAGGCCGACCACTGCGCAGCGCAGGTGCACGATCCTCTCCCCCACCGATTGGCCCCCGAGGTTCTGGACGACCTCTACCGCGAGGGGATCATTCAAACGTCGGCGTCCGGTTTGGAGACCTTCGCCCGCTGCCCCTACCAGTACTTCGCCCGGCAGGTTCTCAGGCTCGAACCCCGCCCCGAGGCGGTCCTCACCCCGCGCTCGACCGGATCCGCGGTTCATGAGGCTCTGAGCCTTCTCTTTCGTCCCGGCGAGTTGCCGCCGAACGAAGATGAGGCCGCCAAGGCCGCTCGAGCGATCTTCGACCGGCTGTCGCAACGGGAGGAATACGACATCTTCAAGGTTCATCCCCCGAGCGCCTACCAGTGGGATCGAACCGGACGTCATCTGCAGCTCTTCGCCCGCACCGAAACGCGCCGCCTGCACCAGGGAAACATTCAACCGGCGGGCGCGGAGCTCGGATTCGGTTTGACGGGAGAGGCCGATCAGCTGCAACGGTTGCGGGACATCCTGGGTGATCGGCTGAGCGTCTCCCTGCTTCCGGGGGCGAAGGCGTTGCCTTCATTGGACCTCACGCTTCCCGCGGATCTGATCGGACGCGACGCCCCCGGAGGCGAGAATCGCTGGCTGGTCAGACTGCGCGGCAGAATCGACCGGCTCGACGTGTCGCAGACGGAAGGAGGCGGTTTCAAAGCGGTCGTCATCGACTACAAGAGCAGCATCTCGTACAAGAACGTGCTCGAAGGGCTGCCCTTGGGCACCGACCTGCAGATTGCGGTCTACCTGCTGGTCGCCAAGGAGCTGGGCCTGATCCCGGCGGCCGGCTTGTACTATAGCTTCAAACCATCATCCCGCACGGAGGGCGAGTCGTTCAAGGATGCGAACCTGTACAAGTTCGGCATCAAGGGCTTGTACAGCACGGCGATCGCCGCTTCCGTCGATCCGGAGGGGGCATTCGGTCTGCGCGGCACGGAGAAGAAGCCCAAGGGGCTGACCGACGAGGGTCTCGAAGGGCAGCTCGAGGCGGCGCGGCGCCAGATCAGGCTGTTGACCACGGGCATTCTCTGCGGCCATGTCCGTCCCTACCCGGTGAGTCAGAAAGACAAGCTCCCCTGCGAACATTGCGATTTCGCTCCGATGTGCCGTTTCCGGGCCAGCACCCATGCCACGCGATCGTCGATTCCGGGAGGTGAAGATGAAGCCTGATCCTCATCTTCCCAAGAGAGCCAATCCGGGACAGGTTCTTGCCATCCAGGCCGAGGCCCCCTACCTGCTGGTCTCGGCCGGCGCGGGAACCGGCAAGACCTGGACGCTCGTTCATCGCATCATGCGCCTGCTTCGCGCGGGCTGCCGGCTCGACAAACTCGCGGCCATCACCTTCACCAAGAAGGCGGCGGCGGAATTGCTGACCCGGGTCGCGGAGGAACTGAGCCGCAACGATGCGCTCGAAGCAGAGCGTTTCCTGCTGCCTCAGGCCTACATCTCAACAATCGATTCATTCTGCCAGCGGCTCTTGCGCGAACATGCGGTGACCTGCGGCGTCGATCCCGGGTTTGGGATCCTCTCCTCTCCGGATGACCAGCTTGTACAGACCGAGATTCTCGACGAGCTGTTCCACAGCTGGTATCGGGGCCGCCCGGCGGGCCCCGAGGGGGCCGAGGCGTGCTGGACGGGAATTCCCGCCCAGGGCAGCGCCGAGCATCATGAGTTCCTGCGCCTGGTCGAGCAGTGCGGGTTCCAGCAGGGCCGCGAACGACTGCGCGATGAGCTTGCGGCGCTGCACCGGATGGCGCGCGCCCGCGGAAAGCCGGACCAATGGGTCGATGAGCTCGAGGAGGGCCTCGGCAAGGAGCGTCCTCCCCATCTCGGATTCGCGGCCGACCTCCTGCTCGGACGATATCGCGAATGTGCGCGGCGCTATGGAGAGGTCATTTCTCTCGGCGAGTCGATCGCCCCCGACGCCAACTACGGCAAGATGAAGGACGCGCTCTCAGGTCTTCAGTCCGCTCCGTCTCCGTGGGGCGGCCCGCCGGTCACCGGTTGGCCTGAGGGTGCCGACCTCATCGGAGGGCTCGAGACCCTTCAGGCTCACCTGGGAACACACGAACTCCTCAAGGAGGGCAAGCCCTGGGCGTTCAAGTTCCCCACCGTCGCGCGGGGTTCGGGCGAGACTATCAGAATCGCCAACGCCGCGGCGAAAACCCTACTCACCGGCAAGAGCGGCAACCTCTGGACACGTCTCCCCCACGACCTCAACGACCTGCGCACCGAGTATCGCACTTTGGCCCCGACGCTGGGAACCGTCATCGGCTTGCTACGCCAGTTCATGGTTCGGTACGAGGCCCACAAGGAGAAGCGCGGCCTGTTGGATTTCGCCGACCTCGAAATCAAGGCCCTCGATCTCCTCAAGCAATCCGGGCCTGCCATCAGAGAACAATTCCACATGCTGCTGGTCGACGAGGCGCAAGACCTCAACCGGCTTCAGGCAGATATCGTCGATCAGCTCACCCCGGAGCGAGGCCGTTATCTGGTCGGTGACGTGAAGCAGTGCATCTACCAGTTCCGACTCTCGAACCCGAGAATCTTCATGGGCCTGTTCGAGAACGCCGCTGAGCTAACCAGCGTCGAGGATCTCGAGGCCTCGAAGGGCGAGGAGCGCCAACGGGTGTTCCTTGCTGAGAACTTCCGTTCGGGCAAGCCGATCCTCGAATTCACCAACTTCATTTTCCGGAATCTGTTCGACGAACGCACGATCGGCAGCTCCTACGAGCAGCAAGCGCTGAAGGCCCCGGAACCCCACACCGAGACAAAAACCGCATCGAAGGTCGAGGTGCACATTCTGGCGCCCAAGAGCGCCCGATCGGTGACGGGGCACGCCAGGCTGGAGGCCGAAGTCCGTTTGGTCGCAGAGCGCATCCACGCGCTGGAGGCCGAGGGCATCGAGATCCCCGACGGCGACAGCGGCAAGATGCGGCCCCTGTGCAGGAGCGACATCGCCATCATCCTGAGAAGCCCCGGGTCGAAGGGCCTGCCCGTTGCGCAGGTGCTGAGAAGTGAGGGCATCGCGGTGGCGTTCGGCGGCAAGGATCTCTTCGAGCGGGAGGAGATCCGCGATCTTCTGAATCTGCTCAGGCTGCTGAACAACAGCTTCGACGACATCACCCTCGCGGCGGTGATGCGTTCGCCCGCGGGGGGGTTCGCGGACGACGATCTTGTGCGGCTGCGGCTTCTCTGGCCGGACAGCATCCACCTGTGCAGCGCCCTGGAGGCCACCGTCCGAGGAACGCCGGACGACTGGAGCGGCGAGCCCGCCAACCTCACGATGCTGGATTCAAGCGTAGGGCAGGACCTGCAATCGCGCGCACGCGGCTTCTGGGAGAGGCTCGAGCGATGGCGCACCGCGATCGGCCGGGACGATCTTCCGGGAACGATTGTCGGCATCCTCGAGGAATCCGGCTTTCTCACCACGCAGCTGGCGGCCGAGGATCACAACTTGCGTCTCGCGAATCTCGAACTCCTTCTGGGCCGCATCCGCGGGTTTGCGCGGGACCACGGGCACAGTCTGCCGAAGCTGATCGCGCACCTCGAAAACCTCGATCTCGCCAAGGACGACACGCGGTCGTTCCAGGAGGGCGGTGCTCAGGAGGACGCGGTTCAGCTCCTCTCCCTCCACGCCGCCAAGGGGCTCGAGTTTCCCGTTGTCGTTCTTGCCCTGCTCGGCTCCGACTTCACGGAAATCGACTTGCGCAGCGCCCTCCTGAGCGGTGACCGCTGGCTGGGCGCGAATCGTTTCGATCCGGTCGAGTACCTGAAAACCCCCACCGTGGTCTACGAAACATTGAAGACCGTCAAGCAGCACCGCTCCCGCCAGGAGGAGATGCGCGTTCTCTACGTGGCCCTCACGCGCGCCAAATACCGGCTGATTCTGACCGGCTGCTCGCACTCCACCTGGAAGAAGCTCCCCGAGAAACTCGCCCTGTGGGGTCTCGCGGGCCCGCTCTCCTCCCTCGATCTTCTGCGGATCAGCCGGCCGCTCGACTGGATTCTGGGCACCCTGCATCGCACAGGTCTCCTGAAGAGAATCGAAGACCCCGGCACGGAGCACGCGCTATTGGCGAACACCACCCTGTTCCATCACTCGCTCGATGAACTGGCCGCCAAGCCTCAGACCGCCATCAGCGATCCCGCCGTGCGAGAGATTCAGGCCATCTTCGACGGCACCCTCCTGGACGACCCGGCCGCGGCCCGGGCAAGGCTGGAGGAAGCCTTCGCGGATCGTGCCGGGCAGGACCAGGCGGCCTCGGCCTCGATGCTCGAAGCCTGCCAGCGCGCGCTTCCGGCCGTGGCCCGACGCGTCACGAGCCGCTACGCGCACGAGGAGGCCACCGACTGGCGCAGCAAGTACTGGGTCACCGAGATCAAACGGCTCATCTCCGAAGGGCTGGCCGAGGAAGAGCGGTTGGGCGGCACGGAACTGCTCACTCGCGGGCCCGCCGGCGACGGCCGACGCGAAGGGACCTACCTTCACGCCGTGCTCGCGGCCGTGGATCCCGCTGCCACGGAGATGGAGGAGATCCTGCGAACCGCCCAGACGCTGGCCGCAGAGGGCGACCTGCCACCCGACTGGGCCTCTGCGGACACGCTTGCTCCGATCCTCGCCTTCCTTCAGTCGGATCTGGCCGCATCGATGCGCGCGTCGGCAGATCTGCTCGAGCGCGAGGTGAATTTCAGCATGCGCCTGTCGCCTGCCGATCTGGCGCCGCTCTGGCAGGAGACGGCCGGGCTGCCGCCCGAGGAGTGGTTCCTGGTTCAGGGGCAGATCGATGCGGTCTGGCAGACCGGCCCAGGCCAAAGCGTGTTGCTCGATTTCAAGAGCGACCAGGTCGAGACCGAGGACCAGATCCAAGCGCGGGCGGAGCAGTACAAAACACAGATGCAACTTTATCGACTCGCCTTGATCCACGTCTGGAACGTCAGCGACCCCGAGGGGTGGTTGTACTTCCTCAGGCCCGGGCGGGCAATTAAGGTCTTCTAGAGTGGCGGGCAGGGCCCTTATTGTCTCGTCGAACGCCCTCTGGAAAACAAGGTCATTGCCTTGATTTCGCAAGGGTTCCGACAGCGCAATCAACAGCGCAACCCATGAGCAAGAGGAGCACCGGATGATCATCAAGTCGCTTGTGCTAGGCCCCATTCAGGCCAATTGCTACATCCTGGGCTGTGAGAAGACGCATCAGGCGTTGATCGTGGACCCCGGGGATGATCCAGAGCAGGTTGTGGCTGAATTGGCCCGTCTCGAGCTGACCCCCAGCGCCTACTTCCACACCCACGGGCATCTCGACCACGTCGGAGCCACCGCGCCACTCAAAGCCAGACTCGGAGGCGAGATCCTCCTCCACAAGGCCGATCTGTTCTTGTATGAGCGGGCCGACCAGTCAGCCCGCCAGTACGGCATGACATTGCCGCCGACGGTGCCCGTGGACCGCTTCATCAAGGATGGCGACGTGGTGACCTGGGGCGAGCACAGTGGCAAGGTCATCGAGACGCCCGGTCACAGCCCGGGCGGCGTCTGCCTGCAGTTCACGGCGGACGCGGAGTGGGTCATCACGGGCGATACGCTTTTTGCCGGCAGCATCGGACGGACCGACCTGCCGGGCGGGAGCATGGATCAGCTCCTGCAGTCGATCAAAGACAAGCTGCTCGTCATGCCCGATCCGACAGTTGTCGCCTCCGGCCACGGGCCGCTGTCGACGATAGGAGACGAGCGCCGCAGCAACCCCTTCCTGCGGGGACTGTGACGCCCGACCAAAAGGAAATCGAATCATGTCCAAGCCAACCGATGCGCACGGCGAAGATGCGCCGAAGATGCGCAATGTCCGTCTACACGAGCGGCTGCCCGAATTCACCGAAGCCCTGACCCGCACCTACGGTCAGGGCAAGGTCCAGGGGCACAACCTCGAGCCGCGTTACGCGTTGCCCTCCCGGAATGCGATCATCCATCTGCTGCGCCGCCTGTTCGAGGGATTCTTCCCCGGCTTTGTCGGCAAACAGTACCTGACGCGCGGGAATGTGGGCTTCTACGTGGGCGCGCTACTCGATGAGGTTGCAGAGGGCCTGAGCGAGCAGATCTTCGCGGCCGTCAGGCACGAGGACACCCCGATGGCCGACGACCGCAACGCCTGCCGCACCTTTGCGGAAGACAGCGTGCTGCACCTGTTCGAGCAACTGCCGGAGATCCGCCGGCTGCTCCTGCTCGACGTCGAGGCCGGTTTCGACGGCGATCCGGCGGCCAAGAATTTCCACGAGGTCATCTTCAGCTATCCCGGCCTGGTCGCAATCGCCACCTACCGGGTGGCCCATGAGCTCGAAGTGATGAAGGTCCCGATCCTGCCCCGCATCATGACCGAGTGGGCCCATTCGCGCACCGGAATCGACATCCACCCCGGCGCAACGATAGGAGAACGGTTCTTCATCGACCACGGCACCGGCGTCGTGATCGGCGAGACCTGCATCATCGGTCGGAACGTCAAATTGTACCAGGGCGTCACCCTCGGCGCGCTCAGCTTCCCGAAGGATGAGCGGGGCAAACTGATCCGCGGGATTCGCCGTCATCCGAGCATCAGCGACGATGTGGTGATCTACTCCGGGGCGACGGTGCTGGGCGACATCACGATCGGCGAAGGCTGTGTGATCGGGGGTAACGTGTGGCTGACCGAGTCGGTTGCGCCGCATACCAGAGTGATCAACACTCCTCAGATTCCCGACTTCCGTCGCAACAGCGAGCCCAAGTAGGCTGGAGGAAAATGATGGCCCGGATCTTCGACAGTATCCTGGAAACGATCGGACACACGCCGCTGGTGCGAGCGACGCGCTTTTCGAGCGACTTGGACGCAGAACTGCTCTTCAAGCTCGAGTCATTCAACCCGATGTCGAGCGTGAAGGACCGCGCCGCCTTGGCGATGATCGAGGACGCGATCGAGAAGGGACTCGTCAACGAGGGTACGACCGTCATCGAGCCGACCAGCGGCAATACCGGCGTGGGACTGGCGCTCGTGTGCGCGGTCAAGGGCATCCGGTTGATCATCGTGATGCCGGATACCATGTCGATCGAAAGGCGCCGCATCGTGCAGGGGTACGGCGCGGAGCTGGTTCTCACGGATGGCGCGCTCGGCATGAAGGGCGCCATCGCCAAGGCGGATGAGCTGAAAGAGCAGAATCCCGGTTCGATCCTGGCCGGGCAGTTCATCAATCCCGCGAATCCGGCGGTTCACCGGCGCACCACCGGCCCGGAAGTCTGGCAGGACACCGACGGCGAGGTCGATATCTTCGTGGCCGGCGTGGGCACCGGCGGCACGATCACGGGTGTGGGCCCCTACCTGAAGGAGAAGAAGCCCACGGTCAAGATCGTGGCCGTCGAACCGGAGGACTCGCCCGTTCTGTCGGGAGGGAAACCGGGCCCCCACAAGATCCAGGGCATCGGTGCAGGATTCGTCCCGCAGATCATGGATCTCTACGTCGTCGACGAGATCATCCAGGTCAGCAATGACGACGCCTTCGAGACGGCGCGGCGGCTCTGCCGCGAGGACGGCCTGATGGTGGGCATCTCATCCGGAGCGGTGGCCTGGGCGGCCCGTCAGCTGGCGCAGCGCGACGAAGCGAAGGGCGCCACCATCGTCTCGCTCCTGGCCAGCCACGGGGAGCGGTATCTGACGACGTCGCTCTACGAGACCGAGGGCTAGGCGCCGCCTCGGCGTGCGTCTACCCGCGCGATCGCCTGGAGGGAATCGCCTGACTCCGCCTAAGCACGAGCCAGAACATGAGCACCGTGGCCGCCAAGGGAAGCACGACCCCCGGCACGGATGCTTCCAGCCCGATCGTTCCCCCCGTCAGCCACTGAGGTCCGGTGATCTCGGGCGTGATCCAGCTCGGCAGCGATGTGATGCCTGAGTTGGGCAGTCCGAAGACCCCATCTTGAAAGAAATTCCATCCCGCGTGAATTCCCCACACCAGCCAGAGACGGCGCGTCAGCACAAACGCGCCGAGCAGGAGGAAGTCGGTGACCACCAACGCGGCAAACCCAATGGGCGAGAAGTTCTCGTTCGCCCCATGGGCCACGCCGAACAGGATGGCCACCAAGGCGCAGGCGAGATAGGTGCCGAGCCACTCCTCACAGAGCCGGAAGAGAATGATCCGGAAGAGGAGCACCTGAAGGAAGGCGCCGGAGGTGAACTGGACAAAAGCGTAGACCAGCATCCAGGGCGAATCGGTTTGTAGGGCGCGGTAGTGACCCAGGAGGGCAAGAGCCAGAACGATTGCGCCCACCATGATGAGCGACAACAACCACCCCACCCCACCTTCGGCCAGAGCGCGCCGGCCGGAAAACTCGAGCGGTTCTCGCTTCTCGAACCGCCGCACGTAGAAGCGGTAGGATAAGGCCATCAGGAGGACGTCCAGAAGATAGAGCACGCCGGCGGCAATCGAACCGGCCGGTTCGGCGAGTTTGTCGACCAGGAGGATCACCGCCAGGTAGTGGAACAGGATGGCCGGCAGAAGAAAGAGCACCGCCACCAGAATTCGGGAAAGCGGGAACTGGATGATCCGCTGCCACCGATTCGTGGGACTCGCCTGGGTGAAGAGCTGCTGGGCTGTGAGCTGCATGCGGGCCTCCGGTTCAGCGAGAACGAATCGCGTCGGTGAAGAGATCCAGGTACTGCTCGATGTAGGGCGCGGGCTCGAAACAGGCGAAGGTGTAGCGGGGGAACAGCACATTGCTCAGGATGGCGCGCAGGCAATACGCGTATTGGCTGATGACCGCGTCGATCGACAGGTCGCGCCGGATGGTGCCGTCTCGCACCCCCGCCTCGAAACTTGCGCGCAGGCCCGCGATGATCTCCTCGTTGAGCGCGCGAAACTCATCGAAGGCAACCGGGTGGATGCGGCTTTCATCGATGCCCTTGTAGTCCCAATACAGCTGAATCCGCAGGTACTGGGGGTGCTCTCGGGAGAAAGCCGCGAGCGCCTCGCCCCACGCGCGGACCTTGTCCAATCCGTCACCGGCGGCGGCCACGGCGGCCTGCTGCTCCCGGTGGCGCTGCCGAAGGCCCTCCAGGAAGACCGCCAGGCCGATCTCCTCCCTGCTCTGGAAATAGCTGTAGAGCGTCCTCCTGGTGTACCCGGCTGCCTTGGCAATATCCTCCATACTGGCCTCGTCGAAGCCGTGCGCGAAGATCAGCTCCCGGGCAGCGTCAAGGATAAGTCCTTTCCTGTATTCATGTTCGCGCTCTTCCCTCGACATGAAACCTCCCGGCTTGAGGATTGACTACACACTATGTGTAATTGATTACACACTACGTGTAATCACAGGGCGGGTTGCGGGTTTCTTTGGGAAATGGCGGGAGCATCAGCAGGTGCGGATGCACGCTAGGCGGCCGGCGATCAAGCCTGGAAGCAGAGCTCTTCCACGACCTTCTTGATGACCCGGGCGCCCTTCGGGGGCAGCTCCTTGATCCTGAAGCCGGTGTTGTGGAGGTCGGGGTTGACGTCCAGCCCGTTCCACAGGCTCTCGGCACTGAAGGTGAACTGCTCGGCCGTCAGGTCATCGATGGGAACCGTCATCTTCAGGCGGTAGTCCTGATGGAGGGCGATGGGCCGCTCGCTCACGAGCCGCATGCCTTCTTGAGTCAGGTCGACGACCCTGCCGATCGGCTGATCGCTGTCCTGGTCGCTGACCTGCAGGTAGTAGATGGGGTGTCGGCGGGGCTGCCGGCGCTTTTCGTCCATGATCCACTCCCCCTGTTCGGATGGTCCTTCATCCCAGCCGGACGGCACGCTGCGTCCGACACCCGAATCTATCGGCCGGGTGAGGGAGAATCTGGTGCCCGGGATGACCAAGGCGAGCAGTCGCTGCAACTGATTGACACAGAGAAAAATACGGACGGACATGCGAAGACCCGGGAGGAGCAACCGCACCCGGGTCTTCTCATCACTCTGTTTCTGTATCCTCACCAACCCTTGGTTTGGACACCCCACTTGCCAATACGGCAAATGGCGCGGGTAGTTCCCAAAAATCGGCTGCGGGCGCGGGTTTGAGGGGATCTGCAGGCCCCCATCGCCCTTCACGGCATAGGTAACGACTCGGACCGCCTCCATCCTGAATCCTTTTCGCCTTTATGGACTCTCGCTATTGGGGCATGCTCCCCCCCATGCACAGCCCCACCTCGAAACAGCCCGACCACACGGATCTAAGTCAATTCTCCCTCCGGATCGCCACGCTTCGTCGCCTGTGGAGAACCGACGAGGAACTCGGGCTCATCTGGCCGGCCGACCGCAGTGTGTGCCGCAGTGTCCGGATGCTCGACATCCGTCCCGCCACCGAGTTTCTCCAGAAACACATCCCCGGCTCGGTCTCTATTCCTGAGGAGGAGCTCCCCCATCGCACGCCCGAACTGCCCCCCAAGTGGGCCCCCTTCGTGGTGCTGGCGGACGCAACCCGGCCCGCGCGCCGAACGGCGGATGAACTGCGCGAACGCGGCTGGACCGGCGCCGCCCACCTGGCCGGAAGCGTCTCCCAGTGGCCGGGCCCCTGGGAGAGCGGCCCCGGAGAACATCTGCTGTGGGAACCGACCCAGATCGTGAAGGAGTGGGCCGAACGGCTCCCCCCGGGCCAGGCGCTCGATCTGGGGTGCGGCAGCGGTCGCGATGCGGTCTATCTCGCGCTCTATCGGCACCAGGTCACCGCAGTCGATCTTCTCCCCGATGCGCTCGAGAAGGCCTCCTCGCTCGCGGGGCGCTGCGGCATTGAACTCGTGCTGCGTCAGATGGACCTGCGCAAGCAGCGCCCCCCGGTCGACTCCGGGTTTGATCTGGTTACCCTGGTTCGTTTCCTGGATCGCGATCTTCTGGACTGGATTCCGGGTGCGCTCCGAAGCGGCGGACATCTCCTCGTGGAGACCTTTCTCGAGGATGAGGCCGCATCGCCGGAGTCAGGGCCTACGCCGGGACCGCGCAAAGCCATTCACCGGCTGGCCGCGGGGGAAGCCCTCGAGCGGTGCCTCACGCGCGGGCTCTCGATCCTCACCTATCAGGAGACCGAGGACCGTGCCGGCGCAAAAATCGTACGTCTCGCCGCCTGCAAGTCTTGAGAGCCTTCCTGGGCCGTAGCCCGTCTCTCACGCGATAACCCCTTGTTTATTGACACTTACGACCAATCGCTCGGTCCGCCTCGCCCCGGCGCCCCGCCCAATGATGCCTGAAGACCAACCTGCGCAAAGCCGATGCATATAGTGAGAACCCGCACCGCTATTGCCTGCCTAGCTCACACAGCAATGCGGAAAACGTAAGGAGCCAGGTATGTCGACGAAATCCAAGCTGGCGGTATTCGCTGCAATCATCATCCTGTTCGTGGGCAGCCCGATCGCCCGCGCAGCGGATGAGCAGGACACCGCAACCTCCGAGGTCGCGGGGACCATTCCGGAACTCTGCCAGCTGGTGGTCAGCGGTGTGGGGACCGCCACGTTGCTCACGCTGGCGCAGGATGGGTCCGGTGAATCCGCTTACGATGCCGGATTCGTGGAGTCCGCCGCCAATGCCATCATCCTCACGGTCGACGCCAACAAGAACTGGCAGCTCGGGGCCAAGCGCAACTCGTGGACCTGCCCGGGCAGCTACGACAAGGATGAAGATGATCTGACGATCCAGATCACCAATACGCCGACAGGAACGATCCAGAACTCCTTTGACTCATACCAAACGTTGACCACCTCCAACGTCGTGATGATCAGTCACACGGCCGGAGTCTCGAACAACGCGGTCGACATGCAGGTCAAGGTGCTGCTGGACTGGACCACTGACATTCCGGGTGCTTACTCGATCACGATTACCTGGACCATGGAGACCGTGACTCCCTAGTCAGTCGTCGTTCACTCGCGGTCGGTGTCAAGGATGACACCGGAGGGCACAGGAGGTGACCCATGCGAGGCATAGTAGGTTCGATCGCCGGGCTGGCCCTGCTGGGGTCGGCCTTCGTCGTGTCCTCCCCCGGCGCCCAGGACTCGGGCAGCACCTTCGCGCGCTTGCGCGCGCCCCGTCTCGCCCAACTGACGATCAGCGGTGATGTCTCGGGCCTTCTCTCCCTGGCACAGGATGGATCCGGTGAGACGGCCTTCGAAAGCGGATCCGTCGAATCCGCCTCCGACGCCACCCTCCTGACGATTGATGGAAACGCGGCCTGGGATCTGAGCGCAAAACTCGCGGGCATCTGGACCTGCCCCGGATCTTACGACAAGGCCGAGAACGACCTTCGCATTCGGATCTCCAACACTCCCACGGGCACCATTCAGAATGGTGCGGACAGCTACATCACACTCTCTACGACCGACACCGAAATCTTGAATCACACCGGCGCGGTGTCCGGCAACGAGGCCGAGATACAGACGCAGGTTCTTCTGGATTGGACCCAGGATATCCCCGGCTCATACAGCATCACCGTGACCTACACCTTGGTGGTGCACGTGCCATGACCGGCCCACGCAGGAGGACGAAAAGGATGAGATCGGTTCCCCGGACAGGACAACTTGGAGTGGTTGCAGCGCTTCTCCTCACGGTCACGCTGCTCGCGACCGCGCACGCCCGCGCGGGATTCGTGGCCTCCCCCATGGAGCTGCATCTCGCCAACGCGCCCGGATCGAGAAGCAACGGCACGGTGACCGTCACCAACACGGGCGATGACCTCCTGACCATGAAGCTCTACCTGGGCGATAGCCGCCAGCTCCCGCAGGGGAACTGGGAAGAGGTCGTCCCGGGATCGCTGGACCGCTCTCTCATCGATTGGGTCAGCCTCCACAGCCAGGTCCTGGAATTGCAGCCCGGCGAGTCGCGCGAGGTGACCCTCAATCTCGAGGTGCCCGCCGACGCCGAGGGCAGTTACTGGAGCAAACTCTACCTGGAGGAAACCTCCACGCCGCGATCCGCAACCGGCGGCAGCAACGGCCGCTCCTACAACGTGTTCATGCGCCAGCGGGTGGCCGTGCGGATCTTCGAGGATGTGGCGGGAACCGGAACGTTGGATGCGGTCATCCGGCGCGTGGAGGCGACGGGCTGCTCGGAGGGGCGCCCCGCTCTGTCGGTCAGCGTGGAGAACCCGGGCACGCTGATCGCGCGCTGCACAGGACACATCGAACTGCAGGACCTGCAGGGGACGGTGCTCGAAGAGCTGCCGCTGGGTACGCAGGGAGAATTCTGGGTGTTCCCGGGCGTGGCCCGGGAGTTGACGGTCCAGGCTGAGCACAGCCTGGCGCCCGGGACCTACACGGCGCTCGCCGTCGTTGATTTCGGCGGTGAACATCTGGTCGCCGGCGATACGGTGGTGACGATCGAACCCCCTGGCGGGCAGCCGCCGAGCACAATCGCTGAGAGAGACTGATGAAGACCAAGACCCCATTGGCCCTGTCCTTGACCCGGACCGGGATCGTCCTGGTGATCCTGGGTCTGGTGGCGACCGCCGGTCTTGCCCACGAGGCACGGGTGTCCGTGGAGCTACTCGTGCCCCCGATTCAGATCCTCGAGGTCGATCCGATTGTGCTGGACCTTCCGATCCCCACCCCCCCCGATCTCAATCGCGGGTACCTCGAGTTCGGGCAGCCCGTTCAGGCTCACATCCGCAGCAATACGCCCTGGCAATTGGCGATCCGCCTCGACCTCTCCGCGACAGGTTCCGAGCGCGCGATTGCCAAACCCAAGACTCTGCAGTGGGTGAACGAGCGAGGCGAGCTCATCGACATCGGTCCCGAATGGGTGATCGTCGCCCGCGGGCCTCGCGCGGATCCGCTCACGGTCAGACTGCCGTTCCGCGTTCCCGCGACCTGGACCACGATGCCGCCGGGCGACGAGGAGTGGCGAATCGACTATCAGCTCCTGCCGGCCGAAGGTGTTCACCTTGCGAGGAACGGAGGGTGAGGATGAATCGCAGAGGGTTCGCCCTGGCCCTGGCCGCCGTGATCGGAACGCTCCTGCCGGCAGCGCCGGCCCGGGGAGAGGAAGCGCCCGGTCCGGTGTCCGACTCCAGGGACGTGCTCGAGATCGACGTACACAGCGTCCTGTTGCCCTACGTGGATGAGCTGATGTTGTCGCGAGGTTCGGTGGCGACGAGTTCGCTACCCGGAAGTTATGCGCTGAAGGTCACGGTGCGGCCCGATCGCACGCAGGGATGGAGACTCTGGATACGAGCCATTGAGCCGCGGTTCTCGTCGTCCGATGTGGAGAAACCCTGTTCCGATCTCTACTGGAAACAGGACGACGAGTCGACGAGCACCTATCGCCCGGTCTCCACCCAGGAGATGGTCGTCTTCGAGTCCGCCGCCGGGGGCAAAGCCGAGGTTCACCTGGATCTGAAGACCTCCCTCGATTGGGCCACCTCTCCCGGGGAATACCGGCTTGATCTGGCTTTTCACCTTCAATACCTGGAGTAGGGAGAGCGCCCTGCGATGCGTTGGCTGGTGGGTTGTATCGTTCTAGTGTCTGCGCTGCAGGTCTCCCCTGCGGCGGCCGGCACGGTTGCCGGGCAGATGATCGAACGGCCGCCTCTGGAACCCGGCCGCTATACGACGCTCGCCTTTCATCTGACCAATCTCACGGATCAGCCGCTTCACGTGATTGCGGATCTTCGATTGCCCGAACAGTGGGAGGCGGTCACCTCCGCGCGAGGCGTGGATCTGCCGCCCCACGGAGTGGCACTGCTGCCGTTCACCATTCGCGCCGATCCTCGCGCGCGAGCCGATCAGACCTACACGGCTTCCCTGAGCCTCAGAGGCAAGCGTGAAGGGACCTTTGGGACGGTGGCTGCCCAGATGAGGGTATCCGCGGTGGAGGCCCTCTCGGTGGCCGCTGTCGACCTCCCCACCGAAGGACACCCCGGCGAGACCCTGGTCCACCGGTTTCGGGTGACGAATCAAGGAAACGTCGCCGTTTTGCCCATCGTGGACGTCGAGTCTGTGCCGGCTTACGCGATCGATGTGGACGAGGTCGCCACACCCCTGAGTCCGGGACACTCGATCACGGTCGCGGCCCGGGTGCGGATCCCCGAATCGGCCCAGGTCGGACAGCCGCACGTGATGGAGTTTCAGGCTCTCACCGAGCCCGCCGGAGCGGATCAACCCCACCCGCCGGGTGCCCGGGCGAGGGCGGTCGCGGATGTGAGACATCCACCGGCCGCCGTTCCGACCTATCGACACCTCCCCGTCGAGTCCCAGGTCTACCATGAGCACACGAGCGACGGCCGCGACCTGCAAGGGGTGCGACTGAATACCGGAGGCGAACTCTGGCCCGATACGCACGTCCACTTGGACCTGCACCTGCTGTCCGACGATCGTAGCGGCAGCGATGAGGGTTGGCGAAGGCAACGCCTGGCGCTCGATGTGGACCGGGGGGCCTGGCACGCCACGGCGGGAGATCTGCAACAGACCTTCTCCTTGCTGACCCTCAACACCTTGTGGGGACGTGGAGCGCACCTGGAGCACACCGGAGCCCGGTCCAGGATCAGCCTGTATGGGGTCCGAGATCGCAATCAACTCGCCCATTCGGTCTATGCGCTCAAAGCAGACCGAACACTGGGGAGCGAGTGGTCGTTTCGTTGCGAGAGCGCCTATCTGCGTGACGATGAAGCGAGCAATGGTACCTCCGACGATCAAGCAATGACCTCGGGAACGGTGCACCTCGAGCGGGGGCGCCTCGGTGTGGACCTGACCGGCGCCCTGTCCCTGGACGAGGATCAGGGGACCTGGTCGGGCGGCCGGGCCGTGCAACTCAAGACCGCCTACCATCGCCCGGACCTGACCGCGAACCTGCGGTCCTACACGGGGAGCGACCGATTTGCCGGCGGAACCCAGAATCGGGATGGCCTGCTGGCCCACGTGAGGGTCTCCCCGCGACTGGGGTGGTCGAATCGTGCGCGCGGGCAGCGACTGCCGCTGAGGCCCGTCTCGTTCTGGATGAGCTACGATGTCCACCAAGGACGCGTGGCCCAGTCGCCCGATGCCGATGAGGAATACGGGCAGCGGACCCGCATGGGCTGCCAGGGATCCCATGGCCGCTGGCCGACGATCGAAATCTCGGCCGGACGTGAGGACAGTCGCCAGCTTGATAACGAACGGAATGTCAGCCGCAACGACCTCCAGCTTTCGACCTGGAAGAACCTCTGGCGCTTCATGGTGGCCGGGAATGCGCGCTGGGGGACCATTCTCGACCGCGCCCGGACAGGGCGGGGAACCCTCCGCACGCTGGGACTCAGTGTCGGGGGCCGGTGGCGGGAAATCCATGGCGCCCTGCGATGGAGCGCGAGTGACGAGTGGTCGCCGGAAACCCGGGCTGATCACCGACGATACGCCCTGGGCGGAGATATCGCCTGGACGCCTCCCCGGGGCCGGGTGCAGAGCGGTCTGGGCATCTCCGTCCGCCGGGATCAGGCCGAGCCCACCCAGGAGGGGATGACGACCGCCCACGCGGCCGAGGAGATTCTCTTGCGACCGCGCATCGACGTGCGCCTGACGAGCAGCCTCGCGGTTCGGTATGAACATACTTTCGCAGGGGTGGGCGATGGACTGAAGACCGAGACCGCCCGCCTGCAATTGACCTGGGCTTCCGACGCCGGCCTGCCGGTGGTGTGGCAGCCGCTGCGGGCCGGATTGCAGGGCACTGTTTTCATCGACGAGGACTACGACGGCACCCCGGATCCGGGAGAGGCGGCCGTTGCCAACGTCGCCGCGATTCTCGAGGGCACCCACCTTCTGACCGGCGATGACGGCGTATTCGAGAACGATGAACTGGTGCCGGGTGATTACTGGCTGGACCTGAATCTCAACACGCTGCCCGCGGGGCTCGTACCGTCGCAGGAGTTCCCCATCACGCTCACGATCGAGCCGGGCCGGGTCCTCCAGGTGCACATCCCCCTGATCCGCTGCAACTCGTTCTCGGGGGTTGTCTACCGCGATCGGAACCGGGACGGGTCCCGCTCGCCGAGCGAACCAGGCCTGGAAAACGTGCTGGTTGTGCTCAAGGATGCGGAGGGTCCGCCGCGCAACGCGCGCACGCACAGCACCGGCCGCTTCCAGTTCGACGGCGTGAGACCGGGGCGCTATTGGTTGGGGCTGGATCAAAGGTGGCTTCCGCCTGACTGGTCCCCCACCGGCCTCGACGGGCTGGAGATCGATATCCGGGTGGAAGGAAAAGAGAACGAGGCGGCCTTCGGGGTCGCCCCGACGCAGAAGCCGATCGTGCACACCTATCATGCTCCGGCCGCGGGAGCGCGAGTCGCCGAACGGCAGGAAGTGCCCGCCGCCGACGAGCCGCCCGAGGAACCGGCCGTGCCGGACACCGCCCAGATCTCGCCCGACCTCCGCATCTTGCGCGCCGTGATCGCCACCCAGGTCATCGATCGCGAACCGGTCGGGGTTGACCGCACGTTCACCAGGGCCGCCGAGACCCTCTGCTGCTTCACCCATCTCGAGAACCCGGGCCCCGTGACCATCCTCGACCACGTCTGGTTCTACCGCGGCGAGGAAATGGCCCGCATACCGCTCAGGGTCGACACCCCCAGCTGGCGCACCTGGTCAACGAAACGTATCCGCCCCGACTGGACCGGCACCTGGCGCGTGGACGTGCAAGACGTAGAGGGGCGCGTGATCACCTCCCTCGAATTCGAGTACATACGCTGACGACCTGCGGTACACTCGCGGTCCGACATGGGAGGGTTTCAGCATGGGCTTGATCACGTTAGACGTCGGACTTCACGATCAGATTCTCCTGGGAATCATCCAGGCCGAAGAGCTTTCGGTCACCGGCCCCTGTCCGCAGCTGGACTCCGACCTGGCGACGCTCAGCGAGAGGATCGCCACGACCTACGCGGAGCCGCCGCAAGCGGGCGCCCTCTTTCAGCCCGCACGGAAACTCTACCGGGCGATCGGTCTCGATCCCACCCGCCGGCGGCCTTCCTCGGAAGCGCTCATCCGCCGCGCGATCAAGGGGACCGGCCTCTACCGGATCAATCGGGTGGTCGACACCTGCAACCTGTGCTCGATGGACTTCTCCCTGCCGATCGGGCTCTATGACACGGAGTGCGTGCAGTGGCCGGTTTCGTTGCGGCTGGGAGAAGAGGGCGAAGGGTATAAGGGCCTCGGCAAGGATCACGTGAATGTCGGCGGGCGATGGACCCTCGCGGATCAGGAGGGCCCCTTCGGCAACCCGAGCTCGGATTCCTTCCGCACGCGCATTCGAGATGAGACGAGGAGTTGCACGTTCGTCATCTACGCGCCCGGATCCTACAGCCGCACTCAATTGGATGAGCACCTGGCCGCGGCCGAGGAACGTCTCGGGCTCTACGCGGACGCCGTCGCCGTGCACCGGGAGATCCTGCCCGAATCGTAGAGGCCCTTGTCAGACCTCATCCGGGCCGCTACGCCCAGGCCAGCGGATCGATTACGGGGAAGATGTTGTTGCGCTCTTCCACCCCACCGATCCACGGCTCGTCGACCTTGCCGTTCATGAGATCGTTGTAGATCTTGGTGAAGTTGGCCACGTGTTCGTCGGTGCGCGCGTTGGCGTAGGCCACCATCGTCCCGGTCTTCATGATGAACGCCCAGTCGCTGCTCTGAGCGAGCAGAAGCTCGCGCCCGGCCTGCCGGAGAGCGCGCCAGGCTTGTTCCTGACCGTCGAATCGCCCTTCCTTGGCCAAAGCAGCCAGATGCGTCATCCGCCGCCCCGACTGATGAAGGTGCCGGTAGATCCAGTCATTGGTGCCGTCGAGCCAGAACTCGGCGTACCCCTTGTACCCCCAGCTCGAGAACGACGGTGTCGAGACCTGATTGACCGGATACCGTTCGATATGCTCCGAGAGCGTCGTCATCCCCATGGTCTTCTGGTCGCAGGCGACTTTGCGCAAGAGCATCTCGATGAAGATCGGGCCCTCGAACCACCAGTGGCCGAAGAGTTCCGCGTCGTAGGGCGCCACGATGATCGGGGCGCGGTCCCCCATCAGCTCGTTCAGGTACTCAACCTGCTTTTCGCGATTGAACATGAAGTTGCCGGCATGCTCGGCTGCCTTCTCCCGGGCAGCGTTGAAATCGTAGGGCTCCTTGTGATCGCCGGTGCCGGTGATCCGATAGTACTTGATGCCCAGATTCGATCTCTTGCCGTCTCCGTGCAGGTAGGGCCGTACGTAGTCGTAGTCCAGATCCCAGCCGACGTCGCGATAGAACTCGCGGTAGGTGAAGTCGCCCGGATACCCCTCCTTGGCGGACCAGACCTGCTTGGACGACTCCAGGTCGCGGGCAAAGGCAACGGCACCGGTCTTGCACACGATCGGTGCGAAGATCCCGTACTTCGGCCGCGGCGTGGCGTGCAGGACACCGTGGGTGTCTAAGATGAAGTGCTGGATACCCTCTTCGGCCAGGACCTCGTCCACGCCCGGCTCATACCCACACTCGGGCAACCAGATGCCGCGGGGACGACGGCCGAAGTGGCGTTCGTAATCGTTGGCCGCGGTGCGGATCTGGCCGCGCCAGATACGGCGATCCCCCAGCATGAGCGGCAGGAACCCGTGCGTTGCGCCGCAGGTGATGATCTCGAGGACGCCCTGATCCTGAAAGCCCTTGAAGGCGGCGAGCAGGTTGCAGTCGTAGTGATCGACGAACACCTCTCGGGCCTGCGTGAACAGCTCATGGTACTTGAGCGCGAGAGGCTGAAACTCCGGCATCCAGCGGGTCCGCTCGATTTCCTTTTCCGCCAGGTTGATCAGCCGGTCGATCCGGCGGACGTACCGCTGCTGCAGCAGCTCATCGCTCAGCATTCCCGCCAGAGAGGGGGTGATCGACATGTTCAGACGGAACGGGATCTGATCGTGCAGCAACGATTCCATCATCACGATCAGCGGGATGTACGTCTCAGTAATCGCCTCGTAGAGCCAGTCCTCTTCCAGAAACTCTTCGTACTCCGGATGACGGACGTACGGCAAATGCGCGTGAAGCACGAGGGCCAGATAGCCCTTGGGGTTCGACATATCTCTCCAACCTTCCCTCAGCGCTAGCGCCGGGCCCTCTGTTTCTTGTCGTTCTCGATCATCTCAGTGGAGGTGGTCTCGCGCCTCACGGTCGGGGTGATCGTCTTGCGAAACACCCCATCGGCCGACTCGGCCGTGGCGTCGATGACCTGCGTTCCGTCCGGGAGCTGGAAGCGCAGGCTGAAGGTCCCGTCCGGCCGAAGCTGGACCGGCTGCCCCTGAACCGTCACGTTCGCGTCCGGTTCGGTGGCTCCGTAGACGATCAGCTCGGCATCCACCACAAACCAGAAGCCACGGACCGGAGCTCCCCCGGCGTGCGATCCGCTCCCCATGCTCGCGAGCATGCCCGACGACCAGTCGGCCTGAAGACGATCGCGCAAGAGCATCCCCATGTCGGCGGAGCTGTGCGTATGCTGGACCGGCATCGGAGCGGCCATCTCGTAGAGCCGCTTGAAGGTCTCCGGCGCGTTGGCCCACTCCTCGTCGGTGATGTGGGACGCCTGGTCCCTCGGGGTGATGACGGCATTCGAGCGGGCGATGGCATGGAAGGTGCCACGCCGGTCGATGATCCCGACCGCCACGCGGTAGGTGTGCTCGGGCCGGCCGACGTTCACGTACCAGGACACCACCTCGGGCGGCAGATCGATGTCGTAGCGGTCTTCGCCGTTCCCCTCCACGGCCTCTGAGGGTGCGGTCCCGGCCTCGAACGTGAACACCCGAAGAACCCGGCGGTGGCCCTGCCAGTCTTTGCCCAGCTTGCCGCGGAGCTCATCCAGGGTCTCGGGCGTCACCTCCCAATAAGTATGCAACCAGTAGGGATCTCGCACCATCAGGGCGATGTGATCCTCCCCGTACCGGGCGGGAATGTGCGGGTGGTGCTCCGTCGTGGGACGGGGCGGATAGGCCGGCGGCGTGTAGGGCTCCCCGGCGGTGAGCGGATGCTCCACGATCGCCTCGGTGCGGGCCGCCTCGAGGGCGCTTTCCCGCGTGGCGCGCCGGCGCGGGGCCGGCTTCTTGGCGGCCGCCCGCTTCTTGGGCGCGGCCTTCTTGGTCGCGGTGGCTTTCTTGGTCGCGGCCTTCTTTGGAGCAGCCTTCTTGGTCGTCGCCTTCTTGGAGGCTCCGGCCTTCTTCGAGGTCTTGGCCTTGGCGGTTCCGCGGCCGAAGAGCGGCTTGCGGCTACGCGCCTGCCGCTTCATGATCGCATCGATGAGGCCATCTTTCGAAAGCGTGCTGCGCCCGCTGATATCCAGCTTCCGGGCCATCTCCAAGACTTCCGCCTTGGTCCTTGATTCCAGTTCTGTGCGTCTCATGTAGGTACGCTCCCGCGCGAATCGGTCTCGCCTTGGAACCAGGCGGGGAATTCCGCCTGGCCTCGTCTAACACGGATTAGCCGTCAGGGTTGCATCTCTTCATCGTTGGCCGTCACGAGGATGCCGGCCGGGCTCCTCCGCCGCCATCCTGAGCGAGAATCCAGTCAATGTTGATCCGAAGTGCCTCCGCCAGGGCCCGGTAGATCTTCCAGCCCGATGCCCGGCCGTCGTCATCGTCACGTGCACAGGCCCCAAGCACCTCCCGGTGCTTGCCAAAGCCGAGGAAAGCTAACTCCTCTAAGGGTCGACGGTCCAGTGGAAACTCCAAACCGTAGCTGGACTTGATGACATCCAGACAATTCTCCGCCACCTCGGGCAGAGGATCTTGCACGAAGCTCTCCAGGAGGCCGGTCAGGATGCGGCTGTAGGCCTCGACCAGGGGCGAAATGGACACTTCGATCTCGTTCCGGCGGGCAAAGGCCAGGATCTCGCCAATCTCCTCCAGGAGCTGCTCGTGGCCGTTCCCACCTTCCGGATCCCGATCGCCGGCATGGCGCCGGGTGAAGCTGACGGCCAGCCCCTCGGCCTTCTCGCCCAGCATCCGCTCGAGCACATGACCGGCCGCGGCCAACAGAACGCCCGGCACCTCCACCCCCGCGCGGCGGCAGGTGGCGATGAGGTCCTTGCCCTGGGCGTAGAGTTCGGCGAGCTGCTGGTCCTGCTTCGCCAGAATCGACTCGTAGGCCGCTTTGATGATCTGGTCGCGCCCCTCGGCCACCAGATTCCGCAGTGTGTATCGGCGGACCGCATCCTCTGCCTGCAACGCGGATTCGCTCTGCGAGCTGGGCGGATGAGGATCGGCCGCGGTGGCCTCTCCGTCATCCGCGGGAAGCACGTAGCAGCGAATGCCTCCCGATCCGAAGGAGAACACGTGAACGCGGTAGAGGTGTTCGGTCTCGGTGTCCTGTTGGGTGAGCCTGAGGAGGCTTCGGTGAATCGTCCCTTCCTGCCCCTCCTCGTCCTCGGTCTGCGATCGGCTGAAGGCCAGTGTGGTTGCCTCGTAGCGCAGCTGAACACCACTGGGCTCCTCGCCGGCAACCGCAGCCCCGAGTGCCATGCCGCCGGCCACCCGCTCGGGCCGGATGCGCTGGGGGCGGGCGAAACGGCGGTAGATGTCGGCGCCCGTCCCCATCGCGGGGACATTGCTCTGGGCTTCGCTGAGGTACTCCAGCAACATGCTCTCCAAGTCGAAGCTCTGCCAGGGCTTGGCCAACTCGATGGCACGGCAGGCGTAGGCCATGTTCTGGACGGTCTCGATCCCGGAGACGTCGGAGAAGAACCAGGCGCAGCTCGTGAACATGTACATCGAGAATCGTTGGGACTCGAGCAGGGACCAGAGCTTCTGCCGCTCGGGCTTGGTGAGATCGCGGCGCGCGTGCTGGCCGATGAACGCGTTGCGCGCCGACTCGCTCTGGTCCAGCAGGACCAGAATGTAGTCGTCCCGCGTCGTCCACGGATCGTCGACCAGCGGACTCACCTGTTCCAGATAGGTTTCGATGATCCGGTCGCGAACCACATCGAGGCCACGGCGCAACGGCGTGCGCCAGCGCTGATTCCAGCCGGGCTGACCACCGGTCTCACACCCGCAATCCCGCTCCCAGCGCCCGACCCCATGGGCGCAACTCCAGGCCGTGCCCTCGTCGTGGTCGCCGAAATTCAGGTCGACCTCCTCGGTCGGGGGGTGCAGATCGAGGTAGCGGCCGTAGTTCGTGAACTCGAGCCCGCTCTGGGGACCGTCACGGCGGACGAGGTAGGCCAGGCACATGTCCCCGAACGGCTCATGGTGGCCGTAGACCTCACCATCGGTGGCCACATTCACGACCCCATCCCCGTGAGCCATCCCTCCCCCGGCCTGCACCAGGCGCTCTCTGAACTTCGGCGCGGATTGCAGGAGATGATTGAAACTGACGTCGGATGCCAGCGGACCATCGTAGAAGAAGATGTCGATGTAGCGGTCCTTGAGCCGACGGCGCCGCGCGTCCTTCAGGAAGAATCGATACGGCTTGCGGGGATCGATCTTGCCGCCGCTGCCGTCGGTCCACCCCTTGCTGCGATCCAGCGGCCGGGTGCGCAGGGCCTGATACGGCGACAGGATCAGGTAGCGGATGTCGAATTCGATCAGCAGCTTCACCGTGTCCAGGTTACAGGCCGTCTCCGCCAGCCAGATCGACTCGCTCTTGCGGCCGAAGCGCCACTCGAAGTCGCGCAGACCCCAGGCGATCTGCGTACGTTTGTCGCGGTAGTTGGCCAGCGGCATGATGACGTGGTTGTAGACCTGGGCGATGGCATTGCCGTGCCCCTCCTGGAGCTTCAGGCTGAGACGATCGCCCTCAAGGATGTGCTCATAGGCCTCCGGAGAATTCCGCTCCAGCCAAGTCAGAAGCGTGGGACCGAAGTCGAAATTGACGAACGCGTAATTATTGCAGATCTCCTCGATCAGGTTGCCCTCACCCAGCAACCTGCTCCGGGCGTTGGGCCGGTAACACTCGTCGGCGATCCGCACGTTCCAATCGTGCGCGGGAGCCGCGCTCACCTGGCGTGACAAGAGCCCGGACCAGGGATTCTCACGCGGCGGCTGGTAGAAATGTCCGTGTACGATGACGTGCACTTTTGTCCCACCTATTCCTCGGCGCAGGCCGCCGCCAACGCCGGCAGCACCTCGCCCGAGCTCTCCCTCAGAACGACCTCAGCAAGAGAATCGTACGGTGTGGGAGTCTTGTTGATGATGATCAGCTTCGCCCCATTCATCTTCGCCCTCTCCGGAAAGGCCGCCGCCGGGTACACCACCAGGGAGCTGCCGATCGCCAGCAGAAGATCGCACGTTCCCGTGATCTGGGCCGCCTCCACAAGTGCCTGCTCCGGCAATGATTCTCCGAAGAAGACCACCTTCGGCTTGAGCATTCCGCCGCAAGCCCGGCAAGGGGGCGGCAGCTCTTTGTCGATCTGGGCGCGGATCTCATCCATCGAGTACCGCGCGCCGCAGTTCAGGCAGTCGATGTTCCGGGTGTTGCCGTGGAGTTCGATCACACGATTCGATCCGCCCTCTTGATGGAGCCCGTCGATGTTCTGGGTGATGATCCCGATCAGCCGCCCGGTCCGCTCCATCTGCGCGAGGGCCTTGTGGCCCGGGTTGGCGGGCGCATGTCGAATGGCCTGGTAGCGGACATCCCGAAAGAACCGCCAGTAGAGCGAGGAGTCGCGCATGAAGTAGTCGATGTTGGCGAACTTGTCGGGGTCGTACTCCGACCAGAGGCTGTCGTCGCTGTCCCGGTAGGTCGGAATCCCGCTCTCGGCGGAGATCCCGGCTCCGGTGAAGGCCGCGATGCGGGTGGCACCCCGCACAAGGTCCACCGCCTTCTGGAGTTGATGCTTCTGTTCCATTTCCTGGCCCTCCCTGGCCCGGCTGGGGTGTTTTGACTGGATCGGAGGCGCATCTGGCCCCCAACCGCGGTTGCCCTGCGACTATAGGGGACCTCGGAGCCCGGCTCCAGCCCCCTGGCGTGGGGGGGGGCGATGCTTGAATGCGAGGGGATGCGTTTGATAGACTCTTTAATGAGGTTTCTGGGCCCGATAGACATGACCTGTAAACACCACGGAGGTCTCCCATGGTCGTTCCCCGCGTCGCAGTTACAACGCCCCACTTGTTGCTCGCGCTCTTCGGTCTGATGTTCATGGCCGGAGTGCCTGCCGCCCAAGCGATATGGATCGATGCCGGCGGTGGTCCCCTCGAGGTTTCGGCGATTGAGTCGGATGACAATCGTACCGTCCTCGAGATGACCCTGGGAGGCTTCGAGGCCGTTCCAGTGGAGATCGACGGGCAAACGTATCACCAGATCTATCTCGAGAGTGAGAGCCGCTCGCTCGAGGCCGGCCTGCCCGCGCTGCCCGATGTTTGCCGCAGCGTGCTGATTCCCGGCGATGCCCAGATGGGCGTTCGGGTCCTCGAGGAGTCCTATGTGGATTTCCCGATGATGCCCGTGGCCCCCTCGAAGGGCAATCTCTCCAGGACGGTGGATCCGGTAAGCGTGCCCTTCACGTTCGACGGCTTCTACCAGGACGGCGAGGCCTACCCGTCCGCGATCGCCGAGATTCGCGATCCGTACATCCTGCGTGACTTCCGCGGGATGGTGGTGGACATGAACGTCTTCCAGTATCTCCCCCAGACGCAGACCCTCAGGGTCTACACGCGCCTGGTGGTCGAGGTGGCCCCGATCGGGCCGGCGGTGATCAATCCCCTGCCGGGTTTCGAGCGCCCCGCCACGGTCGATCCGCAGTTCGATCTTCTCTACGAAGAGCGCTTCCTCAACTACCGGACCGTGCGGTACGACCCGGTCCTCGAAGACGGCGGCCTCTTGATCATCACCTACGATGCGTTCTATTCGGCGGTCGAGCCGCTCTTCCAGTGGAAACTGAGCCGCGGGCTGCCGACGAAGCTGGTCACCCTCTCGGAGGTGGGTTCGAGTTCCACCGCGATCAAGAACTACATCACCAACGAATACGAAATGAACGACATCGCCTACGTACTCTTGGTCGGTGATGCCGCACAGGTTCCGACCTTCACCCACGCGGGCGGCGGATCGGATCCGACCTATGCCTGTCTCGCGGGCAGCGACTACTACCCCGAGCTCTTCGTGGGCCGGTTCTCGGCCGAGAATATCTCCCAGGTTCAGACCCAGGTCGACCGCACCATCCACTACGAGCGGGAGGTGATGGCGGGTGAGAACTGGATGCAGTCCGGCATGGGCGTCGCCTCGAACCAGGGCCCCGGCCACTACGGTGAGTACGACAACGAGCACATGGACCTGATTCGCGCGGATCTGCTCGGCTACGGGTATCTCGCAGTTGATCAGATCTATGACCCCTCCGCCACGGCCGCACAGGTCGCTGCCGGTTTGAATGCCGGCCGCGGCATCGCCAACTACTGCGGTCATGGCAGCACGACGTCCTGGGGCTCCTCGGGCTTCAGCAACACCCACATCAATGCCCTGACCAACGACAACATGCTGCCCTTCATCTGCAGCGTGGCCTGCGTGAACGGCGCGTTCACCAGCGCGACCTGCTTCGGCGAGGCCTGGCTGCGCGCAACCAACGGCTCAAACCCGACCGGCGCGATCGCGGCCTACATGTCCTCGATCAACCAGTCCTGGAATCCCCCGATGGACGCCGAGGACGAGGCGGTCGACCTGCTGGTCGCCGACGCCATGCGCACGGTCGGTGGCCTGTGGTACAACGGCTCATGTCACATGATGGACGTGAACTCGGGCAGCACCGGGTATGACATGTTCCTCACCTGGATCATCTTCGGCGACCCGTCGGTGCTGGTCCGCACCAAGGACCCCACCACGTTGGCCGTCTCCCACACCGGCACCATGTTCCTGGGCAACGTCCAGTATCAGGTTCAGACCGGTACCCCCGGCGCCACTTGCGCACTCTACAGCGGAGGCGTCCTCTACGGGGTGGGCACCGCCGACGGCACCGGCACGGCAGAGATCATCTTGGATCCTCCGCCGGCCGAGCCGATGGTCATGGACCTGACCGTCATGGCCTACAACAAGCAGACCTTCATCGGTACCGTCGAGGTCGTGCCGGCCTCGGGGCCCTACGTGGTGGTCAGCGAGGTCGTTTACTATGACGGCGGCGGCGACGGCATGATCGACGCCGGCGAGTCGGTGTTGGTCAACGTCAAGCTCAAGAACGTCGGTATCGAGACCGCCGCCAATCTGGCCGGTACGCTGGAGAGCCCGAGCGAGCACATCGTTCTCGACGTGGCGTCGCAGACCTGGCCCGATCTGGCGCCCGAGCAGGAAGCCTGGGCTGACGGTCTCTTCAGCTTCGACGTGTCCACGGAATGCCCGGACCTGATGGCCGTCACGATGCCGCTGGTGATCAACGGCGACGAGCGCATCACCTGGGATGCCAGCATCGGCTTCATGGCACACGCGCCGGTCCTTTCGGTGGCTGCGGTCAACATCGACGACAGCGTGGGCGGTGACGGAAACCTCCGTCTCGACCCGGGCGAAACGGCGACCATGGAGATGACCCTGCTCAACAGCGGCAGTGGCAGTCTCAACGATATCGTCGGACTCGTCGCCTGCAGCCACCCGCACGTGACGATCCTCCAGGCGTCCGGCTCCCATCTCGGCCTCGGCGAGGACGAGAGCGGGGTTCTCACGCCTCTCTTCGAGGTGATGGTGAGCGAGGACTTCCAGGCCTACGACGCGGACTTCGATCTGCAGGTCACCGGCTGGAACAGCTTCGACCAGGCCTTTGTGCTCAACCTCCCCATCGGCGGCTACTACGAGACGATCGAGGATGGCGGTCCGGGCTGGGAGCACTACGTCGTGACCGATCCTGGATTCACGGATCAGTGGCACGTCTCCACCCAGCGCAATCATACGCCGGGTGGAACCACCAGCTGGAAGTGCGGTGCTGTGGGCACCGGCGACTACGGCAACCTGCTCGACGCCGGTTTGGTGACCCCGCCGGTTCTGGTCAGTGGTGACGTTTCGCTGAAGTTCTGGATGTGGATCGACGCCGAACAGAGCGCCGCCTACGTCGGCCAGGCCTATGACGGTGGGCTGGTTGAGATGTCGGTCGACGGCGGTCCGTTCGTGCAGGTCACACCCAATGCAGGCTACTCGCACACGATCCGCCCCGGAAGCATAGAGGGACCGTTCCCCGAGGGTACGTCGGTCTTCTCGGGCGAGATGGATTGGACCGAGTTCACCTGCGAGGTGGGGGCGATCGAGGGCGACGTCGTCTTCCGCTTCCGTTTCGGTACGGACGGCGCCGACACTCGTGAGGGGTGGTTCGTGGACGATGTCGAGATCTTCGGCCTCGGATCCTACTCCGATGTGGACGACGCGCAGCCGCGGTGGACCAAGCTCAGCTTGGCCCCCAGCTTCCCGAACCCCTCGCACGGCAGCTCGCGCATCGAGTTCGCCGTGCCGCAGAACGGTCCGGTGTCGCTGGCCGTGTTCGATGCGTCCGGCCGTCTGGTCCGGACGCTGCTCGAAAACGAGACGCTGACCGCGGGCCCGCACGCCGTGACCTGGGAAGGCCAGGACGACAGTGGGCATACGGTGACGAGCGGTCTCTACTTCTACAGGCTGAACACCAACTACGGCGTTCTCCGCCGTTCGATGGTCCACCTGCGCTAGATGACGCGCAACAAAGGCATACAGCAGGGCCGCACCGGTGATCACGGTGCGGCCCTCGCCGTGGGTCTCGGCCTGCTGGCGCTCTTGGTGCGCGCGCTCTATCTGATCGAAAGCGGCGACAATCCGTTTCGTCTCCACTTAGACCTCGATCCACGCAACTATCACGAGTGGGCCCAGGCCATCGGGGCCGGGCGGCCCTTCGGCGAGGGCCCCTTCCTCCAGGCGCCGCTCTACCCCTACTTTCTGGCCGGGTGCTACGCGATCCTGGGTGTGGACCTCTTGCGTCCCCTCTGGGTGCAGGCCATTCTGGCCGCCGGCACCACCTGCCTGGGCGCCTTGATCGCCTATCGGCACTGGGGGCGAGATGCGCTTGTCGTCACCGGACTGGTGCTGGCGTTGCATGCGCCGGCGATCTTTTACACCGGCGTCTTGCTGGTTCCCGTGCTGGCGACCTTCCTGGTGGCCTTATCTCTCTGGATCGCACCTCGACGCCCCTGGCTGGCGGGGATTCTCGCCGGTGTCGCGGCGCTCGCCCATCCGACAATTCTCCCGGGGACCCTTCTGGTCGTGCTGGTGATGGCGACCGCGCCCGGCAGATCGCTGCCGAACCGCCGGTCGATTCTGGCAATCGTCATCGGCGTGATCGTCGGAATCGTCCCCGCCACGGTGTATAACCTCGTGCGATCCGGATCCCTGGTCCCGATCTCGGCCAATGCCGGGATCAACCTCTTCATCGGAAACGGCCCCGGCGCGAACGGGTTCTACAGCGCCCCCCTCGGGATGCGGGGCGAGGTCGATCCCTGCGGAATCGCCGAGGCCGGCCGGCTGGCCGGGCGGCCCCTCGATCCCACGCAAGCGAATCGTTTCTGGATTCAGCAGACGACCGACGCCGTGGCCGATCAGCCCGGTCGCGTCAGCGGGCTGGTGGCGGGCAAGTTTCTCGCTGCCTTAGGCGCATTCGAGATTCCCCAGATCGAGTCGTTCGATTTCGAGAAGCGATTTTCGTGGCTACTGCGTTTGCCTCTTCTTCCCAATTGGATTCTCCTCGTCCTGCTGACGACCGCCGCGCTGGCCTTCCGTCCGCGAGACCGCCTGCTCTGGTCGCTCGCGGGGGCCGTGTTCCTCACCGCCGGCGTGCTGGCGGCCTTCTTCGTGACCGCTCGGTTCCGCCTGCCCGCTCACCTCTTCCTGGCGCTGGCCTCCGGGGCGGCGATCACGGGCGCACTCGAGGTCACGACGCGTACGGCGCGCATTCGAGCTTTGATCGTGGTCGGATTGGTCGCGCTCATCCTCGGACCCAACTGGCTCGGCATACAGAAAGACGCGGCGTTCGGCCAGTACCACTATCGCCTGGGGGTGATCGCGGAACGGGAAGGACGGGTGAGCGAGGCCGCAGAGGAGTACGAGGCGGCACTGGAGATCGATCCCCGGGTCGCGCGCGCGAACATCAACTTGGGAATCCTGGCCGCCCGGCAGGGAGACCTGGCGCGCGCCGACCAGCTTCTGGAACGCGGCGCGGCCCTGGATCCTCGCAGCGCACGCGCCCACCTGGCCCGGGGACAGATCGCTGAGGTTCGCGGCGAGTACGACGTGGCCTGCAGCCACTACGCCCGGTCCTGGGAGGTCGACAGCACGTTCGTGCGGGGCCTGGAATCGCTCATGGCCGCGCGGTATGTGATGGGCGAAATCGACGTCGCCGCGCACACCGCTCGCGAGCTGATCAAGCGCGCGGGAGACCAACCCATCACGGTGCGCGCGCATTTCGTTCTACAGCGGCTGGATGAGCGGCAGCGGTCTGGCGTGCCGGTGAGATCATCAATCCACAGGGCGCGCGCCGACCTGGCGCTGGCCGCCGGGAATCCGCAGGAGGCGTTGGCCGGATACCGGAGGGCACTCGAGCACCTCGCCGACGATACAGGTGCCGTATTGGAACTGGCGCGCCTGTACGCCCGATTGGGCGACGCGGAACAGGCGGCACTCTGGCGAGAGCGCTTCATGGCGATGGGCGGAGCGGCTTCTTTGTTGGACTGAGTTCACACCTGGCACGCGCGTGGTCCGCGAAAAGTCCGTAACTCCCTAACAACCGGCCATCTCTCCCACAATGGTACAATTTCACCCATGATGAGAACACTACTATCTGCTCTACTTGCTCTAGCGCGGCCCGCGGCGGAAGGGAGGGCGATTCAATCCTCGTGAAGCAAGGGTGCATCAGTCAAGTCGCGGATCATGGAGTGAAATGTGATATCGAACCACTGTTTGAACATCGCTAGGTCACGGTCTATCGGCCAGTCCGTTTCATCTCTCCACCACCCATCGAGTTGGCACTCGAAAACAAGATCGAAGAACTCGGCAAGCAGTTCTTCCTGTTCGTCTAACATTGCATACTCGGGCAGAAGGTAGACGTGTGGCTCCCTATTCACGCTTTCGAGCGTGGTTTCCAGCCCAACGGGATCTGGCAGGCCACGGAGCCACTTGAGAAACGGCTCTTTGGCCCGGACTGTGATGGCTGAGCGATTGATCATCTCTTCCTCATGCAGACGATGAAATGGACCGCGGTTACCAGACGCTCAGCCGCGATCGTTATGCCCCCGCACTCCGCATAAAGCCCGTAACTCCCACACAATCAGGCGCCTCTCCCACCATGATATGATCTTGCATACTATGCGTACACTACTATCTGCACTACTCGCTCTCATGCGGGCCGCGCTGATGCCTCGGGCAACCCTGGCCCTGGAAAACGCTGCCCTGCGCCAACAACTCGGCGTCTACCTTCGTGCTCAGAAGCGTCCCCGGCTTCGTGCCGA
Organism: uncultured bacterium; assembly: GCA_964612295.1. Taxonomy (GTDB): domain Bacteria; phylum Eisenbacteria; class RBG-16-71-46; order CAIMUX01; family WJJG01; genus CAYQJL01. The sequence continues at coordinate 4,102 of CAZTDY010000031.1, read as the reverse complement.
AGACCGCGCCTTCTGGGTTGCCCTTCATCGGTTGTGGTCGGACTGCACCCGCTCCCTCGTCATTGTGAAGCCTGCCACTGTCCTCAGTTGGCATCGCAAGGGCTTCAAGGCCATGTGGCGTCGCAAGTCACGTCCCGGCAAGATCGGCCGTCCACGGATCCCTCGCACACACATCGCCTTCATCAAACGCATCTCCGCCGACCAACCCGGATGGGGCGAGGACAAGATCGCGGAGGAACTGGCCACTAAGTTCGGCACCCTTCACTCGCCCAGCACCATTCGGCGCTACATGGTCCCGCGCACGCCCCGTGGCGACCAGACCTGGCGCACCTTCGTTCGCAACCACGCCAAAGAGTTGTGGGCCTGCGACTTTCTGACTCAATACACTGCCTTCTTCGCCATCGCTGTCATTCCGGCGCCGGCCGGTGTGAGGGAGGCCGTCGCCGCCGCGGTGCAGACAATGATCGCGAGCAGGATGGGCCTGATCTCCCACCCAGCGTCCGGGGCGGCGGGCCTCGGGGCCCTGGTCGATCTTGCTGAGCCCATATGCCGTCCTCCAGGTCGAGAAATGTGCTTGTTACATTCTACCACCCCTGATCGACATTTCGAAGACCGGCGGCCTCCGCTGGCGGCCGGTATTGATCCATCCACCGGTGACTGATATGATAAACTCAAGTCGGAAAACAGCAGACTCGAGGTGTATCATGCGTACGCGTCTCCCATTGCTGGCCCTCCCTCTGATCCTGATCGCCGCGACATCCCATGCCGGTCAGGATCCCAATCACACCTGCACGGTCTTCGTTCATGGATTCAGTTCGGATGGCCACAGCCAGACCGGCGTTTTCGGCGCCGACCAGTGGGACTCGGACATGGATCCGTTCAGCGAGCTGATGGGTCTGCCCAATATCGACGACCCCGGCGGCACGTACTGCCCCAATGTGGTCGCCGCGACCACTTACTATGGTGACACCCCGCCCGACTACTACACACCCGAGGACATCGCCGAACTCGAGGCGGTCACCGCCGAATACGGCGGCGGCGTCCCGCGTTACGCTCTGATCGTCGCCAAGTATGCGCGCATGGTCATGGATCGCTGCGGCGCCGATCAGGTCAACTTCTTCAGCGGCAGCTACGGCACGTTCGTCACCCGCTGGCTGATCGAGCAGGATGTCGAAAACCTGGCCGGTCATGACGAAATCGCCCGTTGGCTCTCGGCCGAAGGTGTGTTGTCCGGTCACTGGGCAGCCAGCAACAGTACGATGCAATTTCTGTGGGAGCTTTTCGGCACACCCAGCCTGGACGTCGACCAGATGCACTATGACTGGGTTGAGGCCAACCTCCATTCTCCGCGAGGTGAAGCCGATGATCCCAACTACGGCAACATCCTGGTCGGGATGATGGGATCAGTCGATGAGAGCGCGAACGACGGCTCCATGACCGACGTCATGCTCACGCTGGGCGATTACCAACCCAACGACGGCATCGTAGGACTCTACGACTCGTACTTCCACATCGTCACCGAGCAGTCGCGCTTCGACGGGCGGGCGCCAACCCTGAGCTACTTCCATGTCAACCACTACGGCCTGGCCGACTATCCCGCGGCCTGGGCCCAGGTCTGTAATTTCCTGACCGGCCGGACACGGGTCACCGTGACCATGACGCGTGCCCAGGCCATCGATATTCACGAGCCCGACGATTGGTGGTGGGACTGGACACCGGCCGAGATCATCTTCGAGAGCAAGGTCTACTCGCCACTCTCCGAAACGCTGTGGGGCGTCACTGATCCAGCCAGCGTGCGGCATTTCGACGGCGTCAACACGCCGATCTTCGAATTCGACGAGAATGGTGAGACGATCACCATGGAGCATCTGGTCTTCGATGACTTCGTCCCCGAGGATGAGACCGAACTGAACATCCAGCTCTACGCAATGGAGATCGACTGGGAAGAGCGCTATGACATGTACGAGGTCATTGGCATCGGCGACCCGACCGACGGTATGGGCGGCGGTTGGATCACCATCCCGATCACCGGTCCCGGCGTCTATACGTTTGCGGTCAGCGATTGGAATTGCGACTTGAGCGTCAGCATCCATGACTACCCCTTCGAGCTTCTGTCGCCGACCTCCGAGGTGGGGCAGTCGCCGGAGAGGATCACGCTTGCGGCCTGGCCATCGCCCTTCTCGACCCGGGTGTCATTCACGTGGCCCAACACGGGCGGCAGCGCGCACGGGTCAGGTGGTGTTCTGTCGATCTTCGATGTCCAGGGGCACCTGGTGCGGCGGCTGAGCAGTCCGCGGGGCGGCGCGCTCTCCTGGGACGGGCGCGACGCGGCCGGCCTTCCGGTCGCACCGGGCCTGTACCTGCAAGAGCTGCAAGCCGGCGGACGATGCTATCGGGGACGATGCCTGCACGTGCGATGATTGGAGAGGCCGTCCTGCGATCGCGGGGCTCCTCCCGGGAGAAGGCCGATCACACCGCCTCGAAGGTCGCGATCTGATGTAGGAAGAGGTGGTTCAAGGGGGTCGCGCGAACCACGCGTTCCACTCGATCCCCTCCGGGCAACTCACGCGGGAACATCATGTAGCGTTCGGCCCGTACACAGCGAAATCCGGCGGGTTCGATCGCGCGTCTCCAGCCCGACAGCGACCAGCGATTGACCAGCCAGCGCGCGTCGAAGTGTCCCATCCTCAAGCCGAGCCAAATGCCGAGCGGCATCGGATCGGAGAGGATGAAGCAGCCGCCGCGTCTCAGCACGCGATGGGCTTCCTCAAACAGTCGCCGCGCATCGTTGACATGTTTGACCGTGGCCGCCGCGATGACCAGATCAAATGCGCCGGAGGAAAAGGGAAGCTGCCGCCCGTCGGTCTGTGTCGCACCACCGGTCCAGTCATCGGGCAGCCGGACCGCGGTGAGGAGGTTCCGATTCGCATCCACGCCAACCCAGAGTGCGGGCCCCAGATGTAGCGCCATCATCGTCAGCATCCTGCCGTCGGCGGTCCCGAGATCGAGCATCCGGTCGGGCCGGGGACAGAAGGCATGGATATGGGCCAGCATTCGTTCGGTTCGTCTCGCCATCCCGTAGGTGGCGATCCCTGGTCCCTGCTGGACTCTGGACTCCAGATACTGCTTGGAGAAGCCCATCCACCACTCTTCTCATGGCCGTGTCGGGCTGCACTCTAGGTCGCGACCCGCGTCTGGGCAACAAGTATGCGGATGTCGCAGGCTCCCACGCCCCGGCCGGCTGCGGATTGTGCCCGGGGGCACAATCGGGCCTCCGCCCCTAATCCTCGATCCATCCAGGGGGTCGCTGGAGCGATTTCCGGGAGGCATGAACTGTAACGTCCGTATCTGAGACGAGTTAACAGGATTGGCGACCATAGGGAAACCTCTCTTGATCCGATACGGACTAGTGTGTATCATACTAGTTGTTGTTGTACTAGTCCAACAGGCACTATACGAGGAACAGCATGCCCAGAGTTCGCAAAACGGACCTCGCCGCCCTCGGCCTCATCAACTGGCGACCGATTCACGGCTACGGTCTCAATCACGCCTTCCAAGATATGGGCCTCGGGCACTGGACCACGATCTCGCGGTCCTCGATCTACTCGGCCCTGCGACGCCTCGCGAAAGACGGCGCCGTCTCGATCACGCGCGAGCGCCAGGGAAACACCCCCGAACGCACGGTCTACCACCTGACCGATCGGGGGCGGGCGATTCTGAGAGACATCCTGTTCGACGCCTTGGGATATGTCGGACCGGAAGACCGGTATTTCTATCTCGGCATCATGTTCGCCGATGCGCTCGAGTCCGGCGAAATCAGGGCCAAGCTGAACGAACGATGCGCGAAGCTGCGGGCCGCGCTCGAGCGCGAACGCAAGGATATCGACAACTGCACCCGTCAAACGCCCGCCCTTCCTCATCTGATCGATATGATGAACGCCGGCAGACGACACCTGGAGGTCGAGCTGGACTACTGCCAAGGCCTGCTCACCCTCTTGGATGCGAACCCCGACTACTTCGCGCGCATACGGGAGAATCTCCATGCTCACTAGCGCGGACTATTCACGAATGTTCATCCCAACGCGCTGCCCCCACGATATTG
>CAZTDY010000030.1:0-43059 GCA_964612295.1 uncultured bacterium | reverse complement strand
CCTTTAATTGACGCCCGTGAGCGCCAGAAGGAGTGCCTCATGCTAACTGCGTTTGCCTATGCACGCCCAGGCCGCATCGGCCAAGGTCGGACGGTTTCCTATCCTCTGTCATCAGCGCGGGATGTAACCGTGACGCGAGAGCCGGTCAGGCGCCGCGTGATCGGATTGCTCCAGGCGTTGCACTCTGATCAGACCGCCTCGGGCCCGCACGGCGGGAGCGTTGAAGGTCCGCACTTCAAGAGCACGGTGCCCTGGCGCGAGGACCTGGATAGCCGAGCCCTCACCAGACACTTGGAGCGGACCCTCAAGGCCACGGCCTATGCCTTGAACGCCGGCTTGATCGGCGGCGGTAACGTGACCCGGTTGGAGAGGATGATCCAGGCCGAACATCCGCGGATCACCTATCGGGAAGCCCTCGCGATCCTCGGTCGCCGCGGCTTTGGATTGCAGGATGGCGACGCACTCAGTGCGACCGCCGCGGCCTGTCTGACCTACCGGAGTGGGAATCTGCCCGTGCAGGTCACGGAGTGCCCCGACGCGTCGATCGCCTATCTGCTTCCCTTCGTCGGCGAAGCGGCCCGGGCCTCGATTCGTCCAAACCATCCGGCATCCTCGGACGGCGCGGATGCCAACCTCCTCGACGTTCAGGTTCACATCGAGCGGCTGGTCGACTATTTCCTCGCGGCCGACCGCTACAATGCGTCATCCGACTGAGAGACACCGCGGCCTGAATCGGGGGTTGGTGCTGTGACCGAAGAGATCCGCGAAGACCTCTGGGGCGAGATCATCCGCCGGTACTTCGAGAATCCCGACACGCTCTACGCAATCCGGCGGGCCGACGGCCTGCTCGAGGATGACCATTCACCCGAGGTCTACTTCGCTGAGGCGGACGAGTTCTTCCCCTGGGAAGCGGACAACCTCGCCGCGGTCAAGGGACCGATCCTCGACATTGGCTCAGGACCCGGGCGCATGATGCTCTGGGCCCAGGACGTGGGCTTCGACATCGTCGGCATCGAATCCTCCCCGCTCACCGCGGCCGTCGCCCGCGAGCGGGGCGCTCGTGATGTCCGGGTCGGGCGCTGGCAGGATCTCGACACCCTGCTGACGCCGCAGGAAAATCGCTTCGGCACGGTGCTCCTGATGGGGCACAACCTCGGTCTGGCGGGGACCCTGTCCGGACTCGAGGAACTGCTTGGCTTGGTGCACGACCGTACGGTTCCAGGGGCGTGCCTCCTCGCTTCCTCGATCGCCTTCAGCGCGACCGATGACCCGAAGCACCTGCGGCTGCAGGAACAGATGCGCACCGAAGGCCGGTACCCGGGAGAGATGACGATCCGCGTTGAGTACGGGGGGCGAGTGGGGCCCTACTTCCCCTGGCTTCTGGTCGAACCGGATGATCTGGCGCGGGTCGGTGACTCCAGCGGGTGGTTCCTCGAGGGCATCGATCAGTCGGAGGAAGGCCACTACGGCGTGCTCATGCGGAGAATCAACTAGCAACCCGTCACGGACTGCTTAGAGCGCCTGGGGACTGTACAAGTTGAACGCCCGGCCGCTTCGCGCCATCTCACTGGGATCGACGACTTCCTTGGCCGCCTCGCCCGTTTCGATCGCCCGATCCAGTTGGGCGAGCATGGCCGGTCCATCTTCCGGCAAGATCCCCTCGATGCCGTCGTAGATGCGCTGCTTGTCCGCCCACACGAGGTTCGAGAAGTGATCGCTGGCCATGCGCAGCGGCCGCGTTCCCCCGTGAAGGCCCTGCAGGAAGAGGCGGACCTCCCGGAGGCGGGTCAACGCTGAGGCGGGCTCGAAGCGGCCCTCGCGATGTTCGGCCGCGAGATCGGAGTCCGGCAGGAGGATGAGCGTGCGCAGCCTGACGAAGTGGGGCCACACCTCGCGGACGACATCGGCCGTCCTCTCGGCATGTTCTTCCCAGTCGCCTTCACCGCCAAGCCCGCACAAGACGTAGAGGCTGAGTTCAAACCCTGCGTCCATGGCGGCCCGGCTGCCTTCGATCGCCTTCTCGGGGGTGATGCCCTTGCGCGTTCGCTCGAGGATGCGCGCGGACCCCGACTCGAGCCCGGCGTGGAGACGGGAGAGGCCCGCCTCGCGGAGTTCGGTCAGCCACGGGTCCTTCTTCTTGCGCAGCGTGTTCAGACGCACGTAGGAGGTGATGCGCGCCGCTTCCGGAAATGCGCTTTTGACGAGGCGCACGATCTCAGGAAGCTTCGGGTGGATCAGGCTGTCGGAGTCGGCCAGAAAGACCGAGTCGGCGTGGGTGTAGATTTGCCGCAGACTGGCCAGGTCCTTCTCGATCTCCTCCGGCGTGCGAAGCTCCAGTTTGAGCTGCCGGTACATGCCGCAAAAGGTGCAACGGTTCCAGGCGCACCCGCGCGTTACGCGCACGAGCACCGACTCGGCCTCGCTGGGAGGCCGGTAGGGGGGTTGCTCCGGTTCGTGGAACGGTTGATTCGAATTGTCTGTCATCGAACGATCACCACCCGTTTTGATTCGATCAACTGCTGATCGATGGTCGCGCGCACCCAGAAGACGCCCGTTGAATTGGCTCGCACCGCGAATGCAGATGAGGTCGGGGGACTCCGCATGAGCGGGCAGGCAGTCAGAAGTATAGCACGGGGCGGCTAGGCTTCGTGCCCGGTGGACTCCACGCGCACCGTCGTGCTCAAGCCTCCGCGCGCCTGGAATTCAGCTTCCACCAGAAGCCAGCGCGGCTGGAGTGCTTTGGTCAGGTCGTCCGCGATCTTGTTGGTGACGGCCTCGTGAAAGACCCCTTTGTTGCGGTAGGACCACAGGTAGTTGCGCAGTGACTTGAGCTCGACGCACACTTGGTCGGGAACGTAGCCGATCCTCACGTGAGCGAAGTCCGGTTGCCCGGTCATCGGACACACGCAGGTGAACTCGGGATAGTTGACTTCGATTTCGTAGTCGCGGCCCTTCTTGGGGTTGGCGAAGGTCTCCAGCGATCGCGAAGGTTTTGTGGACGTCCGCTTCGGAATGCCCTTCATCGTGGGCTTCTTCCGTGTGCCTTGGGTCTTCTTCTGAGGACTCACGCGTTTCCTCCCTGGGTCACACCGACTATGGATCCAACAACTGAGACGCCCAAGACGCGAACGCCTCATCACCTATGGCCGAGGTCACGAGCAACACCCGGCCCGGAGAGCTCACCACGTATCCGGTTGCCCCGCCCTCCTCCTGCCAGCGGAGGCCGGGTTCGAGAGGCAGGGTGGTCGTCAAGCTGGCGAGCTCGCGTTCGGCCGCCAATCCCACCGCGCTGAGATCGCCCTCGTTCATGAGCATGACCAGGGTGGTTTCGGCGACGAGGTGATCGTTCTCATCCAGCACGGGATGATAGCCCGCGACGGTCCACCAGCTCGTGGTGAGGTTCTGCTCCTGCACCTGGTCTGCCGCCGTAGTCTGCAGCGTCCCCAGCAGTGCAGCGAAGATGCCGCTCCCGGCCGCACCGATGGCCGCCCGCAGACTCACCGGTCCCCGCGCCAGTCGTTCGCTGCCGGGCATCCGTCCGATCGCCGGCAGGTAGGCGAGAGGGGCCCGGTCCAGGATCGCCGCACCCTCGGTGGGCCTGGCTTTGGTCGGGCCCAACACGGACACCGCTTGTTCAGCCAAGAGGCTCATCTCACCGGCAGTCCATTCGCCTGATTCATACGCGGAGATATCGAAGAGATATGCATCGTGCGCGATCAGTCCTTGATAGGAGGTGAAGGAGCTGTAGAGGAAATTGCCGATCGGTTGTCCCCGCAGGGGCGCGCGCGTGCTGTAGATTCCAAAGGCCGCCAGCGGATCATCCATACGATAGACATCGAAGACGTAGGTGTGCTCGCCGAGCATGAGCTCCTGGGACGCGACCTCATGATACCCATACTCGATGTATTGGGGGGCCCCGCCGTTGATGTAGTCGAACAGCGCCTCTTCTCCCCCGTACACCATCGACTCGCCGACGTGCGCGATCTCGCCCTCTTGAGCGGGAATCAGGAGTTCGGCGGGGATTGGCTGACCGGGGAGGAGCGATTCTTCAGTGCCGGGTCCTTCGGTCGGGTCAGCCGGACCGATCGGACCACAGATCAGGATGGTCATTCCGATGAGCGCCGCGAGTCCCCTCATGCCCCCTCCTTGCCCTTTGGTTCAATGGGCCGATTGTAGGGGGGATCGAGGGTGGGGGGCAATTGCCGGCTAAAAAAACAAAGGACCCGCGGGCGCGGTCTCCTGACCGGCCCGCGGATCCCTAGAGAGGTTCTTACTTCAGCAGAACCGCCTTCTTCGTCAGCGTCTGCACACTGTTGTCGAAGCGGTAGTAGTAGATACCGGCCGGGAGACGGGAGCCGTCCGCAGACGTGCCGTTCCAGTCGATCACGTGCGGGCCGGCTTCGAGTTCGCCCTGCGCCAGGGTGCGCACCACGCGTCCGTCCGGGCCGAAGACCTTCAGGCTGGCCTGGCCCGTCGCCGGCATCGTGAATCGAATCTGGCCGGCGTCCTGAACCGGGTTCGGGTAGACGCCCAGCGTTGCGCGGAAGGCCGGCTCGCCCTCTTCCACATCGACCGTGCCGTAGCGCAGCCAGTTCATGATGCGGTAGATCACGTAGGCGCGATCATAGGCGTTGTCGATCGCCTCGAACCCAAACGCGAAGTAGACGACCCGGTAGGTGCCGGTGTCCGCCTTGATCGCCGCGTTTCGATTCTCATCGTAGGTCCAGATGACCGAGGCGGTGCCGTCGGCCGGGTCGATGTCGCTCTGGTACTGCTGATTGTTGGCGCCATCGCCACCGATGATCATCAGCGGGAGCATGTGCGAGATCGGGTCCTGGTCGACACCGTTGAGATCGTAGTCGTTCGTGTCGTCATTCACGTAGGTGGCGTGCAGGTAGTTCTGATAGAAGTCGTAGGCTGCGCCGCCGATGTCGTTCATTTCCCAACCAATGTCCTGGCCGGTGACGAAGAGGCCGCCGCCGTTGTCCAGGAAGGTCATCAGCGCGGTGCGGTCATCCTCGTCCAGCGTGGGGAAGCTCCAGCCGACACTCCAGAGGACCTGATCGAAATTGGCGAGCGTTGCCGCATCGGCCACGCCGAGATTGCGGTTCCATACGCCGTAGGTCAGCCCGAAGTAGTCGAGGGCGTCCTTATAGTAGTTCTCGTACTCCTGAGCGCCATCATCGTCGACCACCAGAATGGTGACGTCGTCGGTGATGTAGGTGTACTCGATCGACCGCGCGTAGGTGCGGCCGGCGTTCTTCTGCGTGATGTTGACCTTGATCGAGTTCCAGCCCGGGGTCGTGGCGACGACCTGGAGGTGAAGTTTCAGGAACTCACCCGGCTGGAGCCATCCTTCGACCAACGGGCCGACGCAGAATTCCTCGGTGCAGAGAACGTTGATCCAACCCTCGGGGCCTTCAGACTCGACCTCGACGAAGACCGAGTCGGCCATGGAGCCGACGTTATGCACTTCAAACCAATCGTAAATGTGCGCCACGTATGCCGGGCCGACCGCTTGGCGATCGCCGAGGGCGAAGTAGCGCGTGGCGTACTCAGGAGTGGGACGCGTGTCATCGCTTGCCCAGATGACCTTGTCCGTGTCGTCCTGAACAAACACGACGATTTTCAGGTTCTCTTCGACCCAGCCCGCGTCGACCGCAAACACCTCGTTCACGTTCTGCACCTGACCGGTCGTGTTCACCGTGACCGGAATGTCCGGCAGCATGTCGCGGGTGACATCCATGTGCGTGTGCGGGGTGTAGTCCACGTTGTCTTCCGTGATCACAATGCGCACGTTCATCATGGAGATGTCGGGGACGTTTTCCATGACCTCGATATCGCAATCGATCGACCCGTCAGGAGCGCTTAGATCGAACGAGTTGATCGTGACCTTGAAATAGGACGGATCATCCAGATGGCTATCGATGATCGCGCTGTAGGTGGCACCGGAGGAGATCTCCTCGCCCCCGCCGGTCGAAACCGTTTGGCCGTTGAAATAGACGGTGGGGAAGGCCGTGATTCCGTAGTATCCGATCCGGGCGTCGGTGTCCGGGGTGGACAGGCCACCACCGCTGTTCGAGCCGTAGTACCGAATCGCGTTGAACTCATGCGGTCCGTAGAGTCCCTGGCATGCATCGATGCCCGCATATGCATCCGGGCAATAGGTGCACCAAGTGGTCGTTCCGTCCTCAGCAATGACGCTGCCTGGATACCATGCGCCGGCCGGGCCGGCGCCGATACAGATACAGGCGCACAAGCAGAGAACCAAAAGATGCAGACGCCGTGTCATCTCTCTAATCTCCCTTCGAAGCTGACCTCTCCTCGGGGTTGTGTGTTGTCAGCGAGAAGCGCACACAACTCCCCCACGCCGTCAGCGCTGCGCTCCGCGAGCGCCACCGGCGAGCATCCCACGAATTAGTCTCCTAACATTATAACCCAATTGGTAGCAATCGGCGGGCCGAAACTTGTGGGTCCTTCCGGCAACTGCCTCAAATGCTGCCCTTTGTGGCGGATATCATGACTTTTCAAGGGGGGAGGGGGTTGGGGCCCTTCTCGCGCGCCGTTGCGAAAACAAGGCGATGGCCTTGTTTTCCTAAGGGATCTGCCTCGAACCGTGAGGGGGAGTGCGGACTCGAGTTAGTGCGTGGGAGGCGGAGCTACGCTCGAATCATCACCCGCAGATCGACATCGTGATCGGCATCTTCGCCCCGCGGCATCTCGATCTGGTAGAGCAACTTGAGGGTGAGGATGCGCAACGGCTGGATGCTCAAGGAAAAGTCGAGCTGAAGCGATCGCGCCCCGAGGCGGTTGTACGTGTCGCGCTCGGCATCGTAGTCGAAGGACTCTTCGTAGAGATGGGTGAGGCCGACGCTTGCATCGGTGCGGAACCTATCTCGCCGGAGGGTCAGGCGGGCCTGGGGTGACACACGCCTGAGCGGCTCGGGCAATCCCTCTTCACTTCGTTCGGCCTCGAATGCCAGATAGGTCAGCCAGCCGCCCCCCCAAATCTGACTCCACTCAGCAGCCACCCGGCGGGCGGTGCGCTCGGTTTCGGCGTAGGCATCGGTCTGAGAGGTGGACTCATCGAACGTGTCGACATACCGGATGGTCAGGAGTCCGCCGCTGGGCCTCAACTCGAATCGATTCTCCAGTTGGCGGCCCCGATCCTCCTGCGACTGGAGAGAGGTCCGGCTGGACTGCTCGTCGAACTCGAGGCGATCCACGAAACGCAACCAGGAGAAGATCTGCAGCCTGGTTTCGACCACCTGGGTGTCGCTGGCCTGTTCGGTACTGGCCGAGTCCGGCTTTGCCCACAGGCTGCCGATGCCGGGATGCACGACACCCCGCTCACCTTCCTCGCTCCCCGCATGGTTCAACTCGACCCGGAAGGAGAGCGGAGCGAGCGGCGCGGCGACCCGGCCGGGGTAGAGCAGCGAGGTCAGGGTCCAGCGCCTCTCGGTCGTGAAACCGTCGGTGCCCCCGACCTCCCGCCAGAGCATTTCGCGGCCTGCTTCCCATCCGACAAAGGCATCCACGGAGCCGTGGGGGCGGAGCTGGAAGTTCAAGTCCACGGTCTGATCGCGCGAGAGGCCGTTGGCGACGCTCGCGTCGGGACGGTGGGTCCAGCGATCCTCGAGGTCCAGGTTCCAGGAGAGGGGATTGCCCGCCGAGCCGTTCAAACGGATGAAGCTGTGATCGGTGACCCTCTTGTCGGTCGCGGCGGCGTCCTCGCCACCTTCGCTCGTGCGCTCGTTGCGCTGGAAGAAGGCCCTCAGCCAGAGCCGGCGGATGCCGAGCGCGGCCAGCTTGGCCGGATCCGGATCCAACTCCAGTTCGCCCCGCGTGACCCACTTCTCTTCCCGATGGGCCAATGAGTCGACCCACACGCGGCCCCGGCGAAGCCCCAAGTTCGGGAAACCCGCGCGGCGCAGCCACAGGCCGGCCATCAAGAGGTTCTCATCGCCCCGGCCGTCAGAGTCGCCGACCTGGTCCGAGCGTGTCTGACTCCAATCGAGGGTCGACTGCAGCAAGGGAGTGATGTTCCAGCGCGCGCCCAGACTCGACTCCTCCCGCAAACGGCCGAGCAATGTCTGCCGGTCCTCGAGAGACACGAAGCCGGACTCCATGGTGCGATGCTCGGCGGAAAGCTCGAGTCCCCGGTAACGACCCTGCAGAGCCATGCCTTGGGCAAGGCCCTTGTCCGCGCCGCCAGAGAGTCCACCGACTTCGTCCTGGGCGGACACAGTGGTCGACTCATCGTGCCGGCTGAGGGCGATCTCCGGCGAGACGCGCAAGAGATGGTCTTCGCCCTTCCACTCCAGCCGGGCGTTTGCGCCCACGAGCAGCGCGCCCCGGCCTTCCTCGTCGGTCCAGGACGTGCCGCTCACGCCGGTGAAGACATGTTTGTCGGGGGCGAAGCCGATCTGCCCGGCATAGACGGCCTGATCTTCATCGGGCGGCCGCGTCGGATCGTCCGACTGCTCCTCGTAGAGGTAGGTCACCTCGACCGCGGTGTTGTCATCGAGCAGGATGTGATCGCCGATGATGAAGTTGCCGCTCTCCCAGTCGATCGTGTAGTCGGTGCCCACGATCAGCGGCTCGCGATCGACGCGGATCACCTCGGATCCGGCGATCAGGTTGCCCTGGCCCAGCATATAGATCCGCTGCGGGCCGTAGAATACCTTGCGGCCGGGAAAGGTGCGGCGCTCACCGGCCCAACCGTCGGCGGTCACCCGTCGCCGGCGGGTTTCCTCCGAACGGGGGCCGAACTCGAGACGTGCCGATCCGCCGCGGATTCCCAACGACGGGTTCAGCTGCGTGTTGAAGAACTGCTGGTCCAGTTCCCCCGCGCTGACATTGCGCACCACGTCGTTCCGTGTGCCTCGGTAGCTCAGTAGATAGGTTTCATCATCGGGGTTGGTCGTGTCGTAGTAGCCGCTCAGCGCGCGGCCGTCGGCCGTGCGCCCACTGAGGGTGAGGTCGTAGCGGGTTTCGCTGATAAGGTTGTCGAAGTCGGTTTCACCCGCACTCTTGTTGTCGTCATCGTCTTCGACATAGACGGTGGCGCCGCCCTTGACCACGAGAAACTCGTCGCACGACTTGCGCAGGCCCGCACCGCCTTCATCGGCGACCGGCTGCCACCGGTCGGCCTCCGGCACCGCACAAGCCCATCGGTCGATCGATTGTGTGCGGAAGCTGTAGACACTCGGATTCGCCTCGCCCCGCCGGAGCGCATAGACCGCCACCTCGGGGGAGAGCAGGAGCAGCGCGTCTCCAGTCCAGGCCAGATCGAACCCTTCCCCGGGCGTGGCCGGGACGCTGGTCGTGTAGTCGATCCAACGCGCTGCGTTTTCATCGTAGTAGGCGAAGGCTCTCTCGGTCACCACCCAGTATCCGCTGCGGATGGCCAGGTCGAACACCTGCTGGCCGGGCATCGAACCGCAGGCTTCATCCCGGCGCCAGATGCCCCGGTCCGCCAGGAAGCGCCAGATGCCGTCGTCGCAGGAGAGGTAGAGATCCTCTCCGCTCACCTGGATGTCGTGGATGCGGGCATCGGGAAGATCCACGCCCGGCAGGAATGAGGTCCAGGTCTCGAGGGCCTTGTCGTAGCGGGCCAGTCCGGTGGTGGTCACGGCCCAGATGTGCCCGGTCGTTTGACGAAGCGCGAGCACGTTGGGCGCATCGAGCTGACCCAGAACCGTATCGACGCGGTAGCTCTCCGCATCCTTGCGATACTCGATCACCCCGCCGGCGAACGCGAACCAGGCTCGCTCGTCGTCGACCTCGACATCGACCGTCTCCGCGATGTCGTGATCGGCCGGGCCGGCCATCGGCTCCCACTCCAGGATGTAACGATCGAAGCGCGCGAGGCCGGCGTCGGTGGCGGCGTAGGCGTAGTCGTCATCGGCGGCCACGTTGTAGACGTTCTGCCCCGGGTAGCCCTCGCCGGGGCCGTAGTACTGCCAGTCGTCGACCTGTGGGTCGGTGAGACTCGCGCCCGTCCCGCTCACCCACAGATCATCACCGGTCAGGGAGAGGTTGAGCAGGGGGGCGAGGGGAAGGCCTTCCTCGGCCGTGAGCATCGTCCAGGCTTCGGTCTCCGGGTGAAAACGATACAGGGTCGCCGGCGTGCGAAGGAGCGCGCGCCCCTTGTTGAGGGCGATCGTCGTTCGGAGATCCTCGGCGCGGGTGGAGGACAGGGGCGCGGGACCGCTTTGCGCGCGGGCAGTCCCGACCAGAGCGCCGGCGACCATCATCGCGAGCGCGATTTGGGCGAGCCGCTTGATCAAGTGAGCTCCTCGATCCGCAAGGAGGAGAGATCGTTTTGCCCGATGCCTTTCTCGGCTGCGTAGCGGATGTGGTCGACTTTCCCGGGCGTCATCGTCTGCTGATTCCAGGCGGTGAGGCCCACCGCGTAGGCATCGACGGCCACCGGATCGGTGCCCACCACGACGCCGCCGTATTCCTCGATGTCGCCCGGGCCGGCCGGCCCCCCGGTCTTGAGCAGGTAGACCGCATCTAAGATGGTGAGCTGCGGCCGGAGCACGCTCGCCAGGTCGGCGATTCCCATGTGCAGGTCCATGTCCGCATGAAACGTGTGCCGGTCCCACACCAGGCCCATCAGATTCTTCATCCCGAAGCTGACGCCCGTGGCCGAGTGCGATTTCGCCGTGGGCAGATTGATGAAGAGGTCGGCCTTCAAGACGACGTTGGCGATTGCGGTCTGCTTGAGTGCGCCCGCCTCGGGGATCTCGACCGTCTTGTAGACCCGCTCCTGATCGAGGGAGACCAGCTTGGTGTTGGCCGCGCCCTCCAGGGCGCTTTCGGTCCCGGTCCGCGCAAAGCAGCGGGGAGCGGGTGAGAGGGTATGATCGACGACCAGGACCCGCTTCGCCCCGGCTTCTACACACTGGTCCACGACCGCCCGCAAAACCTCGGGGTGGGTCGTTGCGCCCCACTTGGGCGGAGAGACGAAACTGGCGTTGGGTTTGATCACCACGACCTGGCCGGGGGAGACGAACCGTTCGATGCCGCCAATCGCCGCCAGGGCCTTGCCCACCGCATCGCCGGGGGCGCCTTTGGCGATGACGAGATCGGGCGACTTACCGGCTGCCGCATCCTGCGCCGCGGCACCCGACCCCAGGTGTTGGCCGACCAACGGACCGGCCAGGCCGGCCCCTAAGGCCATCGAACTCCGCTTCAGAAATCGCCGCCGCTCCAAAACACACCTCGCGTTTCCTGGTGATTACTCTTCCTGCATCTGCGTGTCGATGCCCGCGGCCAGCAGTTCCACCTGCTGCTCGGCGTACTGGGTGTCGGTGGCGGAGAGGATGATCTCGGTGAAGTACTGGTCCCGCGTGAACCAGAGTGTGGCGAACCCTCCGGCGCTGAACATGCCCGCCATGTCTCCGACCGATGGATTCTCCTGGGCGATGTATCCTAAGTCCGTGTCGTTGTAGAGCGCCTGCGCGTCGGCCGTGGTTTCGAACTCGTAGACCCGAATGTCCACCGAGCCCCCGCCGGAACCGGTCCCCAAGTAGTTCGCCTGGGCGAACTCCTTCATGTTGTGGCGCCAGTAGGTCGTATAGCCACCGTTGATCGCATCCCGCAGCTCGCTTTGCGTCGTGCCGCTCTTGACCTCGCCGCTGAGCTCCCAGCCCGAGACGTTGGTCGGCAGGAAGTCTTCGGGATGGCGAATGGTCGGCGTGGTGCCCCCGTTGTCGCTGTTGTCCTTGCTGCAGCCGCCCGTGAGCGCGGCCGCGGCGAGGACTCCGGCCAGGCAGATCAAGAAGGTCGCTGACTTGCTTCTGCGCATCGGGTGGTCTCCTCCGCTTGTCGCCCCTGCAGGTCTAATCACTATCCGCCAACGATAAAGGTCCGAGGGGCTCCGGCGCAAGCGCAACCCCGGGGTGCCTCTCCGGGGAAGGGGGCGTAACTGGTTGTTACGACATCGATTAGGCTTGGATTTGACGGCCAGACCCGGAGTCCGGCAGGGAGTTCAGGGGGAAGTAGGGTGATTTCGGCGTGGACGTCCTCGACTCACGAACCCTCCGAGCGCATCCCGCCCGGAAAACGGATCAGACCTTCTCGAAGACGACGTCCTTCTCGGTTGGAAAGTGTGCGAGCTGATCCCACAGGCCGACGACTTTCAGCAGCATTTGGTTGCGCTCGCTGATCTCAACGAGATACATCTTGCCATTCTGATTCGTAATCGACGTATAGCATGCGCACAAAATGCCAACACCGGCGCTGTTTATCCGCTCAACGCCTTCGAGGTTGATCACGATATGCTTCACATGCTGACTGATATCCTTGCGGACATCTTCCAGGAACTCATAGCATTCCTTGCTTCCGATGAGCGCCCCGCTGACGCGGAACAGCATGACATCGGGATTCTCGGGTTTGAGGTGCTCCCATTCCAGTTTGTGCCAAACACTCACTTCGCGCCTCCAGAGAACAGTTCGCGGCGTGAGGGCCCTCAACTGCTGGGGGCCGCTCCATTCACCGCCTGCCTGCACTGACCGATGGGACAATCCAATCACATTTTGGCCCCGTTGGCGAGCATGGAAACGACGACCAGGGGGGCTCCGGCGCCAGCGCCTACGCCGGGATCTGCCTATCGGCCCCTGAGTCCGGGAAGGAGCTCAGGGTGAAGTAGAAGGTGCTGCCGGCGCCCGGTTTCGAGGTGAGCCATACGCTCCCGCCGTGCGACTCGGCGATGCTGCGCACAATTGCGAGCCCCAAGCCCGACCCACCCTTGCGGCCGCCCATATTGGGTCCCCGCTGGAAGATCTCGAAGACCTTGCTTTGCAGCACCGGCTCGATTCCGGCCCCGTTGTCGCGGACGAAGAACGCGCCGCGGGCCCCGGTCGGAGATGCAGCCGTGTCGGTGAACCCCACCTCGATGCTGGCCCCGTCTTTCTCGGGCATGTACTTGATGGCGT
This sequence comes from uncultured bacterium, assembly GCA_964612295.1. Classification (GTDB taxonomy): domain Bacteria; phylum Eisenbacteria; class RBG-16-71-46; order CAIMUX01; family WJJG01; genus CAYQJL01. Next base: position 30,112 of record CAZTDY010000030.1, on the reverse strand, counting down.
TGTCGACCAGGTTGGTCAGTAGCTGGCGCACCCGGTTGCGGCGACCGTGCACCGACGGCAACCTGGCTCCGCAGACCGCGCGGATTCGTTTGCCTTCGATCTCGGCGGATCGTTCGGCCAGAATCTCCTTCGTGAGATCGGAGAGGCTCACCGGTTCGGGATCGTCTTCGATGCGCCCCACCCGGGACAAGGTCATCAGGTCACCCAGCAGGCTCTCCATGTTGCGGATGTTCCCCTCGATGCGATCGAAGTAGCCGGCCGCTTTCGGATGTTTCTCCAGGTCGCAGGATTCACGCAGGATGGTCGCGAATCCCTGAATCGAGATGAGCGGCGACTTCAAATCGTGGGAGACGGCGTAAAGGAATCCTTCCAATTGCCCCTGTTTCGTCTGCAGGCATAGATTGGTTTCCGCCAGCCGGCGATTGGTGTCCGCCAGGGCGCGCTCGGCCTGCAGTCGTTTGTAGTCGGTGCTCATCGTCCAGCGGAATACCCGGTAGAGCAACAGACTCACCAGGACCAGGATCGCCAGCGAAGCGACCCCCAGTTTGAGCGAGAGAGCGGTGATCTCGGCGTGGACATCCTCGACGTTGATCGCCTGGCCCGAGAGGCTCTGCAGGTTGTTCCGGACGGTGACCGGCATGATCCACAGGATGGTGACGATGAACACGCCCGTACAGAGGAGCAAGGGAAGGACCGACTGCGTGCGCAGAAGTCTCCAGAAGAGCCGGGCCGGGCGGCTTCGGTCGTTCAGTGTCGCCGTATCCAACTGATCCCGGTCGCGGGTCGGGGGCGTGAGGGTGAGAGACTCAGGTCTACCTGGAAACATGGGGCCGATCCTCCCCGGTCTTGTGCTCAAGCGGCGTGCTCCAGGGTCGGCATCTCGGAGGCCTGTTCCCAGTAGATCTTCAGGGCGCGGATCTTCTCCGCCAGAACCGTGAAGTCGACCGGTTTGACCACGTAGCCGCAGGCCCCCACCGCGAAGCTGTCCCGGACTTCTTCTTCACGCTGACTGGTCGTCAGCATGATGACGGGAATGTGGCGGGTCGCCTGATTCCCCTTGAGTTGCCGCAGCAGCTCGATGCCGTTCATTCCCGGCAGACGAATGTCTAAGAAGATGAAGTCGGGTTGGTGGGCCGCGCTGCCTTTGCGCCCGGGATGCGGATCCCGCAGATGGGTGAGGGCCGTTTCCGCGTCCGCGAATCGGGTAACCTTCTCGGCGAATCCCTGCGAGACGAGCATGTCCTCGATGAGCATGCAGTGATCATCGTTATCATCGACGAGAATCACGGTGAAGCGGCCGGTTGTCATGTTGTCTCCCACACCTTGCCGGGACCTTTGAACGCCATCTCCGTTTCCTCTATCGGCAACCCCTTGAAGACACTTTTGCATCTCGGAGCACATTGAGAACGCCAAAGCGAGAGGCACTGGCAGAAATCAGCCCTCCAGACCGTTTTGGACCGCGATTGCCTTCCGGGGACGATCTCCGGTAGGCTACGCGGGCTCAGGCGGATGACCGGGGCGATCAGGCAGCCCGGCGAGGGCGAATGCGGGTGACAGAGCGAATCGAGGGGATAGATGGACCGCGCGTTGTTCCAGGAACGATTGCAGAAGCGCACGCTGCTCAGCGACGGCCCTCTGGGCCGGATTCTGGGGGCCAGCCGAGGAACCGAGTCATCGGCGTCGGGCCTGCCGGAGATGCTGGGAATCGAAGATGCGGACCGGCTGAAAGCCCTTCATCTCGAATCACTGAAAGCCGGGGCCGACCTCATCCTGACCAATACCTTTGCCACAAACCGCACCACGCTGGCGCCCCTGGGGGCGGCGGACCGGCTGCCGTCCATGGTCGAGGCCTCGATGCAGGCGGTCCGGGACGCCTGTCTGGCCCATCCGGCCTCCGGCGCAGATCCGGCTCTGATCGGCTTCGTGCTGGGACCGCTGGCTGCCTCGGTGCTGCCGCACGGGACGCTACCCTTCGGTCTGGCCCTCGATTCCTACCGGGAGGTGGTCGGGCTGGCGCTGAAGGAGCGCCCGGATATCTTCGTTCTCGAGGCGATGCGTGATCTGCAGATGGTCAAGACGGCTCTCATGGCGATCCGCGAGCTCGCGCCGGACACTCCGGTGGCGGTGCAGATGGCTTTCGAACCCCTCGGTCGTACGTCCGTCGGGACCTCGCCCGCCGCATTTCTGGCCGTCAGCCGGAGTCTGGGAGCGGACCTGGTGGGGGCCTCCGGCCAGATGAATCCGGTCGAGATGATGCCGATCGTCAAGATGCTGGGGCGCCTGACCGACATCCCGCTCATCTTCCAGCCGCACGCGATCAAGAGCGGCGCCGCCCGATCCGGGAAGATCCGGCCCAACGAGTTTTCCAGTCAGATGAAGGCGCTCCTCGAGCACCCCATGGGGGTGATCGGCTGCTCCGGGTCCCCCGGACCGCACTATCCGGCCCATCTTCACCGTTTGCTTCGCCGGCACCGGCCGGCCTACCCGGAGCGCCGTCCTCGGCTGTTGCTTGCCTCGGAGAGCCGGGATGTCGAGATCAGCACCAGCCGAGGGCTGGCGATGATCAAGGGCTGGCGCAGTGGCCATGCTCGGCCCGGTGCGCTGACCTCGCGCTCCTGGGACGTGAGCATCCAGGCGGCCGAGATCCAGGCGCCTGCCCGCCGGGGAGAGGAAGCGAAGTTTCTGCGCGAGACCATTCCGCTGCTGCAGTCGGCCACCGGACGCCCCCTGTTGATCCAGACCGACAGCCCCAAGGGAATGGAGGCGGCTTTGGAGGTGACGCTGGGCCGGCCGCTCCTCTGGGGCGCCTGGCTCAGCAAGACGTCGCTGGAGCGCGTCGTGCCGCTGGCCAAGCGCTACGGCGCGGCGGTGGTGGCGGTCACGATGAGCGAGAAACTGCCTCCCCGAACCATTGAGGATCGTGTGACTTGCGGCGACGAGTTAATCGAGGAACTCATCTCTCGCGGCCTGTCCCAGGAAGACATCGTCATCGACCCGGTTGTGACGGAGGTGACCTCGAAGGCCACCGATGCCCTGATTCCCCTGGGGGCGGCGGCGCAGCTCAAGGAGCGCTGGGGACAACCGGTCCTCATTCGCCTCGGTCGGCTGACGCGGGGGCAAGAGGTCGGGCGAGCGGGGATCGAAGCCGCGTTCCTCGCGATGGCCGCGGCCGCCGGCGCGGACCTCTTCGTGGGAGACTTCGACTTCCCGCCGCTGAGACAAGCCGCCCTGGCCGCCTCCTACTTGTCGGGGCGGGATCCGGGGGGGCGTCGCTACCGGGCCAATGTCCCCGAACAGACCGGTCCGCCCCCTCGCCGGGAGTCGGGGCCCCCGCCGGAGCGCCGGTACGGTGACTCGCGTCCCCGCGAGCCCCGGCGTGATGACTCGCGGTACCGGCCACCCCGGCGTGATGACGCGCGTCCCCCGGCATCTCGGCGCGATGACTCGCAGTCCCGGCCGCCACGGCGCGATGACTCGCGGTCCCGGCCGCCCCGGCGTGATGACTCGCGGTCCCGGCCGCCCCGGCGTGATGATTCGCGTCCTTCGGCGCCCCGCCGCCGGGAGTCAGGGCCCCCGCCCGATCGCCGGCGCCCGTCCGGGAAACCTCGGCAGGGGCGTCCCCCGTCGGGATCGAAGAGGCCGAAGCCGGGTCGGAGGGACTGACCGGCCGTCGCGGCAACCTCACCGGACCCTGCACGTAGCGTGAGGGGTAAGGCATTCGCGAAACCGGAAATGCAGATTTTCTCAGAGGGAGACGACAGATGCTCAGCTACTTCACCTCCGCGCGCGGGACCACCGGACTGATCTTCGCAGGAACCGCCGCTCTGCTGCTGGCGGGAGCCCTGTGTCCGGCACAGGCCGAGGATGCGAGCGAAGTCGGGAGCTACCGTTTGCCTCCCAAACACATCGCGGATCTCATCGATGCGCCTCGGACGCCGATGGTGATGCTGGCGCCGAATAACGAATGGTATCTGGTGGCGAACCTGCCGCCGTTGCCGCCCATCGAAGAGGTGGCTCAGCCTGAAGAGCGACTGGCCGGCATACGCATCAATCCGCGCACCCATGGGCCCAGCCGATCCGGCTACGCGAATGCGCTCACCTTCCGGCGGATCGAGGACGGCCTGGAGCGTCCGGTGAGCGGCCTGCCGAAGAATCCGAAGTTGAACAGCTTCTCCTGGTCACCCGACGGGACCCGGATCGCCTTCATCGTCACCGATCAGGAAGGTCTCACGCTCTGGTCGGCGAAACTGAGCGACGGAAAAGCCAAGCAGGTCAGCGATCGACACCTGAACGCCTCCCTGGGACGTCCCTACGCCTGGCTCTCGAGCAACGAAGAGTTCATCGCCCGCCTGCTCCCCGAAGACCGCGGCGCGGCTCCGGCCGAGCCTCTGGTGCCGGTCGGACCGATTGTCCAGGAAAACGTCGGCCGCAAGGCTGCGGCGCGCACCTATCAGGACCTGCTCGAGAACGAGTACGACGAGGACCTGTTCACCTACTACACGACCTCCCAGCTCGCGAAGTTGAGCTTGGAGGGCAAGGTGAAGAAACTGGGTGAACCGGGTATTCACGCGACCTGCGATCCCGCCCCGGGTGGCGAGTACATCCTTGTCGAGACGTTCCACAAGCCGTTCTCCTATGCGCTGCCCTACTACCGGTTTCCGCACACGATCCAGATCTGGGATCTGAAAGGGAAACTCGCCCGGGAAGTCGCCGACAACCCGCTCGCCGATCAGATTCCGATTTCCTACGCTTCGGTAGCGACCGGCCCGCGTTCGGCCTCCTGGCGAAATGATGCGCCCGCGACGCTCTGCTGGGCGGAGGCGCTCGATGGCGGTGACGGGGGAGTCGAAGCGGACGAACGCGATCGGGTGTTCCTGCTCGATGCTCCGTTCAAAGGTGACGCGACGACCCTCATCACCCTCGGGCAGCGGTACGATGATGTCCTCTGGGGACGCGGTGATCTGGCGCTGGTCACCTCTTGGTGGTGGACGACGCGCAACGTCCGCGCCTGGCACGTCGCGCCGGACGATCCGAGCTTCGACCCCGAACTTGTCGTGGATCGGTCCTGGGAGGATCGCTACAACGACCCCGGCCAGCCGCTCACGACGCACAACGAGTACGGCGAGAGCGTGATGCTGACCTCAGCCGACGGGAAGACGCTCTTCCTCACGGGCGATGGGGCCTCTCCCGAGGGAGACCGGCCCTTCATCGATGAGTTCGACTTGGCTACCGGTGAGAGCACGCGTCTGTTCCGATCCGAGGCGCCCCACTACGAGCGTCCGATCGATCTGCTCGATGTCGAGAACCGCATCCTGCTCACCCGCCGCGAGTCGGTCAGCGAGCCGAGGAACTACTTCGTGCATGACCTGAAGAGTGGTGAGGTGAAGCAGACGACCAGCTTCCCCAGCCCCACACCGCAGCTGGCGGATGTGCAGAAGGAGCTGATCCGCTACGAGCGCGCCGACGGCGTGCAGCTTACCGCCACGCTCTACCTGCCCCCCGGCTACGATGCCGAACGAGACGGGCCCCTGCCGATGCTCATGTGGGCCTACCCGCAGGAATACAAGAGCGCCGACGCCGCCGGGCAGGTGACCGACTCGCCCTACCGTTTCGTGCGCGTGGGGTGGTGGTCGCCGATGCTGTGGCTGATTCACGGATTCGCGGTGCTCGATGATCCCGCCATGCCGATCGTGGGCGAGGGCGACGAAGAGCCCAACGACACGTTTGTCGAACAACTGGTCGCTAGCGCCGAGGCCGCGGTGGAAGAGGTAGTCCGGCGAGGTGTGGCCGACCGCGGGCGGATCGCGATCGGCGGCCACTCCTACGGCGCGTTCATGACGGCCCACTTGCTGGCGCACACCGACCTGTTTCGCCTGGGCCTGGCGCGCAGCGGGGCCTACAACCGCACCCTGACGCCGTTCGGATTCCAGTCCGAAGAGCGATCGCTGTGGGAGGCCCCGGACGTCTACTGGGAAGTCTCACCCTTCATGCACGCCGACAAGATCGACGAGCCGATCCTGCTCGTGCATGGCGAGGCGGACAACAACTCGGGGACTTATCCGCTGCAGAGCGAACGTTTCTACGGTGCGCTCAAGGGTCACGGCGCCACGGTGCGCCTCGTGATGCTTCCGCACGAGAGCCACAGCTATCGGGCCCGGGAGTCGGTCATGCATGTGACCTGGGAGACCGCCGACTGGCTGGACCGGTACGTGAAGGACGCTGAGCCGAGGCCGTAGGCCCCAATGAACTACGCGAGAAACGCTCCTAAGAGCTTCTCCATCGCGGCCTGATCGGCGGTGCCCGCCATCTCCCGGATCGAGTGCATCGCCAGCATCGGGTTGCCGAGGTCCACCGATCGAATGCCCAGCCGCGTGGCCGTCATCGGGCCGATCGTGCTGCCGGTTCCCACATCCGTTCGCGCCACGAAGCTCTGCAGCGAAACGCGGGCTGTCCTGGCGCAGGATTGCAGCAGGTCGTGCGCTTCGAGCTGGGTGGTGTAGCGTTCGTTCGCGTTGACCTTGACCACCGGCCCCTTTCCGAGAAGCGGATGGTGATGCGGCTCGTGGGCCTCCGGGTAGTTCGGGTGAATCGCGTGGGCCCCGTCGACCGAGGCGATGAACGAGCGCGCGATGGTCTGGAAGAACGCCTCCCGCGGGCGGGCTGCATCCGCACAGAGACGCTCGATCACGTTGTCTAAGAATCGGGACCCGGCGCCCTGCATGGTTTGCGACCCCACCTCCTCGTTGTCGAAGAGCGCGATGATCTGCGTATGGTCCTGCGGCTCTGCCTTCAGGAGAGCATCTAAGGCGGCATGACAGCTGGCCAGATTGTCGTAGCTTCTGGTGACGATGAACTCTTCCTTGAGCCCGGCCAGCGCGCCCGGCTGCAGGTCATACGGCTCCGCGGTGAAGGCGGTGATCGTCTCGGGGTCTGTTTTCGCGCCGTACTCCTCCTCGAGCGCCCGGGCAAGCAGGGCCCGAAGCATGTTTGCGTCGGGCGACGCGCCATCATCACCGTGCAGTGCCAGAACCGGCGGCAGGTGCGTCTGCTTGTTCAGGGTCAAGCTCGGGGACTTCTCCGGCCGGATGTGGGGCGCCAGGTTCGGGATGCGCGCGATTGGGCGGGAGATGTCGTACAGCATCGTCTCCGCTTTGCCGGCGGCGGAACGAACGATGGCGCGTCCGGCCACACCCAGGTCACGGTCGGTCCAGGTGTGGAGGAGGGGGCCGCCGTATACTTCGACCGACATCTGCACGTAACCGCACTTGGCGTAGAGCGGATTCGGTTTGAGACGCAGTCCGGGAAAGTCGGTGTGGGCGCCGAGAATCCGGGCGCCGGTTTCGGAGAGTGGCTTCTGTCCCAACCTCACGGCGACGATGGAGGTGTGGTTGCGCCGAACGAAAAAGCAGGCGCCCGGCGAGAACTCCCACGACTCGGCTTCGTCTGCGGCTGAGAATCCCGCGTCCTGCAACCGCCGGCCTGTTTCGCGCACCGCATGGGCTGCGGTCGGCGAGGCGGCGACGTAGGCCAGGAAGTCCAGGGCCTGCTGCTTCGTCTGGTCGACTGCCATTTCATCCTCCTGCTGCGTGAACCCGCCAACATGTCCTGGCAGCCTACCGGGGAAGGGCGGCTCCAGTCCATCTCAGAGTCGGATCAGTCCCCCGCCAGCGGCCACCAGCTGTCGCGCAGCGGCGTGAGCGCCTCGATGGCCGCCCGATATCCCTCGGCGATCGTCTCCTCTCCCCGGAAGAACTCGTGGCTTTGAATCTCGCCGACCTCTGGGAGAATGAGCAGGTCGGGCCGGTCCAGCTTCATCCGGTAGTCGCCGATTCGGGTCTCCATGATGGCCGTGGAGGTCAGGAGGACCTCGAGAATCGAGGGGACCCCCTCCCGGTCGAAGGCCTCTTTGAATGCCGCGAATTCGGGGAGCTGGACCTTCTCGAGTTGAGCGTTCAGATGGGCCAGCGCCTTGTTCCGGGCGATGACATCCTCGCGGAGCCTTCGTTTGAGGTCCCTGAGGAAGCGGGGCAGGGCTTGCTTCGTCGCGGCGCCGTCCTCCTTCGCGTTCTTTGTCAGGGATTCCCCACGGGCCGCCAACTTCCGGCGGCGGGCGGTATGCCCGTGGACCAGGTAGTGATTGATGTCCACCGCGATGACAAAGTCGGCGCCCATCGCTCGGGCGACCGAGATGGGGACCGGATTGACCAGGCCGCCATCGACCAGCAGGCGATCCTTGCGGGTCACCGGGGTGAAAACTCCCGGGATCGAGATGCTCGCCCGCACCGCTTCGATCACATCCCCGCGATCGAGGGCGACTTCCTCACCCGTGCTGAGGTCGGTGGCCACGGCACGAAAGGGGAGCGTGAGATCTTCGATCAGGGGCTGGCGAATCTGCTCGCGCAACTCGTCGGCGACCCGTTTGCCGTCGATCAAACCCGCGTGAGGCAGGCCCAGGTCGAGCAGGCTGAGGACCTGGCGGCGGTCGAAGTGAAGGACCACCTCCTTGAGTTGTTCGATTCCGCGGGAGGCGTAGACTGCCCCGACGAGGGCCCCGATGCTGGTCCCCGCGATGACGTCGACCCGGATGGCCAGCTCATCGAGCGCCTGGAGCACGCCCAGGTGCGCCCATCCTCGCGCCGCCCCGCTGCCCAGCACCAATCCGACGCGTTCCGGGCGGCCCGGGGTGGGTGGCCGTCCCGGAACTGACTGTTGTGACATCCTGCGCTCTCCTGCTTCGAACTCTCTCTGAAGGCGGCCTAGAACCGCCAGGTCAAGGTCAGACCCACCGTTCCGCTATCCCCAATCGTCGGGGTGACGGCTACGCGCCGGCTTTCGTGTTGGCGGAGAATGGCCCGAGCGGTCACGAATCCCAGAATCCCTGCCACATAGACATCCGAGGGCCAGTGGGCATCGGATGTCACGCGCTGAAATGCCACAGCCGTGGCCGCACCATAGCAGGCGATCTGGAATGGCAGGTAGGGGATGTGGTGCGCGAAGATGGTCGCCAGCTCGTAGATGTTGATCGTGTGTCCCGAGGGGAAGGAGGTGCCATCGGCGAAGTGGCGCGGGCCGCGATGGGCTTCTGGACGAAACCGCCCCACAGCCGCGCCCCCCAGGTTTTTGAAACCGCCCGAGAGGAAGTGGGCCTCCAGGATCTGCGCCGAGACGAGGGTGACCGGCCTGATCCCCAGCAGGTACCCGGCGGCGAGCGCGCCGAAGTAGTACCGGTTCATGTTGCCCATGTGTCCGACCGGCTCGACCGCCTCGCCGAACTCGCGGAACCACCGGTAGCCGTCCTTGAACTCGATCCGCTTCAGCTCCTCGTAGATCTCTTCGTCGTAGGCGTAGAGAACCCCACCCACCGCGGTCAGCCCGGCGAGCCAGAGCGCGGAATTCCAGTTCAAGCGGACCGGGGCGGTGTAGATGTACCAGCCATCCTTGACGAAGGTGGTGACCGCGCAGGAGAGATCGGCGATGGGGCGGATCCTCGGCTGCTGATGGGGGTCATCAGCATCGGCCGAGCCCAGCCCGGGCGCGGAAAGCGCATAGAGACTCAGCGGACAAGGGCGGTCCGCCGGCTTCCGCAAGCCGGTTCCGTGCGCGGGTGCGGTGACCGCGATCCATCCAATCGCCAGCGCAAGCAGTATGGGAAAGGTCCGGTTTGTCATCGCTCAGCGACCCACCGGGTGTTCCCGCAAGGAGAAACTCTGACGCAGAATCGGGCGTTGCGACAGCTCCTCGCGCAGACTCTGCGTAACCGCAAGGAACTGATCTCTCGTCTCATCCCGGGCGCCGGGGGCGCCACCGGCCTCGCGATTGCAGCAGAACCAGTTCGATTCTATGACCATGCTGGGGATTGTCGCGTGAATGGCGAGCGCCTCCTGTGTGCAGTAGTACTCCGGGTCGTCGTACTTGGGGTTTCGGCCCGTGAGACTGATCGCGTTGCCGGCAATGCGCGCATCTTTCCGACCGCCCTCGAGACCACGCGTGACCGAGATGCCGCAGGCGCCGGTCCGGTAGACGAAGTTGCCGTGGATGTCACCGTAGGGACGGCCACGCCCGGCATCCCACAAGGCGATGCCCCAGGTCAGCATGTCTTCGATGATGTTGCCCTCCACTGTGGCCTCGGCGTCCACGAAGAGACCGACCCCCTTCCAGTAGCGGCGGATCAGATTGCCCACGACCTCCGCCCGAGCATTCCAGGTGACGCCCACGGCCACCCCGCGGCCGCCACAGACAGGGCCGGGCCGTCCGCCGTCGATTCCGTCGATCACGCAGTTCTCGATCCGGGCCCAGGCGTCCCGGTAGAGGGCGATCCCGTCCCACGAATTCTTGAGGATTCTCGAATCCTCCAGCCAGATCCGTGCTCCCTCCCGGCCGCAGACGCCCATGATGCCAGAGACTGTCTGCGCGACAACGGCCGAATCGCCCAGATTCCCGCTGATCTCGCATCTCGCAATCGTGACCGAGGAGTGCCGAACCACAATACCCGCATCCGTGGCCAGCCCGGCGGTATCGCGAATCCCGGCGGTCACCGTCAGCCCCTCCAGCCGGCAGTCCTCGCACTCTTCGATCAGCAAACCGTACCCGGAATGGGTGTGGATGCGAGCCGAGCCGTCCGTTTCCGCCTTGATGGTCACCTTCTCGCCGCTCACTCGCAGACCTAGGGTGGCGGGCATGGTCTGGGCAGGGTCTTCGCAGTTGCCGCAGGTTGGGTCGAGATAGGGCAGCGGACGCAGGTGATAGTCGCCGGGTGCGAGCAGGATGACGAGGCCGGGCTCATGCCGGGCCCGGCTGAGATGATGGATCAACTCGGGTGGGGAGCCGGCCCGGACCTCTCGCGCCTGAGCGGGCTGGGCGCCGGCCGCTGCCCCCCCCAAGGCCAGCGCGAGCGGCAGACCGATCGGGTCTGTGGCCCATTTGAGCCACTTTGGCAATCCGCGGCCCGCTTGCCGATCCTGCGTGTTCATGGGACCTCCAAATCAGATCGTCGCCCCCGCTTCAGCAACTGCCTCCCCGCACCGATCGTTAACGATGGATCTGTATGCATCAAGGCGAATGTCGCCCGGTCAAACGCCTGGGCGACACTTCCAAGGAGGCTTGCGCGTGCCTGAAGCTCGTAAACGGTTGGGCGATCTGCTTGTGGAGGCAGGGGTCCTCACGCTGGAAAAACTCGAGGATGCACTCGCGGAACAGAAAACGACCCGCAAGCGCTTGGGGGAGCTCCTGGTTGACCACGAGTACTGCACCGACTTCGACATCGCGGCAGCTCTCTCCACCCAGCTGAATCTGGAGTTAGTCGATCTGTGCGATTGCAGGCTCGATCCGCAGATCATTCGGCAGATTCCCGAAAGCGTGGCCCGCAAGCACGCGGCCCTTGCAGTTCGGGTGGAGGGCGATCACCTGGCCGTGGCCATGGCCGATCCGCTCAATCTCGATGCGATCGCCGATCTGCGCTTTGCCTCCGGGAAACAGATCCTCACCCTGGTGGCGACGCAGGGAAAGGTCAATCAGGCGATCGATCAATACTACCGCTCGCGCGAGCCGCTTCCCGACTTAGGGATCGATGATTCGGTCGCGGAGGCGGTGCAGTGTGTGTCCGATTCGCAGCAGGATACGACCGATATCCGCGAGCTGGAGGAGAAGGGGCGATCCGCGCCGATCGTGCGCGTCGTCAATCACACCCTTCTCGAAGCGGTTGAGAACAAGGCGTCCGATATTCACTTCGAACCGAGCGATGAGAAACTCGTCATTCGTTTCCGGGTGGACGGCTACCTGCGCGAGCACATAGAGCTGCCCAAGTGGATTCAGCCGGCGGTCATCTCACGCATCAAGATCATGGCGCAACTCGACATCTCCGAGAAAAGGATTCCCCAGGACGGCCGGATCGGGTTGCGGATCGGGGATCACACCGTTGATCTTCGAATCTCGACCCTGCCGACCAACCACGGCGAGAAAGTCGTGATTCGTCTGCTGGATCCCCAAGGTATGCCCGCCTCGATGGAGGAGATCGGTTTCTGTGAGGAGACCCTGCCGGAATTCCGCAGGCTCATCGCCAGGCCGCAGGGCATTGTCCTGGTGATCGGTCCCACCGGAAGCGGGAAGACCACCACCCTCTACGGTGCTCTGGGAGAGATCAAGGACGTCACGCGCAACATCACGACCATTGAGGATCCCATCGAGTACGCCTTGGAAGGCGTCAATCAGGTGAGCATCAACGAACGGGCCGGACGCACCTTTGCGTCGGTCCTCACCGCCATCCTGAGACAGGACCCCGATATCGTCATGGTGGGTGAGATGCGCGACGTCGAGACGGCCACGATCGCCATGCAGGCGGCGCTCACCGGCCATCTGGTCTTCAGTACGATCCATACCAATAGTGCGGTCGCCACGATCACCCGGCTGCGAGACCTGGGCGTACCGTCCTATCTCATCGCATCGACAATCTCCGGCATCCTGGCCCAGCGCCTCACTCGTGTGATCTGCGAGGGGTGCAAGCAACCCTACGAACCGTCCGAGGCGGAGGTGCTTCAGGTGGGTTTGACGCCCGAGCAGGCCAAGACCCACACCTTCTACGAAGGCGCAGGCTGTGAGGCGTGCGGGCACACGGGCTTCCAGGGCCGGACGGCCATCTATGAGCTCTTGACCCTCAGCACGGGCTTGCGCGAGCACATCGCCAAGGACGCGGGGGAAGCCGCCCTCAGGCAGCTGGCGACGGCCCAAGGTCTGCGGACGCTTTTGCAGCACGGCCTGGAGAAGGTGTTCTCCGGAGTCACCACGGTGGCCGAGCTGGCCCGGGTCACCCAGATGGACGGTGACATGGGCGCCTATTGCCAACAGTGCAACAACATGATCAGCGCGGGCTTCGTGGCCTGCCCCAGCTGCGGGCAGCGCCTGATCAGCACCTGTGACAAGTGCCAGGCCATCCTGGATGAGTCCTGGAGCTTCTGCCCCTACTGCGCAACGTCGATGGAGATGCTCGCGGAGGAGGGGATGTCCGAGGCAGAGAGGTTCGCCAGCTGAATCCGCTGACGGCGAAGCGGCAAACGTGCAGGTCTAGTTGACGACGAGCGTGATTTGATTCCCGTTTCCGAAGACGGTCCGTCCCTGGTATACGCCTCGAAGCGAGGCCATGAGCTTCGGGTTGTCCGTCTGCACCTGTAGCCCCATCAGCACATCCTGATCCGGGTTTTCCGGCATACCGTCGGGAAGGGACCAGCGGCGCCAGCGGTAGGTGACGATGGGTTGGGCGAACAACATCGCGCCCGGCAGCCGGCCGACGAGTTCGGGTGGAATCTCCCCCCACGCGCTGGTCGGGGGAATCAGGTTGTTCTCGGCATAGTAGTCGTACACCGCAGCTCGAACGACGCCGAAGTCGGCGATGACGCTCGAAGCTTCAGCGTGCCAGCGGGCGTTGCTGTAGACGGGAAAGGCCGCATTGGCCAAAATGCCGATGATCACGACGACGACCACCATCTCAATCAGAGAGAATCCGCGTTCGTCGCGGGGATCGAACTTCAGTTTGCCAATCGTCACTGACTGACCTTTCTGCTCAATTGGACCCAGTCTTCCCGATAGGGGGCCAGGTCCTCTCCCTGATGATAGGTGACCACGTGGGTGGTCGTCCGAATCGTCAACGAATAGGTGTCATCGAGCTGGCTGTAGAACACCTGGTTGTCTTGGTACTGGACTTGAGCCAAGTCTCGGGGCCATTCCCCTTCGCGCGCCCGGTACTCTTCCACGGCCGAGGCGGTCAGGTAGATCAGGGATCTGGCCGCGATCCACTCTTCATCCGGGGTGAACGGCGCCTCGGCCCGGTTGGCCGAGAGGATATTCGCCACGGTCAGCAGCAGGAGCAAAGGCAGAAGGAAGATCAGGCTTCGCGCGGTCAACTGCCGCCGGCGGTCTTGCCCCGCGTCGCTCTTGTGGGCCTCTTGGCGGCGCTGCAGTTTCTCAACCTGATGCTTGTGCGCCTCAGCAAGGATCTTTCCAACTCCTTCCCGAGGCTGCTTTTGTGCATGACCCATTCCAGATCCACCTGTCTTGGTGAGATGCAGTCCGACGGAGCCATCTCTGGATCCGATGTATACCTGAGCTATCGGCTATTGGGGGTGGACTATATAGCGCTTTTTTCGACGACCGAGGATGCCACAGGCGCCCCGGATCGGGTGTTGGGCGCGACAGGTTGTCCGGCCGAGAGGAGCGTGATACCTTCCGAGATTACCAATCATCCGAAGCGTGTGGGTCACGGAGGAGTGCATGCCATCCAGGCTCGAAATCGCCCTGCGAGAGGACCTTTTTGACGCCGAGGGAGCCTCCCTCGCCCGCAAGGCTGAGGACTACCTGGGCACCCGGTTGGCTCGAGTTCGCACCACGCGGGTCGTCATGATCGATGCCCAACTCGAGGACGCCGAACTCGAACGATTGCGGACCGATGTGTTCACCAACCCGGTCACCGAGTTCTCCTCCTTCGAGCCCCTCGCGGTGCCGGCCGATTGGGTGATCTGGGTGGGGCTCCAGCCGGGGGTCAAGGATGCCGCCGGTGAAACCGGCCGCGAGGCGATCGAAGATACCCTGGGACGCCCTCTCAGGCAGCAAGAGTCCTGCTACACCTCCAAGCTCTACTTCATTCGCGAGCCCGAATCGGATGCCTCTCTGGAAGTGTCCGACCTCGAGCGAATCGCCCGTGAACTGCTGGCGAACGATCTCGTGCAGCGATGGAAGCTCTTCTGCACGGGCACGGCGGAAGGCGCTGAGACCTGGAATCCAAAGAAGGGGATTGGGTACCCTATTCCCAAGGTCCTTCTCGAGCACACGCCCAGGGTGGAGACGATTCCCGTCGGCAGCGACGATGAGCTGATGGAGATCAGCGCCCGGCGGCACCTATTCTTGGACCCGCGTGACGTGCCCGCCATCCGCCGCTACTACACACGCCCGTCGGTGCGCCGCGCCCGCCAGGAGGTTGGGCTGGACCTGCCGACCGACGTCGAACTCGAGTACATCGCGCAAGCACGATCGGATCACTGTAATCACAACACCTTCCGCGGCCTGTTCCACTACGTGGATGCGCAGACCAGCGAGCGTATCGAAGTCGACAGCCTGTTTCGCACCTTCATCAGCGAGCCGACCCTGCGGATCGCCCAGGAGAAGGACTGGGTCATCAGCGTGCTCTGGGACAATGCGGGGGTGGGCCGATTCGATGACGATCACTTCTACACGATCACCGGCGAAACCCACAACTCGCCGTCGAACATGGAGGCCTACGGTGGGTCGCTCACTGGGATCGTGGGCGTTTACCGCGATCCGCTCGGCACCGGAAAGGGATCGAAGCTGATCCTGGGCACTTACGGTTTCTGCGTCGGCCATCGCGACTACGATGGACCGCTGCGCCCGAAGCTTCATCCCCGGCGCCTGCTCGACGGGATCATCGAAGGGGTGCGCGACGGCGGGAACAAGAGCGGCGTGCCCACGCCGTTCGGATCGGTCTTCTTCGACGACGGCTACATGGGCAAGTGCCTGGTCTACGTCACCGCGATGGGCATCATGCCCGCCTCGGTCGACGGAGCGCGGAGCGATCTGAAGCGCACCAGCCCCGGCGACTTGGTCTTCATGTGCGGCGGGCGCGTGGGCAAGGACGGGATTCACGGCGTCACCGCCTCTTCGAGCATCTACAGCGAACACACGCCGGCCGGTCATGTTCAGATCGGCGATCCCTACATGCAGAAGAAAATGCACGACTTCCTGTGCGAGGCCCGCGATGCGGGGCTGATCCGCTTCATCACCGACTGCGGCGGTGGAGGCCTGAGTTCTGCGGTCGGTGAGTCGGCGACATTCTCTGGTGGGGTCGACGTCGACCTGGATCGCATCCCGCGCAAGTATGACGGGCTCGACCAGTGGGAGATCTGGATCTCTGAATCACAAGAGCGGATGGTGATCGCGGTTCATCCCGATCACGAGCAAGCGTTCTGTGACCTGGCCGAACGGCACGCGGTGGAAGCCACGGTGATCGGCGCCTACACGAATAGCGGCTACGTTCATCTGAAGTACAAGGGCAAGACCTGCGCCTATATCGATCTCGATTTCCTGGAGAGCGACTTCCCGCAGTGGACCTTCGAGGCCGAGTGGATCGCGCCCGAGAAGCGCGGGCTGCGCGAGCCGGTGCTCACCGAGCCGGCCGATCACAATGCCTGCCTTCTGGCCATGCTGGAGCGGCCCAACATCGCGTCGAAGGAGTGGATCCAGCGCCAGTACGACCATGAAGTCCAGGGCGGCAGCGTCATCAAGCCGCTGGTTGGGGTTCATCGGGACGTTCCGTCGGATGCCGGGGTGGTGCGCCCCGTGCTCGACTCGATGCGAGCGCTGGCGATCACCCAGGCGATCAACCCGACCTACAGCCAGATCGATGCCCATGCGATGACCGCGGTGACGATCGATGAAGCCGTCCGGCGCCTGATCGCGGTGGGCGCCGATCCGGAGCACATCGGCGGCATCGACAACTTCTGCTGGCCGGAGATTCGTCACGACGAGACCCGCAACCCGGACGGCAAACTCAAGGCTGCCCAACTGGTGCGGTCCTGTCTGGCGCTCAAGTCTTCCTGTCTCGCCATGGGAATCCCGCTGCTCTCGGGCAAGGACAGCATGTATATCGACGGCGATCTCGTGGGACCCTTCGGTGAGCGACACCGCACCTCGGGGCTGCCGAGCCTGCAGTTCACCGCGGTGAGCGTGGTGCCCGATTTGCGCAGGTGCGTGACCTTAGAGCCCAAGACCCCCGGCGATCTCCTCTACATTCTCGGATTGACTCGCGATGAGCTGGGCGGATCTGAGTACTACGACCTATTCGGAGAAACCGGCGCTCAGGTCCCGACCGTGGATCCCGAGACGCTGTTTCCCATGTATCGCAGGCTGGCCCGGGCCATCGACGAGGGCCAGGTGGCATCGGCCCACGGAATCTACCGCGGAGGCCTCGGTGTTCATCTGTCTCAGATGGTGATGGCGGCCGAGTGTGGGTTGGAGGTCGAGTTGGCCCGGGTGCCGTGCGAGGCCGGCGGGCCCGATCCCGATGAGGCGGGCAGCACGATCCTGCGCAGCGACCGCGTGCTCTACTCCGAATCGGGCGGGCGTTTCCTGGTGACCGTGCCGGCGGCCCAAGGGGGAGCCTTCGAAGAGACGATGAAGGACCATCCGGTGGCATTGATCGGCCGCGTCGTTGGCGGCCACTGTCTGAAGGTGCAGGGCCCCGATGGCGCCGGTCTCATCGATCTCTACGGGGAGGCGTTGCGAGAGGCGTGGAAGAGGCCCTTTGGAACCCTTTGATGGAGTCCTTTGATTGCGAGGAAGAGGATTCGTACGATGACCAACGCGATTCCAGAAACAGCCGTGAAACCTGCAGCCCCCGGCACCGCGGGTGTCCCGCGGGCACTGGTGCTCACCGGGTACGGCCTCAACTGCGACTACGAAACCGCGCACGTCTTCCGTCTGGCGGGGGCCGAGCCGGTAAAGGTCCACATCAATGAACTCATCGGGGGCCAGGTCAGCCTGCAAGACTTTCAGATCATGGCGTTCATCGGCGGTTTCGCCTGGGCGGATGACCATGGGGCGGGGGTCATTCTGGCGACGAAGCTGCGCCGGCATCTCGAGAGCGAGCTTTCCGATTTCATCTCGCGTGGCAACTACGTGATCGGCATCTGCAATGGATTCCAGGCGCTCGTCAACCTGGGCCTGCTGCCCGGCGGTGAGGGCGGGCTCCTCAAACGGGAGGTGGCCCTCACGTATAACGATTGCGGGAACTTCCGCGATCAGTGGGTTCATCTGAAGGTGGAGCCCACGGCGTGCGTGTTTGCGCAAGGACCGGGCCACATCGAGTTGCCGGTGCGCCATGCGGAGGGCAAGTTCGTCGCCGATCCCGAAACGCTCGCACGCCTCGAGGCGAACAAGCAGATCGTGCTCCGCTACGCCACGCCGGGCGGCGAGGCAGCGCAGGGCGCGTTTCCCCTCAATCCCAACGGCTCCCAGAACGACATCGCCGGCATCTGCGATATCACCGGCCACGTCTTCGGCCTCATGCCGCATCCCGAAGCATATCACCACTACACGAACCACCCCGACTGGACCCGCCGGGCCTGCGCTCCGGGGCAGCCCCGGATTCCCGAGGATGAAGCGGGGGCGGGGATGGCGTTCTTCACCAGCGTGGTGGAGGCGGCGCGGGGGTAGGGGCAAGGCCAGGCACTCGGACAGTCCTCGGCCGTAGGCAGCACGCGCGGCCGCCTGCGGAACTGGCGCTACGCCCTCTGTGGACCTACCCTGCTGTGCTTTCGTGAAGGGCTCGTGATGACAGTCCAAGAAGTATGCAAGCATCTCGTCACCAAGCAAGTACCCCTAGCCTTGGCAGACACCGCCAATGTGCGGCAGGGTAGACTCCCGCACGGCTCTCCATCGCCCTGATTCGATCTCGTCGGCACGCAAGCTCGAATGCAGCCCACCGATCACGTCTCGCGCAGTCCTGCACTCATTCAATCACGTCCTGGCTGACTTGTGCTCCTGATCCAGCTATTTCATCAGAAGCATGTGCTTTACTATTTCGGTATCACCACTTGATATCTGGTAGTAGTAGATTCCGGGGCCTACCCGATGACCATCATCAGAAGTTCCATCCCACGGAACTGAGTGTTGCCCTGAGATGGCTTCCTTGGAGAGGAGATTTCGGACGAGACGTCCATTGACATCAAAGATCCTCAGATCGACAAGATGGACATGATTCCCCTCCAGTGCAAAATGGATCACTGTATCACTCGTGAATGGGTCAGGGTGGTTCGCCGCAAAGCTCGGGTTTTCATAGATGGCCGGGCTTGAGGGAACTCCCATGGGTAGCAACCGATTCTCATTGCCCTCCAGTCCATCGATGTCGTCCATCGAGGGTGCGACCTTACTTCCAACCGGATCATCCATGAAACAGTATACAGTTCCGCTATTTGAGCACGTGATCACCCTTCCATCCGAGATGGCAGGGGAAGCCCACGACCAACCAACCGAATCAGCACTCCACACAATGTCAAGACTGTCGCTTAGTCCGTAGAAGTCCGCACCGGGCCCTCCACTTGATGCACCACCGACTCCGACGTATAGCATGATATCCAGCCCGTTCTGTGTCGAGTGTGCCGACACAGAAGGAGACGACCAGAACTCATCTCCTCCACCAGGCTTGATCCCGGCCTCCGCGTCAGTCCCGAGGCAATATTCCCCATCATCATCAATGTCCACAGCATACAGTCCCTTGCCAGAGCTAAAATAGAGCCAATTCCTATTTACCGACCGTTGTTTGAGGACCACAGGCGCACTGCGGACATCGCACCAGACTTCAGTAAGCCAGTTTGGGGAAAGCGGTGGACCCTCTACTTCGGGGTCAGGCGGGGGTTGCGTTCTCCCCTCCGTGTGCATTGTGTCGAAGCAGGCCATCGCTCCTCCACCCACATCCTGGCTAATATACTTGTTTATGCCGACATAGACTTGGCCCTCAAAAATTGTTGGGGAACCCATGGTCCCGTGCTGACTACCATTCCTGTAATGGTAGTGCCAGAGCATGGCACCGTCGTCCTCATCAACACAATAGACTGCTGATCGGAGGAGCTGCCGCTGACTGCGGGGGGGGATATCAGCGGTTCTCTGATTGTCTCTTCGTCTCAAACACCTCCCCCTGGTCAGCAGCTCTGAACTTCCGGAACACAACTGGGGAGGTGGTTCGCTGCACTTTCTACGGAAACTCCTCGAGTGAAGAGGCCGCGGGCATGTACTCCTACGACGGCGCATCAGTGACCGTAACCAACACAATCATTGCGTTTTCACCTGATGGAGAGGCAGCAAGAGTGTCGGATGGCAGCGTCCTGACATTCAGTTGCTGTGACCTCTATGCGAACTACGATGGTGATTGGGCGTTCGAGATCGCGGATCAGTATGGGATCAACGGCAATATCTCAGAGAATCCGCTCTTCTGTGATGCCGACGGTGGAGACTTCGGGATCCACGAGAACTCGCCCGGTGCCCCTTTCACCCTACCCAATCCGTCCTGAATGTGACCTCATCGGTGCATGCCCAGTAGGCTGCGCACTGCAGACGGTGTCTCCTCATGTTATTGATGCACAGACGCCTGTGTGCCTGACCATTCATCCCAATCCCGCCAGTGGAGCAACTGAACTCAGGCTGAGCCTCGCAAGCGGCAGCGCCTGTGACGGGCACGTCTACATCTATGATTCGGCTGGGCGGATGGTTCGAGCGTTTCCCAGGATCGCTCTTCTTCCTGGGATGAACTCGATGTGCTGGGATGCAATGGACTCGCACGGACTCCGTGTTCCGGCTGGTATCTACTACTGCAACCTTAGCGTTGGTGACTGGCGCTCCTCAACGAAGGCACTTCTTCTCCGCTGACAGAGCCTAGGTTCAAATCTGAAGTGCAACATTTCCTAGTTGCCATGAAAGCACTCCTCCGGAGTTCGGAAGCCCAACCTCTTCCTAGGTCTATATATAGAGCCCCCGATTTCTTTGGACTGAACCGCCCCGGCTTCTCCGGAGCCTCGGTCAGTTGAGTCCAGCCGCAATGGCTGGTGTTTCGTGATCGCGATAGTATTCATCTTCGAATTCTCGCGGAGCCACCACCGTCCGCGACTCATCCCCACAGTGATCGCAAGGGCACCCGGCGCAAGGCCGCATCGGAGCGCCCGTCCGACTGAAGGCGCTGTTGCAGCTGCCTCAATCTCGTTTCGAACGGACCGATCTCCCAGCAGTCTTCCGGTGGCAGCGTGACCGGGTCAAGGTCCGGCGCGTTGAGTGGACAGATGTCGCGGTACTCATGGTCGTCTTCGATCCAGCGAAGTGGCATTCCCTGTGTGCGGCAGACGTAAGGGCGGTGCTCGTAGATGCGGCACTGCCCCTCCGGGGAAAGGAACGCGCAGCCACCCGTGGGATGGGGCTGCTCTTCTTCGAGCAGCCTCCCGCTGAAGGCCTGAATGCGAAGCGCTTCGATGCCAAAGACGGTCAGATCGTCGCGGCAGCAGTCATGACAGCCGGGTGCGCAGGTGAGTTTGTCGGCGTAGGGAGCCGCCACGCGCCCAATCTGCGCATCCACCTCGGCGTGGAGAGTCAAGAGTTCGCCGAGGACGTTTCCGCCGTTCTTGATGTTCTTTCCCTTTCGCTTCACCGGCTCACCTTCAGCAGCGAGGGCTCGAACGATTCGGGCGCGTTGTACCCGAGCAGATTGAAGCAGGTGGCCGCGACATTCGCCAATCCGCCGCCGCCGGGGGGAACGTCCAACGTCCAGGGGTGCACGAGCGGTGCGAGCGGGAACGGCCGCACCTCACCCGGCTCCCGCCCGGCCAATCGGTAGCCGATGCCCGGCGGGGGCGTGCTCAGCCGGCTTTCGACCTCGCGAAGGCCGAGGGGATCATAGAGGGTGAGCCCGACCGGGTTGAGACTGTGGCTCGTGCGCGGCTTGGGACGCCCGGTCTCCGGGTTGACGGCGAACCCGCCCTGCTTGTCTCGCTCGTACATCTCGTCGGAGTTGCCGTGGTCGGCGGTGATCAGCGCGACGCCGTTCACCTTGCGCACGGCCTCGAGCAACAAACCGAGCGACAGATCGACGGTCTCCACGGCGACGATCGACGCGCGTCGGTCGCCGGTGTGACCGACCATGTCCCCGTTGGCGTAGTTGATCCGGCCGAAGCGGAATGCCCCGTCCAGGATCCGTGTCCTGGTTGCGGCGGTGATCTCGGCGGCCTTCATCCAGGGGCGTTGCTCGAAGGGGATCTTGTCGGAGGGAATCTCGAGATACTCCTCCCGCTCAGGATCGAACATGCCGGTCCGGTTTCCGTTCCAGAAATAGGTCACGTGGCCGAACTTCTGCGTCTCGCTGCACGCGAATTGGGTGACGCCGTTTCGCGCCAGGTATTCTCCGAGGGTGTGTTCGATCTCAGGGGGGCTGACGAGATACCGCTCGGGCACATGCTCGTCACCATCGTACTCCATCATGCCGGCGTAGAGCACGTCGGGCCGCCGCCCGCGGTCGAAGTGGGCGAACGATTCCTGCTCAAAGGCCTTGCTGATCTCCAGCGCCCGATCGCCCCGGAAGTTGAAGAAGACGACGCAGTCCCCGTCCTGAATCGTCCCTGCGGGCGCATCGCCCGCGGTGACCACAAACTCCGGCAGGAACTGGTCGATCACGCCTTGATCCTCGGCGCGGTAGGTTTCGATCGCTTCCCGCGCGGACGCGAAGGGCCGCCCTTTTCCATGCACGTGGGCGTTCCAGCCCTGTTCGACAATCGACCAGTCCGCTTCATACCGGTCCATCGTGGTCGTCATGCGTCCGCCGCCGGAGGCGATGCGATAGCAGCGGCCCTCCTTCTCGTGATACCGGGCCAGCTGGGTCTCCAGCCGCTCGATGTACTCGAGGGCCGAGGTCTCGGGCACGTCCCGGCCGTCCAACAGCGGGTGGACGAACAGACGCGCGACGCCTTCTCCGGCCGCCCGGGCGATCAGCGCGTCGAGATGATCCTGATGGGAGTGGACGTTGCCGTCCGACAGCAAACCGATCAGGTGAAGTGCGCTCTGGTGATCGCGACAGTGCTGCGTGAGTTCAGTCCAGGCCTTGCCTTTGAAGATCGCCTCGTTGGCGATGGCAGCGCCCACCAGCTTGGCACCCTGATCGAAGACCCGGCCGGCCCCCAGGGCATTGTGCCCGACCTCTGAGTTGCCCATGTCCCCTTCGCTGGGCAAACCGACGGCGGGGCCGTGCGCCTTGAGCTGAACCGTGGGGCAGTTGGCGTAGAGCCAGTCGAGGACAGGCGTGCGCGCGAGAGCCACCGCATCGCCTTCATCCCCCAGGCCGATGCCGACTCCATCCATCACCACGACCAGCACCGGTCCGGGCCGCGGGGTCAGGCCTTTGGCGGGGGAGAGGGTCCAATCCATGACGCCTCCTGGAACATAGGGGATCGTGAGCAAACGGAACCTGGCCGGTGCGACGAGCGCCGCATCGGCCAGGCAACCAGTATCACCGCCAATACCCTAGCAAGCGGCGGCCGCTTAGTACAGAAGCACGAGCCGCTGCTGGAGGCGATGTTTGGTGGTGCTCAGACGGCAGAAGTAGGTTCCGCTGGCCATCCGGCGACCCCTCTCATCCTTTCCATCCCAGGCCGCCCGATGCATCCCGGCCGTGAACCGGCCCTGGGCGATGCGCCGGATAAGCGATCCGGTCACGTCCGTGATGACCAATTCGGCCTCCGCCTCACTTTGGCAATGGAAGCGCAGGGTGCAGGGTCCCGCACTCGGATTGGGGTAAGGGCTCAGCAGGGTCAGCCCCTGAGGCCCGCGATCCACGTCCGGCACTTCTTGCGCATCCGTCAGATTGAACTCGCGCAAGTCGATCAGGTCCAGGTTGTCGGTGCCGAGATTGTGCGGGTCGGTTGCGGCCGATCCGATGTGCGAAGCCGTGATCACCGACATGCCGCGCGCGATACGCTCCTCGTTGATCTTCCCCAGGCCGATCTGATCGAGGGCCACCGGATCGCGGCTGACGAGGAGGCTGTTGTAGATCCAGTTCGGCGGCGTGTGATAGGGAGGCGTGTAGCCTGGTCCGCCGTCGCACAGGCAGAAGGTGCCGTCGATCAGGAAGAGCACCTGCTTGTCCCCGAGTTCGTCTCGCAGCAGGCAGTTGACGCCCGGAATCCCGGTGTCGTAGCCGCCGTAGTGCGTGAGCGTGTCGTAGATGCCGTCGAAGGAGCCGTAGTGGTTCTTCATGCAAAGCGTGATTCCGGCCCATTCGTCGTGATCTTTCATCACGCCGGCGTTGATCATGTAGTCGCAGTGCTGGGTGATGATCTTTGACGGGTGATGATACGTGGTGCCGTTGCTGTGCACGATCGGATAGGCCTGGACCATGTCATAGCCGAGCGCATAGTGGTTCGTGCCCACGTACTGCACGCCGGAGCCGCCCCAGTTCGGGGTGTAGCCGGTCTGCGCGCAGAAGAAGGGGTTGTCGGCGTCCCAGACGATGATGTTTTCTTCGGGAAGCTGTTGACCGTCCAGATCCATCATCAACAAGCCATCGATGATGGCGTTGACGACCTCGGGATGGGTCGGAACGTCGCCGCAGGCGAGATTGATCTTGATGGTGATCTTCTTCGTCGCGTCGATGCCGGGGAAGAAGCTCTTCCAGGCTTCGGCCGTGTCGGGGATCCCCGTGAGATTGCGGATGGCGAAGTGCACCATCTCATCGACCGGTCCCTGGTTGACGGTATCCCAGCCGGTCGTGGCGTTCTCGTCGAAGGTGCGCACCACCCGGGAGATCGTCCCCGCGCGGGCGACCGCTGGTCGCAGAAGTTGCGGGCCGACGGCCAGGCCGGCAGCGCCCATGGCCGTGCTGCGGAGAAAGTGACGCCGTGAGAGTGCGCTCCTGGGCGGCGCCAATCCATCGTGGAGACGCCGGGCACCTTCGTTTGATCTCTCCCTGCCCCGATCCTTCCGCATGACCAAACCTCCCTTGTGTGTACTAGCGATAAAGCGCTTTCATCCGTCCCCAGGTGGGTGACTGGGTGGGAACGACCCCCTGCAGCAGATCGATGATGGCCAGCGAGAGGCAGTACGCCGCCGCCACGCCGTCATCTTCATCCGACAGTACGACCACCCGTGCAAAGAAACATTCTTCCTGGAAGTCGAGCTGGGTGAGTCCGAATCCAACCTGGATCCTCGCCAGGCCGGAGCCTCCCCAGCCGTCGATCATTTCCCCGGTGCCGCTATCCGGATCCTCGAAGAGCGCCTGTGCATTCTCGAGTGTTCCTTGATTGAATAGGCTGATGGTTGCGTAGACGGGCGGGTCCTCGATCTCGCCGATGTAGTTCTGGATGGCGGTCGCGACCCAGCCGTAACCAAGATACAGACCTGCTCCGCCATTGATCAGCTCGAAGAGTTCGGTTTCCGTGTAGGCCGTCATGGTCTCCCCGTCCCGGAGCCAGGACGGACAGGCCTCGTCTGCTGGCAGAATCTCCACGGGATCGACGTCTTGGCAAGTGGCCGCGGCCAGGGTGGGCAGCAGGAGGGCCGATAGAATCAGGAAGACGTACTGGAATTGCGTCGGCCTACGAAGGTGTGTGGGCATCGAACGTCCTCCCTCGAAGCGCATGTGCACAGCATAGTTGCATGTCGATTATAGCAGATTCGCGCGTCCGGAGGAGACTGGATCCGGCGTCTTGGCAGCAGAGCCCGGCCGGCCCGATAGGGTATACTGGTCAGCGAAAGGAGACCCTCATGATCGGGCAAAGGGCTGTGACCGACATCGTTTCCCGGTGGAGGCCGGGCCTCCTCATCCTGCTGACCGGCCTGCTATCGGCCTGGGCGCCGCCTGCGGCCGCCCACAGCGCGCAGGCGTTCCCGGCGGGTTCGGGCGACGGGCCCTCCCGTCACGCCAACACCTTCGCCAAGGACTTCGTGATGGATGCTCCCTGGCGGGTCAAGAGCGAGCAGACCGCCATCCCCCTCACGATCATCCTCAAGGACTGCGACGTCGACGATGTGCGCGAGCTTCACTGGATCCGCTGCTGGGATGTCACCTCGGGCGAGACGCTCATCTGGGGCCACGACTTCGGCGACGAGGAAATCGGGGACGATGCGAGCGAGGACAACTTCTGGACCTACATCACCACGGTCACCGAAAGTCACCCATCGCTGCCCAACGGCACGCTCTTGACGCCCGCCAACCTGGGCTACGGACCGGGCGATGTGATCAGACTCAAGGTGTCGATCTACTACCGGGACGATTGGTTCAACTACACCGAGACGCGCTACCTGCGCGTGCATGTCGCCCGCGCGCCCTATCCGTGGCCGGCCGACTGGTTCGGCGGCGACCTTCACTATCACACGATGTATACGAACAACATCGCCGAGTTCGGTGCGCCGCTCCCGGCCGTGACCAGCGCGGGGCGCGCCATGGGACTGGACTGGCTGATCACCACCGATCACTCCTGTGACCTCGATGAGATGGGCGACGGCAGCTTCTCCTACCGCACGAGCCACTGGGAATACACCGTGCAGGATGAGAACGGCACGCAAACCGTCTATCGCGACAACAACGCGATCGGTTCCACCTGGGATGTGTTGGGCGAAGAGGTCGCTCTCTTTGAGACGCCCGACTTCCGGCTCTATCGGGGCGTGGAACTGAATGTGGCCTCGATTGATCCGAGTTCGTATGACAAGACGCTCCATTGCCTGGTCTACAACGAGGCCTACATCCACTCGCCCGACAGCGGGGCGCCGGGCGAGCGGCCCGTCACGCCCTCCCTGCCTGACGGACTGGATCAGATCACCGGCTCCGGCTGCGCGTATGCCGCGCACCCTCTGTCTGATTTGGGGATGGAGTGGGGCGGGCTCGACCTGGCCGTCAATGGAGCGCTCTGGGGGACCGCGGACATCGATGTGGCCCTCACGCGCGACGTCTTTCGCGGTCTGCAGCTCTTCAACACCCGGGAGACCCGCGAGTCGAACGACCAGGACAACCCCTGGTCCGATTTCGATGCGGGGCAGCAGCCCGACAATCCGTATCCCAACGAACTGCTGGCCGGAATCTCCCTTTGGGATGCCAGGCTCAAGGCGAATCTCGAACCGCCGGTGAGGCGCATCTTCATCGCGGGCGGCAGCGACGCCCACGGCGATTTCAACTACGCGACCTACATGTCCCTCGATGACTTCGCCACCGACAACGCCATCGGCAAGGTCCAGACGGTCGCCTGCGTGCCCGGTGCGGGAGACGATCTCCCTGCGATGGCCGAGATCCTTGCCGCGGTTCGCGCGGGGGCCACGGTTGCCACGGACGGGCCGTTCGTGAACCTGGGTGTGGATGCGAACGGCGATGGGGACTTCTACGACCCCGACGACTTCATGATCGGTGATGAAGGAACGGCCTCCATCGGCGCGACTCTCCCGCTCACAGTCCGCTGGAAATCCACGGAGGACTTCGGCCCCGTGGTGAGCGTCGAACTCCTCGCTCTCGATGCGGCCTCGACGACTCCGCTCCTCTCGTTCGACCCCACTTCGACCGGTGAAGACTGGGAGGGGGAGAGGGTCCTTGATCTTGGGCCGCTCCAGCTCGAAGGTTCTTACTGCTTCCGCGTCCAGTGCCGAACCGATCGGGGTGATGACGCGTTCCGGGCCTTCACGAACCCGGTATGGATCGAATTCGAGCCGGCCTCGGAGGTCATCGATTCCTCCCCGGCAACACCTGGATGGCTGCTGGAAGTGCGCTCTCTGGGATCGCGGTGCGAGATCGAATTCGAGTTGCCGCCGGGCAGTCCCGGGACTCTCACGATCCATGAGATCTCCGGGCGCCGGTTGCGAAGCCTCGATCTGCCCCGTTCCGCGGGCCCGCACGCGCTGGTCTGGGATGGGACCGATGCGCAAGGCAATCCGGCCCCGGCGGGGGTGTACCTGTTCACGTTGCGTCTGGGTACCCGAG
This sequence comes from uncultured bacterium, assembly GCA_964612295.1. GTDB lineage: Bacteria > Eisenbacteria > RBG-16-71-46 > CAIMUX01 > WJJG01 > CAYQJL01. Next base: position 2,622 of record CAZTDY010000030.1, on the reverse strand, counting down.
CGATCAGCCACCGCGCGGTCCTGGTTCGCTGACGGGCCGCACCTACTTGATCTGGGCCGCAGCGTCGCGCACCCGGCGCATCCCTTCCATGATGCGCTCGGTCCCGGACGCGTAGGAGAATCTGAGATAGCCCCGGTCGGTGCCGAATCCGGCGCCGGGTACGACGGCGACGTGCGCTTCCTCGATCATGTAGTTTGCCAGATCGACACAGGTCTTGATTTCGCGGTCACCCACCTTGCGTCCCAGGTAGGCGCTCCAATCCGGGAAGAGGTAGAACGCGCCGCGCGCCTTCGCGCACACGACGTCCGGAATGGTCCGCATCTCGGCCAGCATGAGATCGCGGCGTTCGGCGAAGGCGAGGCGCATGGTCTCCACCTCGTCCTGCGGACCGCGCAGCGCCTCGACGGCGGCCTTCTGCGCGATGGCGTTCGCGTTCGAGGTGCTGTGGCCCTGGATCTTGCCCATTGCCTTGATGAGCTCGGCCGGTGCCGCCGCATAGCCGATGCGCCAGCCGGTCATCGCGTAGGCCTTGGAGACGCCGTTCACGATCACGCAGCGCTCTTTCCACTCCGCTCCCAGACTGCCCCAGCTCGTGAAGGAGAGGTCGTCGTAGACGAGTTTTTCGTAGATCTCGTCCGCAATCACGAGGACGTTCGTGTCGCGTAGCACGTCGGCGAGTGCTTCGAGCTCGCTGCGGCTGTATGCCCCGCCGGTGGGATTGGAGGGGTTGTTCAGCATGAGCGCCTTCGTGCGATCCGTGAGATTAGCGCGGAGCTGTTCGGGACTCATCAGAAACCCGCTCTCCGGACCGGACTCCACCAGAACTGCCTTCGCACCCGCCACGGCGGCCATCGGCTCGTAGGAGACCCAGGCGGGGGTAGGGATGATGATCTCGTCTCCCTCGTCCAAGACGGCCATCACAAGGTTGAAGAGCGCCTGCTTGGCGCCGCTCGTGACCATGATCTCGTTTGTTGAGTACGAGAGGCCGTTCTCTTTCGCCAGCTTCTCGGCGATCGCCTCGCGAAGCTCAGGGATGCCGAGATTGACGGTGTAGCGGGTGAAGTTGTCTTCGATGGCCTTGATGCCGGCGGCCTTGACCGAAGCGGGTGTGTTGAAGTCGGGCTCGCCAACGCTGAAATCGACGATGTCGATTCCCTTCGCGGCCATCTCCTTCGCCTTGCCGCTCACTGCCAGGGTGACCGACGGTTTGATCCGTGACATACGCTTCGCCAGCATGAGACCCTCCTCTTCCTCGAACAATGCGCGAGCGCGCGATCACGTCCCGCAGCGAAAGCACAAGAGAAGATAGTAGGGGAATGAGCCCAGCCAATGCAATGAGAGCAAGCGCCGTGGGACCTGGGTGCGATCTAAAGGTCCGGCCGGAGGCTGCCGTGCGGGGTAGACCCGGCAGACCTCCGATCCGGACCTTGGGAGCGCGCTCGAGAGCGGCCCAACGGATAACTAGTCCGCTGACGTCGCCACGAGCGGCGAGGGGGCCAGTGTTACTTCCGTCCAAGCCATCACGTGCTCTGGTATCTCGGGCCGTTCGGGCATCGAGCGTCCACCGCCGCCGCGGCCTCCACCACCTCCGCGGCCGCCGCCACCGCCTCGACCCATGCCTCCGCCTCCACGACCGCCACCTTTGCCGCCGCCCATGCTGGGGAACTCGCGTCCGGCCCGTTCCATCATGTTTGCGAGCTCGGGAGCGGTGAGTTCAAAGCCCACGCCGATCTTCGCGCCGGGCGCGGCCTGCAACGTGTAGGGTTTGGCGACATCTGCGAGAAGCGGCAGCCTGATCTCGTACATGACCACGTCATCGTGGATGCTTACGTTGAGATCGATGCCTGCCAGGGAATCGCGGGAACAGCGAATGGGGAAGTCCGTGGCCGATCCAAGCAACTCAACCGTGCCCAGATTCCGGGTGAGCTGCCGGCGCAGATCCTGGATCGGCATCTGCTGGCGGGGCCCGTTTCCCGCTGGTCCGCCTTGGCTCTTGCGCGTTTGCGTGTCGCCGGGCGGTAACTGCCGGGTCCCGCGCGATCCCTGCAGGCCCAACGGGAAACGGATGCCCCAGTCCTTGGTCTTTCCACCCTCTGGATCGAGCCACAGCGTGAAGCCTTCGGTGATGAACTGCCGTTCGCGTGATTCGTTGGCCGGCACGAGGCAAAGGTAGAGATCTGAGTCGTCGTTGTAGAAGCCGACGTAGAGATCCGCGTCTTCGAGCTCGTAGAGATTGCCGCTCCATTCGGTGGCGATGCCGTCGACGGCGATGTCCTTGTCCCGCCACTGGCTGTCCATCACGACCTTGCTGCAGCCCAGACTGCCGCCGGCCAGGCAGACGGCGACCAACAGGCTGGGCAGCACCACCATTGCGCTGGCACCTGCCGTACGGCCGTTTCTCGAGAATATCAGACTCCTCCTTGCTGCGCCCCGTGCCTCAGAACCAATGGCGGCGTGGACCTCCATCATCCGAGAGTCACCAGGCCAAACGTACGGGCGGGAGGAAACCAGCGGAGAAAAGAGCTGGTTCGGCTCCTGATCTCACGGTTTGCGTACTCGGAGCCCTCCCCTGTATAATTGAAGTAACAGAGTCCTCAGCGTTTGTCGGCTGCCCGCTACGTT